>NZ_JAAMQJ010000014.1 GCF_013523125.1 Pseudomonas entomophila | reverse complement strand
GCCTGAACTTGGATCAGTGAGTGGGAAGCATATCGCTGCACTTGTCGGTGTAGCACCCTTCAACAATGACAGCGGCGACAAGACGGGTGAGCGACATATCTATGGTGGTCGCGGCAGGCTACGTCGTACGTTGTACATGTGCGTGTTGAGCATGACTCGATTCAACCCAGTATTCAAAGCCAGGTATGCAGCCCTTAGAGCACGAGGCAAATGCGCCAAAGTTGCCATGGTGGCCTGCATGCGGGTGTTGGCTGTACGCCTCAACGCCATGATCAAAAACGACCAAGACTGGATGGATGATCCAGTCCGATAGACGGTCGCTGAAGACAGTTGCTCCCACAGGCGGCGTCGCCATCGTGGTGATGCCTGCTTGAAATAGGTACCTGTGGGAGCTGGCTTGCCAGCGATGACGGTGGCCGCCTCATCACCTTTCTCAAGCCTGCCCTGGCCCTTTGTGGGAGCTGGCTTGCCAGCGATGAGGCCAGCCGTCCCACCACCTTTCTCAAGCCTGCCCTGGCCCTTTGTAGGAGCTGGCTTACCAGCGATGAGGCCAACCGTCCCACCACCTTTCTCAAGCCTGCCCTGGCCCTTTGTGGGAGCTGGCTTGCCAGCGATAGGGCCAGTCCATTCAACTCAAGGCTGGCAGGTCAGCCTTCATCCTGTTGGCCATGTGTTGGAGTTACCACTGCTATCGCGGGCAAGCCCTCACATCCGTAGTTGTGACTCAGGGCAGCACGATCCTTCTTTGAGCGCTTACCCGCCGCCTTGTCGTGCAGAGAACATGGTAATGGTTGGCAGGATCCAAGGCTTTGCTGTCGCTCGATTTTGAGGTCGTTCACCTGCCGCAGTGGTGCAGGCAATCGCGGTCACCTGTGGGAGATTCTATGGTTTCTACCAAGTGCTAATGTGGGCCCGCAGGGCCCACGAAATCAGCCACCCATCTCCCAAATGCTCACCACACCCGCCCAGCACCTTCCATCCCAGCCTACCGCCCCACCATCAACTCCGCCGCTCGATCGAACACCCCCAACGGATCATCGCTCTTGTGAATGTCCGCCGACAGCAACTGCCGGAACCGCCGCGCCCCTGGGAACCCTTGCCCCAGCCCCAGGATATGCCGCGTCACATGGTGCATCGCCCCACCCTCGGCCAGGTGCGCCACGATATAGGGCCGCAACCGCGCCAGCACCTCGGCCCGACTCACCACCGGCGCCTCGCTGCCGAACAGTCGCTGATCCACTTCCGCCAGCAGGTACGGGTTGTGATACGCCTCCCGCCCCAGCATCACCCCGTCGAAGGTCTGCAAGTGCGCCTCGCATTCCGCCAGCGTCTTGATCCCCCCGTTGAGCACGATCTCCAGCTCCGGAAAGTCCGCCTTCACCTGCGCCGCCACGTCATAGCGCAGCGGCGGGATGTCCCGGTTCTCCTTCGGCGACAGCCCCTCGAGAATCGCGATCCGCGCATGCACCGTGAAGCTCCGGCACCCCGCGTCCCGCACCTGGCCGATGAAGTCGCACAGCTCGGCATAGCTGTCGCGCCCATTGATGCCGATGCGGTGCTTGACCGTCACCGGGATCTGCACTGCCTCGCGCATCGCCGCGACGCACTCGGCCACCAGCGCCGGATGGCCCATCAGGCAGGCGCCGATCATGTTGTTCTGCACCCGATCGCTCGGGCAGCCGACGTTGAGGTTCACCTCGTCGTAACCGGCCGCCTCGGCCAGGCGCGCGCAGGCGGCCAGGTCGGTAGGATTGCTGCCGCCCAGTTGCAGGGCCAGCGGGTGCTCGGTGGCGTCATGGCGCAGGAAACGCGCCGCGTCGCCGTGGAGCAAGGCACCGGTGGTGACCATTTCGGTGTAGAGCAGGGTGTGGCGGGAGAGCAGGCGCAGGAAGAACCGGCAGTGGCGGTCGGTCCAGTCCATCATCGGCGCAACAGAAAACCGTCGGCAAGGATCCTGGCGTCGTGCGGGTGCGTGTGCAGCGAAGTCTTGAGGCATGTAGGGTGCGTGTCGTGCTGAGTTCAGAAAGGGCGGCGATAGGTGTGTCGCATTGAATCAAGCCGCTTGGCGTGGAATGGGCATAGTCTACCAAGGCAGCGGGGTCTGCGTCTGAGTCGCTGACATCCGGTGCCAGCTGCCCATCGCACGCACCGCCGCCATGAGCCACCCAACCCTGCACTCGATGATCGATCATCTTATGATTAACCTTTACCTCATCAGGACGATGCCCGCCCCATGGCCAAACGAAAAAGAAAAACCCTCCCCAAGGATTTCGGTGATCTGCTGGAGCAGGCGTCTCTCACCGAGTTGACGGCCGTCTTCGACACATGCGGCCTCGAGGCCACCGGCGGCTACAGCAAGAGCACGGCACTCGGTTTCTACAACTGCCCCGACGAGCTGGCTGGTGGAGCAGGGCGCGGACATCGACGCCCGTGACGAGTACCGACGAACGACGCTGCATCACCGCAGTTCGAGCTGGAAGGGCGGAGTCGACCTGCTACTGGACCTGGGAGCCGATCTCGAGGCCCAGGATTATCAGGGCGAGACACCATTGCAGGCAGCGGTCAAGAGCCACAAGGCCGACGCAGTCGCTGACCTGATCCGCCGAGGCGCCAATGTCGAGGTCAGTACTCGGCAGGCCGATAGCCTGTTGCACCTCGCCTTGCTCACGACCTCCAATGCGGACATCGAGGCCATGGCGCGCATTGCTCGGTTTTTGTTGGCGGCAGGTATTTCCATTGGGGACGCTGAGCGTGCCGAGGTGCAGCGTATCGGGCAGCAGTTCGAGTTTCATCGCGCGCGTTTCAATCCCGAGGCGTTGCCAGCCACCGATGCTGCCCTGATGACACTCTATCGCGTGTTCGATGTCCCGCCTGTCGCTGCGCGTCAGCTCCATAACGGTCAGGACACGATCCTCGTGACCGCAGAGGGCTGGCCTGCTCAGCATCAGCAACTGTGGGAATGGCTGGTGCCGTCCTCTGGCGCGGCGGCGACGGTGCAAGGGGAGGTCATCCGTCTCAGTGGTCGCCTCTGGATCGAAATCAACGACAACGGCGGCGCCAACTGGGACGCCGATTTCAAGAAGATGCTGAAGGCGCTGGTAGAGCATCTGGGGAGCGGCGTGGCCTTGAGCGACGTGGCACTGGCCGAAACCCGTGCATCTGCGGTTGAACTGAGGAACGGCAACGACCCTGCCGAACACAGCGATCGACTCTGTGAACGGGCAGTGGACTGGGTCATCGCCAACCCGCAGCCGATACCGTTAGGTACGCCTTCTTACCGCCGATAGACGCAGGTAGGGCCCTGCTTGCGTTGGAATGTGTCACAGGCCGGGCAGTAGGGCATTGGCGTAAGCCCCGCCCGGCAACGGATGATGTCAGCATGGAGTCAACGTCTGAAGGAGGCGAACCGTGATGTATCCTGACGAGGGCCCCGAAGGCGCTTGCGAGGCGGCTATTGCAGCGGTATGCGATCGCATGGGCCTTTCTCGTAAGTCATGGATCGCCGAATGCTGGAAACGCCACGATGGCGCTTTTCTCTGTGACCAGGTGTTGATCTATTCGACAGACGAGATCGAAGAGCGTAATCGCACCTTCGAGGTCGCCACGTACTTCAAGGGGCATGTGGCCGTGGGAGACGACTCCGGTGGGCGGTTGACCCTGGTCAGCACGGCAGCATTCGACGGGTTTCTCGTAGTGGACAGCGGCAGTGCCACCCTCGACGCCGCCGACGTGTTGAGCGATCTGAGCAGTGTGCTGGTCTACATCACCGATCAGGCGTGACCCGTCATGGCGTCGGCACGCGTTTATCCGGCACGCCCTGAGTGTTAACTCCCGCACACTTGCAGCATGTCCCCTTGTGAGCAGTAGTCCATTTGTTGTGCGGCACGCCTACCGCCGTTGCCAGCCCTCCGCTCGTCTACTTCAATGTCCGTCCTCTTTTATTTCAGGCCCAACGGCACTGCCCGTAGATCGCCCATGAGCGGCATTCTCGGTGGCTTCTTCGCCCCCCGATGACGACGCCGTGCAGTCGTGACGACGTGCAGCCTGCCTTTGGCCGCGACCAGGACTTACGCATGAGCATCCCTGAACACCCTGGCTCTCCCCAGCCCGACCCCGCCCACGCCGCCCAACGCCAACACGCCATCACCGAACTCCAGCAGGTCGTCGAGCGCGTGCCCGAAGAGACCCTGTTCACCAATTCCACCGTCTACAAGATCTGGGGCCCGGTTGCCGTGGTCGGTCTGCTGGTGCTGCTAGGCATCACCCTCCTGATGGGCCGTCTCGACCTGATCGCCTGCTGCGCCTTTCTCCTGCTGGGCGCCGTGTGGGTCACCTGGCAGCACCGCCATGCCGGACGTCACGTGTTCATGCGCCTGACCCGGCGGCAGCTGTTCGTCGACACCCTGGACGGCCCGGTGGACCTGGCCAAGGTCGAGCACTTCGAGGTGGACAAGGAAGCCATGGGCATGCTGAAACAGACCCTGCACCTGAGCGACGCCGACGGGCTGCCGACCCACCGTGTGGTGAAGATGCAGCCGTTCTGCAATCAGGCGCTGGTGGACGCCAACCAAGGGCAGGTGCGCATCCTCTCGGCGGGCTTGGCCCGGGGCGGGCGCAAGCTGAGTGCTGACGAGGTTGCCGCGCTGCTCGGGGCATACCGTGACGCGGCCCGGGCGCAGCAGCGGCTGGATGGATTGCAGCGCCATGGATGAGGCTGCACGCGAGGCCCATCTGGACATGCTGCAGGACGCGGCGGATGGGCCGACCCAGTCGTTCACGCTCTACGAGTCCTCCCTGGACAAGGCCATCGCCTGCGCGGTGCTGAGCGTGCTGCTGCTGGGCGTAGGTGGCTGGCTCCTGCAGGCGACGGTGATGCTGGCGGCGAACCTGTCGGCGGCGTTGCTGCTGCTGATGGCGATCACGGCGCTGGTCTTTCTGCTGCCCGGCCTGGGCGGTCTGGCGGTGGCCGAAGCCCTGCGTCGGCGGCATGGGCAACGCGTGCTGGCCGTGACCCGCGACACGCTGTGCTTTGCCAACGCCCTGGAACCGGTGCCGTGGGTGACCTTCGATGGCTTCGACGTCGATCAGAAGCACCTGACCATTCGCTTGATGTTCTGTCGCTCAGGGTTCAGCGCCTTGCCTGCCCTGACACCGATCCGCTTCAAGTCATTGGCCGCGCCCCATGCCTACCCGATCGCCGGCGACCTGCAGGTCAAGCTCTGGATGTGTGCGCCCACGCTGGCAGGCAAGCGTCTGGACATCGATGACCTGGTCAGGCTGCTGTTCCCTTACCTCGAGGCCGCCCAGGCGCGGCGGACGCTGGGGTTGTTGTACCCCGAGGCCGAGCGGTGGGGGCGTCCGGCCAACGGCTGACGCTTCCTGCGCTCGAGCCGTCCAGCGCTTTTCGACAGGCGTGTCGGGAGCGCGCTTCACTGATCAGTCTCGTCCATAGGAAATTTCCCTCTCTTGCTTGGGAACGGGACGACTGGTCTTTGTTTCTGCGCCAGCCAGTATGTGGACGTGGCGACAACGGCGGGTTGCAACATCGCGCCCGACCCGTTGTCACACTCCATCGTCCACTGCGCCGCTTCATCTCGGCAGTCGACCGTTGCCGTCAGCGCCATTCACAAGGCCTGGCCAGGGCGACGTCAAAGCTGCACCCGCCGCGCAAGGACGCTCGACGCGACAGACCAAAGGATGGCCTCACCCATGGATCGACTTCTCGACATACCCGCTCGTTGCCCCTCGTCTCGTATGAACTACGCGCGAGGCTAGGCCCATGTTCGAAGCTGCACGCCTGTACGACGAGATCGAACACACCAGCGCGCTGGGTGGGTTTCTCACCGGCGCCGTCATCGGCCTGGCCCTGGCCAGCTACGCTGCTTTCAGTGTCTGCACCCTGGGCTTCGGGGGGTTGTTGCTGGTCGGCATCGTCGCCGGCCTGTTGCCCCAGGCGGGTGAATTCCTCGGCTCGTTGTCCAGCTCCCCCAGCGGACAGATCGAGCGACCCGGCTGTTCACCGGACGTGTTCATCAACGGACGCAACGCCGCGCTCGCCACGGCCAGCACGGCCAAGTGCGAGAAACACCCGCCTACCGTACGGGTGGCCGAAGGCTCCACCAACGTCTTCATCAATGGCCAGCCCGCCGCCCGCAGGGGTGACAAGCTCACCTGCGGCTCACGGATCGCCAGCGGCTCCAACAACGTGTTCATCGGCGGCGGTACCGACCGCTACCTGCCGGTCGAGGAGGAGGTCTCGAACACGCTGCGCGTGGGCGTCGATATCCTCATGGTCATGGCCAGCATGGGGCGCTCGGTGTTCGCCGTCTACCGCCTGGGCATCCAGGCTGGCCTCAAGGCTGCGATGCCCTGCGCGCTGCGCACCGGCGCGACGATTGCTGCCAGCTACCTGGCCACCGTCTACCTCATCGGCCCAGCCATCGAACGCGTGGTGGGCGGCTTCCTCGGCAACCCCGTGGACCTGTCCACCGGCCGCAAGGTGCTGGTCGACGAGACCGACTTCGTGCTGCCGGGGATGATGCCCTTGGAATGGACCCGCTTCTACGCCAGCGACCTGACCGTCGACAGCGTGCTGGGCCAGGGCTGGATGCTGCCGTGGGAGCAACACCTGAGCCGCTGCGGCGGGTTCGTGTACCTGACCGATAACCAGGGCCGGCTGGTGCCCTTCATCGATCTGGCCCCTGGCGAGAGCATCTACCACCCTCACGAAAGCATTCACCTAGTGCGGACACAGGGTGGGCACTACCTGGTGCAGACGCTGGATAACGTGTTTTTCTATTTCGGCGAGGTGCCTGATGACGACACGCCTGTGCCGCTACAGCGGATCGAGAATGCGCTCGGGCACTATCTGCACTTCGTTCGCGAGCCGGAGGGTCGGCTGACCGATATCGTCGCGCCTGGGCCGCACCGTGTGCACCTGCACTACGATCATCCCCTGGGACGCCTGACCGACGTGAAACGTGTGGTCGACAATATGGCCGTCGAGACCTTGGTACGTTACCGGTACGACGAGCATGGCCAACTGAACGCCGTGATCAACCGCAACGGCGACACGGTGCGGCGCTTCAGCTACACCGACAGGCTCATGACCCAGCACACCAATGCGCTGGACCTGACCTGCGACTACCGCTGGGAAGTGCTGGACGGCAAACCACGTGTCGTCGAGCACTGGACCGGGGATGGCGAGCACTACCAGTTCCGCTACGACTTTGCCACGCGTACGCGCTGGGCGACCGACGTGCTGGGGCGTGAGCTGGAGGTTCGGTATAACAAGGACAACCGGGTCATCGCCAGTCGCGACTTTGGCGGCGAGCGGTACGCCATGGACATGGATGAGTTTGGCAACCTGATCGGCATCACCTTGCCTGATGACAATCGATTGGCCTTCAAGTACGACGAGTACTCCCGCCTGGTCGAAGAAACCGATCCGCTGGGGCGCAGCATTCGCTACAAGCATCACCTGGGAACGCCTCTGGTCACCGAGACCCGCTTCCCCGACGGCAGTGTGTGGAAAGCGCAGTACAATGACGAAGGCACCCTGCTGTCCGAGACCGATCCGCTCGGGCAGGTCACCGAATACCTGAACAGCCCGGACGGTCTGCCGCACACCATCATCGACCCCACCCACAAGTCCAAATACCTGTGGTGGAACAGCTACGCCCAGGTCGAGCGTTTCCAGGACTGCTCGGGCAAGAGCACTTGGTACCGCTATGACGAGCGCCAGCATCTGGTCGAAGTCATTGATGCCCTGCAGAACGCCACCCGCCTCGAGCGCAAGCCCGATGGTGAGGTGCTGCGCATCGCACACCCTGATGGCAGCAAGGAAACCTTTACCTACAACGCATTGGGCCAAGTCCTTACCCATACCGACGGCAAGGGCCAGACCACCTGCCTTCAGCGCACCGCCCGGGGCCTGCCGAGTGCGCGCCAGGATGCCAATGGCGAATGGGTACGCTACGAGTATGACAAAGCCCTCCGCCTGACGGCGCTGGTCAACGAAAACAACGCCAGCTACCGCTTCGCCTACGACGCTTCGGATCGTCTGAGCGAAGAGGTGCGGGTAGACAACCTGACGCGGCGTTTTGCCTATAACGTGAGCGGCCACCTTATCCGGTTGGATGAGATCGGTTATGGCGAAAATGGCGAGCGCCCGGAGCGGCACACTGAATTCGAGCGCGACACGATCGGCCGGTTGATCAGCAGAACCAATACGGACGGCCAGCACTTCTACACCTACGATGACAGCGACCGCCTGCTGAGCATCGAGCGCCAACCCACCCCGCGTGCCAAGCGCACGATGGGTATCCTGCCGGAGAAGCTCGAGTATGCGTATGACATCCTGGGGCGGCTGACCCAGGAGATCACGCCTGATGGCACCCTAGGTTATGAATATGACCCGCTGGACAACCTGACCACGCTGACCTTGCCCGATGGACGCAAGGTCAATCACCTGTACTACGGCAGTGGCCACCTGCACCAGATCAACCTGGATGGGCAGGTCATCAGCGACATCGAGCGTGACGACCTGCACCGCGAGGTGTACCGCACCCAAGGCAAGCTCACCAGTTGCTTCGGCTACGACGCCATGGGCCGCAAAGCCTGGCAGTACGCCTCGACGCTGCCTGCCGACAAGCTGTCGCAGGTGCACAATGCGGGGATCCATACGGAGCTGTACGTGGAGCACCGCTACAACCCGATTCATCGCCGTTACGAGTATGACCCGGCGGGGGAGTTGGTACGTACGCTGGACAAGCTGCGCGGTGAGACGCGGTACACCTATCAGGCCAACGGGCAGTTGCGCAGCCGTGATACGGGGTCGATCCTCACCAGTGAAGAGTTCCGCTACGACGCGGCAGGTAACCGGTTGGATTTCAGTGCGCGGCAGTTTGCCAGGGTCACGGACAACCGGATCGCCAAGTGGCGCAACTGCGAGTATCGGTACGATGCGTGGGGCAACCTGATCGAGAAGTTCTCGGGGCCTGCTACGGAGCAGCGATTTGAGTACGACTGCGAGAATCGGTTGGTCAAGGCCGAGACCTTTGTGGCAGGTAAGCTGACGGCGACTGGACAATACTGCTATGACAGCTTGGGCCGGCGAGTTTGCAAGCATGCCGAGGTTGATGGAGTGATCGAGCAGAGGCGTTTCTTGTGGCAGGGGCTGCGCATGTTGCGTGAGCAGACGGCAGAGACGGATCGGCTGTACATGTACGAGCCGAACAGCTATGCGCCGTTGGCACGTATAGACGATGACGAAGCTGGAGGGCGGCAGGTTTACTATTTCCATACCGATCAGATTGGAACGCCATTGGAACTGACCAATGCTGATGGGGAAGTAGTATGGCAAGTGACGTATCGCGCTTGGGGGCACGTGGAGCAGTTTATAGTCCAAGCGGTTGAGCAGAATTTGCGGTTTCAGGGACAATATTCAGATATTGAAAGTGGGCTCTACTATAACGGATTTCGCTGCTATGATGCAGTAATAGGACGTTATGTTTGTCAAGATCCAATAGGCACTGAGGGAGGGGTAAATCTTTACAGATATGCGCCTAATCCAATGGCTTGGATAGATCCATTAGGATTGTTGACGTATAACACCATGCCCAGTATCGCTGGGTTTCAAAAGCATCACATAATACCGCAACAGCTAGCGACACATCCTGCATTTTTAGCATCTGGCATCAATATTCACAACTTGAAAAATGTTATATATTTGCCCACGTCGCCCGAGTTTCACGAAGTGAGAACGATCCATCGCGGCTCACATCGTGTATATAATACAGAGGTTAGACAAGGCCTTGACAAGATCCATGCCATCGGGGGTCAACATAATTGGACAGCCGATCAGTACCGCTTGGCTGTCGAGGAATTAATTAGCAAAAATCGGCAAAAGTTACGAAGGGGAGTCATCATGTTGAATAAAAAATCGATAAGGGTTACATGTGGATGAAGATCTTAATGGGTTCAGATGATTATCCTGAGAAATATTGGCTGAAGTACGATCGGGAAGTAAATCCGGATTATTTTGAATTTTCGGGAGGACAGCGGTATGAGTGTACCTCTAAAGCCTTGCAATTTCATTTAAAAGGCCGTGTCAGTATTTCTTCTTTTTCAAAGTATGATTTCCTTTCAAGTGATGGGCCTGATGTCATCACGGAGAAGTTTGCACAGGTTCTTGATCAAGCTTGTCGTGCTGATGTTCAGTTGGTGCCTGCAAAGATTTTTATTAATGGGGAGAATCGTTCCGGTTATTATGTGGTAAATATTTTAAATATCGACAAAGCTTTTGATATGGATAAATGTATTTATGGTCCGCTATTGAGGTCGATGCCTGAGGGGCCGAAAAATTTTGAGCGCATTAGCTTGTTGAGTAGCAGTCCAAAGCATGAAATGTTCCTTGCGGAAGAAGATCGCGCTAGAATTATTGTTAGCGACAATCTAGCTCAGCTATTAAGCAGTGCGCAGCTTAAGGGTGTTGCGTTTTTCGAAGAGCTAGACGGCATGTAATAATTGATCTTGTTCAAAAATTGATCTTTAATATGGTATGCCAGTATGTACATCCTGTCCAGATACTGGCATACATCTACAATGCACTGGGCAGGCGGACTATGGATTTACGTCTGGCGACACGCTAACAGACGCGTATGGTTCGCTCGATAAGACTACCGCGCTGATTTTGTCCGATAGGCGAGGTCAATCACCTGTACTACGGCAGTGGTCCTCTGCACTAGATCAACCTGGATGGGCAGGTCATCAGCGACATCGAGCGTGATGATCTGCACCGCGAGGTATATCGAACACAAGGCAAGCTCACCAGCTCTTTGGCTACGACGCCATGGGCCGCAAGGCCTGGCAGTACGCCTCGACGCTGCCTGCCAACAAGCTGTCGCAGGTGCATAATGCGGGGATCCATACGGAGCTGTATGTGGAGCACCGCTACAATCCGATCCATCGCCGTTACGAGTACGACCCAGCGGGAGAGTTGGTGCGTACGCTGGACAAGCTGCGGGGTGAGACGCGGTATAGCTATCAGGCCAACGGGCAGTTGCACAGTCGTGGTACAGGTTCGATTCTCAGCAGTGAAGAATTCCGCTACGACGCGGCAGGCAACCGGTTGTATTTCAACGCGCGGCAGTTTGCCAGGGTTACCGACAACCGGATCGCCAAGTGGCGCAACTGCGAGTATCGACACGATGCGTGGGCAACCTGATCGAGAAATTCTCGGGACCTGTCACGGAGCAGCGGTTTGAGTACGATTGTGAGAATCGGTTGGTCAAAGCCGAGAGGTTTGTGGCTGGTGCTGACGGCGACTGGGCAATACCGCTATGACAGCTTGGTCCGGCGAGTTTGCAAGCACGCCGAGGTCGACGGAGTGGCCGAGCAGAGGCGCTTCTTGTAGCAGGGAGGGAAATGATTCTGGATGACTTGATTTTGGAGGTGCTATGAGCGGCTGCTTAGGCTTGGCTTTTTACGGTATTGGCGGCTTATCCCCAGAACTTGCCTTAAAGGAGGGGGTTTCTTTATTTTCGATGTTCGGCCTTGAAGTCAAGTCAGCCTGTTATTACATATATTTAGCCCAGGGGGATCATGATGGTGATCACGATGTGGTGGAAGTGCATGTCGATACGCTAGAAGAAAAAATAAGGTCGGGTGATGTATCTGCATTTAGGATTTACCATAAAAATGGCGATATTGATCCATGGGTGGCATCGTATGGCTATAGTACTAATGAATTTGGTAATTTTCCCCATATTGACGTTCAAGTAGCGCTCGAGCCTGAAAAAGCGTTCGAGCTAGCAGTTAAGTTTTTAAAAGGTTCGCAGTTGGTAGATAAGTGTGGTTACGGGATTGGATATGGTTGCGGGAGTGTTTCAAAGGCTTTTAGTTATGGATCAGTACACGATCTTATAAAGCTTTATGATTTTGAGGAGACGACCAAGTTTAAAAGCCTAGTGAGGAGAGCTAGTAATTGCAAAGATGAGGGTGTGAGTGCGCATCTAAGAATGATTTATCCTTTGAATGTGCTGAGCAAGGAGCACTTATTATTGCGGGTGAAAGACGGGTCGCTAGAGGAGTGGATCGAGCAAAACAAAAAGATTGGAAGTTTGGAAAGAGCTGGTAAGGAGCGATGGTTGTGGTCTGTAAAAGAAGAGGCTCTCGAGTGTGTTAATAAATACCTAGGGGAGCTAGGTGTTTTGTTGTCTTGGAGATCAAGACCTGCCAAAGGTTCATTGGGTAAAAGATTGCCATGAGGTGTGTGTATTTAATTCATGAGAAGGAGGGTGTTTGACTAGAAATTTTGTATTGACGATTTCAAGAAATTATCCGGAAAGCTACTGGCTGAAAATGCACCTACTCTCTGGCGAAGATCACGGAATTTTCAGTATGGGCGTGCCCATAGAAGGAGAGGTAAAAGCATCTTTTGAGGACTCTAAGAAAATAAGCGCATCCCGGTTGCTGTCGTATGACTTTTTCTTTAGTGATGGTCCTGGTTTAATATCGCCTAGGCTCTACAATATAATGGTTGAGGAGAATATTTCAGGCGTGGAGTTTTTGGAGGCAAGTTTGATTCTGGGTAATACATCGTTACCAGGGTATAAAATATTTAATGTCATAGGGTCGTCACGAGCTTTGGATCTGGAAAAGTCTGTGAGTGAGCCTCTGATTAGCACAATGCCAGACGGCCCCAGTTGGTTTAGTAAAATTGTATTGGATGAAAGCTTAGAGCTTTCAGATGATGTGGTTAGGGCTGAAGAGGATTTTACTGTAATCGTTGTCAAGGAGCGAGTGAGGTCAATTTTTGAAAGTCGCTCGGTTCGTGGCTTAAGGTTTGAGCCCTAGCATTAGTAAGGGTGGTTGTAACGGGAGGCAGTGGTGAGTTGCTAGGGTAGGCGAAGATAATTATTTTTTAAAGGTTATGTGAGTTGTCTCGCGTCTTGGAATTTTTATCTCACATATTCGCCCAGCTGAGAGCCAGCACCGTTACAGAGAAGCAGGCGTAGTATATCAGCATCCGAAGGGGCCGAACATTCTATTGCGCATGGCAGTTTCTGGAAGTCAAGGGACATGCAGGTGAATCGCCTCATCTTTCTGAGGAGTTCTCTCTCTAAAAGCTCTAGTCTGCTGCGCTCGACCAAGCCGTGACAGTGGGAATGATAGTGGTGACACGCCTGTGAGCCTCCGCTGGTAAAGGTGCAGAGTGCGTGTGTGGAGATCCCCCTCATGCGAGGTATGCAGGCCATAGGATGATTCATAGGGACGTCTACAAGGAATCGAGAAGTATTTATTTGGGTCGAACTGAGCATGGCTTTCTGATAGCCGCTGCCACTTTTTGAGAGATGGATTGTCTACAGGTCAGTCTATGCAGAAACCGTCAATAGGTGGCTAAATGAGTAGAAATACATTGTTTTTATCTGAGGGCGATGCACCTGTTGAATTGTCGGCTGTAACCGAAATTGAAAAAATTCTAGATTTCACTTTCCCTATCGCATTCAAGGACCTGTACCTTGCATCAAATGGAGGCGTCCCGAATCGCACGGTTTGGAATGAGGATGTTTACTATGAGCCCATCGTAATTGCATATTTCAAGCCGTTAAGGGCTGGAAGTCGTATGTTTGATGGCGATATGTCTCACCTGGTCGGTTTCATACTTGCCATGCGGCACAGGAAGGTCATCCCTGATCATATTTTACCGTTTGCCTTGGATGAGGCTGGCAATTTTATATGTTTCGAGAAGGCATCTGGAGAAATAGTATATTTTGCCGTTGATGTGTTTCAGCCTGATGTTGAAATGGCAGTTAATCACGTGGCTGCCCAAAAGCTTCTTTCTCACTCATTCGATGAGTTTTGTGAATCTCTACGGGTGGATGAGCTGGATGAGGAGGAGTAGAGTGGGTGTGGACATGTGAGGGCTATCGAGAATGGGCCTGACAAGGAAGAATTGGTTCTTCCATATGAAGGTAATGTCAATGCGCAGATCAATAGGGGCATAGATTTGCATGATCTATACAACATACGACAATCTGAGTAGGTTGTAAGCCATGCAATGTGACGCTGAAAGGACGCTTCCATGAAAGACAAGCCCAGCTTTTGCCCAGGCGATGAGTTCGTCATTCCAATGGAGGATGGGCGACGTGCGGTGGCGCAGATAGTGTGGATGGGCACTGACAGTGCGGAACGTGAGTTCAAAAACATCTTCGCATTTATCGTCAGGTCAGTGGGGCAGCCTTCGGCAGTTGATAACAAACCGTACATGACCTTCAAGGAACACAGGGGCGAGTTCACGGTCATCTCACCGCCGTCAAGAAGCTGTTGACGGGAGAGTGGGCCAAGCTGCGAAGTGGCACCCTGAGTGAGGCGTACCAGGTGCTGGAGTTCAATATGGCTGGGACGCTTTATCGAAACGGGTTCCCTGTTCGGATTCTGGCGCTGGATGAGTACCGCGCCTATCCGCTGCTGTCAGTATCAGGCTATGCGTTGGTAGACCGTTACCTGCAGCAATAGTGATGCGTATGCAGGGCCAGGCATGACGACGCCGTCATCCCCCGGTGGCAGTACCTTTAAGGATGCATGATGCTGAAGTCAGAGTCGAAAAGACCATCATCCTCAACGCTCTGAGACATTCTTCACTGAAAGCGTTGGGGAGGCGATGGTTAAGCTTTGAATCGCGTACCCGTACAGCGTGGCTGCATCGATCGTGCCCTGACGTCTGAGAACGACTGAACGCGCGTTACCGACCACAACCCGCTCCACAATCAAGAACCCACTCCCCAATCCCTGGTCCGACTACATTTCCACCCACTGTCCAACCTACACGGATGTCCCCCATGACCGAACAAACCATCTACACCACCAGCGGCGACAGCCCAGCCCTGCAGGCCGCCGTCGCCAACGCCCAGGCCACCTTCAAGTTCTTCTGGCGCGAGCTCTCCTGGGAGTCGCGCCGGATCGTCAAGGGCCTGAGCCTGGCCGCCGTGAAGATGTCGTTCCCCGTTCACAGTGACGACCCCAACCTGCCGTCGGTCGAGAACATGTGGCTGCACGAGGTCGACTTCGATGGCGCCTCCATCAGCGGCATGCTGCTCAACGAACCGGAGTGGGCCACAGGCTTCGATGCTTCCGAACGGGTGACGCTGCCGCTCGCGGCGCTCAACGACTGGATGTATGTCTGCGGCGAGGTGGTGTTCGGCGGCTTCACCGTCGATGCGATGCGTAGCCAGATGGCGGATGACGAGCGTGCCGAACACGATGCGGCGTGGGGGCTGGAGTTCGGGCCGCCTGGCGTCGTGGAGTTGACGATGATGCCGGAAGGGCAGCCGCGTGTGCGGTTGTCGAGGGCGCTGGACACGCCCGCTGATCGGGAAGCGCTGAAACGGTTGGAGGAGGGCGATCACCCCATGGCCGTGAACATGAGCGCGAGCATGGACGACATGCTGCGCGAGCACCCGGGCGCGGTGACCGACGTCGATGAGGCAGGTTGGTCGCTGTTGCACCGGGAGGCGTTGGCGGGTAATGCGCCCATGGTAAGTGCTCTGCTACGGCATGGGGCGGATGCCTGCGCACGCACTGCGGCGGGGCAGACGCCGTTGCAGCTGGCAGAACAGGCGAGGTGGCCGCGGGTGGTGCGGTTGCTGAACGGGGAGGAGGCGCCGGTCGAGGTGAAGGCGGCACAGGTGCGGTCTGAACAGGAGGTGGAGGCGTCTACTCAGGCAGGAAGACCGGGGCATGCGCAGGCGCAGGTTCAGGCACCGCCTCAGGGGAAGGGGTTGCCTCAGTGGGCGATTGGGCTGGGAGTGATTGTCGTGGCCGTTGTGGTTTGGTTGTTGATGCGCTAGAGCGCCGACGCTGAACGGAGAGGAATGCGGTGACGGGAAGGCCGTCATCGCTGGCAAGCCAGCTCCCACACTCGGTGTACTGGCTGTTGTGTTTGAGTGATGCCGTATTCGGGTTGAACGAAGAGGAGTGCGGTGACGGGAAGGCCGTCATCGCTGGCAAGCCAGCTCCCACACTGCTCGGTGTGATGGCTGTTGTGTTTGAGTGATGCGGTATTCGAGTTGAATGGAGAGGGGCGCGGTGACGGGGAGGTCGTCATCGCTGGCAAGCCAGCTCTCACCCAGATCTCTTTAGTCCGTCGATGTAGGCATGGCTGTGCAAGCACCCTTTGGGAGATTCTATGGCTTTTGCCAAGTGCTAATGTGGGCCCTGGCGGACCCAATCGCGGCACAGGGGCCGCTCCCACACCCGTAGTCACACCGTGGCGTTGCAGGCTATCGCGGTCTGTGGGGGGCTTGCCCGCGATGGGGCCGGTGAGCACGCCGCTATTTTCATGGACAGGCCCCTCTCCACCTCATTCACGCAAGCCGGACGAACGATCCATGTCATTCGCCTGACCTCCACGATCCGTGTCGCCGACACCGAACTGCCGGCTTATCCCATGCTGACGCAGCTTGCGATAGACCGTGTTGCGGCTCAGGCCCAGGCGGGTGGCCACGCGGCCGATGTGCCAGCGCTCCGCCTCGATCAGCCTCAGCAGGGTATCGCGCTCGGAGCGTCCTAGCGGGTCGTCTTCCGCTACCTCGGGCGCCATCACCTCGGGCAGCACCTCCGCCACATCCTCCAGGCTCACCCGCCCGTCGAGCGCCAACGCCGCCAGCGTCTTCAGGCAGGTGCGCAGCTGTCGCACATTGCCGGGCCAGTCATGGGCCAGCAGGCGTTCCTTCACGCCGGTGTCCAGGCGTATCGCCTCGTGCCGGGTCTCGGTCTGCCACAAGTGGTCGAACAAGGGGCCCTTGTCCGTGCGCTCGCGCAAGGGGGGCAGGGTCACGCTGAAGCCGCACAGGCGGTAGTACAAGTCTTCGCGAAAACGCCCGTCCGCCACGCGCTCGCGCAGGTCCTGGTGACTGGCGCTGACCACCCGCACATCCAGCGGGCGCGCGGTCGCGCTGCCCAGGGGGACCACCTGGCGCTCTTCGAGCACGCGCAACAGACGGGTCTGCAACGCCAGGGGCATGTCGCCGATCTCGTCGAGAAACAGCACGCCGCCGTGGGCCTGTTCGAGCTTGCCGACCCTGCCTTCCTTGCGCGCGCCGGTGAAGCTGCCGCCGCGGTAGCCGAACAGCTCGCTCTCGATGAGGGTCTCGGGGATGGCCGCGCAGTTGATTGCCACCAGGGGCTGGCCGGCACGCGTGCTGGCGCGGTGCAGGGCGGTGGCGAAGGCTTCCTTGCCGGTGCCGGTCTCGCCATGCAGGAAGACCGGCACGTCGCGCTCCAGCACTCGCACGGCCCGCGCCAGGCTGCGTTGCAGGCGTGGGTCTGCCAGGCACAGGTGAGTATCGCCGACGGCAGGCCTGGTCGGTGCCGGGACAGGCCGAGGGTGCGGCGCGAGCGGCGCGCGCACCTGGGCATGGAAGGTTCGTCCGTCCGCCAGGCGCACGGGCAGGGCCAGCCCCGGTTGCGCACAGGCCTGGCCGAGCAGGTGGTCGACGGGGGTGGCGAGCAGGGTCGCCAGGCGACAGCCCATGGCCTGCTCGCGCGTCAGGCCCAGCAGGTCCAGCGCAGCCTGGTTGATCGAGCGGATGCAGGCGGTGTCGTCGACACCGACCAGCCCTTCGCCGAGCAGCCCGACGAAGCGGGCGTCCGGGTGCAGGCGCAGCAGGTAGCCCTGGGGGTCGTGGCCGAGGAAGAAGCAGCTTTCGATCAGCTTGGCCGACAGGTGGGTCAGGGCCATGGCGTGTTGCGCCTGCTGGGCATCCCGGCCTGGCCCGGCGCTGGAGAGGTTGAGCACCGCCAGCAGCTTGCCTTGAGGGTCGAAGATCGGGCTGGCCGAGCAACTCAGGCCGGCATGGCGACCGCGGAAGTGCTCGTCGCGGCGGATGTTCACCTGTCGTCGCTCGACCAGGCAGGTGCCGACGCCATTGGTGCCTTCGCAGTCTTCGCGCCAGACCGCGCCCAGCCACAACCCGGCGCGCCGGAAGGCCGCCCGTTCGGCGTCGCGGTACACGCTGTCGATCACCACGCCCTGGGCGTCGGTCAACAGCACCACCTGGTCGGCTTCACCCAGCTGCTGGTGCAGGCTGTGCATCTGCCAGCGCGCGACGTCCATGACGGCGTCGAGTGGAGCGCGGTGGTCCTGCAGGCGCGGCCGTTCGAGCACGTTCGGTGCGCGGGGGCTGGCAGGGTCGAGGTGGTGCTGGTCCAGGCAGCGCCGCCACGAGCGCGTGATGGCGGCATCGGCCAGCAGGCCAGGCGCGCTGGGGTCGCCCTGGATGGCTTGCAGCACGTGCTGGGCATGGGTGTCGATCGAGGCAGAGGTCATGGGCAGGGGGCTCCGCAAGTCGCTGATACCGGTCTGCTCGCAGCTTAGCCAAGTTCGCCTCCTTCTGCCGGGCCCTGGGGTGACACTCTGTCATCGACCTTTCACGCGAACGTGACAGTCCTGGGCGCCTGTGACGAGACAGGTGCGGCTTCCTGGGGGCGCGAAGGCTCTGCGACGCGGGCTGCGGCGAGCTGGCCCGACCTTTGCTCCAGCTCCTGCGCCACGACAACAACAATCAGGGAGAAGCCCCCAATGAACGTCGCCCTCGACACCCCCTTGCACACCCCGACCACCGCACTGGCGGACTGGGTCGCCCGCCTGAACGATCGCCTCACCCAACGTGACCTGGACGGCGCGCTCGCGCTGTTCGGCGATGAATGCCACTGGCGCGACCTGCTGCTGTTCAGCTGGAACCTGGTGACCCTCGAAGGCAAGCCGGCCATCCGCGAGATGCTCGAGGCACGCCTGGACCTCACGCAGCCTCAGCACTGGACACTCGAAGGCGAGGCCAAGCAGGAGAATGGCGTGCTCGAAGGCTGGATCAGCCTGGAGTCCGACGTCGCCCGCGGCAAAGGCTATGTCCGCCTCAAGGACGGCCTGTGCTGGACGCTGCTCACCGCCATGCGCGAACTCAAAGGCTTCGAAGAGCCCACCGGCCGCCGTCGCCCCCTGGGCGCGAACCATGGCCACGGCCACGCCGACCGGCGCAACTGGCTCGAGCGCCGTCGCGACGAAGAAGCCTCGCTGGGCATCACCACCCAGCCCTATTGCCTGATCGTCGGCGGCGGCCAGGGTGGTCTGGGCCTGGCCGCGCGGCTCAAGCGGCTCGGCGTGCCGACCCTGATCATCGACAAGGCCGAGCGCCCCGGCGATCAGTGGCGCAGCCGCTACAAGTCGCTGTGCCTGCACGACCCGGTCTGGTACGACCACATGCCGTACCTGCCTTTCCCGGAGCATTGGCCAATCTTCACGCCCAAGGACCAGATCGGCGACTGGCTGGAGATGTACAGCAAGGTCATGGAGCTCAACTACTGGACCCGCACCGAATGCCTCGGCGCCAGCTTCGACGACCACACCGGCACCTGGTCGGTGGAGGTCGAGCGCGACGGGGAACGTCGGGTGCTGCGTCCGACCCAGCTGATCCTCGCCACCGGCATGTCGGGGGTGCCGAACGTGCCGCGTTTCCCCGGTGCCGACACCTTCGCCGGCCAGCAGCACCACTCCAGCCGCCATCCCGGTGGTGACGCCTGGCGCGGCAAGCGTGCCGTGGTGATCGGCTCGAACAACTCGGCCCACGACATCTGCGCCGACCTGGTCGAGAACGGCGCCGAGGTGACCATGGTGCAGCGTTCCTCGACCCATATCGTGCGCTCGGACAGCCTGATGGAGCTGGTCTTCGGCGGGCTGTACTCGGAAGATGCCGTGGCTGCCGGCCTGACCACCGATAAGGCCGACATGCTGTTCGCCTCGATCCCCTACAAGGTCATGCCCAGCTTCCACCGGCCCTTGTTCGAGGCGATCAAGACGCGCGACCAGGCGTTCTACGAACGCTTGGAAAAGGCCGGTTTCATGCTCGATTTCGGCGACGACGAGTCGGGCCTGTTCCTGAAGTACGTGCGCCGGGGTTCGGGTTACTACATCGATGTCGGGGCATCGGAGCTGATCGCCGATGGCACCATCCGCCTCAAGAGCGCGCCGGGCCTGGGCATCGAGCGCATCGAGGCCGATGCGGTGGTGCTGACCGACGGCAGCCGCCTGCCGGCCGACCTGATCGTCTACGCCACCGGCTACGGCTCGATGAACGGCTGGGCGGCCAAGCTGATCTCGCCCGAAGTGGCCGACAAGGTCGGGCGCTGTTGGGGGTTGGGCTCCGGCACTACCATGGACCCGGGGCCGTACGAAGGCGAACTGCGCAACATGTGGAAGCCGACCCAGCAGGACAACCTGTGGTTCCACGGCGGCAACCTGCACCAGTCACGGCACTACTCGCTGTACCTGGCGCTGCAGCTCAAAGCTCGCTTCGAGGGGCTGGCGACACCCGTGTACGGGCAGGCGCCGGTGCATCACGTCGGCTGACGACGGGCGAGGGCGGGTGCCGAAGCCGTCGGCACTGGCCCGGCGCCTCAGTCGTGCAGGTCAGGCGCAGGCGCGCTCGGTTCAACCGAAGCCTGCGCCGCTTCTTCGGCGGCCTTCGCCCGGTCGGCCTTGCTGACATAGGGGTTCCTGTTGCGTGGCGCGAGCTTGGCACTGGCCTTCTTGGCGTTCGCCTTGAACAATTGCTGGAGCTTTTTCTGACGGTTCATGGGGGGCGGCTCATCGATCGGAGGGGCGGCAGGTCCAGGCCTGCGCAGTGCCGCGCATGATACGCGAGCTTCCCCGTTTCGTTGATGCCTGCGCAGTCGCGCTGTCGGAAAACGGCAAGGCGCCCAACGACTCTTTCCAGAAGGAGCCGCTAGACGCCGACCATTACACCGCGGTTCGCTGAGCGACGTAGGCCTTGCCGAACGTGGCCTTGCCCCAGCACACACCCAATACGGCGGCCAGGGTCGAGGCCGCAAGCACACTGAGCTTGGCCGCCGACAGCAGGGCTGGGTCGGCGAAGGCCAGGGCGGCGATGAAGATCGACATGGTGAAGCCGATCCCCGCCAGCAGGCCGACCAGGGTCACGCCCCTCCAGGTCACGCCCTCGGGCAGCGCGCAGACCTTCAGTTTGACCAGCACGACGCTGGCGAGCAGCACGCCCAGCGGCTTGCCCAGCACCAAGGCCAGCAGCACGCCGAGGAAGACGTGCTGCGACACCGACTCGCTGAGGTCGACGCCCGACAGGCTGACGCCGGCATTGGCCAGAGCGAACAGCGGCATGATGACGTAGGCCACCCAGGGGTGCAGGCCCATCTGTACGCGCTGCACCGGCGGCAGCACCTCACGCTGGGCGTGACGCAGCTGTTTCAGGGGCTCGGCGACGGCCTGCGGGTCGGCGCCTCGGTGCGAGAAGCGGTCGACCAGCTCGTGCAGCGTGCGCTGGAGGGTGTCGAGCGGACGTTCGGTCATCGGCTTGGAAGTGACCGGGGTCATCAGGCCGAGCAAGACACCGGCCAGGGTCGGGTGCACGCCGGTCTTGAGCAGGCCGAACCAGACGATGGCGCCCGGCAGGATGTAGGCGTAGGCCTTGCCCACCCCCATGCGCTGCAGCAACAGGACCAGCAGCACGCCCACGGCCGCGACGACCAGGCCGAGGTAGTCCAGGCTGGCGGTGTAGAACACCGCGATGATCAGGATCGCGACGATGTCATCGATGATCGCCAGGGCCAGCAGCAGCACCCGCACGCCGCTGGGGATCGACTTGCCCAGCAGGGCCAGCACGCCGACGGCGAAGGCGATGTCGGTCGCGGTGGGCACGGCCCAGCCGGTGCTGGCCACATTGCCGTGGTTGAACGCCAGGTAGAGTGCGGCGGGCATCAGCACCCCGCCCAGGGCGGCGCCGAGCGGCAGGGTCGCCAGGCGCAGGTTGGCCAGGGCGCCATCCTTGATCTCCTGACGGATCTCCGCGCCGACGACCAGGAAGAAGATGGTCATCAGCCCGTCGTTGACCAGAAAGTGCAGCGACGGCGAGACCGAATAGCTGCCCAGGCCCAGGGTCAGCGGCATGTGCCAGAAGTGCTCGTAGCTGTCGGCGGCCGGGCTGTTGGCCCAGATCAGTGCGGCGATGGCGGCCAGCAGCAGGACGATGCCGCTGACGGCCTCGATGTGGAAGAAGCGTTCCACGGCCGACAGGGCGCGCTCGGTGAGGATCTGCGGGCGCGGAATCGGCGGCGGGGTCGGGTTTCGATCGGACACGGCAAGTCTCCATTGGCGGCCCGACCAACGTGTCAACTTTAACCTGCGCTCGGCCCCATGCCGCGACGCACCCGCGGCGATGATAAAGGCGCAGCGCCGACCGATGCAAACGCTCGGCCCACGGGAGTGAACGAAACGGCCAGCGCACGGTTCAATCGAGCAACCGAGGTTCCTGGAGATGCCTGCATGATTGCCCGTTGGCGCTGGATACTGAGTCGATTCACCAAGCGGTTGTGGTTCAGGGCGACCCTGTTCTCGCTGCTGGGCGTGGTCACGGCCCTGCTGGCGGTGGTCTTCAAGGACCTGATCCCGGCCTCGCTGCCCACGCGCATCGGGGCCGATGCGGTGGACAAGATCCTCGGCATCATCGCCTCGAGCATGCTCGCGGTGACCACCTTCTCGCTGAGCACCATGGTCAGCGCCTACAGCGCTGCCAGCAGCGGCGTGACCCCACGCGCCACCACTCTGATCATGGAGGACAGCGCCACCCAGAACGCGCTGGCCACCTTCATCGGCTCGTTCCTCTTCAGCCTGGTCGGCATCATCGCCCTGAGCACCGGTGTGTATGGTTCGCAGGGAAGGGCGCTGCTGTTCGTGGTGACCCTGGCGGTGATCCTGCTGATCGTCTACACCCTGCTGCGCTGGATCGACCACCTGTCCAAGCTCGGCCGGGTCGGCGAGACCATCGACCGGGTCGAGGCGGCGGCCATGCATTCGCTCGGCCAGCGTGCCCGCTGGCCGTACCTGGGGGCAGTGGCGTACCCCGCCGAGCTGGTGGTACCGGCCACGGCCCGTTCCCTGGCCAGCCTTCAGACCGGCTACGTGCAGCACATCGACGTGCAGGCCCTGGGCGCCCTCGCCCTGGACAAGGGCCTGCGGATCTACCTGGAGGTGCTGCCGGGCAGCTTCGTCCACGAAGGCCTGCCCCTGGCTCGTCTGGTGCCCTTGGACGGCGCGGCCATGTGGGACGATGAAAAGACCGTGGAGCGCATACGCGCTACCCTGACCATCGGCCTTCGCCGCACGTTCGAGCATGACCCACGCTTCGGCATTTCGGTGCTGTCGGAGATCGCCTCGCGTGCGCTGTCGTCCGCCACCAACGACCCCGGCACGGCCATCGACGTGATCGGCCGCGGGGTTAGGACCCTGGCCTGCTGGGGCAAGCCCCAGGCGCTGACGGAGCAGAAGGCGCCAGGGTGCGATCAGGTGCACGTGCGCGGCCTGCACGTCGATGACCTGTTCGATGACTTCTTCGCGCCGCTGAGCCGCGACGGTGGCGGCTTGCTGGAAATCGACCTGCGCCTGCTGAAGGCGCTGATCAGCCTGTCGCAGATCAACCCGTCCCTGTTCAAGGCAGCCTGCGCCCGACAGGCCGACCTGCTGTTGGCCCATGCCGAGCGATCCCTGGTGCTGCAGCGGGAGAAAGATCAGTTGAGGGCACTGGCGGCGACGGCCTTCACGCTGCCCCCGGAGGACAGTTGACGCCGCCGGCTAGCAGGCGCGCCTGCCCGAAGCGTCGGGCTTGAGGACCCGACGCACTCTCCTTTAGGTGAGCTTGCGGGAAGGGATGTCGACGGCCCTGAGCAGCGACAACCTGGAACCAGGGCAGCGGCTCGACCGGCACTGGATCGTGGTGACCGCCCTGCGCGGGCAGGGCGTGATCGGCGAACGGCGCGTGGCCGAGGCGCTGAAGGCCTACCGGCTCGGGTGAGGGCGCTGGCGACTGGCGCGCGCATTGCCGATGGCGCGCTCCAGCGCCAAGGCCACGGTGTCGCGCTGCGCCTCGTCGAACTCGCTCAGGAACAGTTCGTCGACCGCCTGCTTGTAGACACCCCACATCCGCGCGCGCAGGGTCCGGCCTGTGTCGGTGATGCGCGCGATGGCACCACGCCCGTCGTCGGTGGCCTTTTCCCGCGTCACCAGACCGTCCTTTTCCAGACGGTCGACCAGCCGGGTGAGGTTGTAGCGCTCGATGGCCATCACATCGGCCAGTTCGTGCATGCGCCGGCTGCCTTCCGGGCCGCTTTCGATGCCCCACAGTGCGTCGTACCAGGCGTAGGGCGGCAGTTTGTCCTCGGCCAGACGGCGTTCGATCTCGCGGATCAGGCAACGGTGTGCGCGGATGAAGTTGTACCAGAGGTCAGGCGAGGGGGGCATGCGGTCTCCGAAATGCCGAGCGTTCATTGCAGTTGCAATCATAACGCAGATAAGGATAGATTCAATTGCAAGTGCAACTAAGGGCGAGCCGCACAACGATTCGCCGCTGCCAGACAAGGAGAGTGACCGATGGCGCAGAGCTACCCGCTTCGCGATGAAGACCCCCAGGAAACCCGCGAATGGATCGACTCGATCGCATCGGTGGTGGAAGTCGAGGGACGGCCAAGGGCCCACTTCCTCATCGACCAGCTGCTCGATTTCGACGTCTCCCTGCACGGCGATTTCCACGGGCGGGTCACCACCCCCTACATCAACAGCATCGCGCCCGAGCGTGAGCTGCCGTACCCCGGCGACCTGGGCGTGGAAACCCGTCTGAACGCCTACATCCGCTGGAACGCCCTGACCATGGTGTTGCGCGCCGGCAAGCACTCGGGCGTCGGCGGCCACATCGCCACCTATGCCTCGGCCGCCGTGCTTTACGACGTCGGTTTCGATCACTTCTTCCGTGGACGCACCGAGCAGTTCGCGGGCGACATGGTGTACATCCAGGGCCACTCCGCCCCAGGCATCTACGGGCGCGCCTACACCGAAGGCCGCTTGAGCGAGGAGCAACTGGACAACTTCCGCCGCGAGACGGACCGCGACGGCATCTCGTCCTACCCGCATCCGCGCCTGATGCCGGACTTCTGGCAGTTCCCTACCGTTTCCATGGGCCTGGGGCCGATCACCGCCGCCTACCAGGCGCGCTTCATGCGCTACCTGGAAAACCGCGGCCTCAAGGAGCACCAGGGCCGCAAGGTCTGGGCCTTCCTCGGCGATGGCGAGATGGACCAGCCCGAGTCGCTGGCGGCAATCTCCCTGGCCGGGCGCGAGAAGCTCGACAACCTGATCTTCGTGGTCAACTGCAACCTGCAGCGCCTGGACGGTCCGGTGCGTGGCAACGGCAAGGTCATTCAGGAGTTCGAAAGCCTGTACCGGGCCGCCGGCTGGAACGTGATCAAGGTGATCTGGGGCAGTGGCTGGGATGCACTGCTGGCCAAGGACAAGACCGGACTGCTGCGCCAGCGCATGATGGAGTGCGTCGACGGCGAGTACCAGACCTACAAGTCGCAGAACGGTGCTTACGTCCGCGAGCAGTTCTTCGGTAAGTACCCTGAGCTGCTGGAGCTGGTCAGCGACCTCAGCGACGAACAGATCTGGAAGCTCGCCCGTGGCGGTCACGACCCGGTCAAGGTGTACAACGCCTACGCCGCCGCCGTCCGTCACACGGGCCGCCCTACGGTGATCCTGGCCAAGACCGTCAAGGGCTTCGGCATGGGCGAGGCGGGCGAAGGGCAGAACATCAACCATCAGCTCAAGAAGATGGGCGCCGACGCGGTCAAGGCGTTCCGCGACCGTTTCGGCCTGGAGCTGACCGACGACCAACTGGGCGACATGCCCTACCTGCGGCCCAAGGACGACAGCGCCGAGGCCCGCTACCTGCGCAGCCGCCGTGACGCCCTGGGTGGGCACGTGCCCGCGCGCCAGGCCAAGGTCGAGCCGCTGCAGATCCCGCCGCTGTCGATCCTCGACGCGCAGCTCAAAGGCACCGGGGAGCGCGAGATCTCCACCACCATGGCCTTCGTGCGTATCCTTGGCACCCTGCTCAAGGACCCGAACATCGGCAAGCGGGTGGTGCCCATCGTCCCGGACGAATCACGGACTTTCGGCATGGAAGGCCTGTTCCGCCAGATCGGCATCCACTCCCACGTCGGGCAGCTGTACACGCCCCAGGACGCTGGCACCCTGTCCTACTACAAGGAAAGCGTGGACGGCCAGATCATGCAGGAAGGCCTCAACGAATCCGGCGCCACCTCGTCGTGGATCGCTGCGAGCACGTCGTACGTCAACCACGGCGTGATGACCCTGCCGTTCTACATCTTCTATTCGATGTTCGGCTTCCAGCGCGTGGGCGACCTGCTCTGGGCGGCCGGCGATGCCCGGGCCCGCGGCTTCCTGCTGGGTGCCACCTCGGGCCGTACCACGCTGATGGGCGAAGGCCTGCAGCATGACGATGGCCACAGCCACGTGATGTCGGCGACCGTGCCGTGCTGCGTGTCCTACGACCCGACCTACGCCTACGAGCTGGCGGTGATCGTGCAGGACGGCATGCGCCGCATGTACGTCGAGCAGGAAGACATCTACTACTACATCACCGTGCTCAACGAGAACTACGTCCACCCGGCAATGCCCGAAGGCAGCGAGCAGGGCATTCTCAAAGGGCTGTACCGACTGCCCATCGAGCGCGAAGCGAAGGGTGCGCTGCACGTGCAACTGATGGGCAGCGGTTCGATCCTGCCGGAGGTGATCGCCGCGGCCGAGATCCTCGAGCGCGAGTACGGGGTCAGCAGCGAGCTGTGGAGCGCGACCAGCCTCACCGAGGTACGTCGCGAGGCGCAGCAGGTCGAGCGCTGGAACCTGCTGCACCCGCTGGACGAGCCGAAGGTACCGTACCTGACCCAACTGCTCGACGGGCACCCAGGGCCGGTGATCGTGGCGACCGACTACATGAAGATCCACGCCGACCAGATCCGGCCGTGGGTGGGCAACCACCGGTTCGTGGCGCTGGGGACCGACGGCTTCGGGCAGTCGGACACCCGCGAGGCGCTTCGGCGGCACTTCGAAGTGGATCGGCAGTTCGTGGTGCTGGCGGCCTTGAAGGCCCTGGCCGACGACGGTGCCATTGGCCGCGAGGTCGTGGCCAAGGCACTGGCCGACCTGCAGATCGACGTGGACAAGGTCGACCCGATCACGGTCTGAGCGCACGGGCATGGCCGGACGGCAGGCCGTTTGGTCGTGTCAGCTGACGTGCAAACCCACGTACGGTCGGTCCGGCAGGAGAGGACGCACGCCCAGCGTGGGTGATTCACTGTCGTCTTCTGTGCTGATCCAGGCTTTAGCGTGTTGACGGATTGATGGGCCCCGCGGGCCCAATCGCGGCACTGGGGCCGCTCAGTTTGGGTCGCATCGCCGATCTGTCAGCTCGATGGGGTCCCCCTGTAGCGGCCCTGTGCCGCGATTGGGACCGAAGGGTCAGGCCTTTCAACGTCTTTGGAAAGAGCCTCAGGATAGGCTCATTTATTGCGCTCCTAGATTTACCAGCATGAGACAGGCACGCGCAGCCCTCCTGTGGGAGCGGGCTTGCCCGCGATAGCGTCCGGTCTATCACCGCCTGCATCGCGGGCAAGCCCGCTCCCACACAGAGGGTGAACCGCTCTGCCAGATCAGCAATGCGGTTCACATCGTGTTAGGTAAAGACGTTGAAAGGCCTGGACCGAAGGGCCCATAAAACCAGCCACTCCGGCAGGTCAGGGGAAACCTGCAGCCAAACCGCCCGGTCCCCCTTTACACCCTCGCGACCAACCTTTGTCGCATGCATCCAGGCCGGCCCTGCTTTATGCTGTCCCCAGCGCGACCCGCCCACCCGATCGAAAGGATGCTCGACATGAATCACACCCCCCGCACGCCGTACCTGTTCGCCGGTCTGCCGCTGACCATTCTGGGCATGACCTTTGCGGCCATCGGCGCCGCTGGTCAACCGGCGTTCCTGTACACCGCCTGCGGTCTGCTGGTCCCCGGCGCCGTGCTGCTGGTCTGCGGGTGGCGTGCGTGGCGGCGTGCCCGCTGAGGCCTAGGGGGCAACCCCACACGCCAGTTCGCGCGGTGCCGAGCGCCCTGCGTAGGCGAACCCCATGCTCAGCAGGCCCAGCGCCGCCATTCCGACGCCTACCCACAGCGGTGCGCGCAGGCCGAACCCGGCGCTGATCGCCGCACCGCCCGCCCAGCTGCCGAAGGCCAGCCCGGCCGTGATCACCGAGGTGTGCAAGGTATTGACCAGCGCCACCGGTTCGGCTGCGGTCATCACCCGGGCCACCATTGCCGGGTTCAATGCCACCCCGGTCAACCCCAGGGCCAGGAAGCAGCCGACGTTCAACCACACATGGCCCTCGGCCAAGGCGAAACCCGCCAGCGCCAGTACCATCAGCATCAACCCGCCGGTCAACAGCGCACGCAGGTGGCGGTCGGCGTGACGCCCCACCACGGCATTGCCGATGACGTTGGCCACGCCGTACAGCGCCAGCAGTGGCGCGATGTGTTCGGGTGCGATGCCGACCTCCTCGATGAAGATCGGCGTGCAGTAGCTGAAGGCGGCGAAGGTCGCGCCGATGATCAGGCCGCTGGTCAGGTAGGCCGCCCACAATCCGCGGTTGCGCACGGTCGACAACTGGCGGCGCAGCCCCGCATCGCCGTGGGCATCCTCGTGCGGCAGGCGGGTGGCGGCGAGCAGCGTGCAGGCCAGGGCCAGGCCGACCACCAGCCAGGAGCTGGCACGCCAGCCGGCATGCTGGGAGACCCAGGCGGTCAGCGGCACGCCGATCACCGGTGACAGCATCAGCCCTGCCAGGACGATGGCTACCGCTCGACCCCGGTATGCAGGGGTGACCAGGCCCGCGCACAGCGTCATGCACAAGCCGATGCAGGCGGCGCTCGACACGCCCATGACGATCCGCGCCAGCGCCAGCACTTCATAGGATGACGCGGCTGCAGCCAGGGCGCCCGCGGCCACGTACACGCCCAGCAGCCCCACCAGCGCCCGCTTGTTGCTGACGCCCTTGGCCAACAGCAGCACCGTGACCGGCGGCCCGCCCAGCGCCATGCCGACCGCGTAGTAGGCGATCAGGTTGCCGATCTGCGCCAGGCTGACGGAGAACGCCTGGGCCAGGGCGGGCATCATGCCGGCGACCATGAATTCAGCGGTCACCAGCGAGAAGATGGTCAACCCCAGCAGGTAGACCGTGTAGGGAATGGGCTTGCGGACAGACATGAGACGCTCGACTGCGAAAAGGCCGCTCACCCTAAGCAGAGTTGATCGCGTGGTCAAATCCGTGCGACCTCTGGCCGCCTCGCGCCGACGTCGGGTGAGAGGACGACGATGCCGGCACTCGGCACACTCACACGATCTGTTTATGATGTGCCCCGAGTCATCACGCTGCCCAAGGTGTCAGAGCTTTCCTACACTTACACGGCGGTCGATACCCCAGACCGGCACGATCAGGCAATCGACGGGAAGGGCGCAATTCCCTGACGTCCTTTCGCGCAACGACTATCGAGACCTTTCATGGACCGAGACATTGCTCAGGCCCTTCCTACAGCCGACGCGGTAGCGGCGCAGGCGCCGGGATTCCCCCACGATGCGGTGGAACGGCTGCAACTGGCGCTGGACGCCGGTGCGATCATCGGCACCTGGGTGTGGGACATCCCGGACAACTGCGTCAAGGCCGACGAACGCTTCTCGCGCACCTTCGGCCTGCCGGTGCGCCAATGCCTGAGCGGCATGCCGATCGAACATGCCTTCGTCTCCATACACCCCGATGACCGCGAGCGGGTCTCCGACAGCATCCACCAGACCATGCAGCGCGGCGGTGCCTACCGCTGCGAGTACCGGGTACGGCATGCCGATGGCTCGTTCCGCTGGGTGGAGGCCAATGGCCGGGTGGAGCTCGATGCCGACGGGGTGGCGATACGCTTCCCCGGCATTCTCATGGACATCGAATCGCGCCGCGCCGCCGAGGCCGAGCGTGACCGCATGTCCACGCTGCTGCGCACCTTCGCGGCGGCCGTGCCCGGTGTGGTCTATGCCAAGGACCGCGAGGGGCGCATGCTGGTGGCCAACCACGGCACCACGCGCCTGATCGGCAAGCCGCCGGAGTTCTACCTGGGCAAGACCGACCTGGAGTTTCTCGAGGACAAGGCGCAGGCCCTGCGCATCATGGAGACCGACCAGCGCATCATGCAGGCCGGCAAGGCCGAGCAGGTCGAGGAGCAGGTCGACATGCCCGATGGGTCGGCGGCCGTCTGGCTCTCGGTCAAGGCTCCGCTGGTCGATGACGAGGGCGAGGTGGTCGGGCTGATCGGCTCGTCCATCGACGTGACCGCCAAGAAGAATGCCGAAACCGCCTTGCTCGACCTCAACCGGACCCTCGAGGCACGCATCGCCGAGGCCATCGCCGAGCGCGAAGCGGTCGAGGCTGCCCTGCGTCAGTCGCAGAAGATGGAAGCCGTCGGGCAGTTGACCGGCGGCATCGCGCACGACTTCAACAACCTGCTGGCCGGCATCACCGGCAGCCTCGACCTGATCGGCCTGCGCTTCGCCCAGGGCAGCACCGCCGATCTCGAACGCTACCTGTCCGTGGCCCGGGGCGCAGCCCAGCGTGCAGCGGCGCTGACCCACCGGCTGCTGGCGTTTTCCAGGCGCCAGACGCTGCTGCCGGTGCCCACCGATGTCAACGCCCTGGTGGTCGGCATCGAAGAGCTGATCCGTCGTTCGGTCGGGCCCGGCATCACCCTGACGGTCCAGGCACGGGCCGAGGCCAACATCTGCCTGGTCGACCCGGCGCAAGTGGAAAATGCCCTGCTCAACCTGTGCATCAACTCCCGCGATGCCCTGGGCGAAGGCGGTGACATCCTCATCGAGACCTTCGACAGCGAATTGGCTGCGGGCCCTGACCTGGATACCGAGCTGAGTCCCGGGCGCTTCCTGACCATTCGCGTCGTCGACAATGGCGCAGGCATGAGTCCGCAGACGCTGGCCCGGGCGTGCGAGCCCTTCTTCACCACCAAGCCGGTGGGCGCCGGCACCGGGCTTGGGTTGTCGATGATCTATGGGTTCGCCAAACAGTCCGGCGGGCAGGTACGGATCTGCTCGCAGGAAGGCGAGGGCACCCAGGTGTCGTTGCAGTTGCCCGTGCATGCGCTGCAGCCCAAGGTGCCTGAACCGGTGCCTGAAGGCGCGGGCAGCACGCCGGTTGCCTCGGGCGAGGTGGTGCTGGTGGTGGATGACGAGACGTCGGTACGCATGTTCGTCAGTGAGGTGTTGGGTGGCCTGGGGTACCGGGTGATCGAGGCGGCGGACAGCGTCGCTGGGCTGGAGTGGCTGCGTTCGGTGCAGCGCATCGACCTGCTGGTCACCGACATCGGCCTGCCGGGCGGGATGAACGGCCGCCGCCTGGCGCAGGTCGGCCGTGAGCTACGGCCCGGTCTGCCGGTGCTGTTCATGACCGGTTACGCCCACCCCCACGTGCTCGACCCGTGTGCGGACGAGGTCGCCACGGCGGTACTGACCAAGCCGTTCGGGCTGGACACGCTGGGGGCGAACGTCAATGCGTTGCTGCGTGGCAGCGGTGGCTAGGTGGTGCGGGGCCGGGGAGGGGGGCGGCCTCATGCGGTGAGTAGTCCTCCATGCCCTCATGGCGGGAGGGATCTGTGGGCCTTTCAACGTCTTTACCTAACACGCTGTGGCCCCCATTGCTGACCTGACAGAGCGGTTCACCCCCGGTGTGGGAGCGGGCTTGCCCGCGATTCAGGCGGTGATGGAGCGGACGCTATCGCGGGCAAGCCCGCTCCCACAGGTCCGTGATCGCTTGTACCGCTGCGGTCACTCAGGCTTCACAAAACCGGATCCGGTTGCCGAACGGGTCATGCACTTCCAGCAGCCTGCCCCACGGCTGCTCGACGATCTCGGGCCGTCCGTAGCCATACCCCTTGGCCTGCAGCTCGTCGCGCAGGCGCTCGACCTGATGCATCCACACGAATACCGTCGAACCTGGGCTGGCATCGCCATGGTGTTCGGACAGGTGCAGGTGCAACCCGGCGCGTACCAGCCCCAGGTACAAGGGCAGACCCGGTTCGAAACGGTGCTCGAAGTCGACGCTGAACCCCAGGAACCCTAAGTAGAATTCCCGCGCCTTGGCCTCGTCGAACATGCGCAGAATCGGTATCGGGCGTTCGAAGCGAATCGAGGTGGGATCAGGCTCGGCAGGCAGTACGGCGGCGGCCGTGTTCCAGTCCTTGTAGCCCAGTTGCCGGGCGACCAGCTCCAGGGCGGTGGAGTGCGACAGCGCGTGCTCACGCGTCGCGAGCGAGGTGCGCAGGGACTTGGCCATCTGTTTGGCGCGTGTGGCGGTGATCATGGTGCCTCCTGAACAGTGAAGCGTCAGGTGCTCGCGTTGCCGGGGCTCGACTGTCAAAAAGACGTGCAAAGGGCAGGGGGGACGATGCTTTCACCTTCCAGCGAGGGGCGAGCGGCGGGCAGCATCGGGCCGGCGACAGGGTACCCGTTTTCAGGCGGCTGGCCTATCGGGCAAGCCGCATCTGGCGCGTATCGGCTCTACTGACCGACCACGCGCACGGCCTGCAAGGCCCGCTCGCGGGACAGCGGCACGAGCACGCCGGCCGCTCGGCCGATCTTGGTGTAGAGAAAATGGCGGTCCGTGTCGGCGCGCACGATCCGGTAGACCTCCGCCGTCTGGTCGGTACTGGGCAGGGTGACCTTGTCCACCAGCAGCGCCCAGTGCTGGACGCCCTGCGCGCTCAGCGCTGCCGCGAATTCATCGTCCAGCTGACGACGCGAGCGCGCACGCTGATACGAAATGAGCTTCAACAGCCCCAGGAATACCACAATGACGAGGGTAAAATTCACGATCTGTTGCCACATGCCTGTGTCGTCCTTGTCAGGTCCATCGCCGGTGCGACGGGTCCGGCAGCTTACAAATCGACGACCAGGTGTTCAACCCACGGGCGGATGCCGCTTCACCATTCGATCGGCTGACCGTCCCAGGCCCAGAAACTGCCACTGTCGGCGGCCCCATGGCATGCCACCTGTTCGAGCAGGCAACGCGCGGCGAACGCCGGGTCGAACAGCCGCTCGGTCGGCACGTTCTTCTGGAACGGTTCGGAAAGCTGTGTATCGGTCGTCCCGGGGTGCAGCGCCAGCACCGTCGAGGCCGGGTTGAGGCGGCGCAGCTCGATGCTGGCGGTGCGCAGCAACTGGTTGAGCGCGGCCTTGCTGGCGCGGTAGCTGTACCACCCGCCCAGGCGGTTGTCGGAGATGGAGCCGACCCGGGCCGACAGGGCGACGAAAGTCGCCGGCTGCTTGCGCAGCAGGGGCAGCAGGTGTTTGAGCAGCAGCACCGGCGCGAAGGTGTTGGTCGCGAAACTCGCCTGGAGGCTGGCCAGGTCCACATGCGCCAGACTCTTTTCGGCCCGTGCGCCGTCCTGGTGCAGGATGCCCAAGGTACTGATCACCAGGTTCAAGGGTGTGCCCTGGCTCCCCACATGTGCAGCCAGTTCGGCGAGCGACGATTCCTGACGTGCATCGCAGTCCAGCCGATCGAGGCGCTGGCCGTGACGTTCGCTCAGCGCCGCCAGCCCTGGACTTTGCGTGGCGGTGCGCGCCACGGCCCACACGCAGGCCACATCGTCGCGGGCCAGCAAGGCGTCGCACAGCGCCAGCCCGATGCCCTGGCTCGCCCCGCAGATCAGTGCGTGGGCGGGGGTGGACAGCTCGGGTATCAGGCTCATGGGGTCACCTCGTTCGGTCGCTGTGCGTGTGACTGGCCGTGCCAGGGGAATGTTCAGCCGGAGAAGAGACGCCAGCGCCGGGCCCTGCGCATTTCTTTTGCCTGACAATGGCGGTAGCCTCATGCCCACGTCTCCCACCCCGTGCCCGGTCGTGACCCGCATGCCCACCCCCTTGCCTGCCTTGCCCTCGCTCAACACGCTGCGGGTCTTCGACGCCGTGGCACAACACGGCAATTTTCGGCTGGCCGCCGAGGCGCTGGGCGTGACCCAGGCGGCGGTCGCCCAGCAGGTTCGTGGGCTCGAAGCGCACCTGGGCATTCGTCTGTTCGATCGTCTGGCGCGTGGCGTAGCGCTCACGACCGCCGGGCACGGTTACAGCACCAGCGTGCGCGAAGCGCTGAGCCTGATCGAGGCAGCAACCCAGCGGCTCTACCCGGATGCCGGGCGCATCACCGTCAGCGTCACCCCCAGCTTCGCTTCGCGCTGGCTGATTCCCCGGCTCGGCCTGTTCGCCGAACGGCATCCGCGCATCGACCTGAACGTGCTGGCCAGCGACCGGCTGGCGCAGTTCCAGGCCGACCGGGTGGACCTGGCCGTGCGCCATGGACGACCTCCGTTCGGTGCCGGACTCAATGCCCAATTGCTGTTCGAGCCACGCGTCATCGCCGTGGCCAGCCCTCGGCTGCTGAACGAGCACGGCGTATTGACGGCACCGTGGGCAGGTGAGGTGGCGATCCTGCACGATGCCCACGACCTGTGGCCAACGCTGCTCGCCGCCGTCGGCCCGGGGATCGTCCGGCCCACCGCGCGTCATGTGCGCTTCAATCAGACGTCCCTGGCGATCGAGGCTGCCCTCGACGGGCAGGGCATCGCGCTGGTCGACCGCGCTTTCATCGTCCGTGACCTGGCCAATGGTCGGCTGGTCCAGGTGCTCGATCACGTCGTGCGTCCTGACGCCGCGTTCTATGCCGTGTGGCCACGCAAGGCCGGCCAGTCGAGCGTCTTGCCGGCCGTCATCGACTGGTTGAGGCAGCAGGCAGCCGATAGCTGAGCTACTGGCTCGACGGCCGAGTGCTGTCTGCCTCGCAGGCGGGCTGCTCGCTAGAGTGGTCGCTCACGCACTTCTCACGCGATCGGAGGCAACATGACAGGCGAAAAGGTAGCGATCATCACCGCCGGCGGCAGCGGCATGGGTGCAGCAGCGGCGCAACGGCTGGCCGCCGACGGTTTCAAGGTCGGCATTCTGTCGTCCTCGGGCAAGGGCGAGGCCCTGGCCAAGGCCTTGGGCGGCGTTGGCGTCACCGGCAGCAACCAGTCCGTCGAAGACCTCCAGCGTCTGGTGGACGCGGTCATGGCCCGCTGGGGACGGGTGGATGTGCTGGTCAACAGCGCCGGTCACGGGCCGCGGGCCCCGATCCTCGAGCTCAGCGATGCCGACTGGCACGCCGGTCTGGACACCTACCTGCTCAACGTCGTGCGTCCGACCCGTCTGGTGGCGCCGTTCATGCAGGCGCAAGGCGGCGGGGCGATCATCAACATTTCCAGCGCCTGGACCTTCGAGCCCAATGCGCTGTTTCCTACCTCAGGCGTCTTCCGCGCCGGGCTGGCGGCCTTCACCAAGCTGTTCGCCGACACCTACGCCGCCGACAACGTGCGCATCAACAACGTGCTGCCTGGCTGGATCGACAGCCTGCCCGCCACCGAGGAACGCCGGGCTAGCGTGCCGCTGCAGCGCTACGGGCGCAGTGAGGAGGTGGCCGCGACCATCGCCTTCCTGGCCAGTGACGGCGCGGCGTACATCACGGGGCAGAACCTCAGGGTCGACGGAGGAGTGACTCGGAGCGTGTGAGCGGCATGACCTGCGCGGGTGATGGAAGCGCCAGGATCGATTGACAGGCCGTCGGCCGCCAGCGACCCTTGCCACTTGCCACTTGCCACTTGCCACTTGCCACTTGCCACTTGCCACTTGCCACTTGCCACTTGCCACTTGCCACTTGCCTGGAACGGACATCCCCATGCTGACCCTGCACCAATGCCTCGGTTTTCTCCTCGCCGCCCTCCTGATCACCGCCACTCCCGGGCCGGACAACCTGATGGTCCTGGGCATGGGCGTGTCGAAAGGGCGCCGGCAGGGCATCGCCTTCGGCCTGGGCTGCGCCTTCGGCTGCCTGAGCCATACCCTGCTGGCCGTGATCGGTGTCAGCGCGCTGATCGCCGCATCACCTACAGCGTTCACCGTGCTCAAGATCGTCGGCGGGTTGTACCTGGTCTGGCTGGGCTACAACGCCTGGCGCAGTGCCGGGGCGGTGCAGGTGGCCACGGTGCAGGACGAGGAGGTCTCGCTGGGGCGGTTGTTCCTCAAGGGCTGCCTGGCCAATGCGATCAACCCGAAGGTGGTGCTGTTCTTCCTGTCGTTCCTGCCGCAGTTCGTGGTCGCCGAGCAGGGTCAGGTGGCGTGGCAGCTGGGCGCGCTGGGGCTGATCTTCACGCTGCAGGCGGCAGTGCTGTTCGGGGTGCTGGGGTATTTTTCCGGCGCCATCGGGCAATGGCTGCGACGCCGGCCAGGGGCGGGCAAGGTGCTCGACCGGGTGGCAGGGACGGTGTTCGTCGGGTTGGGCGTGAAGATCATGCTCGGGCGGTGAAGTGGTGGGCTGAGCTTCTCGGGCCAACGGATGACGGCTGGCGGCGCTGATGCTACGGGCCTTGCAGGCCCGATCGCGGCACTGGGGCCGCTCACATGGGGCCGTAGTGCTGAGCTGGAAGTAGGGCGCGGTCCATCTGAGCGGCCCCTGTGCCGCGATCGGGCCCAACGGGCCCGTAAAAGCAGCCCACTGGCCGCCAGCGCCGAACGACGTCAGCCCCGCACCCTACCGCCTTTCAATCCAGCGCTGCGCCTTCAGTCCTCCACCACCAACGTTCCGATGCCGTCCAGGATCGTGCGCAACGTCAGCGCCACCTCCTGCCAGTCCTCGCCCTGCGTGCTGTGCAGGATCTCCAGCGTGGTCTGCCCGTTGAGCGCATCGCGGTCACCCTCGGCCACCTCGATCAGCAGCCGCTCACGCCCCAGCGTCACCGTCAACGCGTCGAGGGTGGAGAAATCCTCGCCCAAGGTCAGGTCGAGCGTGTCTTCGTCCGGGTAACGCGTCATCAGGAACAGCTGCCCACCGGTGCACGAGCAGCACAGGGTGGCCATGTTCTCTTCTTCTTCATCGCACGGGGTGGCGATCAGCAGGGCGGCGTTGAGTTGCATGCAGTCAGCTTCCATTGAGTCGAAGCGTGATTCTGCCAGCCTTTTGTCCCGGCCTGCACCTGCGCCTGCCGAGCGATGACCGAATATGTCGCAGCCCTGCAAGCCGCAGTGACCGGTCAGTCGTTAAGCTGCATGGTCGATGGTCACCCGTAAAGGCACAGCCCTGGGCAGTCGCTTTTACAGATGGCCATCCTCGGGAACGGATGGGCGCCGAGCACCGTCTCACGCCTTGTTCCACCGCCAACGTACCGGTTCCAGACTTCGGTCGGGCTGGACCAGGCGGGCAGCGCGATGCTTCCTACACCAAAAAGCACAAGCGGAGTAAACAGATGGCGTTCTTCACCGCAGCCAGCAAGGCCGACTTCCAGCGACAACTGCAAGCGGCCCTGGCGCAGCACATCAGCGAACAGGCCCTGCCTCAAGTGACCCTGTTCGCCGAGCAGTTCTTCGGCATCATCCCCCTCGAAGAGCTGACCCAGCGCAGGCTGTCCGACCTGATCGGCTCGACCTTGTCGGCCTGGCGAATCATCGAGCGATTCGACCCCCGGCAGCCTCAAGTACGCGTCTACAACCCCGATTACGAGCGCCATGGCTGGCAGTCGACCCACACCGTGGTCGAAGTGCTGCATGACGACCTGCCGTTTCTCGTCGACTCCGTGCGGACCGAGCTGAACCGTCGCGGCTACAGCATCCATACCTTGCAGACCACTGTCTTGAGCGTACGCCGCGGCGCGTCGGGCGAGCTGCTCGAGCTGCTGCCCAAGGCCAGCCAGGGCGAGGGCGTGACCCACGAATCGCTGATGTACCTGGAGATCGACCGTTGCGCCAACACTGCTGACCTCAGCGTACTGGCCCGTGAGATCGAGAAGGTCCTGGCCGAAGTGCGCATCGTGGTCGAAGACTTCGAGCCGATGAAGGGCAAGGTCCGCGACCTGCAGGCCCTGGTCGAGCAGAGCGCCTTCGCGCCTGCCGAAGCCGAGAAGACCGACGTGCAGGGCTTCCTGTCCTGGCTGCTGGACAACCACTTCACTTTCCTCGGCTACGAAGAGTTCGTGGTCGAGAGCGATGCCGCCGGCGGCCACCTGGCCTACGACCCGGACTCGTTCCTGGGCCTGACCCGCCTGCTGCGCACCGGCCTGAGCGCCGACGACCTGCGCATCGAGGACTACGCCGTCAACTACCTGCGCGAACCGCGCCTGCTGTCCTTCGCCAAGGCCTCGCAGCCCAGCCGCGTGCACCGTCCGGGCTACCCGGACTACGTGTCGATCCGCCAGATCGACGCCGACGGCAAGGTCGTCAAGGAATGCCGCTTCATGGGCCTGTACACCTCGTCGGTGTATGCCGAGAGCGTGCACACCATCCCGTACATCCGCAGCAAGGTCGCCGAAGTCGAGCGCCGCTCGCAGTTCGACCCCAAGGCGCACCTGGGCAAGGAATTGACCCAGGTCCTCGAGGTGCTGCCGCGCGATGACCTGTTCCAGACCCCGACCGACGAGCTGTTCAGCACCGTCATGTCGATCGTGCAGATCCAGGAACGCAACAAGATCCGCGTATTCCTGCGCAAGGACCCGTACGGGCGCTTCTGCTACTGCCTGGCCTACGTGCCACGCGAGATCTACTCCACCGAAGTGCGCCAGAAGATCCAGCAGGTCCTGATGGACCGGTTGCAGGCCACCGACTGCGAATTCTGGACCTTCTTCTCCGAGTCGGTCCTGGCGCGCGTGCAGCTGATCCTGCGCGTTGACCCGAAGAACCGCATCGAGATCGACCCGCAGCAACTGGAGCATGAAGTGGTCCAGGCCTGCCGGTCGTGGAACGACGACTACGCGGCGCTGGTGGTCGAGAGCTTCGGCGAAGGCAAGGGCACCAACGTGCTGGCCAGCTTCCCGAAAGGTTTCCCGGCCGGATACCGCGAGCGCTTCGCGCCGCACTCGGCGGTGGTCGACCTGCAGCACGTGGTGGCGTTGTCCGACGACAAGCCGCTGGCCATGAGCTTCTACCAACCGCTGACCCAGGCCGGCGAACGCCAGCTGCACTGCAAGCTGTATCACGCCGACACGCCCCTGGCGCTGTCGGACGTGTTGCCGATCCTCGAGAACCTTGGCCTGCGCGTGCTCGGCGAGTTCCCGTACCGCCTGCGCCATGCCAATGGCCGTGAGTACTGGATCCACGACTTCGCCTTCACCTACAGCGAAGGCCTTAACCTGGACATCCAGCAGCTCAACGACACGCTGCAGGATGCGTTCATCCACATCGTCAACGGCGACGCCGAGAACGATGCCTTCAACCGTCTGGTGCTGACCGCCGGGCTGCCGTGGCGCGACGTGGCGCTGCTGCGTGCCTACGCGCGCTACCTCAAGCAGATCCGTCTGGGCTTCGACCTGGGGTACATCGCCAGCACCCTGAACAACCACACCGACATCGCCCGCGAGCTGACCCGGTTGTTCAAGACCCGCTTCTACCTGGCGCGCAAGCTGACCCAGGACGACCTCGAGGACAAGCAGCAGCGCCTGGAGCAGGCCATCGTCACCGCCCTGGACGACGTCCAGGTGCTCAACGAAGACCGCATCCTGCGTCGCTACCTGGACCTGATCAAGGCCACGCTGCGCACCAACTTCTACCAACCCGACGCCAATGGCCAGCCCAAGGGCTACTTCAGCTTCAAGTTCAACCCGCGCGCCATTCCCGAGCTGCCCAAGCCGGTGCCGAAGTTCGAGATCTTCGTCTACTCGCCACGGGTCGAGGGCGTGCACCTGCGCTTCGGCAACGTGGCCCGAGGCGGCCTGCGCTGGTCCGATCGCGAAGAAGACTTCCGTACCGAAGTGCTCGGCCTGGTCAAGGCCCAGCAGGTGAAGAACTCGGTCATCGTGCCGGTGGGCGCCAAGGGCGGCTTCCTGCCGCGGCGCCTACCTCTGGGTGGCAGCCGCGACGACATCCAGGCCGAAGGCATCGCCTGCTACCGGATCTTCATCTCGGGCTTGCTGGACATCACCGACAACCTGCGCGAAGGCGAGGTGGTGCCACCGGCCAACGTGGTGCGCCACGACGATGACGACCCCTACCTGGTGGTGGCGGCGGACAAGGGCACCGCGACCTTCTCCGACATCGCCAACGGCATCGCCATCGACTACGGCTTCTGGCTGGGCGATGCCTTCGCCTCCGGCGGCTCGGCGGGCTACGACCACAAGAAGATGGGCATCACCGCCCGTGGCGCCTGGGTCGGCGTGCAGCGGCACTTCCGCGAGCGCGGCATCAACGTCCAGGAAGACCCGGTCACCGTGATCGGCATCGGCGACATGGCCGGCGACGTGTTCGGCAACGGCCTGCTGATGTCCGACAAGCTCAAGCTGGTGGCGGCCTTCAACCACCTGCACATCTTCATCGACCCGAACCCGGACCCGGCGCGCAGCTTCGCCGAGCGTCAGCGCCTGTTCGACCTGCCGCGTTCGGCTTGGACCGACTACGACAGCAGCCTGATCTCCGAAGGCGGCGGGATCTTCCCGCGCAGCGCCAAGAGCATCGGCATCACCGCGCAGATGAAAGAGCGCTTCGCCATCGACGCCGACCGACTGACCCCGACCGAGCTGCTGCATGCCTTGCTCAAGGCCCCGGTGGACCTGCTCTGGAACGGCGGTATCGGCACCTACGTCAAGTCCAGCCGCGAAAGCCATGCCGATGTCGGCGACAAGGCCAACGACGCACTGCGCGTGGACGGCAGCGAACTGCGCTGCAAGGTGGTGGGCGAGGGCGGCAACCTGGGCATGACCCAGCTCGGCCGGGTCGAGTTCGGCCTGCACGGCGGTGCCACCAATACCGACTTCATCGACAACGCCGGTGGCGTGGACTGTTCCGACCACGAAGTCAACATCAAGATCCTGCTCAACGAAGTGCTGCAGGCTGGTGACATGACCGAGAAGCAGCGCAACCAGCTGCTGGGCAGCATGACCGAGGAAGTCGGCACGCTGGTGCTGGGCAACAACTACAAACAGACCCAGGCGCTGTCGCTCGCCGCGCGCCGGGCTCGTGAGCGCATCGCCGAGTACAAGCGCCTGATGGCCGACCTGGAGGCGCGTGGCAAGCTCGACCGCGCCATCGAGTTCCTGCCCACCGAAGAGCAGTTGGCCGAGCGCCTGGCCGCCGGTCAAGGGTTGACCCGTGCCGAGCTGTCGGTGCTGATCTCGTACAGCAAGATCGACCTCAAGGAGCAGCTGCTCAAGTCCCAGGTTCCGGACGACGACTACCTGACCCGCGACATGGAGACCGCATTCCCACCGTCGCTGGTGCACACGTACGCCGCGGCGATGCGTCGTCACCGTCTCAAGCGCGAGATCGTCAGCACCCAGATCGCCAACGACCTGGTCAACAACATGGGCATCACCTTCGTCCAGCGGTTGAAGGAGTCCACCGGCGCCAGCCCGGCCAACGTTGCCGGCGCCTACGTGACGGTGCGTGACGTGTTCCACCTGCCGCACTGGTTCCGCCAGATCGAAGCGTTGGACTATCAGGTGCCGGCCGAGATCCAGCTGACCCTGATGGACGAGCTGATGCGCCTGGGCCGTCGGGCCACGCGCTGGTTCCTGCGCAACCGTCGCGGCGAGCAGGATGCCGGCCGTGACGTGGCGCACTTCGGGCCGATCATCGCGCGCCTGGGCCTGAAGCTCGACGAACTGCTCGAAGGGCCGACCCGCGAACGCTGGCAGGTGCGCTACCAGAGCTTCGTCAAGGCCGGCGTGCCGGAGCTGCTGGCGCGCATGGTGGCCGGTACCACGCACCTGTACGCGCTGCTGCCGATCATCGAAGCCTCCGACGTCACCGGGCACGACCCGGCGCAGGTGGCCCAGGCGTTCTTCGCCGTGGCCAGCTCGCTGGACCTGACCTGGTACCTGCAGGAGATCGGCAACCTGCCGGTGGAGAACAACTGGCAGGCCCTGGCCCGCGAAGCGTTCCGCGACGATATCGACCTGCAGCAGCGCGCGATCACCATCTCGGTGCTGAAAATGGCCGATGCCCCGCAGGACATGGACGAGCGTGTGGCGCTCTGGTGTGAGCAGCATCGGCCGATGGTCGAACGCTGGAAGGCCATGCTCGAGGACCTGCGCAATGCCAGCGGCAACGATTACGCCATGTACGCGGTGGCCAACCGTGAGCTGGTGGATCTGGCGTTGAGCGGGCAGGGGCAGTAAGCAGGAGGCCAATGAAGGGAAGAGGCCTGCGCGGGTGTGTGCGGGTCTTCTTTCACTCTGAAGCGGGTAAAGCTTGGGGCCGCCACGCGGCCCCTGGACTTTCTAACACAACCTATCTGTGAACTCTTGCCCCACCCTCACTTGAACCGCCGCTCCACCCCTTTCTCCACCAGGATCTTCGCCGAAATCTCCTCGACCGAAAAATGCGTCGAATTGATGTGCGCGATGTTCTCCCGTCGGAACAGGCTTTCCACTTCCCGCACCTCGAACTCGCACTGGGCGAAGCTCGAGTACCGGCTGTTGGGCTTGCGCTCGTGGCGGATCGCGGTCAGTCGGTCGGGGTCGATGGTCAGGCCGAACAGCTTGTGCTGGTATTTCTTCAGCACCGTCGGCAACTGCAGGCGCTCCATGTCGTCCTCGGTCAGCGGGTAGTTGGCCGCGCGGATGCCGAACTGCATGGCCATGTACAGGCAGGTCGGGGTCTTGCCACAACGGGACACACCCACCAGAATCAGGTCCGCCTTGTCGTAGTAGTGAGTACGGGCGCCATCGTCGTTGTCCAGGGCGAAGTTCACCGCCTCGATGCGCTCCATGTAGTTGGAGTTGCCGCCGATGGAGTGCGACTTGCCCACCGAATACGACGAGTGCGCGGTCAGTTCCTGCTCCAGGGGCGAGAGGAAGGTCGAGAAGATGTCGATCATGAAGCCGTTGGACGTGGCCAGGACCTCACGAATGTCCTGGTTGACGATGGTGTCGAAGATGATCGGTCGGACCCCATCGCGCTCGGCGGCGGCGTTGATCTGCTGGACCATGGCCCGTGCCTTGTCGAGGGTATCGATGTACGGGCGGGTGAATTTGTTGAAGGGAATGGTATCGAACTGGGCCAGCAGGCTCTGACCCAGGGTCTCGGCCGTGATGCCGGTGCCGTCGGAAATAAAGAATGCGGTTCGCTTCATGGGCACCCTGGACCTTGGCTGATGACGCGCGTGGGATATGATAAGTTCGTTTTGTCGTATGCAGCGGTCGACAGTTTCACTTATTTTCCAGGTCAGGACTACACAGGCTCGGCCCCGCCTTCGTCGAGGCTCGAGCACATCCCGCTTTTCCAAAACAATCAGTGGAGAGATCACCTTGGTAGAGTACGTAGTTTCCCTCGATAAGCTCGGCGTCCATGATGTGGAGCACGTAGGGGGCAAGAACGCCTCCCTGGGCGAGATGATCAGCAACCTCGCCGGGGCCGGTGTCTCGGTGCCAGGCGGCTTCGCCACTACGGCTCAGGCCTACCGCGACTTCCTCGAGCAGAGTGGCCTGAACGATCGTATCCACGCCGCCCTCGATGCCCTGGACGTCGACGACATCAATGCCCTGACCCAGACCGGCGCGCAGATCCGCCAGTGGGTCATGGACGCCGAGTTCCCGCCACGCCTGGACGCCGAGATCCGCAGCGCCTTCGCCGAGATGGCCGGCGGCAACGACAACATGGCCGTGGCCGTGCGCTCCTCGGCCACCGCCGAAGACCTGCCGGACGCCTCCTTCGCCGGCCAGCAGGAGACCTTCCTCAACATCCGTGGCGTCGACAACGTCATCCGCGCCGCCAAGGAAGTCTTCGCCTCGCTGTTCAACGACCGCGCCATCGCCTACCGTGTGCACCAGGGCTTCGACCACAAGCTGGTGGCCCTGTCCGCCGGCGTGCAACGCATGGTCCGCTCGGAAACCGGCACCGCCGGCGTGATGTTCACCCTCGACACCGAGTCGGGCTTCCGTGACGTGGTGTTCATCACCGGCGCCTACGGCCTGGGCGAAACCGTGGTCCAGGGTGCGGTCAACCCGGATGAATTCTACGTGCACAAGGCCACCCTGCAGGCCGGTCGCCCGGCGATCCTGCGCCGCAACCTGGGCAGCAAGGCCATCAAGATGATCTACGGCGACGAAGCCAAGGCCGGTCGTTCGGTCAAGACCGTCGACGTCGATCGCGCCGAGCGCGCCCGGTTCTGCCTGAGCGATGCCGAAGTCGCCGAGCTGGCCAAACAGGCGATGATCATCGAGCAGCATTACCAGCGGCCGATGGACATCGAATGGGCCAAGGACGGCGACGATGGTCAGCTGTACATCGTCCAGGCGCGCCCCGAGACGGTGAAGAGCCGCGCCAGCGCCAACGTCATGGAGCGCTACCTGCTCAAGGAGAAGGGCACCGTGCTGGTCGAAGGCCGGGCCATCGGCCAGCGCATCGGCGCCGGCAAGGTGCGGGTGATCAAGGACGTGTCGGAGATGGACAAGGTCCAGCCCGGCGACGTGCTGGTCTCGGACATGACCGACCCGGACTGGGAGCCGGTGATGAAGCGCGCCAGCGCCATCGTCACCAACCGCGGCGGGCGCACCTGCCATGCGGCGATCATCGCCCGCGAGCTGGGCATCCCGGCGGTGGTGGGCTGCGGCAACGCCACCCAGCTGCTCAAGGACGGCCAGGGTGTGACCGTGTCCTGCGCCGAAGGCGACACCGGCTACATCTTCGAAGGCGAACTGGGCTTCGACATCAAGCAGAACTCGGTCGATGCCATGCCCGAGCTGCCGTTCAAGATCATGATGAACGTCGGCAACCCGGACCGTGCCTTCGACTTCGCCCAGCTGCCCAACGCCGGGGTCGGCCTGGCGCGTCTGGAATTCATCATCAACCGCATGATCGGCGTGCACCCCAAGGCGCTGTTGAACTACGCCGGCCTGCCGCCGGAGCTCAAGGACAGCGTCGACAAGCGCATCGCCGGCTACGACGACCCGGTGGGCTTCTACGTCGAGAAACTGGTCGAGGGCATCAGCACCCTGGCTGCGGCGTTCTACCCGAAAAAAGTCATCGTGCGCCTGTCGGACTTCAAGTCCAACGAATACGCCAACCTGATCGGCGGCAAGCTGTACGAGCCGGAAGAAGAAAACCCGATGCTGGGCTTCCGCGGTGCCTCGCGCTACATCAGCGAATCGTTCCGTGACTGCTTCGAACTCGAGTGCCGTGCCCTGAAGCGCGTGCGCAACGAGATGGGCCTGACCAACGTCGAGATCATGGTGCCGTTCGTGCGTACCCTGGGCGAGGCCAGCCAGGTCGTCGACCTGCTCGCCGAAAACGGCCTGGCCCGTGGCGACAACGGTCTGCGCGTGATCATGATGTGCGAGCTGCCATCCAATGCCCTGCTGGCCGACGAGTTCCTCGAGTACTTCGACGGCTTCTCGATCGGCTCCAACGACCTGACCCAGTTGACCCTGGGCCTGGACCGCGATTCGGGTATCATTGCGCACCTGTTCGACGAGCGTAACCCGGCGGTGAAGAAGCTGCTGGCCAATGCCATCGCCGCCTGCAACAAGGCCGGCAAGTACATCGGCATCTGCGGTCAGGGGCCTTCGGACCACCCGGACCTGGCCAAGTGGCTGATGGAGCAGGGCATCGAAAGCGTGTCGCTGAACCCGGACTCGGTGCTCGAGACCTGGTTCTTCCTGGCAGAAAACCAGGGCGCCGTGTGATGCGATGAGGCGCGGACGTGCCTGGCACGTCCGTGTGTGGATTGTCCAGGGCGAGGCTCAGCGATGAGTCTTGCCCTTTTTCGTACAAGTACCCTATGCAAAGCAGCAGTACCCTGTTTCCCGTGGCGTTGCTCAGTGCCGAGCGACGCGGCGACCTCAGCGAAGACATCTACCGCATCAAGGCCGGCACCGGGTCGGACCCGTCGGTCGAGCTGGCCGTAACCCGCCTGGGCCTGGCCAGTGAAGCACAGGCGAGCGGCGTGCCGGTGATCCTGCTGCACGGCAGCTTCTCCAACCGACGCTTCTGGTTCTCGCCCAAGGGTGTCGGCCTGGGCGCGTTCCTGGTTCGCGCCGGGTTCGATGTCTGGATCCCCGAGATGCGCGGCCATGGTTTGTCGCCGCGCAACCGTCAGTGGCGCGATAACCGCGTGGCGGACTACGCCCGTGAAGACCTGCCGGCGATCGCCGCCTTCGTCCAGGAGCAGTCCGGGCAAGTGCCGCACTGGGTGGCCCACTCCCTGGGTGGCATCACCCTGGCAGCCGCCCTGGGCGGTGGACACCTGTCCGCCAGCCAAGTGGCCAGCGCCGCGCTGTTTGGCACCCAGGTCAGCCATTTTTCCTGGGCGTTGAAGGTGCCGCTGGTGGAGTGGTTCGCCCGTCGCGTACTCAAGCGCTATGGGCAGGTGTCGGGGCCGCGTCTGAAGCGCGGACCTGAAGACGAGCCGGTAGGGCTGGCCATCGAGGTGATGCGCTGGCATGGGCTGTTCGGCCGCTTCGGCGAGGGCAAGCACGACTGGTGGGCAGGCCTGGCGCAGGTCGAGGTGCCGGTGCTGGCGGTGACCAGTCGCACCGATACCCAGGACCCGGCCTGGGCCTGCCAGGCCTTGTTCGACCAGCTGGGCAGCACGCGCAAGCGCTTCCTGTGCCTGGGGCAGGAGCCTGGCTTCGCGGCCTTGGGGCATGTCGAGATGCTGGTGAGTAAGGAGGCCCAGGTGCAGGTCTGGCCGCTGGTGCGTCAGTGGCTCGAGCGCCCGGACACACTCTTGCCCGAGCCTGTGGCGCCGCTGGGCGAGGCGGTGGCGGGCTGAACATCGATTTGACCCGGTGGCGAGCCTGACGGATGATCGCTCAGGCCCGCGCCGACGAGTGTCGGAGCGTTCCCTCGACAGCCCCGCGATTGAAAGGAGTGTGCCATGCAGCATTACCTGACGCCCGACCTGTGCGATGCCTACCCGGACCTGATCCAGGTGCTGGAACCCATGTTCAGCAACTTCGGGAGGCGCGACTCCTTCGGCGGGCCGATCGTCACCCTCAAGTGTTTCGAGGACAACTCCAAGGTCCGTGAGCAGGTCGAGCAGCCCGGCGAGGGCAGGGTGCTGGTCGTCGATGGCGGCGGTTCGCTGCGCCGTGCGTTGCTGGGCGACATGCTCGCTGCCAAGGCCGCCAGGAATGGCTGGGCAGGCCTGCTGATCTACGGTTGCGTGCGTGACGTGGATGCGCTGGCACAGACCGACGTCGGGGTGCAGGCGCTGGCCAGCCATCCGCTGGCGACCGAAAAGCGGGGCCTGGGTGACATCGATGTACCCGTCACGTTCGCGGGCGTGACGTTTCACCCCGGCCACTATCTGTACGCCGACAACAACGGCGTGATCGTATCCCCCAGCCCGTTGCGCATGCCGGAGTGACGTGCCGCGGGCGTCGTTGGAGCAGCAATGTTCGAGGAAGAAAACGCCCAGTGGGGCCTGGTGCATGCCCTGGTGCTCGATGGCCAGGGCGGCGCGCGTCCGATCGCCCGCACTGAACTGCACGGGCTGCACCTGCAGCCGGAAGAAAGCCTCTGGCTGCACTGGGACCGCGGTCACCCGCAGACCCGCGAATGGCTGCTGCGCGACAGTGGCGTGAGCGAGTTCGCCACCGAGCTGCTGCTGGAGGAGAACACCCGTCCGCGTCTGTTGCCGCAGGCGCAGGAACAGCTGCTGCTGTTCCTGCGCGGGGTCAACCTGAACCCAGGGGCCGAGCCGGAAGACATGGTGTCGGTGCGCATCTTCGCCGATGCACGCCGCGTCATTTCGCTGCGCCTGCGCCCTTTGCGCGCCAGCGACGAATTACTGCAGCAACTGGCCGAGGGGCGTGGGCCCAAGAGTGCCGCCGAGCTGCTGCTGGTGATGGGCGAGCTGTTGACCGACAAGGTCCAGGCGCTGATCGCCGATCTCAGCGAGCGGGTCGATGACGAAGAAGAGCGGGTCGACGCCGACGAGCGCTACACGCCGGCTCATGGCAGCCTGCAACAGATCCGCCGTCGGGCGGCTGCGCTGCGGCGTTTCCTGGCGCCGCAGCGTGACATCTATGCGCAGCTGGCCCGGCACAAGTGGAGCTGGTTCGCCGACAGCGACCTGGACTACTGGAACGAGCTGAGCAACAGCCTGATCCGCCACCTCGAGGAGCTCGAGCTGACCCGGGAGCGGGCGGCGCTGCTGCTGGAGAGCGAGGACCGTCGGCGCAGCGAGCGCATGAACATGACCATGTACCGCTTCGGCATCATCACCTGTATCTTCCTGCCGATGAGTTTTCTCACCGGCCTGCTGGGGATCAACGTTGGCGGCATCCCGGGGGCCGACAACCCGCACGGGTTCCTCTATGCCAGCCTGCTGGTGCTCGCCTTGGCCGTCGGTCAATGGTGGCTGTTCCGCAAGCTGCGCTGGACCGAACCATGACCGACGGGTCCTGCGCGGCAGCGTATGGAGGAGGCGCGACGGCATCGTTCGACACATTTAGCCACCTGGCGGGTGTGACCGATGCCCCGGCAGCCTCGTCTTTGACTCACATTGCGCGAGGTGCCCATGCACGATCCGTTTGAAGAATCCCTGCGCGACCTGCTCAAGGCGTCGCCGTCCGGCAAGGACCGAGACGACGCCGCCTGCCTGGGTCGTGTTCTCAAAACCGCCAACCGTCAGGTCGGTGCGGGCGATCTGTTCTCGCTGCTGGGCCGTTGCGTCCAGGGCCTGATGATCGCCATCAACAATGGCTCGGCGCATGTCGCGCCGGTGCGTCGCACTCCTGCCGCTGGCAACGCTGATAAGGCCGACTGAATATGGAACTCGATCTGTGGACCCAGAGCCTGGTCACTGCCATGACCGCTCTTTGGACCAAGGTGGCTAACTTCATCCCCAACCTGTTCGGTGCGCTGGTCGTGGTGCTGCTGGGCTTCGTCGTCGCCAAGCTGCTCGACACCCTGTTGTCCAAGCTGCTGGCCAAGCTCGGCCTGGATCGCCTGATGAGTGGTACCGGCTTGACCAAGATGCTCGGCCGGGTCGGCATCCAGGTGCCGATCTCGACCCTGATCGGCAAGATCGTCTACTGGTTCGTGCTGCTCATCTTCCTGGTCTCGGCCGCCGAGTCGCTGGGCCTGGAGCGCGTTTCCTCGACCCTGGACATGCTGGCGCTGTACCTGCCGAAGGTCTTCGGCGCCGCCATCGTGCTGCTGGCCGGTGTCCTGTTGGCACAACTGGTCAACGGCCTGACGCGTGGCGCAGCCGAAGGCATCGGGCTGGAGTACGCCGCCGGCGTCGGACGCATCGCCCAGGGGCTGGTGATCCTGATCAGCATTTCGGTGGCGATCAGCCAGCTGGAGGTCAAGACCGACCTGCTCAACCATGTCATCGTCATCGGTTTGATTACCGTTGGTCTGGCCGTTGCCCTGGCCATGGGCCTGGGCAGCCGTGAGATCGCCGGTCAGATCATGGCCGGGATCTACGTGCGCGAACTGTTCCAGGTCGGGCAAGAGGTGCGGATTGGCGAGGTCGAAGGGCAGATCGAGGAGATCGGCACGGTCAAGACCACGCTGCTGACCGACGAGGGGGAGCTGGTCTCGGTGTCCAACCGCGAGCTGCTCGAGCGACACGTCAGTCGCCGCTGACCGTCGAAAAGCTGTTACTGTATGCCGCCGCGAAAACGGGCCCCTGGGCCGCGCGGCGACATTGTCCTGACTGTCGGCCAGATTCGTGTTGAATAAAGCTCATCCGCTGCCCATGCGCTATGACCCCCACGCACTCTCCGACGAGGAGCTGGTGGCGCGTTCGCATGAGGAGCTGTTTCACGTGACCCGCGCCTATGAAGAACTCATGCGGCGTTACCAGCGCACCCTGTTCAACGTCTGCGCGCGTTATCTCGGGAACGACCGGGACGCCGACGATGTCTGTCAGGAAGTGATGCTGAAAGTGCTGTACGGCCTGAAGAATTTCGAGGGGAAATCGAAGTTCAAGACCTGGCTCTACAGCATCACCTACAACGAGTGCATCACCCAGTACCGAAAGGAGCGCCGCAAGCGCCGGCTGATGGATGCCTTGAGCTTGGACCCTCTCGAAGAGGCCTCCGAGGACAAGGCGCCGAAGGCCGAGGAAAAGGGCGGGCTGGACCGCTGGTTGGTCCACGTCAACCCGATCGACAGGGAAATTCTGGTGCTGCGCTTCGTTGCAGAACTGGAATTCCAGGAAATCGCAGATATCATGCACATGGGCTTGAGCGCGACGAAGATGCGGTACAAGCGCGCACTCGACAAATTAAGGGAAAAATTTGCGGGTGGGGCTGAAACTTAGTCGCGTGCAGGGTTCTCTAACGCACCGGCGAGTCTGCTAGACTGGCCACCAAGCCGTTCTACTGCTGCAGGGTAGGCGGCTTAACTATCACCAGATGGGGATTTAACGGATGAAACTGAAAAACACCTTGGGCTTGGCCATTGGTTCGCTCGTAGCCGCCACTTCGATTGGCGCTATGGCACAAGGCCAAGGCGCCGTCGAAACTGAAATCTTCTACAAGAAAGAATTCTTCGACAGCCAGCGCGACTTCAAAAACGACGGCAACCTGTTCGGTGGTTCGGTCGGCTACTTCCTGACCGACGACGTTGAACTGCGTCTGGGTTACGACGAAGTCCACAACGCTCGTGGCGACGACGGCAAGAACATCAAGGGCTCCAACACTGCCCTGGACGCCGTTTACCACTTCAACAACCCGTACGACGCCATCCGTCCGTACGTGTCGGCTGGTTTCTCGCACCAGAGCCTGGGTCAGACCGGCCGTGGCGGTCGTGACCACTCCACCTTCGCCAACCTGGGTGCAGGTGCCAAGTGGTACATCACCGACATGTTCTACGCCCGTGCAGGCGTTGAAGCTCAGTACAACATCGACCAGGGTGACACCGAGTGGGCACCAAGCGTCGGCGTCGGCCTGAACTTCGGTGGCAGCCCGAAAACCGCTGAATCGGCTCCTGTTGCGCCAGCGCCAGTCGCTGACGTCTGCACCGACAGCGACAACGACGGCGTGTGCGACAACGTCGACAAGTGCCCGGACACCCCGGCCAACGTCACCGTTGATGCCGATGGCTGCCCAGCCGTTGCCGAAGTCGTTCGTGTTGAGCTGGACGTCAAGTTCGACTTCGACAAGTCGGTCGTGAAGCCAAACAGCTACGGCGACATCAAGAACCTGGCTGACTTCATGAAGCAGTACCCACAGACCACCACCACCGTGGAAGGTCACACTGACTCCGTCGGTCCAGACGCTTACAACCAGAAGCTGTCCGAGCGTCGTGCCAACGCTGTCAAGCAAGTGCTGACCCAGCAGTACGGCGTAGAGTCCAGCCGTGTTGATTCGGTTGGCTACGGCGAAAGCCGTCCGGTTGCTGACAACGCTACCGAAGAAGGCCGTGCTGTCAACCGTCGCGTTGAAGCTCAGGTCGAAGCTCAAGCCAAGTAATTGGTCTGATGCTTGACGAAAAACCCGGCTCCGGCCGGGTTTTTCCGTTTCTGACGCCGGTGCAAGGCCGCGTCTCGCTTTCGGTGGTACAACCACTCCCGCCTCGTTGAGTGCGGGCGTCTCGGCGGAAAGCCTGTGTCCGTTCAGCCGTGTTCACGCCCCGTGGGCACCGAAGATGACCGTCACGCGCGCAGATACCCTGTCGCCCACGCCAGGGGCTGGCTATAATCGCCCTCTCACTCACGTCGAGTCTTGCCTGCCCATGTATAACCTGGCCCGCCAGCTGCTGTTCAAGCTTTCCCCGGAAACCTCCCACGACCTGTCTCTGGACCTCATCGGGGCCGGTGGCCGCCTGGGGCTCAATGGCAAGCTGTGCAAGCAGCCTTCGGCCTTGCCGGTTACGGTGATGGGCCTGGACTTCCCCAACCCGGTCGGGTTGGCGGCAGGGCTGGACAAGAACGGCGCAGCCATCGACGGGTTCGGCCAGCTGGGCTTCGGCTTCGTCGAAATCGGCACCGTCACGCCACGGCCACAGCCGGGCAACTCCAAGCCGCGTCTGTTCCGTCTGCCCGAGGCCACGGCGATCATCAACCGCATGGGCTTCAACAACCTGGGCGTCGATCACCTGCTGGCCCGCGTGCGCGCGGCGCAGTTCAGCGGCGTCCTGGGCATCAACATCGGCAAGAACGCCGACACACCGGTCGAGCGTGCGGTCGACGATTACCTGATCGGTCTGAGCAAGGTCTACGCCGACGCCAGCTACATCACCGTCAACGTCAGCTCGCCCAACACACCGGGCCTTCGCACCTTGCAGTTCGGCGACTCGCTCAAACAACTGCTCGAGGCCTTGGCGACACGCCGCGAGCAACTGGCGCAGACGCATGGCCGCCGTGTGCCGCTGGCCATCAAGATTGCCCCGGACATGACCGACGAAGAGACCGCGCTGGTCGCTGCGACATTGCTTGAAACGGGCATGGATGCGGTCATCGCCACCAACACCACCCTGGGCCGTGAAGGCGTCGAAGGCTTGCCGTTCGCAGGCGAAGCAGGAGGGCTGTCCGGCGCGCCGGTGCTGTACAAGAGTACGCACACGGTCAAGGTGCTGGCGGGTGAACTGGCAGGCAAGATGCCGATCATCGCGGCTGGCGGCATCACCGAAGGGCGGCACGCCGCGGAAAAGATCGCGGCCGGTGCCAGCCTGGTGCAGATCTATTCAGGTTTCATCTACAAAGGCCCGTCGCTGATTCGCGAGTCGGTGGACGCGATCGCTGCGCTGCGTCGCTGATCGTCGCCCATGAAAAAGGGCCCCTGCAAGGGGCCCCTCGGGCATCAGCCCATCGCGCCACTGGGCGCGTCATGTGGGTGGAGTCATAACCTCATTCAGCCAACGGCATGATTCTCGTTGAGTCGATGGATACCTGCGGTGCCGGTCAAACCGTCCCAGTTGTCGCCGCGTCCTTCGCGCCAGCCGTTGATCCAGGCCTGACGCACTGGAGCCAGACTGAACGGGCAAAGTTCGCGGGATTTGCCGGTGACCCCGTACTGGTAGCCACGTGAATATGCTCTTTCCAACGGATCACGCTTAAGTCTTCTCATAGGGTACTTCCCTCACTTGTTGACTGTAGGTCCCGTCGGCCTCCTGGAGGCCGGGCAGACTGGGTCTGCCGGTAATGCGCTCGCTGCCGGCGTCGCGAGCCAGGGGCGTCGTCTCGTCCTGAGGCGACTGGCCCCAGTTCTAACCAATGCTCATGGTCCTGGGAATGATCGATTTGTCATAAGTACGTCATCTTTGATGATATGAAGGGATAAGCAGGGAAATGCTTCGCATCTTTATCCGAAGCAGACCCAGCAGCAGCAGGGCTTTGCGCCATGCGATGCACCGAAGGGCCTGGATCCGTGTCACACTGGATCGGTCGTCTGAAACACGACGAAGGGTCATGATGGAAACACCGTGAACCGAATTTTTAAGTGTGCCTGACGTTCAAATGGCCTTGTGCCAGTGCGTTGGGTGCCATGGGCTTGCAGGGCAAGCCGCTTGTTCCGAGGGTCGTTCGAACGCCTTCGGGTAAACAGGGGCCAGACGTGCGCGTCTGGCTCTGCGCAACCGCCAGCATAGGCATTGGACTACTCATGTCGGACCGTCACGAACTTTATCTCACCTGCCCCAAGGGCCTGGAAGGCCTGCTCGCCGAAGAAGCGCGCACATTGGGGCTGTTGGAGGTGCGCGAGCATACCTCCGCCATCCGTGGCTCGGCCGACATGGAAACGGCTTATCGGCTCTGCCTGTGGTCGCGCCTGGCCAACCGTGTGCTGCTGGTGCTCGAGCGCTTCTCCATGAACAACGCCGAGGACCTGTACCACGGCGTGCAAGGCGTGGACTGGCAGGATCACCTGGCGGCCGATGGCTCGCTGGCCGTCGAATTCAGCGGCCATGGCTCAGGCATCGACAACACCCACTTCGGCGCGTTGAAGGTCAAGGACGCCATCGTCGACCGCCTGCGCAATCGCGACGGGCTGCGTCCGTCGATCGACAAGCTCAACCCGGACGTGCGCGTGCACCTGCGGCTCGACCGTGGCGAGGCGATCCTGTCGCTGGACCTGTCCGGGCACAGCCTGCACCAGCGTGGCTACCGCCTGCAGCAGGGTGCAGCGCCGCTCAAGGAGAACCTGGCGGCAGCAGTGTTGATTCGTGCGGGCTGGCCGCGCATCGCCGCCGCCGGTGGCGCCCTGACCGACCCGATGTGCGGTGTCGGTACCTTCCTGGTCGAAGGCGCCATGATCGCCGCCGACATTGCACCCAACCTCAAGCGCGAACGCTGGGGCTTCAGCGCCTGGCTCGGCCATGTGCCGGCGCTGTGGCGCAAGGTCCATGACGAAGCCGTCGCCCGTGCTGCCGCAGGCCTGGCCAAGCCGCCGCTGTGGATTCGCGGCTACGAAGCCGATCCACGGCTGATTCAGCCGGGGCGCAACAACGTCGAGCGCGCCGGGTTGAGCGACTGGATCAAGATCTACCAGGGCGAGGTCGGCACGTTCGAGCCGCGGCCCGACCAGAACCAGAAGGGCCTGGTCATCAGCAACCCGCCGTATGGCGAACGCCTGGGCGACGAGGCCAGCCTGCTTTACCTCTACCAGAACCTGGGCGAGCGCCTGCGTCAGGCCTGCATGGGCTGGGAAGCGGCGGTGTTCACTGGCGCGCCCGAGCTGGGCAAGCGCATGGGGCTGCGCAGCCACAAACAGTACGCGTTCTGGAACGGCGCGTTGCCGTGCAAGCTGCTGCTGATCAAGGTCCAGCTTGACCAGTTCGTCACCGGTGAGCGCCGCACGGCCGACACCGAGGTCGAACCTGGGCAGCACGTACCGGCCGCCACCGTCGAAGCGGCTCGCCTGAGCGAGGGCGCGCAGATGTTCGCCAACCGCCTGCAGAAGAACCTCAAGCAGCTGGGCAAGTGGGCGCGTCGCGAGCAGGTCGAGTGCTACCGCCTGTACGATGCCGACATGCCGGAATACGCCGTGGCGGTCGATCTGTACAAGGACTGGGTGCACGTGCAGGAGTACGCTGCGCCGCGTTCCATCGATCCCGAGAAAGCCCAGGCGCGTCTACTGGACGTGCTGGCCGCGATTCCGCGGGCGCTGGGCGTGGCTCAGGAACGCGTGATGCTCAAGCGTCGCGAGCGCCAGAGCGGCACGCGTCAGTACGAACGCCAGGCCACCCAAGGGCAGTTCCTGGAGGTGGCCGAAGGAGGCGTCAAGCTGCTGGTCAACCTGACCGACTACCTCGACACCGGGCTGTTCCTCGATCACCGACCCATGCGCATGCGGATCCAGCGCGAAGCCGCCGGCAAGCGCTTCCTCAACCTGTTCTGCTACACCGCGACGGCCACCGCCCATGCGGCCAAGGGCGGGGCGCGCAGCACCACCAGCGTCGACCTGTCCAAGACCTACCTGGACTGGGCGCGTCGCAACCTCTCGCTCAATGGCTTCTCCGACAAGCATCGGCTCGAGCAGGGTGACGTGATGGCCTGGTTGCAGAACGCGCGGGATACCTTCGACCTGATCTTCATCGATCCGCCGACCTTCTCCAACTCCAAGCGCATGGAAGGGATATTCGACATCCAGCGCGACCATGTCGAGCTGCTCGACCTGGCCATGGCGCGATTGGCGCCCGAAGGCGTGCTGTATTTCTCCAACAACTTCCGTCGTTTCGAGCTGGATGCCAACCTGGCAGAGCGTTATGGCGTCGAAGAGATCAGCGCACAGACCCTGGATCCGGACTTCGCCCGCAATGGCAAGATCCACCGGGCCTGGCGTTTGACACTGCGCTGAAGGGGGGCAGGGCGCTGGCGCGAGGCCGGCGCTTTGATCGTGGTGTGGTCGCACAGAAGTGCATGCCGATTCTCGACTGCACCTGCGGGCCCAGAGGGCCCGTGGCATCAACCGCGCCCTGTATCAGGCCAGACTTCACCGACACCGAAGAAGCAGGCACGCTACCGAGGCCAGGCACCCCGACGTCACGCGCCAGGGCGTGACGCCGGTCGCGTCCGGTGCGGCCTACGGCTGACGCCGCAGGTCCAGCAGCACCTGATCCAGAATCGCCCCGGCGCCCCATGGCTTGGGATCGTTCAGGATCGCGGCGACCGCCCAGGTCGTGCCGTTGTCGTCCCGACTGAAACCGGCGATCGCCCGGACCGTATTGAGCGTGCCGGTCTTGATGTGGCCTTCGCCCATCATGGCGGTGCGCTTCAAGCGCTTGCGCATGGTCCCGTCCATGCCCACCAGGGGCATCGAACTCATGAACTCGGCAGCGTAGGGGCTCTTCCAGGCGGCCTGCAGCAGCGCTGCCATCTCGCGGGTGCTGACCCGTTCGGCCCGTGACAGCCCCGACCCGTTCTCCATCACCAGGTGCGGCGAGGTGATGCCCTTGCGGGCCAGCCACTGGCGGATCACCCGTTGCGCAGCCCGGGCATCGTCGCCGTCGGCATCCGTGCGGAACTGCGCGCCGATGCTCAGGAACAGCTGCTGGGCCATGGTGTTGTTGCTGTACTTGTTGATGTCGCGGATGACCTCGACCAGGTCCGGAGAAAAGGCCCGGGCCAGCAGGCGTGCGCTCTTGGGTACGTTCTCCACCCGGTCACGCCCCTGGATGACGCCGCCCAGTTCGCTCCAGATCGCCCGGACCGCGCCTGCGGTGTAGGTGGGGTGATCGAGCAGCGACAGGTAGGTCTGCGAGTTGCAGCCCTCGCCGAGCTGGCCGGTGATCGTCACGGTGACGCCGTCGGCGTCGGTGACTGGGCTGTAGCGCACGTCGCCCGTGCACTGGCGCGAAGCCACGGCTTTGACCTGGTTGTCGACCCGGATCTTGGCGATGGGCGGCTCGACCGAGACCGACACGGTGCCACCGTCATTGCGCGCGACGAACCGCAGCGCCTTGAGGTTGACCATTAAGGCGTCGGGCTTGACCAGGAAGGGCTTGTTCAGGTCGCCGCCATCGTCGTCGAACTGGGGCAGGTTGGGCTGCACGAAGTGGCTGCGGTCGAGCACCAGGTCGCCGGTGATGGTCCGCACGCCATTGGCCCGCAGGTCGCGCATCAGCAGCCAGAGCTTTTCCATGTTCAGCTTGGGGTCGCCGCCGCCTTTAAGGTAGAGGTTGCCGTTGAGCACACCGTTGTTGAGCGTGCCGTCGGTGAAGAACTCGGTCTTCCACTGAAAGGTCGGCCCCAGCAGCTCGAGCGCCGCGTAAGTGGTCACCAGCTTCATGGTCGAGGCGGGGTTGACCGATACATCGGCATTGAACACGGTGGAGGTGCCGGGTCCATCGAGCGGAATGGTCACCAGCGAGAGGGCCGAGTCCTGCAGTTTGTTGGTCTTGAGCGCCTGTTGAACCTTGGGTGAGAGGGTGGTGTTGACCGGAGCGGCCTGGAGGGGACATGCCAGTGGCAGCAGCAGGCTGGCGAGCAGCAGCGGGCGAAACGAGTTGAACATGATGAAGTGACCCTGCGCGCGAAGGGTGGAATACAAGGGCTGTACAGGTGATGGCCCTGAATACGAAACGTGCGCATTATGCCCCAAGCCTGAGCAACCTTGCGTCACGTTCGGCGTAAAAGCGTGACAAAGGGGCCGTGCGCTGTCCCTGGCCCCTGGCAGGATCTGGCGGGCCTAAAGAAAAGGGCCAGCAGATGCTGGCCCTCGTCGGTGCGGTCTCAGGAGGCCGAGTTGATCGGCTTTTCCGGGTACCAGGCGTCCAGCAGCGGGCTGATGTCGATCTTGGTCAGCTCCGAGCGGCCCTTGAGCCAGGCTTCGACGGCAGCACGTTGCGCTTCGGTGACCGAGCCACGCTCAGCCAGGCAGACCAGGCCGAAATCGTCGCCGCCGACGTAATCCAGGCCGTTGGCATCCATGGCTTCGGTCAGGAACGCATCGAGGAATGCATCGATCGCCTGATCATCCAGATCTTCCTTGAAGCCCAGGTTCAGCTCGAAGCCCAATTCCTGGAACTCGTCCACGCACAGTTTCTTGCGCAGACGACGGGAGCGGTTAGTGGCCATGAAACAATCCTCTTAGGTAATAACGCCGCGCAGTCTACCAGCTTCGCGATCTCAGTGCGTGCTTACGCGCATGAAGGCGAAGGCCCTGGGGGACGTCGGCGGTAGCGGTGAGCGGTCGCACCAATTGCCCTCGCTTTGCGCATCAAAGGCGTTTTCCCAGAACCTTCTAACTGCATGATTCGACGCGTTTTGTCCCAGAGAGGGTGGATTCACACCCATGCGCTCGCCGGGCCATTGATAATTCATGTGCATCAATGTATGAAAACAAATCACTTATCGTTTCAAGATGTGTCAAGCACACTGACCCTACGTAAGCGAACAAGCAATCAATAAAATCGCTGGAGAATTAGCCATGTCATCCTCGTCCGCCCCTGCCGCGGCCTCTGGGCGCTCTCGCGCCGCAGCGGTGTTCCGAGTCACCTCGGGCAACTTCCTCGAACAATTCGACTTCTTCCTGTTCGGCTTCTACGCCACGCAGATCGCCTCGGCCTTCTTCCCCGCATCCAGCGAATTCGCCTCGCTGATGATGACCTTCGCGGTGTTCGGCGCCGGCTTCCTGATGCGTCCGCTCGGTGCCATCGTCCTGGGCGCCTACATCGACGATGTCGGGCGCCGCAAAGGGTTGATCGTCACCCTGTCGATCATGGCCAGTGGCACCTTGCTCATCGTGCTGGTGCCCGGCTATGCGAGCATCGGCCTGTGGGCGCCTGCGCTCGTGTTGCTGGGGCGGCTGCTGCAAGGGTTCTCCGCCGGTGCGGAGCTGGGCGGCGTGTCCGTCTACCTGGCCGAAATGGCCACGCCGGGGCGCAAGGGGTTCTACACCAGCTGGCAGTCCGGTAGCCAACAGGTGGCGATCATCGTCGCGGCCGCGCTGGGGTACGCCTTGAACCAGGGAATGGCCCCTGCGCAGGTCGCCGAATGGGGCTGGCGCATTCCGTTCGCCGTGGGTTGCATGATCATTCCCTTCATCTTCCTGCTGCGCCGCAATCTGCAGGAAACCGAGGAATTCGCCCAGCGTGCCCATCGCCCGAGCATGCGTGAAGTGGTCGGCACCCTGGCGCAGAACTGGCGCACGGTGCTGGCCGGCATGCTCATGGTGGCCATGACCACCAGCGCCTTCTACCTGATCACCGTGTACGCACCGACCTTCGGCAAGACCGTGCTCAACCTCAGCACCACCGACGCCTTGCTGGTGACATTGCTGGTCGGGGTGTCCAACTTCATCTGGTTGCCGATCGGCGGCATGCTGAGCGACCGCTTCGGCCGCAAGCCCATGCTGGTAGCCATGACGGTGCTGACCATTTTCACGGCGTATCCCGCGCTGTCGTTCCTGGCCCAGGCGCCGAGCTTCGGCCACATGCTCGAAGTGCTGCTGTGGTTCTCGTGCCTGTATGCGCTCTACAACGGCGCGATGATTCCGGCGCTGACCGAAATCATGCCGGTCGAAGTCAGGGTCGCCGGGTTCTCCCTTGCCTACAGCCTGGCCACCGCGCTGTTCGGCGGCTTCACCCCGGCCATGTCCACCTGGCTGATCCACACCACTGGCGACAAGGCCGCGCCTGCCTACTGGGTGACGTTCGCAGCGGTCTGCGCCTTGTGCGCCACCTTGGTCCTGTACCGCCGTCTGGCCCTGCGTCCGCAGTTGGCCGTGTAATCGGCGATTTCATCCCCGGCGCGTCTGCGCCGGGCCTTTCGGCATCGAGCGAGTCAAGCCCCATGAAACCGTTCCTCCTGTCCAGCAAGAGCCTGGCATTCGCCAGCCTGGTCGCCCTGAGCGCCACGGCGCATGCCGAGCACCTGACCGTGATGACCTCCGGCGGCTTCACTGCCGCCTACAAGGCGTTGAGCCCTGGCTACGCGGCCAAGAGCGGCGATACCTTGACGACGGTGTTGGGCCCTTCGATGGGCAAGGCGCCTGAAGCGATCCCCAATCGCCTGGCGCGCGGCGAGCACGCGGACGTGGTGATCATGGTCGGCTATGCGCTCGACGAACTGATCAAGCAAGGCAAGGTCGACCCTGCCTCGCGGGTCGAGCTGGCCGATTCGCGCATCGGCATGGTGGTCAAGGCCGGCGCGCCGAAGCCTGCGATCGGTACCGATGCCGAACTTACGTCGGCGCTGCTGAAGGCCAAGTCGGTGGCGTATTCCGACAGCGCCAGTGGTGTGTACATCCAGGATAAATTGTTCAAGACGTTGGGTATCGAGCCGTCGATGCGTGGCAAGAGCACGATGGTCGAGAAGACACCGGTGGCTTCCCGCGTGGCCCAAGGCGACTACGAACTGGGCTTTCAGCAGGTGGCCGAGCTGCTGCCGGTGCCGGGCGTGACGTTCGCCGGCAAGATTCCCGAGAGCGTACAGTCGGTCACGCGATTCGCCGCCGGTATCCCGGTGAATGCCGAGCATCCGACGCAGGCCAAGGCCTTGCTGCGCTATCTGGCCTCGCCCGAGGTCCAAAATGCCGTGCGCGCCACCGGACTGGATTCAGTCGCTCGCTGAGTGCCGCCGCATGTCCCGGATGCGCTCGATCAGGTCGAGTGCAGCCGGGGTCAGCGTACGGCCGCGACGCTGGATCAGACCAACGTTCCTGAACACCTCAGGCTCGATCAACGGGATGCTTTTCAACAACGGATGCTCGCCGACGGGCATCGCGATGGACGGTACCGGGGCAATGCCCAGGCCTGCTTCCACCAGGCCGAGCATGGTGGTGACGTGGCGAGTGAGGCAGATACTGGGCCGCGCGGGTTGCACGTTCACCAACGCCTGGTCCATCAAGAGCCGGTTGCCCGACGTTTCGTCCAGCCCGATGTGCGCATGGGTGAACATTTCCGCCCAGCTGACCTGCTCCCGGTCGGCCAGCACGTGATCCTTGCGACAGGCGATCACGTAACGTTCCTGCAACAGCAGCTCGAAATCCACCTCAGGCGCCAGGTTGCCGCTGAAGCTGACCCCGAAATCGGCTTCGCCGCACGCCACGGCCGTGTTCACGTCATTGGCGCTGGCATCCAGGAGCTTCACCACGATGTTCGGGTACGCCTGATGGAAGGCACTGACCACGGTCGGCATGAAGTAATAGGCCGTCGAGGGGACGCAGGCGATGGTGACGCTGCCGATGCGCGACGAGCGTTTGTTGCCGATCGTCATCAGCGCCAGGTCCACCTCGTCCAGCACGCGCTCGGCCTGGGGCAGGAACGCCCGGCCGACCGTGGTCAGGCTGACCCGGCGCGTGGTGCGCTCGAAGAGCTTCACGTTCAGCGCGGTCTCGAGCTTCTCGATGCGTCGGCTGAGCGCAGGCTGGGTGATGCGGATGGCTTCGGCAGCCTTGCGAAAGCTGCCGTTCTCGACGACAGCGCGAAAGGCCTGCAGATCGTTGAGGTCGAAATTCAAGGACATCGGGGCGCCGCAGTGAGGTCGGAGAACGAAGGCCCGCCTTCGCAGGCGAGTCCTCGGAGTGCGCCACTATACGCGCTAAGCGTTGCCGATCCCAAGCGACCCGTCGACCGAGGCATGCGAACCATGCGCGGTGTGGGAGGGCGTCGGCCCGACGTGCGCCTGGAGAATGCCTTGCAAGGCACGCTCGACCCGGCGCATGTGCCGGGCCAGGGCCTGGCGGCGGCGTCTGAGTTGCAACGAAGTCGCCGTCAGTGCGTCACGCTGCACCGCTTCGCACGCCGCACACAAGGCGTCGGCACCCAGCAGGCGTGCCGGTCCGAGGACCTTGTGTGCCACCTCGGACAGCGCCTCGCGCTGCGTGTCGGGGTCGACGGCCATCAGCCCGAGGAGGTCCTGATGCAGGCAGTGTCGCAAGGTTTCCAGCAGGCGCTGACGCTCGTGGGGATCGTTGCCGTCGATCGCGTCCAGCCCCGTCAGGTCGATTCGGGCGACCAGCGCAGGTGCTGGCAAAGGAGCGATGTGGGCCAAACGCCGACCCAGCGCCTGTAGATCGATGGGTTTGAACAGGCAGTCGTCCATGCCGGCTTCCAGGCACTGTTGAAGAATCTCCGGTTGGGCGTTGGCCGTGTAGCCAAGAAGCGTGCAACGGGGACGTCCTGTGCGGGCTTCCTCTTCACGGATGCGCCGAGCCAGCTGATAGCCATTCATGACCGGCATGTTGCAATCCACCACCAGCACATCGAAGAGGTTCTTGCGCCAGAGTGCGAGGCCTTCTTCCCCATGGCTCGCGCTTCGATGAGGGACGCCGAGGAAGGCCAGTTGCTGACCCAGCAGCAGGACATTGGCCGGATGATCGTCCACCACCAGCACGCGCAAGCGTGCATCCGGTGTTTCGATGCGAACGACCGGATCGGGCGCGGAGGCCGGCTCGACGGCCTGCAGTGGCACTGACAGACGGACCCGTGTCCCGACCCCGAGCAGGCTGTCCATGGTCAGGCTGGCACCCATCAGCTGGCAGATGGCCTGGCTGATCGCAAGGCCCAAGCCCGTCCCGGCACGGGCGCGATCGCTGTCCGGATCGACTTGCGCGAAGGCGGTGAACAGGCGTTTGAGGTCTTCTTCGTGAATGCCGATGCCGCTGTCGCGCACTTCCAGCTCCAAATGCGTGGCCGCGGGATCGTCGGCCGCCTGCCGGCGCATGCTGATGCGCACCTGGCCATGATCGGTGAACTTGATGGCGTTGCCGATCAGGTTGCACAGGACCTGCTTGAAACGCATCGGGTCGAGCAGGGCATGACAACGTGCGTCGGCCGCGATGTCCACTTCCAGCGCCAGCCCCTTCTGCCGTGCCAGCCCGTCGAACATGCTGGCCACGGCTTCCACCAGTTCGGCCACGGCAACCGGTTCCGGGCTCAAGCTCAGGTGGCCGGATTCGATCCGGACGAAATCGAGGATGTCGCCAATGAGCTTGAGCAGGTCCCTGGCGGAGCGGTGCGCCACGGCGATCGCTTCACGCTCCAGGCGGCCCTGATCGGCATGCTTGAGCGCCAGTTCGAGCATGCCGAGCACGGCGTTCATCGGGGTGCGGATCTCGTGGCTCATGGTCGCCAGGAACGTGCTCTTGGCCCGGTTGGCCTGGTCGGCACGCTGCTTGGCCAGACTCAGGTCCTGCACCAGCTTGCGACGATCGCTGATGTCGATCCAGCCGCAGATGATGCCTTGAACCTGCCCGAGCGAATCGCGATAGGGCAGGATCCAGTGGTAGATGGTCAGCTCGCGATCCTTCAGGCGCAGGGGACGATCGGTGATCAGGGGCTTGGCCTGCTCCAGGACCTTCAGGTAGTCGGCCTGGATCTGACGCGTGTAGGCACAGTTGCTCATCACGCTGTCCTGCAGGCGCTTGCCGATGACCTGCTCGGCGCTCGCCTGGACGGTATCCAGGTAACTCTGGTTGCAGGTCTGCATGCGTCCTTCGCGGTCACGCACGTACATCGGGTGCGGGGTGCCGTCGAGCAGCGCGCGCATGAACGCCACCTGGTCGTTCAGGGCCCGCTCGGCCCGCTCGCGCTGGGCGATCTGGCGTCGCAGCCGGGTGTTCCAGATCAAAGACAGCACCAGCAGTAGCAGCGTACCGACGACGATCTGCAGGACGATGCGCTGGTAGGCCTGCCACTGCGTGTCGTCATGGTGGCTGTAGCCGCGCCAGCGACTGTTGATGACGCCCAGCTCCTCGGGCGAGATGCTCAGCAAGGCCTTGTCGAGAATCTGGGCCAGCTCCTTGCAGCGCAGGGGCGTCGCCATCGAGAACACCGCTGGCGCTTCGCTGACCGTGGTGCGCATGAGCAGCTCCGCATCGTTGGCCAGGGCATGATTGGCGTCGACCAGGGACGCGACGACGGCATCGACCTGGCCGTCCTTGAGCAGCGCGATCGCCTTGGGAGTACCGTCGGTGATGCTCTGCAGGATGTGCGGGTATCGTTGGGCCAGCTTTTCGGCCAGCGGCGTATCGCGCGGGATGGCCAGTCTGCGATGGGCCAGGTCGTCCAGCGAAGCCGGCTGTCGCTCGCCCTGCTTGCTGATCAGCACGTAGGAGGTTTCCAGGTACGGACGGCTGGCGCTCAACTGGTCGGCATGCCGCTCGGGATGGGCGATGGCGGCGATCACGTTGGCCTTGCCCTCCTTGAGCAGGCGCACCATGTCCTCGGTGCCGGTGGCCCGTATGACCTCGAAGCGCAGCCCGGTACGCAGGCGGATCAGCTCCAGGAGATCGGCGGCAATGCCACGGAAATTGTCGTGCTTGTCGAAGAACGTCAGCGGCGCGGCGGTTTCGTCGATTGCCACGCGCATGACCGGGTGTTCGTGCAGCCAGCGCTCCTCGCGGGGCGTGAGCTGCAGCTTGCGATCGGTCATCAGGGTGTCGCTGCCCGTGCTCCAGCGCTCGAAGATGTCCTTGCGCGTCAGCGCAGGCAGGCCGGAGAGGACGGCGTTGACCAGCGTCAGCAGTACCGTGTCGTCGCGCCGCAGTGCGAAACCGAAGCCGACCGCTTCATGCTTGCCGAAGTTGGCCATCGTCAGGTTCGGCAAATGGCCCTGGTTGAGCTGATAGAGCGTGGAAATGGTATCGCCGATGAACACGTCGGCCTGCCCGAAGGCCACGGCGTTCAGAGCGCTGGCTGGCGTAGGGTGGCTCTGCAGCGTGGCGCCGGGATAGGCTGCATGGACCTCGGCCGACGGCAGGTAGTGGTAGAGCATGCTCAGGCGCAGACCGGACAGCCCCATGTCCAGGGGCCGGTTTTCGTTTTCGCGCGTCACCAGCACGGGCTGGTCTGTCGCATACGGTACCGAAAGGCTCACGTCGGCAAAGGCCGCCTCGTAGCCATTGGCGCTGCCCAGCAAGTCGATCTGGCCATTTTTCAAGGCCTGGATCGCCGCCTGGCGATCCGCAAAGCGCAGGACCTTGATCGGCATGCCCAGGCTTGCGCCCAGGACCGCCGCATGGTCGGCGGTCAACCCTTGGTAATCCCGTCCCCCGGAGGTGATGTCGAAGGGCGGGTAATCAGGCGCGGACGTCCCGAGGCGCAATTCACGACGCTCTTCGATCCAGCGCCGCTGCTGTGCATCCAAGATCAGCTTCACGGGCACCGGTCGACCCCGGTCGAGCAGCGTCAGCAGCGTGACGTCGTCGGCGGCCAGCAGGGTCGGGCACGCGGTCAGCAGCCACCCGACGCACACCAGTGCAACAGACCAACGCATGACCGGATCAGACCAGAGCGTTGCGTTTGGCGATGTCGATGAGTTCGACCAGCGAGTCGGCTCTCAACTTCTGCATGAGACGCTTCTTGTAGGTGCTGACCGTCTTGTTGCTGAGAAACATGCCCGAAGCGATTTCCTTGTTACTGCGACCTTGTGCAAAAAGTTGTAACACCATGAGTTCGCGGTCATTCACCAACTTGAATAACGCCAAGTCACGGCTCTCACTTTCTTGGGCCGGATTGATGGCCTGGCTTGGGAAATAATTGTAACCAGACAGTACCGCCTTGATGGCGCTCAACAGTTCACTCAAGTCTTCCTGCTTGCAGACGTACCCGGCGGCGCCAGAATGCATGCAGCGCACGGCGAACAGGGCAGGGGACTGGGCCGTCAGCACCAGCACCTTCAGGGGCAGCGCCATGGACTGAAAGCGCGACAGGACTTCCAGGCCATCCAGTTTCGGGATGCTGATGTCGAGAATGACCAAGTCCGGACGGCACTCGCGAACCATCTGCATGGCATCCACGCCATTGTCGGACTCACCCACGACCTTGTAACTCTGGTTTTCCAGCAACATGCGAACGGCCAGGCGAATGACCGGATGGTCATCGACAATGAAGACTGAATACATATTAACTTTCCATAGATGTCGAAGGCAGGGCAGCACCTTAGCTCAGTTGTCAGATGGCGGACATGAGCGTTCGGGCTTTAAAGGTTATCTAGGAAATGGACTACAACAGAAAATCGCTAAGACTACAAAATACGGATCCAGTCCACCCATTCGAATGCACAGTCATCGCCATGGGAGGGCGATCGTAGAGGGGGTGTGACCGGCTGCCACAGTGTCGGTCGCCTGCCAGGTGCCCACCTGAGGCGTGGGCAGGCGCAAAGGCCTGGCGCGTCTTACACGCCGCTGGCGCGCCCGGTCATTTCACGCGCCATCTCGCTCGCGTAGCTGTCGGTCATGCCGGCGATGAAGTCGATCATGCGCAGAAAGGCCGCATGCAGCGACCCGTCGGGCGAAGGGGCGTTGTTGCCGAGCAGGTCGAGCACGCGGCGGCTCTTGAACGACGGCGAGCGACCTCCGTGCTGCTCCAGCGCCGCGCCGCAAAAGGCATTGAGCAGGATGTCCAGCGTGGTGTAGGCGCCGATCTCGTGCAGCGTCTTGCGCTTGTCCTGGAAGATCTTCTTGCGTGCCACGTCCTTGGCCTGCAGCACGCACTGCTTGGCTGGCCCGTGCATGTGCTCGACCAGATCGCCGCTCAGGCGGCCCTCGAGCAGCGCCGACTGCTGTTCGACGAAGGCACGTGCCGCCGCATTGGTCAGGTGCTCGATGGCCTTGCCGCGCAGGATGGCCAACTTGCGCCGGCGCGAATCGTTCGGACCCAGTTGACGGTAGGTGTCGGGCAGGTCGTCGCCCACCAGGCTGAGCAGCAGGGCTTCGACTTCCTCGTACCCCAGCAGCTCCATTTCCAACCCGTCCTCCAGGTCGATCAGCGCGTAGCAGATGTCGTCCGCAGCCTCCATCAGGTAGACCAGTGGATGGCGCGCCCAGCGCTGTTCGTCGAGCTGCGGCAGGCCCAGCCGTCCGGCGATCTGCTCCAGCAGCGGCAGCTCGCTCTGGTAGCAGCCGAACTTGTGCTTCTTGTAGCCCAGCGCGTCGGCGTGCCGCGCGCTCCAGGGGTACTTGAGGTACGTTCCCAAGGTGGCATAGGTCAGGCGCATGCCACCTTCGAACTGATGGTACTCGAGTTGAGTCAACACCCTGAAGCCCTGGGCGTTGCCTTCGAAATTGAGAAAATCGCCGCGCTGATCGTCGCTCATGTCGTCCAGCCAGCCGCGTCCGGCAGCCTGTTGGAACCAGTGGCGAATCGCATCTTCGCCCGAATGGCCGAACGGCGGGTTGCCGATGTCGTGGGCCAGGCAGGCCGATTGCACCACCATGCCCAGGTCGCTGGGTGCGCACCAGTCGGGCAAGGCATCGCGCAGCGTCTCACCCACACGCATGCCCAGCGAACGACCCACGCAGCTGACTTCCAACGAGTGGGTCAGGCGCGTGTGGATGTGGTCGTTGCTGGTCACCGGATGGACCTGGGTCTTGCGGCCCAGGCGCCGGAACGCGCCGGAGAAGATGACGCGGTCATGATCTTTGTGGAAAGGGCTGCGGCCCAGTTCCTCAGGGCTGTACAGGGCCTTGCCCAGGCGTTCGCGGGTCAGCAGAGTCTGCCAGTCCAAGGTCTATCTCCGGTCAGGTAAGGGTCTGGCTGCCCGCGACAGGGCACGTGTGCAACGTTCAGCGCCGTTGGCGACGCGCCTGAAGCACCAGGCGCGCTAGCGGGATCAGGGTGGCGCCGATGCGCACCAGGCGCGTCAGCTTGCCACCCCGCATGCCCTTGCCCGTCAGGAAGCCCAGGGCGCTGACGGCACTGACGCCCCACAGTGGGGCGTGGTTCAAGCCCATGCCACCTTGCAGCGAACTGCCCATGGAGCGCAAGCGGTGCAGCGGCGACAGCAGATGGGACGTCTCCTGACGGATCTCCTGGCGGTGCATCTCCATGCGCAGACGCAGCAAGGCCTTGCGCAGTTCGCGTGGATCGCGTGAGTCGGGAAGAGTAGGCAGGCTCATGGCAACAGGCGCTCCCGGTCCTTGGCAAGTTCTTCGAGGGTGGCGTGGAACGGCGACGACTCGTCGAACACGGCAGCCTTCACGCGCAGGCCGCAGACGAGCGTGGCCAGGGCGTAGAAGACGCACAGGCCGATGATGCCGGCCAGGCGATAGGTGTCCCAGACCAGTACCAGCAGCAAGCCCGACAGGGCGCACAGCAGCAGCAGGGCGAACAACAGCCCCAGGCCTGCGAACAACAGCAGCCTCAGCGAGCGAGCCTTCTGTTCCTGCAGTTCGATGCCGAACAGTTCCAGATGACCATGCAGCAGGCCGAGCACGGAGGCGCCGAGGCGCCTGGCCGTCGTGGCACTGCCGGTCTCCACTGTTTCCTTATCCATGGACGTTCCTTAGCGGCGGTTGGCCAACAGACCGATCAGCAGACCGACGCCGGCGGCAATGCCGACCGCCTGCCAGGGTTTTTCGCGGATGTAGTCATCGGCGACGCACAGGGCTTCTTCGCCACGCTGGCGTACCGTGTCATGGGTCGACTCAAGGGTCTGACGGGCTTGCAGCAGGCGCTCTTCGATCTGCCCGCGCAGCTCGGTCGCCTGGTCACCGGCGATGCCGGCGGTGTCGGTCAGCAGCTTTTCGGTGTCACGGATCAGCGCCTGGATATCGTTCCTGAGGATGTCTTGTGCCTGCTTTACCGAGGTGGTCATGCGTGTCTCCCTGAAAAGGTGTGTGGAGGGTTCGAGTCTCGGACCGCTTGGAAGGTTCAGCCTAAGGTCCTGGTATAGCCTTTGCTTTGTCCTTGCGCAAAATCGTAGATGCCGCACCGGATGCGTGCATGGTTGTTCACACAGGGATCACACTCCTTACGAGACACCCCGTTCGGCCATCGGCCCGCCCTGCCACTGCATCCGTGCCCACCGACGCCGTTCGGAGCTGGCACTGAAACGGTGCAAGGCAAGGACCGCGTGAGCCTTAAGGGTGCTTTTTTCAGGCAGACCATTCGATGGAATCACTTCACCCGGCCACCGATGCGCTCATCCAGGGCGCCAATACACTGTTCCTTCTCATGGGCGCCATTCTGGTGCTGGCCATGCATGCGGGCTTCGCCTTTCTCGAAGTGGGCACGGTGCGCCACAAGAACCAGGTCAATGCCTTGTGCAAGATCCTCAGCGACTTCGCCATCTCGGCCGTGGCCTATTTTTTCGTCGGCTACTGGGTCGCCTATGGGATCGGTTTCCTGCAACCGGCCGCCGTGCTGACGCAGGAGCATGGCTATGCGCTGGTCAAGTGCTTCTTCCTGCTGACCTTCGCCGCGGCGATCCCTGCCATCATCTCCGGCGGCATCGCCGAGCGCGCGCGCTTCGCACCGCAGCTGTGCGCCACGGCCTTGATCGTGGCGCTGGTCTATCCCAGCTTCGAAGGCATCGTCTGGAACGGCAACCTGGGCGTGCAGGCCTGGCTCACGGCCCGGTTCGGTGCACCGTTCCACGATTTCGCAGGGTCGGTGGTGGTGCATGCCATGGGCGGCTGGCTGGCGTTGACCGCCGTCATCCTGCTCGGCGCGCGTCGTGGTCGCTACCGTGAAGGCCGGGTGGTGGCCTTCGCACCGTCGAGCATCCCGTTCCTGGCCTTGGGGTCGTGGATCCTGATCGTCGGCTGGTTCGGCTTCAACGTCATGAGCGCGCAAACGCTGGAAGGGGTCAGCGGTCTGGTGGCGATCAACTCGCTCATGGCCATGGTCGGCGGGACGCTGGCGACGCTGCTGGCCGGTCGCAACGACCCGGGCTTCCTGCACAATGGTCCGCTGGCGGGCCTGGTGGCGGTGTGCGCCGGGTCGGATGTGATGCACCCGGTGGGTGCGCTGGCCACCGGCTTGATCGCCGGCGTACTGTTCGTTTGGAGTTTCACGGCGGCGCAGAACCGCTGGAAGATCGATGACGTGCTGGGCGTCTGGCCGTTGCACGGCCTGTGCGGTGCCTGGGGTGGCCTGGCCTGCGGCGTCTTCGGCCTGACAGGCCTGGGTGGCCTGGGGGGCGTCAGCCTGATCAGTCAAGCAATCGGCAGCCTGGCGGGCGTGCTGGTGGCGCTGGTCGGGGGCTTTGCCGTGTATGGGGCGATCACATGGATGCACGGCCTGCGCCTGGATCAGGAGCAGGAGTTCCAGGGCGCGGACCTGGCCTTGCACCGGATCGGCGCCACCAGCCAGGAGTGATCGACCGGGTCTGCCCCAGGTGCGCAAGGGGAGCGATGGGCCTAGACTGACGGCTCGTTCGCGATCACGGGAGACGCTGTCCATGCTGCCTGAATGCCAACTGTTCGGCACCCTGGGATGCCATCTGTGCGAGCTGGCCGAGGCCTTGCTCATGCCTTGGGTCGATCACGGTCTGCTGGTCGAGCTGGTCGACATCAGCGAGCACCCGGAGTCCTTCGAACGCTATGCCTGGCGCTTGCCCGTCCTGCGCCGCTGCGACACGGGCGCCGAACTCGACTGGCCCTTCGACGGGGCGCAGATCGCTGGCTTCTTGCGTTGAGCGAAAGCCCTTGGTGTTTGACGGCATCGGGCAGGCTCTTTATCCTGTATGCCTATACAGTAAGGGTGGTAGAGAACTGATGGTCAATGTCGAGCAATTGAAGGACAGCGTCAATCGCATGGAGGTGAGCAGCGTCCTCGAGGCGGCGCTGGAGCTGCGGCTCGACGGCCTGGTGGTCGGTGAGCGCACGCCGTTCGGCAAGGTGCACTTCAACACCTGCTTCGCCGAGGTCGAAGCGCTATTCCAGCGCGCCGGGTATCACCGTCCACTCGATGTGGTGGGTTACGAAGGCCAGGTCTATGCCCTGTATGACCCCAGTCGCTGGGAGGCGGTGCAGGTGCTGCGCTGGCTCAAGGAGCGCAGCGAGACGCCGTCTGCCGCTGGTGGCCAGGTCGCGCTTGGCGGATAATGCCGCGTCTTATCGCCACCGAGTCGTTCCCATGTCCGCGCCGTTCGATCCCGCCCTGCAGCAAGCCAGCACGGTCTGCCTTCCGCCTGGGGCTTGGGACACCGTGCTCGATTGTTTGAGCGAGCATTTCAAGGCGATAGGACGCCAAGGGTGGCTCGACCGTTTTCAGCGAGGGCGCGTGCTCGATGCCACAGGCCAGCCGGTGCCGGCGGATCTGCCCTACCGACGTGGTCTGCGCTTGCATTATTTTCGCGAAGTGCCGAACGAGCGCCCGATTCCGGTGCAGGAAATCGTCTTGCATATGGACGATCACTTGGTGGTGGTCGACAAGCCGCATTTCCTGCCGGTGACGCCCACGGGTGAGTACGTCGAGCAGACCTTGCTGCGGCGCCTGATCCGCCGGCTGGACAACCCGCACCTGGTCCCCTTGCACCGCATCGATCGACACACGGCCGGGTTGGTGCTGTTTTCCAGCAACCCCCAGAGCCGCAGCGCTTACCAGCGGCTGTTTCCCGAGCGGCGCATCGACAAGCAGTACCAGGCCATCGCTCCGGCCCTGCCTGACTTGCCGGTGCCCTACGTTCACACGAGTCGTCTGGCCCATGGAGAACCGTTCTTCCGCATGCAGGAAGTCCCCGGTGTGCCGAACAGCGAGACCCAGGTCCGGGTGCTGGAAAAACGGGGTGAGTGGTGGCGCTATGGCCTGTCGCCGGTAACGGGCAAGACCCACCAGTTGCGGGTGCACATGGCCGCGCTGGGGGCTGCGATTCAATACGACCCGTTCTATCCGAACCTGGTCGCGCAGGCCGATGACTACGGCAGGCCGCTCAAGCTACTGGCCCAGCGGTTGAGCTTCACGGATCCGTTGAACGGGGAAGGGCGGGTGTTCGACAGCACCTTGACCTTGGACTGGGCCTGATAGGGCCGTCCTGGTTGCTCTGTGGCGTGTGGGGAGGGTGGCCTTTTCTGTCAACCGGCGGCGCCTGCATCGCGGGCAAGCCCCACAGGATGTTTGCATAGGCATGCTTACCTCGACAGGCTACAGAGACCTGGGTGGGGGCTGCAGAGATCGGTGTGGGAGCTGGCTTGCCAGCGATGAGGCCCGGTCAATTACCCCCTCTCACTGGCCAGCCTGCCCCCTTCCAGCCCCTACCGATTGAACCGCTCGACCAACGAGTACTGCCCCGTCGCCGTGCGCGTGAGTTCTTCACTCAACAGCGCCGAGCTCTGTGCCTGTTCGGCGGTCTGGTCAGCCAGTTGCGCGATGGTAGTGATGTTGCGGCTGATCTCGTCGGCCACGGCCGTCTGTTCTTCGGTCGCGGCCGCGATCTGGGTGGTCATGTCGGTGATGTGCGCCACCGCATCGCTGATGCCCGACAGCGCCCGGTCGGCCTCCATCACCCGCGCCACGCCTTCCTCGGCCTGGCGGTGCCCGGCCTCCATGGTCAGCACTGCATTGTTGGCGGTCTGCTGCAGCTTGGCGATCAGGGTGTGGATCTGCCCGGTGGACTCGGCCGTGCGCTGCGCCAGCTGGCGCACTTCATCGGCGACCACCGCGAAGCCGCGGCCCATCTCGCCCGCCCGCGCCGCTTCGATGGCGGCGTTGAGCGCCAACAGGTTGGTCTGGTCGGCGATGCCCTTGATCACATCGACCACACCGCCGATCTCGTCGCTGTCCTTGGCCAACTGCGTGACGGTCTGCCCGGTCTCGCCGACGGCGGTGGACAGGCGCTCGATGGCCTCGCGGGTTTCCCCGGCGATCAGGCGGCCTTCGCCGGTCAGGCGATTGGCCTGTTGCGTGGCGTCGGCCGTGCGCTGTACGTGGGTCGCCACTTCCTGGGTGGTGGTGGCCATCTGGTTGACGGCCGTGGCCACCTGCTCGGTTTCCACGCGCTGGCGTTCCAGGCCGGTCGAACTCTGGTGCGCCAGGGCATCGGACTGCTTCGCCTGTTGGTTCAGGTGCTCGGCACTGTCCTGCAGGCGGGTCAGGCAGGTCTTCAGGCGCGCGTCCTGGCTGAGCATGGCCATTTCCAGGCGTGCCTGCACGCCGCGGCTGTCGGTGTACATCTGCGCGATCAGTGCGTCGGAGGTGGTCTGTTCGGCCAGGCGCAGCAGACGCTTGAGGCCCCGCTGCTGCCAGCTCAGGCCGAGCAATCCCAGAGGCACGCTCAAGGCGGCCGCCAGGGCAAAGCCCCAGCTCTGGCCCAGCCAGCTGCCGATCAGGAACCCGACCTGGCTGACCAGGATGAAAGGCAGCCAGTCCTGCATCACCGGCAGCCAGGTGTCCCGGCGCGGCACGGCGGACTTGCCCTGGGCCAGGCGCTGGTACAGCTGCTCGGCCCGGCGGATCTGTTCGGCGGTGGGCTTGATGCGCACCGACTCGAAGCCGATCACCTGATCGTTCTCGAAGATCGGGGTGACGTAAGCGTTGACCCAGTAGTGATCGCCCGACTTGCAGCGGTTCTTGACGATGCCCATCCAGGGCTGGCCTTGCTTGAGCGTCTGCCACATGTGGGCGAACACGGCTTGTGGCACGTCGGGATGCCGTACCAGGTTGTGCGCCGCACCGATCAGTTCATCGCGCGTGAAACCGCTGATGTCGATGAAGTCATCGTTGCAATAGGTGATGACTCCCTTGGCATTGGTCGTGGAAATCAACCGCTGCTGGGCAGGGAAAGTCCGTTCTCTCTGGGTGATCGGCTGGTTGTTACGCATCTGCTGTTCTATCCGCTCTGTCCGCGAAGGCTTTGGACAGCTATCGGCACCCCGGCGCGTTTGTTGAGCAGGATTTCTGGAAAAGTTCCCGAAGCGTGGCGTTTTTTCAGGCGGCCGCAGCCCGCAGACAAAGAGGGTGGGAGAAGAAAAGGGCAGAGGCCATGGCTGGAGAGGGTGAGGCGACCTCCTGGAATCGCAGGGCGGCCCCAGGAGGTGAGCCCGATCGCCTTACTGCGCGATCAGCTGACGGAGCACATAGTGCAGGATGCCACCGGCCTTGAAGTATTCCACTTCATTGAGGGTGTCGATCCGGCACAGCACCTCGATGTCACGTACCTGGCCATCTTCCTGGGTGATCCGCAGTGGCAGGCTCATGCCGGGACGGATCGTCGCGTCACGCAGGCCGCGCACGTCGATCCGTTCCTTGCCGGTCAGGCCCAACGACTGGCGGTTGTCCCCCGCCTTGAACTGCAGCGGCAGCACGCCCATGCCCACCAGGTTGGAGCGGTGGATGCGCTCGAAGCTTTCTGCCAGGACCGCCTTGACCCCGAGCAGGTTGGTGCCCTTGGCAGCCCAGTCGCGGCTCGAGCCGGTACCGTACTCCTGGCCCGCGATCACCACCAGGGGCGTGCCTTCGGCCTGGTAGCGCATGGCAGCGTCGTAGATCGCCAGCTTCTCGCCCGTGGGCACGTGCAGCGTATTGCCGCCTTCCTCGCCGCCGAGCATCTCGTTGCGAATACGGATGTTGGCGAAGGTCCCGCGCATCATCACCTCGTGGTTGCCGCGTCGCGAACCATAGGAGTTGAAGTCGCGGGTTTCCACCCCTTTGTCCCGCAGGTAGCGACCGGCCGGGCTGTCGGCCTTGATGTTGCCGGCAGGCGAGATGTGGTCGGTGGTCACCGAATCCCCCAGCAGGGCCAGGATGTGCGCGCCCTGGATATCGTCGATGGCAGGTGGGGGGCCTGCGATCTCGTCGAAGAACGGTGGGTGCTGGATGTAGGTGGAATCGTCCTGCCAGACGTAGGTGGCCGCCTGCGGCACGTCGATGGCCTGCCACTGTGCGTCGCCAGCGAACACCTCGGCGTATTCCTTGTGGAACATCGCGGTGTCGACCTTGGCCACGGCATTGGCGATTTCCTGCTGGGTCGGCCAGACATCGCGCAGGTAGACCGGCTGACCATCGGCGCCGGTGCCTAGCGGGTCCTGGGTCAGGTCGACACGCACGCTGCCGGCCAGCGCGTAGGCGACCACCAGGGGCGGGGAGGCCAGCCAGTTGGTCTTGACCAGTGGGTGCACCCGCCCTTCGAAGTTGCGGTTGCCCGACAGCACCGAGGCCACGGTCAGGTCGCCCTCGGTCACGGCCTGCTCGATGGCCTCGTCCAGCGGCCCGGAGTTGCCGATGCAGGTGGTGCAGCCATAGCCGACCAGGTCGAAGCCCAGGGCGTCGAGGTAGGGCGTCAGGCCGGCGGCCTGGAAGTATTCGGTCACCACCTTCGAACCCGGCGCCAGAGAGCTCTTGACCCATGGCTTGCGCTGCAGGCCTTTTTCCACGGCCTTTTTCGCCACCAGCCCGGCCGCCATCATCACGCTCGGGTTGGAGGTGTTGGTGCAAGAGGTGATCGCTGCGATCACCACCGCACCATCGCGCAGCACGTGAGTCGTGCCGCCCTGGGTATAGCTGACTTCACCAGCCTGGTCGGCATTGCCTACCGCCACGCCACCGCCGCCTTCGCTTTCCAGGCGGCCCACCTCCTGGCGTGCGGGCCTGGGTTGCAGCTCGAGGAAGCTGTCGAACGCCACCGCCACCCGGTCCAGCTCGACCCGGTCCTGCGGCCGCTTGGGGCCGGCCAGGCTGGCCTGGACCTCGTTCATGTCCAGCGCCAGCGCATCGCTGAAGACCGGCTCCTGGCCCGGCAGGCGCCAGAGCCCCTGGGCCTTGCAGTAGGCTTCCACCAGCTCGACGGTTTCCTGCGGGCGACCCGACAGGCGCAGGTAGTCCAGCGTCACCTCGTCGACCGGGAAGAAGCCGCAGGTGGCGCCGTATTCCGGGGCCATGTTGGCGATGGTGGCCCGGTCGGCCAGGGGCAACTGCGCCAGACCGTCGCCATAGAATTCGACGAACTTGCCGACTACGCCTTTCTTGCGCAGCATCTGGGTCACGGTCAGCACCAGGTCGGTGGCGGTGATGCCCTCGCGCAGCTTGCCGGTCAGCTTGAAGCCGATCACTTCCGGGATCAGCATCGATACCGGCTGGCCCAGCATGGCCGCCTCCGCTTCGATGCCGCCGACGCCCCAGCCCAGCACGCCCAGGCCGTTGATCATGGTGGTGTGCGAATCGGTGCCGACCAAAGTGTCGGGGAAGGCGAAGGTACGGCCGTCCTCCTCGCGTGTCCAGACGGTGCGGCCCAGGTACTCCAGGTTGACCTGGTGACAGATACCGGTGCCTGGGGGCACGACGCTGAAGTTGTCAAAGGCGCTCTGGCCCCAGCGCAGGAACGCATAGCGCTCACCATTGCGCTGCATTTCGATGTCGACGTTCTCGGTGAAGGCGTGGTCACTGCCGTACTTGTCGACCATGACCGAGTGGTCGATCACCAGGTCCACCGGCGACAGCGGATTGATGCGCTGGGGGTCGCCGCCGGCCTTGGCCATGGCCGCACGCATGGCGGCCAGGTCGACCACGGCGGGCACGCCGGTGAAGTCCTGCATCAGGACACGCGCGGGGCGGTACTGGATCTCGCGGTCCGAACGCTTGTCCTTGAGCCAGCCGGCCAGGGCGTGCAGGTCGTCGCGGCTGACGGTCTGGTCGTCTTCCCAGCGCAGCAGGTTCTCCAGCAGGACCTTGAGCGACATCGGCAGGCGCTGCAGATCGCCCAGTTCACGCGCGGCGTCGGGCAGGCTGTAGTAGTGGTAGACGCGGTCTGCCACGGTGAGGGTTTTGAGAGTCTTCAGGCTATCGAGCGAGGGCATTGCCAACTCCTTCTGCGCCGGTGCCCGGCACATCGTGGAGTGTCGCCGGTGTCACCGCTCTGTATGAGGGTCCGCACGGCACGGACCAGGCTCGGGGGCCGGGCTGCGTCGCCCGACCTGACCCTACACTGGACCGGCCAGGCAGGTCGCAGGTTCAGATCGGTTCCTTTATCATTCGCCGCCTTGTCGCCGCGGCCCTCGCGGTGGAACAAGGCGTGCGCCACCTGCGCCGCCGTCGTGGAGTGAAAGATGGATACCCTGTTGATGCATTGCCGGCCCGGTTTCGAGGGCGAGGTCTGCGCCGAGATCAGCGAGCACGCCGCCCGCCTGGGCGTGCCGGGCTATGCCCGCAGCAAACCGCAGACGGCCTGCGCCGAATTCGTCTGCCTGGAGACGGGTGGGCCGGAGCGGCTGATGAGCGGCGTGCGCTTCGAGCAGCTGATCTTCATCCGGCAGTGGGCCCGCGGGCGCTTCGTCGACCTGCCCGAACAGGACCGCATCAGCGTGCTGCTCGAACACCTGGCCGAGCTGCCGGTGTGCACGAGCCTGTGGCTGGAGGTGCTCGACAGCAACGACGGCAAGGAACTGTCGACCTTCTGCCGCAAGTTCGAGGTCCCGCTGCGCAAGGCGCTGCTCAAGGCCGGACGGCTGGTCGAGCAGGGTCAGGGCTCGCGTTTGCTGCTGACCTTCATCAGTGGGCGTCGGGTGTTTCTGGGGCTGGCCGAAGAAGACAATTCGGCGCACTGGCCCATGGGCATTCCGCGGCTCAAGTTCCCTCGCGAGGCGCCCAGCCGTTCGACGCTCAAACTGGAGGAAGCCTGGCACCACTTCATCCCTCGCGACGAGTGGGATGCGCGGCTGTCCGACGACATGACGGGTGTCGACCTGGGTGCCTCGCCCGGTGGCTGGGCCTACCAGCTGGTGCGCCGGGGCATGCTGGTGACCGCCATCGACAATGGGCCGATGGCCGAAAGCCTGATGGACACCGGCCTGGTCCAGCACCTGATGGCCGATGGCTTCACCTGGCAGCCCAAGCAGACGGTGGACTGGATGGTCTGCGACATCGTCGAGAAGCCGGCGCGTACCGCGTCGCTGATCGAGACCTGGCTGGGCGAGGGCCTGTGTCGCGAGGCGGTGGTCAACCTCAAGCTGCCGATGAAGCAACGCCATGCCGAGGTGCGGCGGCTGCTCGAACGCATGGAGGCAGGGTTCAAGGCGCGCAAGGTGCGCGTGTCGATCGCCTGCAAGCAGCTGTACCACGACCGCGAAGAGGTGACCTGTCACCTGCGTCGGCTGGACCTCAAACCCCGCGCACGATAAGGCATCGGCAGCGTGCAGCGCTGCAGACTCTAGGGTTTCCCCAGCACCGCTGCCAGGCGCGCTCCGCCCGGTGCGCCCTGCAGGCTTTGCAGGCGTCCTTGCGCATCGCGGTAGAAGACCGCCGGCGTCGCGCTCAGCCCCAGCGACTGCATCAGTGCCTGGTTGGCTTCCAGCCGCTTGCCGAGGGCTTCGGGGATCGGCGTCAACGGGGCCAGCGAGCTGCGCTTGCCCGCCCGTTCATGGTCGGCCAGGGCCTTGACCGGCTCCTTCGCGGCCAGCAGCGCCGCCGACTTGCCCAGGCTGTCGGCACGAATGATCCCGACCATCACGTGCCGCACCTGCACCTTGCCCGAGGTCACCCAGGGCCGCACTTGCTCCCAGAACAGCGTGCAGTAGGGGCAGTTGGGGTCACTGAACACGTAGAGGGTCTGTGGCGCATCGTCCCGGCCGTCGGCGATCCAGGCCGATTGGGCCAACTGGCCCCACACCACTTCGCCCATCGGCCCGTACACCAGCCGTTCCAAGGGTTCGGCGCTCAGGTCCTGACCCTGGTCGTCGAACAGCGTGCCGACCAGCACGTGCTTGCCGTCTTCGGTGAGGTACAGCGCCATGGCGTTGTTCTGGTATTCGGCGGCGTAGCCCTGCAGGCCGCCAGGGGTCTCGAAGCGGCCCTTGATCACCGCGCCCTTGTCCTGCAACTGGCGGATCGGCTCGGGAAACGACTCGGCATGGGCCAGCGAGGCGCACAACAGGGTCGACAGCAGAGAGAGTCGTGAAAGCACATGCATGATCAATGTCCTGTGGAATCGGGGGCAGACGGGGTCGACTGCAGAAGGGGAAGCAGCGCATGGCGCAGGCTGGCGCGCGATAGCTCGCCCAGGTGGCTGCCCACCAGGCGACCGTCGGCGTCGTAGAACAGGGTCGTCGGCAGCGCGCCAGAGCCGACACGACGCGCCAGCTCGCCTGCTTCGTCGAACAGCACGCGTGAGCCCGTCAGCCCGGCCGTGGCGAGGAAAGTCCCAAGCAGTTCGGGCGTCTCGCCCTGGTTGACGAACAGGAAGGTCACGCCAGGATAGGCATGCTGAGCCTCCTGCAGGACCGGGATCTCGCGTCGGCAGGGCGGGCACCAGCTGGCCCACAGGTTGACCACCAGCGGTCTCCCGGCGTAGTGCTGCAGCGTCACGGGCCGCTGCTGTGCGTCGTGCAGGGTCAGTTCGGGCAATCGGGTCTGCTGTTCGTGCCAGTGGCCAAGCAGCCCGCCCGCTGCCCACACGACCGCGGCGCCGAGCAGGCTCCAGGCCAGCGGGCGACGTGCCTGAGGCCTGCGCCAGCCGAACAGCAGGGCGGCCAGGACGAGACCCAGCACACCCGGCAGCGCCAGGAAACCGCCATCGCGTACATCGAGGGCCTGCCAGGGGTCGGCCTGGTAGCTCGGCCAGTAGGCGATGACGAAGCCCATTCGCGCGCAGGCCAGACCCAGCAGCATCAGGTTGAAGACGATCGGGCGCGTGTCCACGCGACCGCGTCGCGCCAATCCGCCACCGATCAGGCTCGCCATGGCCAGTGCCACCAGCAGCACCAGGTGATCGTAGGCCAGGGTCACCGGGCCGAAGCTCAGGCTCAGCATCATCCTTGGCTCCGGGTCTGTTGCCAGTGCGCCAGGAACGTCGGCGCATCGACTTGGCCCGTCAGGCGGCGGGCGCGCCGCTCCTGGCCATCAGGGCCCAGCCAGATCAGCGTGGGCGGGCCGGGCACCTGGTAGCGGCGCAGCAGCTCGGCGCTGGCGTGGCCGTCGGTGGTCACGTCCAGGCGCAGCAGCCGTACACCGGCCAGGCTGGCCTGCACGTCGGCGCGCGCGAACACCTCGCGTTCCATGACCTTGCAGGCCGCACACCAGTCGGCCGAATAGTCCAGCAGCACCCAGTGCCCGGCCTGACGTGCCGCGTCCAGTTCGCGCTGCAGGGCGGCTGGCTCGCTGACGGTCGTGAACGGTGCCTGGGCGCCCGCCTGCTCGCGTGGCACGCCTTGATCGACGAACGGGCGCAGGGGTTGCCAGGGATGCTCGGCGCCTGCGCTCGCCCCGATGACCAGCAACGCCCCCCACAGACCGGCGATCAGGCCCAGCGCGCGCAGGTGAGGCAGCGCCTCCAGCGTCAGCCACAGGGCCCAGGCCAGGGCCAGCAGCCAGGCGCCGCACAAGGCGACCACCAGCGGCGCCGGCAGCAGGCTGCGCACGGTGTACAGCGCCATGCCCAGGAACACGAAACCAAACACGCCCTTGACCCGGTTCATCCAAGCGCCGGGGCGGGGCAGGTAGCGGTTGCCCAGGATCACCAGCAGCAGTAGCGGTGCGCCCATGCCCAGGCCCAGGCTGAACAGCACCAGTGCGCCCTGCCAGGCATCGCCGCTCTGGGCGATGTACAGCAAGGCGCCGGCCAGGGGCGCGGTCATGCAGGGACCGAGCAGCAGGCCGGACAGTGCCCCCAGCAGCGCCGCGCCATACAGGCTGCCGCCGCGGGTGCCCTGGCCGGCGCGGTCCAGCCGGTCGCGCAGGGCGGCCGGCAACTGCAGCTCGAAGGCGCCGAACATCGGCAGGGCCAGCGCCACGAACAGGGCCGCCAGAATACCGAGCAACCAGGGTTGCTGCAGCGCGGCCTGCACGCTGGCGCCCAGCAGGGCGGCCACCACGCCGAGCACCGCGTACACCAGGGCCATGCAGAGCACGTACACCCCGGCCAGCAGCCAGCCACGCCGGGCACGGGCACCGCTGCCCACGACCAGGCCGGCCAGGATCGGCAGCATGGGCAGCGAACAGGGGGTGAAGGCCAGCAGCAGGCCCAGGCCGAAGAACGCCAGCAGGCTCCACCCCAGGCCACGGGCGCCCAGCTCGCCGGCCAGGCTCTGATCGTCGGCCAGGGCTGGCGCCGTGACAGGCACGCCGCCCAGGTCGATCAGGCGGGTCTGCGGGGGATAGCACAAGCCGGCGTCGGCGCAGCCCTGCCAGCCCAGGCGCAGTGAACCCCTGGCGCTGGCGGGCAGATCGAGGGTCAAGGCGTGCCGGTAGATGGCCGATTCGCCGAAGAATTCGTCATGGTGCGTCGTTGCCTGCGGCAGCACCGGATGCTGCCCGGCGGGCAGACCCTCGAACGACAGACGCTTCTGGTACAGGTAGTACCCTTCGCGGATGTCGAAATGCAGACGCATCCGACCCTCGGGCAAGCGTTCCTGGCTGAGCGCGAAGGCTTGATCGACCGGCAGGAAATCGGCTGGACGATCGAACGGATTGGCCTGCAGCGGCCCGGCGAGCCACAGCAGGATGAACAACGACAGCGAGCGCATGACGAGCACCTGGAAGAAACGAGACAGGTCGGCATGCTCGGCGGGTGAGATTAACCACGGATTAATCCACGCCCCACAGGGAAAAGACGGTCTTGTTTCCCTAGGCGTGCGCGGCATAATCCCGGCTTAATTCGGCCCTGTTCCACTGGTCGCCCTGTTTCCTGGAGGCCCGGCATGCACGTACTGCTCTGCGAGGACGATGACCTGATCGCCAGCGGCATCGCCGCAGGCCTGGTCGCCCAAGGCCTGGTGGTCGACCGCGTCGCCACGGCCTCGGCGGCGCGCGCCCTGCTGCAGGCCGCGCGCTTCGATGTGATGATCCTCGACCTCGGCCTGCCGGACGAAGACGGCCTCAAGCTGCTGCGGCGCTTGCGCCAGCAGGGCGAAACCCTGCCGGTACTGGTGCTCACCGCGCGCGATGCCGTCACCGACCGGGTGGAAGGCCTGCAGGCCGGCGCCGACGACTACTTGCTCAAGCCGTTCGACCTGCGCGAGCTGGCAGCGCGGCTGCACACCTTGCTACGGCGGGTGGCCGGCCGTGCGGTCAACGTGATCGAGCATGGCCCGTTGCACTATGACCCCAGCCGCTGCCAGGCCAGCCTCGCCGGGCAGCCGGTCGACCTGTCGCGGCGCGAGCAGGCGTTGTTGCAGGCCCTGTTGCAGAATCCCGGCCGAGTGCTGTCCAGCGAGCAGCTCAAGGACTGTGTCTACGGATTCGGCGACGAGGTCGAAAGCAACGCCCTCAACGTGCACATTCACCATCTGCGACGCAAGCTGGGCAACGGCATCGTCGAGACCGTCCGGGGCCTGGGCTATCGACTGGGGCCGGCGCAGGTACCCGGAGCACCTGAAGCATGAGCCTGCGCCTGCGCTTGAGCCTGATCCTGGGCAGTGCCTTCATCGTCATCTGGGCCCTGGCCGCTGCCTGGATGCTGCGCGACCTGCGCCAGCAGATGATGTTCTCTCTCGATCAGCGCCTGGTGGCGTCGGCCCGCATGGTCGCCGGGTTGGTCGACCAGCTGCCCCAGCCGCTGTCGGCGCGGGAGGAACACGCGCATTTCTCGGCCGATCAGCTCAGCATCCCGGATGGCATGGCCTGCCAGGTCAGTTCACTGCGCGGCGAGATCCTGGCCAGCAACCACGCGCACGACGGCACGATGGAGACCCGGAGCAGCGGTTTCCTCGATCAGGTCATCGACGGCGTGAGCTGGCGCACCTTTAGTTACGAGCATGGCGACGTGCGCATCACCACCGCCGACCGCCATGAAGAACGCGAAGCGCTGAACCGTTCCATTCTGCTGGCCGCGTCGGCCCCGGTGCTGATGGCCCTGCTCGGCAGCCTGGGCTTGCTGTGGATGGGCCTGGGCAAGGGCCTGGCGCCCTTGCAGCGCATGCGCGACGCGCTGATGCACCGGCGCGCCGACAGCGTCGAGCCGTTGCAGGTGGCCGGCATGCCCAGCGAGTTGCAACCGCTGCTGGAAACCCAGAACCAGTTGTTCCGGCGTATCGCCCAGACCCTGGAGCGCGAGCGCCGCCTGACCGACGATGCCGCACACGAGCTGCGCAGCCCGTTGACCGCGGTCAAGACCCATCTGCAAGTGGCGCGCATGACCGAGGGGCCTGTACGCGAGCAGGCCCTGGCCCATGCCGAGGCAGGCGCCGACCGGCTGCACCGCACGCTGGAGCAGCTGTTGCTCCTGGCCCGCGTCGAAGGCAGCCTGTCGTTCGACGACGGCGTGCAGTGTACCGCCGCGCAGGTGGTACGCCAGGCCGTGCAGGACGCCCATGGGGATTCACAGCGCATCCAGCTGTGTCTGCCCGAGGAAGCCACCCAGGCCTACCTGAGCATGCCGGCGCCCTTGGCGGTGGCGGCGCTGCGCAACCTGCTGGACAACGCGCTGCGCCACGCCGGCAGTGAGTCGCCCGTCGAACTGACGCTGCAACTGAGCGAAGACCGCGCCATCTTCGTCGTGCGCGACCATGGAGCGGGCATCGCTTCCGACGACCTCGAGCACCTGACCGAGCGCTTCTGGCGCCATGGCCAGAGCGGCGGCTGCGGCCTGGGGCTGGCGATCGTCCAGGCCATCGCCCAGCGCTGTGCCGCGCGTCTCGACTTCGACAGTCGGGACGATGGGTTGCGGGTGCGCCTGGACATCCCGGCGCGGGTTGGCTGATCGCCAGGGGTTTGCCGGCCATGGCTAAATCCCGGCCAGGCTGAAGCGTTTTTCAAGCGACGACCCCCGACGCCCTTCTGCTTGCAGGCGCGTGGCGGGCACCTTTCTTCGCTTGCGAGGTTTCCCTCGATGTCGACCGCTACCCTGCTTGCCCGCGCCGTTCCCGTCAGTGAACCGGCCCCGTTGTACGAATTCACCGATTCACCGCTGCTGCTGCGCCAACAGCAACAGGAATCCAACGCTCGCAGCTATCCACGGCGCCTGCCGCTGGCGCTCAAGCGCGCGCGGGGTGTGTATGTCGAGGATGTCGAGGGCCGTCAGTTCATCGATTGCCTGGCCGGGGCAGGCACGCTGGCCCTGGGGCACAACCACCCGGTGGTGGTGGAGGCCATCCAGCGCGTGCTGGCCGACGAGTTGCCGCTGCATACCCTGGACCTGACCACACCGGTCAAGGATCGCTTCGTCCAGGACCTGTTCGCCCTCCTGCCCGAAGGACTGCGCCGGGAGGCCAGGATCCAGTTCTGTGGCCCGACCGGCACCGATGCGGTGGAGGCCGCGCTCAAACTGGTCCGTACCGCGACTGGGCGCAGCACCGTGCTGGCCTTCCAAGGCGCCTACCACGGCATGAGCCAGGGCGCCTTGAGCCTGATGGGCAGCCTGGGACCGAAAAAACCGCTCGGGGCGCTGCTCGGCAATGGGGTGCAGTTCATGCCGTACCCCTACGACTACCGCTGCCCCTTCGGCCTAGGTGGCGCCGCAGGCGTGCAGGCCAACCTGCATTACCTGGAGACGCTGCTCAACGACCCCGAGGCAGGCGTGGCGCTACCGGCGGCGGTGATCGTCGAGGTGGTGCAGGGCGAGGGCGGGGTGATCCCCGCCGACCTGGACTGGCTGCGTGGGGTGCGGCGTCTCACCGAGCAGGCTGGCGTGGCGATGATCGTCGATGAGATCCAGAGCGGTTTCGCCCGCACGGGCCGGATGTTCGCCTTCGAGCATGCCGGCATCGTCCCGGACGTGGTCACCTTGTCCAAGGCCATCGGTGGCAGCCTGCCGTTGGCGGTGGTGGTCTACCGCGAGTGGCTGGACACCTGGGGGCCGGGCGCCCACGCCGGAACCTTCCGTGGCAACCAGATGGCCATGGCGGCCGGGTCGGCGGTGATCGCCTACCTGGTCGAGCACGACGTGTGCGCCCACGCCGAGGCCATGGGCTTGCGCCTGCGGGGTCATCTGCAGCGGTTGCAGCGGGACTTCGCGCAGCTGGGCGACATCCGTGGGCGCGGCTTGATGCTGGGGGTCGAACTGGTCGACCCGCAGGGTGAGCGCGATGCCTTGGGGCATCCGCCGGTGTGTCGCCAGTTGGCGCCGCGGTTGCAGCGTGAGTGCCTGCGACGCGGGCTGATCCTCGAGCTGGGCGGGCGGCACGGGGCGGTGGTGCGCTTCCTGCCGCCGCTGGTCATCACGGCCGAGCAGATCGATGACGTCGCAGCGCGGTTCGGGCGGGCGCTGGCGGCAGCGGTGGGGTGAGGGCAAGCTGTAGGGGCGATTGTCTTTTTCTGCTACAACGCATTGACTGTTTTTATGGGCCCGCCAGGGCCCATGACATCCGCCACCCCGTCTGTCAGGTCAGCCCTACGATCCTTGCAAAGCCCCGGTCAACGGTACTCACTCCAGGCTCTGCCCCGCGCGCCAATACCCCATCAGGGTCAGGCAGCGCTTGGCCAGCCCGCGCTCCTGGAGCAGGTAGCGACGCATCTCGCGCACGGCCGTCGCCTCTCCGGCGATCCAGGCCTGGAAGTCCGACGCGGTCTGGCCGCCTTGCTCCCAGAGGATCTGCTGGTCCAGGTCGATGTCGTCGAACGCTTCGCCACTGCCCTGGGGCGCCGGCAACGACACCCGTTCGCGCACCGCCTGCAGCATTCCTTGCCCCTGGGCCTGACCCGATCGGTCCCGTGGCAACCAGTGCACCTGCGTATTCGGCCCATGGCGCAGCATCAGGCAGTCGTCCGCCAGGGGCACTTCGAGGTAGGCATGCACGGTCAGCTCGGGCCTGCGGTCGGCCAGTTGCTCGAGAATCCCGGCGATCGCGGGCAGGGCGGTTTCGTCACCGACCAGCAGCACGTGGCGTGTGGTCTCGGCCAGCTTCCACTCATAGCCACCCGGGTCGCCGGCATAGTCCAGGTTCGGCGCCACCATCTGCAGGCGGTCGCCCGGGCGGGCGTCGGTCGCCCAGGCCGAAGCCGGGCCGTTGACGCCGTGCAGCACGAAGTCCACGTCCACTTCCGCCGCCTCGCGGCGCAGCGCACGCAGGGTGTAGGTGCGCATCGGCGGCGTGTGCTCCGGGCGCAGGCCACGGCGTGCCTTTTGCCAGTGGGGGCCGTGAGGCAGGCTGGGCGGCGCGCCGGCAGGCGTGGGGAAGAACAGCTTGACGCGCTGATCGGGGGCCAAGGTGGTCATCCGGCGCACGTCCTCGCCACCGAACACGTAGCGACACAGCGAAGGGCTGAGCCGTTCGATGGCCTTGAGTTCGAGGTCGAACAGGCCGTACGCAGTGGCCTGGGAGCGTTTGGGGCGCAGAAGGGCGAACATCGGGCGTACCTCGTGTCTAGGGTCCTACCGGAGAAACGACCTGGATCGCCCGTGAATTACACGCGCGCCTCACGCGGGTTAAATTTCGCCTGCCGCGCTACGTTCTTGCTGGACAGGGTTGGGCGGTACGGTCCGGCGGATGAGAGGCGCAATGACAATTTCTCGACGATGGTTCATCGCCGGCCTGGCGGCCGCTGGCGCGGCGGGAACCGGGGCCTATCACGCGCACAAGGTGCTTACCCACGACCCCGAGGACGATATCGTCACGCCGGGGGAGGCCAGCGTCGAACTGGCCGACTACCCCGGCCAGGTGCTCGCCGATCGCTTGCGCGGTATCTGGGACATCCGCCTCGACGGTCAGCAGGCGCGACTCGAGGGGCTTCCCGCGACTGGGCTCGAGTTGCTGCTCGACGTGGCCAGCAAGGGCCGCGGCCTGCGCGGCTACCTCGACACCGGCGAGGCGCTGCGCAGCGAGGCGGTCGCCGCCTATCGGGTGGTCGGCGACCTGGTCGGGGTTGACGGCAGCCGCGTACGCTGGCGGCTGTTCAGCCAGCGTGGCGGGCCGAGCTACGTCTTCGACGCGGACCTCGACGAGGTCTGGGGCGAGTACGCCAACGCGGGCAGGGGCAGCCTGAGCGGTCAGCTGCAGCGCCTCGACCGGCCGTTGACCCTGCCAGTCGCCGATGGCCGCTTCGTCGCGCTCAAGCGGCCGTTCCCCGAAGCCCGCGAGCGCCTGGCGTTCAATGACCGCATGACCGAATGGGTGATCGCCCCCGAACATCGCCTGTTCCATCAACTCTGGCATGCCAGCCGCGACCGCTGGCACGAGTTGCCCGAGGAGCGCCGCCAGGCCCTGCGCGGGCTGGGCTGGCAGCCAGGGCCCCGCGACCGTGAACGCGATGCCCGCGGTCCACGCAAGCACCGCAACGGCTCGGGCGTGGACTTTCTGTTCATGCACCGGCACATGCTGGCCCAGGCCCGGCGCTTGCAGGACCTGCCGTCCTGGCAGCAGTTTCCGTTGCCACAGCGTTCGGTCGAGCGGGACCGGCAAGGATTCATTCGCTACTGCGAGAACCACGACGGCCTGAGCGTGCCGCCCGCCTGGCAGGCGCCCGGGGATGATGCCTACGGTCAGTGGGTCTCGGCGATCAAGACCGACGAGACGTTCTGCAGCAACTTCCAGGTCTGGGAATCGCAGTACCAGGACCCGCTGTACCTGGCCAACCTGTCGCTCGGCGCCTTCGGCTCGGCGTTGGAGATGACCCTGCATGACTGGCTGCACATGTGCTGGGCCAGCGTGCCACGCGATCCGTCCAATGGCGCACCGGTGCCGTTCGCCCGCGACCCGGCGGACTTTGCGCCGCGCTGGTTCGGCCCGGACAACGACTTTCTCGGCGATCCGTTCTCGTCCCACGTCCATCCGGTGTTCTGGGGGTTTCATGGCTGGATCGACGACCGTATCGAGGACTGGTACCGCGCCCATGAGCGTCATCACCCTGGCCAGGTGCAGCGGCGGGAGGTCGCCGGCGTGCGCTGGTTCGCACCCGGCGATTGGGTGGAAGTGGGAGACCCTTGGCTCGGGCCGCTCACCCATGGCTGCAGCACCGTGCCTGGCACTCAGCCCGGTCGCTCGGTGGAGATGGACGTGGAGACCATGAAGCTGGCGCTGCGCCTGACCTTCGGCCCGGAAGAGGCCCTGGCGCGACTGACGCGCCAGGTTCCACAGCGGCCCTGGTATGCCCGGCACCTGTCGCTGCGCAACCTGCTGACCTGAAGGCGCCCGGTTGGCTGATCGCCTGCGCATGAGCGACAATGGGCGCCCTTTCACGGAGCTGCCCATGACCGACCACACCCCCGATGCCGTTCTCGATGCCAGCGGGCTCAACTGCCCGGAGCCGGTGATGATGCTGCACCAGCACGTGCGTGACCTGGCGGCCGGCGGCCTGCTCAAGGTGATCGCCACCGACCCCTCGACGCGTCGCGACATCCCCAAGTTCTGCACCTTTCTCGGGCATGAACTGGTGAACCAGCAGGAAGACGCCGGCACCTACCTGTACTGGATCCGCAAGAAGCACGACTGAGCCCTGGCTGGTCGGGCGTGCCCCCAGCGCCTACACTGCGTTCCCCTGACTGGAGAACGCCCATGCTGATTGTTGCCGACGAAAACATCCCGCTGCTCGATGCCTTTTTCGCAGGCTTCGGCGAGATCCGCCGTTACCCAGGGCGCGCCATCGACGCCGCCTGTGTCAAGGATGCCGACGTGCTGCTGGTACGCTCGGTGACCCGGGTCGATCGCCACCTGCTGCAGGGCAGCCGCGTGCGCTTCGTCGGCACCTGCACCATCGGCACCGACCACCTGGACCTCGAGCATTTCGCCCAGGCCGGGATCCACTGGAGCAGCGCGCCGGGCTGCAACGCACGGGGGGTGGTGGACTACGTGCTGGGCAGCCTGCTGACCCTGTCCGACCTCGAGGGCGTCGACCTGGCCACGCGTACCTATGGCGTGGTCGGGGCCGGTGAGGTCGGGGGCCGTCTGGTGCAGGTGCTGCGCGGGCTGGGCTGGAAGGTGCTGGTCTGCGACCCGCCGCGCCAGACCGGCGAGGGCGGTGACTTCGTCAGCCTCGACACGGTGCTCGCGCAGTGCGACGTGATCAGCCTGCACACCCCGCTGCTGCGCGACGGCCCGCACCCCACCTGGCACCTGCTCGGCGGCGCCCAGCTGGCGCAGCTGCGCACCGGCGCCTGGCTGATCAATGCCAGCCGCGGGCCGGTGGTCGACAACGCCGCGCTGCGCGCGTGCCTGCAGGCGCGCGACGACCTGCACGCCGTGCTCGATGTCTGGGAAGGCGAACCCCAGGTGGACCTGGCCCTGGCCGACCTGTGCACCCTGGCCACGCCGCACATCGCCGGCTACAGCCTCGATGGGCGCCAGCGTGGTACGGCGCAGGTGTACCAGGCCCTGTGCCGTTGGCTGGGCCGGGCGCCCCAGGTGCACCTGGCCGCGCTGTTGCCAGCGCAAGCGTTGACCGAACTGACCTTCGACGCCAGTGCCGACCCAGCCTGGGTGCTCTCGACCCTGTGCCGCGCGGTGTACGACCCGCGCCGCGACGATGCCGACTTCCGGCGCAGCCTGAGCGACGATGTGGCGGCGCAGAAGGCCGGGTTCGATCGGCTGCGCAAGCAGTATCCACCGCGTCGCGAGATCGAAGGGTTGCGGGTGAAGGTGGCGGGGCAGGGGCAGGCCATTGCTGCATTGGCGCGGGCATTGGGGGCGCAGGTGGTGTGAGGTAGTGTCGAGAGGGTGCGGATCGTCTATAGACCCTGGCCTGAAGGGAAACGGTGGTGGGCGGCAAGATCGCTATCGCCGGCAAGCCGGCTCCCACAGGTGACCGCGATGAACTGCCTTTAGCAATTTAGCAATAAAGCCAGCCTGTGAGCCCACGCAGTGGCGAACCTGTGGGAGCGGGATTGCCCGCGATGGCGGAGGTGCAGCACCGATGATGGCTCACCGTTTTGAGGCACGTACAGTCACTGACCGACCCAAGCGCCCTTCATGAAAAAGACCGACCTTCACCCCTCTGACGCCCAGGGATGAAGATCGGTCTCACTGCATTCAATGCGACTCGCTACGCTCTTTTTCGAGCGCCTTGCAGGCCTGCTGGATCATCGATTCGGTGATCGGCACTTCGCGGCCTTGCTGATCGATGATCGAACCACAGGCGTGAAGCTGCTCGTGGGGTTGCTGGGTGTTCGGAGTGTCTTGGTGGGTGTGCATGCTCATGTCCTGTCTCTTCATCAGGTTTCAGCTCAGGGTAGAGGCGGGCGATGTCGCGCGTGTGACAGCGTCGACATGCCCGGCGACCTCAGTGCAACAGATTCACGGTCGGAACGCCAGAGTCCCTTTAGAACGAAGGGTTATAGGCAGGGAGGCCATTGGCCTGTCCACTGCTGCGTCCGTGAAGTGGGACGCACAGCGACGGGCCAGGGTTCCCACCGATCGTCGCGATGATAGTCTTGACCTTTCGCTTTCACAGGCTCGACCCATGCATGCTCCGCTGTCTTCTCCGCAACGCCAGGCCTTGCACCTGGCCTGGCGCTTTGTGCGTCCTTACCGCACGCGCCTGCTACTGGCCCTCCTGGCGCTGGTGGTGACCGCCGGTATCACCCTGTCCCTGGGCCAAGGCATCCGGCTGCTGGTCGACCAAGGCTTCATGACCCGTTCGCCACACCTGCTCAACCAGTCCATCGGCGTGTTCATGGGGCTGGTGCTGGCCCTGGCCCTCGGCACCTTCAGCCGCTTCTACCTGGTCTCGTGGATCGGCGAGCGCTGCGTGGCCGACCTGCGCCGTGCGGTGTTCGATCACCTGCTGAGCCTGCATCCCGGCTTTTTCGAGGACAATCGCAGCGCCGAGATCCAGTCGCGGCTGACCACCGACACCACGCTGTTGCAGTCGGTGATCGGCTCGTCCCTGTCGATGTTCCTGCGCAATGCGTTGATGGTGATCGGCGGCATCGTGCTGCTGTTCGTCACCAACCCCAAGCTCACCGGCATCGTGGTCGCTGCCCTGCCGCTGGTGCTGGCGCCGATCCTGCTGTTCGGTCGCAGCGTGCGCCGGCTGTCGCGCCAGAGCCAGGACCGGGTCGCCGACGTCGGCAGCTACGTGGCCGAGACCCTGGGCCAGATCAAGACCGTGCAGGCCTACAACCACCAGGCGTGCGACCGTCAGCGGTTTGCCGACACGGTGGAAGACGCCTTCGATGTCGCCCGGCGCCGTATCGCTCAGCGTGCCTGGCTGATCACCCTGGTCATCGGGCTGGTGCTCGGCGCGGTCGGGGTGATGCTCTGGGTCGGCGGTATGGATGTGATCGCCGGGCGCATCTCCAGCGGCGAACTGGCGGCCTTCGTCTTCTACAGCCTGATCGTCGGCAGCGCCTTCGGCACGTTGAGCGAGGTCATCGGCGAGCTGCAGCGCGCCGCCGGAGCGGCCGAGCGCATCGCCGAGCTGCTCGCCGCACGCAGTCAGATCCTGCCACCGGCCTCTCCCGCGCGGGTGCCGGGCGGTCGCGCCACGGGCCGGGTCGAACTCCAGGACGTGCACTTCGCCTACCCGTCGCGCCCCGGTGTCGCGGCGCTGGATGGCCTGGACCTGTGCATCGAACCGGGCCAGACGGTGGCGCTGGTCGGCCCGTCGGGCGCCGGCAAGTCGACCCTGTTCGACCTGCTGCTGCGTTTCTACGACCCCCAGCGGGGCGTCATCCGGCTCGATGGCCAGGCCATCGACACCTTGGACCCGGCCGCACTGCGCCGCCAGTTCGCCCTGGTCGCGCAGCAGCCTGCGCTGTTTCGTGGCAGCGTCGAGGACAACCTGCGCTATGCCAGGCCCGACGCCAGCCAGGCCGAGGTCGAGGCGGCCGTCCGTGGCGCCCACGCCCATGACTTCATCCTGCGCTTGCCCGACGGATACCAGACCCTATTGGGTGAGGGTGGTCTCGGTCTGTCCGGTGGCCAGCGCCAACGCCTGGCGATCGCCCGCGCCTTGCTGGCCGATGCCCCGATCCTGCTGCTGGACGAGGCCACCAGCGCCCTGGACGCCCAGAGCGAGCACTTGATCCAGCAGGCGCTGCCCTCGCTGATGGCCGGGCGCACCACCCTGGTCATCGCCCACCGCCTGGCCACGGTGCAGCATGCCGACCGCATCGCCGTCATGGACCAGGGCCGCGTGGTTGCCATCGGCACCCACCGCCAACTGCGCGACAGCAGCCCGTTGTATGCCCGGTTGGCGGCCTTGCAGTTCGGTCAGTCGGCAAGCGATGTGAGATAAATCTTCAATTTGTAACAAATTTGTCGCATTGGCTTGAGAGCATTCGCCTCGGTTGTCGTGCATACCCCGCAAAGGCCGCTTGCCTTGGGCGGCCCATCCGCTCTCAAGGCAGGCACGCCGCGGTACAAGGACGTTCGCGGTACGCCTACCTGCGGTATGCGCTGCTTTCTCCGTCCTTGTTCCGAGAGCGACTGTCTTGCGTAAATCCCTGCGTGTGCAATTTCTCACCCTGCTGGGCGGTAGCCTGGCGGCGATGCTGCTGATCGCCATGGTCTGCTTCCAGTTCCTGTCTGCCAGCGTGCGCGATTACGGCGAGCTGATCGACGGTCCGTTACGCGAATCGCAACTGATCGACGAAGCCAACCTTCAGTTCAAGATTCAAGTCCAGGAATGGAAGAACGTGCTGCTGCGCGGCCGTGAACCTGCCGAACTCGACAAGTACTGGCAGCAGTTCCAGGCACGCGAGCAGCAGGTGCAGCAGTTGCTCGGCGAACTGATCGCGGGGGGCGATGCCGAGCTGCGTGACCCGCTGACCCAGCTCAAGCAAAGCCATCAGCAGTTGGGCGAGGCCTACGCGCGCGGACGGCAAGCCTTCCTTGCCGCTGGGGGTGACCCACGCGCAGGCGATCTGGCGGTCAAGGGGGTGGATCGCGCGGCCAGCGAGCAGATGAGCGCCCTGGTCGAGCGACTGCGTGGGGAGGCCCGTGAACAGGCCCAGGGCATCAATGGACGCGCTGAGCGTACCGTCATGGTGGGCGTGCTGGTGATGCTGGCCTCGGCGCTGCTGGTCGGCGTGTTGAGCCTGTGGCTGCTCAATCGCACGCTGATCGCGCCGATCCGCGTGCTGATCGACTACGTCGCCCAGCTCAGCCAAGGCCGTTTCGCCGCACGGGTCGCCGACGGTCGCCAGGACGAACTGGGTCGCCTGGCCGTCGCCGCCAACACGTTGCGCGATTTTCTGGCCGATACCGTCGGCAGTCTCAAGCGCAACACCGTGGAGCTGGAAACCGCCAGCGACCAGTTGCGCGGTGTGGCCGGCGACATGGCACGCGGTACCCACGATCAGTTCCAGCGTACCGACCAGGTCGCCACCGCCATGCATGAAATGTCCGCCACGGCGCAGGAGGTGGCCCGCCATGCGGCGGATGCGGCCCAGGCGGCCGATGAGGCCGACCACAATGCCCAGGCCGGCGAGCGGGTGATGCAGACCACCATCGACCTGATCGAGCAGGTCAACCGAGAAATCGCGGACACTGCCGGTGTGATCCGCCATCTGGAAAGCGACAGCACGCGCATCGGCAAGGTGCTGGAGGTGATACGCGGCATTGCCGAGCAGACCAACCTGCTGGCGCTCAACGCCGCCATCGAAGCGGCCCGCGCCGGTGAGGCCGGCCGTGGGTTCGCCGTGGTTGCTGACGAGGTGCGCAGCCTGGCCCAGCGGACAGCGGCCTCGATCGCCGAAATCCACCAGATCATCGAAGCCGTGCAGTCCGGCGCGGTCGACGCCGTCAAGGCCATCGAAAGCGGTCAGCAGCGCAGTGAAGCCGGGGCAGGGCAGGTGGTCGAGGCCGGGCGCATGCTGCAACGCATCACCACGTCGATAGAAGCGATCCGCGACATGAACCGGCAGATCGCCACGGCCGCCGAAGAGCAGACCAGCGTGGCCGACGACATCTCGCGCAACCTGGTGGACATCACCCGGATCGCCACCGACAACCAGCAGGCCGTGCAGCAGACCGAGCAGGCCGGGCAGCGCTTGCATGCCCTGTCCGGTCAGTTGGGCACGCTCACGGCTCGGTTGAGTGCCTGAAGCAGCGGCAAGCAGCAAGCAGCAAGCGGCAAGCGGCAAGCTGCAAGTAGAAGCGATTCGCAGGGCTTTGGGGTCAGCGCCTAGTACCTAGATCGCTGCCGCTGACCTACAGCCCTAGACATCCGCTTGTAGCTTGTAGCTTGTAGCTTGTAGCTTGCCGCTCGCCCCCCCTCCGCTAATTTTCCCCCATCTGATTCCGTTTCGTAGGGATACCTCCGGGTCCCCCGATCACCTGCAACGGAAATCAGTCGATGAACGCCGAAAAGTCCCTCCAACTCGCCAGCCGTTTCATCGAGCTTCCCGAAGACAAGCGTCGGCTGTTCCTCGAGCGGTTGCGTGGCGAGGGGATCGACTTCGCCCAGTTCCCGATCCCGGCGAACGTCCAGGCGCCCGATCGCCAGGCGTTGTCCTACGCCCAACAGCGCATGTGGGTGCTTTGGCAGATGGACCGCCACAGTGGTGCCTACAACCTGCCCGGCGCAGTGCGGCTCGACGGGCCGCTGGATCGGGCGGCGCTGGAGCAGGCGTTCACCGTCGTGCTCGCGCGGCACCAGAGCCTGGGCATGGTGTTCCGGCAGCAGGCCGATGAACGGCCCGTGCAGGTCGAGGGCGGGGCACCGGCGCCGATCGAGGTGATCGACCTGCGTCACCTGGCGCCTGCGGACCGAGCGCGCGAGGTGCAGGCGAGCGTCGAAGCCGAATCGTTGAAGCCGTTCGACCTGGCGCAGGGCCCGTTGCTGCGCATTCGCCTGTTGCAACTGGACGCGCAGGAACACGTCTTGCTGCTGACCTTGCACCACATCGTCTCCGACGGCTGGTCGATGACCGTGCTGATCGACGAGTTCAGCCGTTGCTACGACGCGTTCGCCCAAGGCGAGCAGCCGCAACTGCCGGCCTTGCCGATCCAGTATGTGGACTATGCCTTGTGGCAGCGGCGCTGGCTCGAAGCCGGTGAACTGGAGCGACAGCTGGCCTACTGGCAGGCGCAGCTGGGCGACGAACAGCCGGTGCTCGAACTGCCGCTGGACCATCCCCGGCCGGCCGCACCGAGCGGGCGCGGCAGTCGTCATGCCTTCACGGTCGAGGCGACGTTGGCCGAGCAGGTGCGCGGCTTCGCGCGTCAACACACCCTGACGCCGTTCATGGTGCTGCTGGGATCGTTCGGCCTGCTGTTGCAGCGCTACACCGGCCAGACCGACCTGCGCGTGGGCAGCCCGGTGGCCAACCGCAACCGCGCCGAAGTCGAAGGGCTGATCGGCCTGTTCGTCAACACCCAGGTGCTGCGCCTGCAACCTGAGTCCCGCACCGATGGCCTGACCTACCTGCAAGCCATCCGCGACACCGTCCTGGGCGCCCAGGCCCACCAGGACCTGCCATTCGAGCGTTTGCTCGAGGCGCTCAAGGTCGAGCGCAGCCTCAGCCATGCGCCGCTGTTCCAGGTGATGTACAACCACCAGCCGCACGTCGCCGACCTGGCCGCGGTCACCCTGGCGTCGGGCTTGCAGCTGTCGCACCTGGCCTGGCGCAGCCGCACCACTCAGTTCGACCTGAGCCTGGACACCTACGAACAAGGCGGCACGCTGCAAGCGGCGTTCACCTACGCCAGCGACCTGTTCGAGGCGGCCACCGTCGAGGCCATGGCCCAGCATTGGCAGACACTGCTGCGCGCTCTGGTCGAGCGGCCCGAGACGGCGCTGTGGCAACTGCCGATGCTCGATGCGTCGACCCGCGCCACCGTGCTGGACACCTGGAACGACACCGCCCGCGAGTACCCCGGCCCGACCGGTGTCCACCAGCTGTTCGAGGCACAGGTCCGACGCACGCCGGATGCACCCGCTCTGGTCTTCGGCGAGACGACCCTCAGCTACGCCCAGCTCGATACCCGCGCCAACCGTCTGGCGCATTACCTGCGCAGCCAGGGCGCCGATACCGACACCCTGATCGGCACCAGCCTGCAGCGCAGCGTGGACCTGGTCGTGGGGTTGCTGGCGATCCTCAAGGCGGGCGCTGCCTATGTGCCGCTGGATCCGGACTACCCGGCCGAACGCCTGGCCTACATGATCGACGACAGCGGCATCGGTCTGCTGTTGACCCACCAGGCCGTGCAGGCCGACCTGCCAGCGCTGCCTGGCGTTCAGTGCCTGACCCTCGACACGCTGGCGCTGGACGACCAGCCCGACCACGCGCCCGAGGTGCGCGTCGATCCACGTCAACTGGCCTACGTGATCTACACCTCAGGCTCCACCGGCCGGCCGAAAGGCGCGGGCAACAGCCACGAGGCGTTGGTCAACCGCCTGCACTGGATGCAGAACGCCTACCGCCTGGACGCCAGCGACACGGTGCTGCAAAAGACCCCGTTCAGCTTCGACGTCTCGGTCTGGGAGTTCTTCTGGCCGCTGATAACCGGCGCACGCCTGGCCGTGGCCGCCCCCGGCGAGCACCGTGACCCGGCGCGCCTGATCGAGACCCTGGGCCGCTACCAGGTCAGCACGTTGCACTTCGTGCCGTCGATGCTCCAGGCGTTCATCCATGAACCTGGGGTAGAGGCCTGCCACAGCCTGCGCCGCATCGTCTGCAGCGGCGAGGCCTTGCCGGTGGAGGCGCAGGCGCAGGTCTTCGCCAGGCTGCCGAAGGCCGCGCTGTACAACCTGTATGGTCCGACCGAAGCGGCCATCGACGTCACCCACTGGACCTGCGTCGAGGAAGGCCGTGACAGCGTGCCGATCGGTGTGCCGATCGCCAACCTGCGTACCTACGTGCTCGACGCCGGGCTCGAGCCGGTCGCGCCGGGTGTGTCCGGCGAGCTGTACCTGGGCGGCATCGGGCTGGCACGCGGTTATCACCGCCGTCCGGGGCTGACCGCCGAACGCTTCGTCGCCGATCCCTTCGTGGTCGGCCAGCGCCTCTACCGCACCGGCGACCGAGTGCGTCAGCGGCCCGATGGCGTGATCGAGTACCTGGGCCGTCTCGACCACCAGGTCAAACTCCGTGGCCTGCGCATCGAACTGGGCGAGATCGAGGCGCGCCTGGTGCAACAGGCCGGGGTGCGTGAAGCAGTGGTGCTGGCGCTGGACGGCAAGCAGCTGGTGGCCTACCTGGTGCTCGACGCGCAGCCCGACGGTTGGCAGCAAGGGCTCAAGGACGGCTTGGCGCAGGCACTGCCCGAGTTCATGGTGCCCAGCCACCTGGTTGCGCTGGAGCGCTGGCCGCTGACCCCCAACGGCAAGCTCGACCGCAAGGCCCTGCCACGGCCTGACGCCACCCCATGCAGTCGCTTCGAGGCGCCCGAAACCGCCACGCAGCAGGCGCTGGCGGCGATCTGGCGCGAGGTGCTGGGCGTGCCCGAGGTCGGTCTGGAAGACAACTTCTTCGCGCTGGGCGGCGACTCCATCATCGCCATCCAGGTGGTCAGCCGTGCCCGACGCGAAGGGTTGCACTTCAGCCCGCGCGACCTGTTCCAGTTCCAGACCCTGCGCCGCCTGGCCGGCGCCGCCGGGCGACCGTCCACCGCCCCCGTCGAGCAGGCACCCGCCACGGGCCCGGTGACCCTGAGCCCGGTGCAGCACCACTTCTTCGAGCAGGCCATCCCGGCGCGCCATCACTGGAACCAGTCCGTGCTGCTGCGCGCGCGTCTGCCCCTGCAGCCCCAGGCACTGCTGGCCGCCCTGACCGCGGTGGTCAACCACCATGACGCCCTGCGACTGCGCTTCACGGCGTCGGCCGAGGGCTGGTCCCAGCACTATGGCCAGACCGGCGAGTGCCTCGATCTCTGGCAGCGCCAGGCCACCGACAGCGCCGACCTGATGCGCCTGTGCGACGAGGCCCAGCGTAGCCTCGACCTGCAGCAGGGGCCTCTGCTACGTGCGCTGCTGGTGGCCCTGCCCGACGGCGAGCAACGCCTGCTGCTGGTCATCCACCATTTGGCGGTCGATGGCGTGTCGTGGCGCATTCTGCTCGACGACCTCGAGCAGGCTTATGCCCAGCACCAGACCGGCCAGGCCGCGACCCTGCCGGCCCGCACCAGCAGCTACCAGGCCTGGACGGCCCGGTTGGTCGAGTGGCTACCGACGGCGGCCGAGCAGTTGCCTTACTGGCAGGCGCAACGGGTGGACGGCGAGCTGCCCTGCGACCGGCCGGGGGCGCTGGCGACCCAGCGACAGGCGGCCAAGGTGGCCTCGCGGCTCTCGCCCGAGAGGACGCGGCAATTGCTGCAGGCAGCGCCAGCGGCCTATCGCACCCAAGTCAACGACCTCCTGCTGACCGCCCTGGCGCGGGTCCTGTGCCGCTGGAGCGGCGCCCAGGCGGCCTTGCTGCAGCTGGAAGGACACGGGCGTGAAGACCTGTTCGACGGCCTCGACCTGACCCGCAGCGTCGGCTGGTTCACCAGCCTGTACCCGGTCCGGCTGCAGCCGCAGGCGGGGCTCGGCGAGTCGATCAAGGCGATCAAGGAACAACTACGCGCCGTGCCCGACAAAGGGCTTGGCCATGGCGTGCTGCGCTACCTGAGCGATGTGGCGACCCAGGCGGCGCTGGCCGCGCTTCCGGCACCGCGGGTCACCTTCAATTACCTCGGCCAGTTCGACGGCCAGTTCGAGGGCGCCGCCGTGTTCACGCCGGCTCATGAGCAGGGCGGCGGCGGGCAGGACCTGGACGCACCGCTGGCCAACTGGCTGACCGTGGAAGGCCAGGTGTACGCAGGCGAACTGACGTTACAGTGGGGCTACAGCCGCGACCAGTTCGAGACCGACACCGTCCAGGCCCTGGCCGACGCCTACACCCAGGAGCTCGAGGCCCTGGTCGTCCATTGCCTGGCGGTGCCGGCCGGGCAGCCGTCACCGGCGGACTTCCCGCTGGCCCAGCTCGACCAGGCGCAGCTCGACGGTCTGCCAATCCCAGGGCCCTCCATCGAAGACCTGTACCCGCTGTCGCCCATGCAGCAGGGCCTGTTCTTCCACGCCCTCTACGACACCGACGACGGTGCCTACATCAACCAACTGCGCCTGGACATCGGCGGGCTGGACCTGACGCGCTTCTGGCAGGCCTGGGAGACCGCGTGCGCACGTCACGAGATCCTGCGCAGCAGCATCCACTGGCACGGCCTGGACAGCGCGCACCAGGTCGTCCACCGCGCCTTGGCGCTGCCCCTTGAGGTCATCGACACGCCCACCGCCGACCTCGACGCCCTGGCCGAGGCCGAACGCACGCGTGGCTTCGACCTGAGCTGCGCACCGCTGTGGCGCCTGTTGCTGGCGCGCACCGGACCGGACGACTGGCAGCTGATCTACACCAGCCACCACATCCTGCTCGACGGCTGGAGCAACGCCCAGCTGCTGGCCGAGGTGATCGGGCACTACGCTGGCGAGCGGCCCACTGCGGCGCAGGGGCGTTTCCGGGACTACCTGGGCTGGCTGGCGCAGCAGGCGACCGACGCGGCCGAACGCTTCTGGACGCCTCGACTGAGCGCGTTGCCAGGCCCGACCCTGCTGGCCCAGGCGCTGCGTCGCCCCGACGTGGCGGCCGGCGAGGGGCACTACCTGGCGCAGATCGACACGCCGCAGACCGAGGCGCTGGAGCGCTTCGCCCGTCAGCACAAGGTCACCCTCAACACCCTGTTCCAGGCGGCCTGGGGCCTGCTCTTGCAACGCCTGACCGGCCAGTCCTGCGTGGTCTTCGGCGCCACGGTGTCGGGACGTTCGGCACCGCTGCCCGGCATCGAAGACCAGCTGGGCCTGTTCATCAACACCTTGCCGGTGCTGGTCGATGCCGCGCCGCAGCGCACGGTGCAGGCGTACCTGGAAGACGTCCAGGCCTTCAACCTCGAACTGCGCGAGTTCGAGCACGTGCCGCTCTACACCGTGCAAGGCTGGGCCGGGCACCAGGGCACGGCGCTGTTCGACAGCCTGCTGGTGTTCGAGAACTTCCCGGTGGCAGAGGCCCTGCGCCAGGGCGCGCCGGCCGGTCTGCGTTTCGGCGCGGTCCACAACCACGAGCGCACCCACTACCCGCTGACCCTGGGCATCGAGCGCGGGGAGGGCGTGCGCCTGGAATTCAGCTACGACCCGGCGGCGTTCGACGCAGCCCAGGTGCGCCAACTGGGCGCCAGCCTGCTGCACCTGCTTACTCAGATGCACCAGGCGCCCGACGCCGCCGTCGGCACCCTCGACCTGCTGGACGCGCCTGCCCGCACCGACCTGCTCGCGACCAGCCGAGGCCCGGCGGTGACGCCGTGCGGCACCGGTCTGGTCCACCAGCGCATCAGCGCCCAGGCCCGGCGTCGGCCCGAGGCGTTGGCCGTGCACTGTGGCGAGGTCCGCCTGAGCTACGGCGACCTGGAGCGCCAGGCCAACCAGCTGGCCCATCGACTGATCGCCGAGGGCGTGCGCCCCGGGCAGCGAGTGGGCCTGGCCGTGCACCGCGGGCCGCGGCTGATCGTCAGCCTGCTGGCAGTACTCAAGAGCGGCGCGGCGTACGTGCCGCTGGACGCCCAGTATCCCCGTGAACGCCTGGCCTACATGGTCGAGGACAGCGGCCTGGACCTGCTGCTGTGCGACGACGGTCTGCTCACCGACCTGACCCTGCCGGCAGGCGTGCCGCGCCTGGAACTGACGGCGCTGTGCGAGGCGGCCGCGCCTCTGGCCGATCAGGCGCCGCAGGTGGCGTTCGACGCCGAGCACCTGGCCTACATCATCTACACCTCCGGCTCCACCGGGCGGCCCAAGGGCGTGGCGATCAGTCATGCGGCCTTGGCCGAGTTCACCGACAGTGCGACCGCGTACTCCTGCCTGGTCGAAGACGACCGCGTGCTGCAGTTCGCCACCTTCAGTTTCGACGGCTTCGTCGAGCAGTGCTATCCGCCGCTGTGCACGGGCGCCGCGCTGGTCATGCGCGGCGAGACGCTGTGGGACGTCGAGCAACTGACCCAGGTGATCGTCGCGCAGCAGGTGACCCTGGCGGACTTGCCGGCCGCTTACTGGCACCTGCTCGCCCGTGCCTGCGCGGCCACGCCGGGGCAGGGGCTCGGACGCCTGCGCCAGGTCCACGTGGGCGGCGAGGCGATGTCGGTCGAAGGCCTGCGCCTGTGGCATGCTGCCGGCCTGGGGTCGATCCGCCTGGTCAACACCTATGGCCCGACCGAGGCCACGGTGGTCTCGAGCGTGCACGACTGTCGCCTGGAGGACGCCCATGACGGCCACGGCATTCCCATCGGGCAGGCCATCGCCGGCCGCTCGCTGTACGTGCTCGACCCGACCGGCGCGCTGCTACCCGCCGAAGCCGTCGGCGAGCTGTGCATCGCCGCCACCCACGGCCTGGCCCAGCAGTACGTGAACCGCCCGGCGCTCACGGCCGAGCGCTTCCTGCCCGACCCGCATGCGCAGGTACCCGGCGCGCGGCTGTACCGCAGCGGCGACCTGGCGCGCTATACCCGCGCGGGCGTCCTGGAGTACGTCGGGCGGATCGACCATCAGGTGAAGATCCGCGGCCTGCGCATCGAGGTCGGCGAGATCGAAGCCTGCCTGCACGGGCTGGCAGCTGTCCGCGAAGCGGCCGTGCTGGCCCTGGCTAGCCCCACCGGCACCCAGTTGGTGGCCTACCTCAGCGCCATTCAGCCACAGCCCGACGCCCAGTGGCTGGACGCCGTGCGCGCCACCCTGCGCCAGGCGCTGCCCGACTACATGATTCCGGCCCACTGGCAGGTGCTCGACAGGCTGCCGTTGAACGTCAACGGCAAGCTCGACCGCGCTGCCTTGCCCGTGCCCGACTTCGGCGCCGGGCAACACGCCTACGAAGCGCCGCGCACTGCCTTGCAGGCTCGCCTGGCGATGCTCTGGGCGCAGGTGTTGCAGGTCGAGCCGATCGGGCTGGCCGATGATTTCTTCGAGCGCGGCGGGCACTCGCTGCTGGCCACGCAACTGATCGCACGGATCCGCCAGACGCTGGCCCTGGAGGTGCCGCTGCGCGCGCTGTTCGCGCACCCGACCCTGGGCGCCTTCGCCGAGGTGTGCGCGGCCCTGGTACCCGCAGGCACGTCCGCCATCCCCGTCCTGCCACGCGAGGCGACCATGCCCGTCTCCTATGCCCAGGAGCGGCAGTGGTTCCTCTGGCGCCTGGACCCGGACAGCGCCGCCTACAACGTGCCTCTGGCGCTGCGCATCGACGGGCCCCTGGACCTGGCGGCGTTGCAAGGCGCGTTCGACCGGGTCATCGCGCGTCACGAACCGCTGCGTACCACCTTCAGCGACGAGGCGGGGTCGCTGTGCCAGCGCATCCAGCCCACCCTGGTGCTGCCATTGGAGGTCGAGCAGGCGCCGAATGCAGACACGGACACCGTCTTGGCCTGGGTCGATGCCCAGGTGCGCCAGCCCTTCGACCTGGTGAGCGGGCCTCTGCTGCGCGTGCGCCTGCTGGCGCTGGACACCCAGACCCACGTGCTGGTGATCGTGCAGCACCACATCATCGCCGACGGCGCCTCCATGGGCGTGTTGATCGATGAGCTGCTGCAGGGGTACCACGGCCTGGACGCCGCGCCGCTGAGCGTGCAGTACGCCGACTACGCCGCCTGGCAACGCCAGTGGCTCGATGGCGGCGAACGGCAACGGCAGCTGGACTACTGGACCGAGCGTCTGGGCGGCGAGCAGCCGGTGCTGGCGCTGCCGTTCGACCGGGCGCGCCCGGCCACGCGTCGCCTGCGCGGCGCCCGCCTGGAACTGGCCATGCCGCCTGCGCTGGGCGATGCCCTGCGTCAGTTGGCCCAGGCCCAGGACGTGACCCTGTTCATGGTCCTGCTGGCGGCGTTCCAGACCCTGCTGCACCGCTACAGCGGGCAGTCCGACATCCGCGTCGGGGTGCCGGTCGCCAACCGCACCCGCGCCGAGACCGAGCGCCTGATCGGTTTCTTCGTCAACACCCAGGTGCTGAGCGCCGAGATCGATCCGCGCCTGCCGTTCACCACGCTGTTGCAACAGACCCGCCAGGCGGCGCTCGATGCCCAGGCCCATCAGGACCTGCCGTTCGAGCAATTGGTCGAGGCCCTGGCGCCCGAACGCAACCTCAGCCACAGCCCGCTGTTCCAGGTGCTGTTCAACCACCAGGCCCGTGAGCGTCAGGCCCGCGAATGGGGCGACCTGCGTCTTTCACCTTTGACCTGGGACAGCGGCAGCGCACAGTTCGACCTGGTGCTCGATACCTGCGAGACCGAGCAGGGCCTGGTGGCCTCGCTGGCCTACGACCGCGACCTGTTCGATCGGCCGACCGTCGAACGCCTGGCGGCGCACTTCACCGCGTTGTTGCAAGGGATCGTCGCTCGCCCGGATCGAACGGTGGCCGAGTTGCCGTTGCTGGCGGCGCATGAGCGCGACCAGGCGCTGGTGCAGTGGAACGACACGGCGGTCCCTTGCCCGCTGGACAGCAGTGTTCAGCAGTTGATCGAAGCGCAAGTGCAACGCACCCCCGAGGCCGAAGCGTTGGTGTTTGGCGGGACGCGCTTGAGCTATGCGCAGCTCAATGAACGTGCCAACCGGTTGGCCCATCGCCTGATCGAACTGGGCGTCGGTCCTGATGTACGGGTGGGCATCGCGGCCGAGCGCAGCGTGGAGATGGTGGTGGGGCTGCTGGCCATTCTGAAGGCCGGGGGCGCCTATGTGCCGCTGGATCCGGAATACCCGCAGGATCGTTTGCGCTACATGCTGCAAGACAGTGGCGTGAGCCTGCTGTTGACGCAAAGCCATCTGGATTTGCCGTTGAGCGAGGGCGTGCAGACGCTGGCGTTGGATCTGGAGCCAGGCAGCGAGTGCAGCCACGATCCGCAGGTGCCGGTGCACCCTGAAAACCTGGCTTATGTGATCTACACCTCCGGCTCCACGGGCCGCCCGAAAGGGGCGGGCAACCGTCATTCGGCACTGGTCAACCGGCTGTGCTGGATGCAAGACGCCTACGGCCTGACGGCAGACGATACGGTGCTGCAAAAAACCCCGTTCAGCTTCGACGTGTCGGTGTGGGAATTCTTCTGGCCGCTGATGACTGGCGCACGGTTGGTCGTGGCTGCTCCAGGGGATCATCGCGACCCAGCACGCCTGATCGAGCTGATTACCCGCGAGCAGGTCAGCACGCTGCACTTCGTGCCCTCGATGCTGCAGGCCTTCATGCAGGACCTGAACGTCTCGCGCTGCA
>NZ_JAAMQJ010000013.1 GCF_013523125.1 Pseudomonas entomophila | reverse complement strand
GCATGATACAGACACGTGCAGTCCTCGTGTGGGAGCGGGCTTGCCCGCGATAGCGTCCGGGCCATCACCGCCTGCATCGCGGGCAAGCCCGCTCCCACACGGAGGGTGAACCGCTCTGCCAGATCACCAATCTGGTCCACATCGTATGAGGTAAAGACATCGAAAGGCCTGGCCCGGCAGTGGCTGCGCTTACAGGTGGACCACGGCGCTGATTGGACAGTCCGGCACGATCCCTTGGAGCGGCCCCCGCCGGGGCGCCGGACCGGCTGCGATGGGCCGCAAAGCGGCCCTGAAATCTGCGCAATCGACGCTAGATGATGAGCTTCTCAAAAAATCCAGCCTAACGCCGCTTGCCGCACGTTACCGCGCCGCCTGCAACACCGGGCCCGCACTTGCCGACCCCGGCGTCACATCCCAACCACCCCCCAGCGCCTTGTAGATCGCCACGACCCCACGGTACAGCTCCACCTCGCCCATGGCCTGGGCGTCTTCGGCGGCCAGGCGTTCGCGTTCGGCGTCGAGCAGCACCAGGTAGTCGACGGTGCCTTCGCGGTAGCGGATCGAGGCCAGGTCGGCGGCCTTGCGGCTAGCCTCGCTCTGGCGTATCAGGGCGCGCACCCGTTGCTGGCGCTTGCCGTAGTCGCTGAACGCGTTCGACGACTCTTCCAACGCCAGCAGCACCTGCTGCTCGTAGCTGGCCAGTGCGCCTTCGGCCTCGGCCTTGGCGCCGCGCAGGCGGGCCCGTACGCTGCCCAGGTCGAAGGCCGGCCAGGTGATGCTCGGGGCCAGCGCCCAGGCATTGGCCGCCGAGCTGCCGATCTGCGACCCGCGCCCGGCGGTGAAGCCCAGGAAGCCGCTGAGGCTGACCCGCGGGAACAGGTCGGCCGTGGCCACGCCGACCTCGGCCGTGGCGGCGGCCAACTGCCGTTCCGCGCGACGGATGTCCGGACGGCGGCGCAGCAGCTGAGCCGGGTCGCCCACCGGCAGCGCCTTGGCGATCGCTGGCAGGTGCTGGGGCGACAGGTCGATGCTCAGTTGCTCCGGGCGCTGCCCGAGCAGGGTGGCGATGCGGTTGCGCGCCCGGACCTGTTCGGCCTGCAGTTGCGGCAGGCTGGCCTCGACGGCGGCCAGGCGGGCGTCGGCGCGGACCACATCCAATTCGTTGCCGACCCCGGCGTCACGCAGGGTCTCGGTGATCCGGCGTGAGTCCTGCTGGGTCTTGAGGTTGTCGGCCGCGATGCGCTCGCGCAGCTGTGCGCCCCGCAATTGACCGTAGGCGTCCACCAGTTCGGCGATCAGGCTGACCTGCAACTGGCGCAGGTCAGCCTGGGCGGCGTCCTCACGGGCCTGGCTGGCTTCCAGCTGACGCTGGATGCGGCCGAACAGGTCCAGCTCCCAGGCCATGTCCAGACCCAGGTCGTAGCGCTCGCTGTTGACCCGCTGCTCGGTCTGGCCGGGGATCTGGCCCTTGCCCAGCGTGCTGCGGGCGCCACTGGTCACCACCGGCAGCGCGTCGTTGGCCACGTCCTCGCGAATGGAGCGCGCCGCCTTGAGCCGGGCGAAGGCCACGCGCAGGTCGCGGTTGCCGGTCAAAGAGGCCTGCACCAGGCGGTCCAGGGTCGGGTCCTCGAACTGGTGCCACCAGGCGCTCTCGAAACGCGCCGGGTCGAACGCGGCCGCGCCATGCACGGCCTCCAGACGCGCCGGCTCAGGCTGGGGTGCGTGGTAGTCGGGACCGACCGCACAGGCCGACAGGGCCAGCACCAGCAGGCTGGGAAGAAAAGGGGTGAACCGCATCATGCCTGGGTCTCCTGCAGCGGGGTGTGGGCGAGACGACGCGCCTGACGACGTTCGACGTGGCGGCGGATCAAGACGAAGAACACGGGCGTCAGGAACAGGCCGAACACCGTCACGCCGATCATCCCCGAGAACACCGCCACGCCCATCGCATGGCGCATCTCGGCGCCGGCACCGGAGGAGAACACCAGCGGCACCACGCCCATGATGAAGGCGATCGAGGTCATCAGGATCGGGCGCAGACGCAGGCGGCACGCCTCCAGCACCGCGGCCAGCGGGTCGAGGCCCTCGGCCTGTTTGTCCTTGGCGAACTCGACGATCAGGATGGCGTTCTTGCAGGCCAGCCCCACCAGCACGATCAGGCCGATCTGGGTGAAGATGTTGTTGTCACCGCCGGTGAGGATCACCCCGGTGATCGCCGACAGCAGGGTCATCGGCACGATCAGGATCACCGCCAGCGGCAGGCTCCAGCTCTCGTACTGCGCCGCCAGCACCAGGAAGGCCAGCAGCACGCACAACGGGAACACCAGCAGCGCGGTATTGCCGGCGAGGATTTGCTGGTAGGTCAGCTCGGTCCACTCGAAGGTCATGCCGTTGGGCAACTCGGCGGTCAGCAGGCGGGCCATGGCCGCCTCGGCCTGGCCTGAGCTATAGCCGGGCGCCGCCGCACCGTTGATCTCGGCGGTGATGAAGCCGTTGTAGTGCATGACCCGGTCAGGGCCCGAGGTGTCGCTGACCTTGAGGAAGGTCGCCAGCGGGATCATCTCGCCACGGTCGTTGCGCACCTTGAGCTGGCCGATCTGCTCGGCGTCCAGGCGGAACTGCTGCTCGGCCTGCACGTTGACCTGGTAGGTCCGACCGAAGCGGTTGAAGTCGTTGGTGTACAACGAGCCCAGGTAGATCTGCAGGGTGTCGAAGATGTCGTTGATCGCCACCCCGTGGGTCTTTGCCTTTTCCCGGTCGATGGCGGCATCGACCTGCGGCACGTTGACCTGGTAGCTGGTGAACAGCCCCGCCAGTTCCGGCACCTGCTGGCTCTTGGCGATGATGTTCTGGGTTTCATGGTACAGCGCTTCGTAGCCCAGGTTGCCCCGGTCCTCGACCTGCACGCGGAACCCGCCGATGGTGCCCAGGCCCTGCACCGGCGGTGGCGGGAAGATCGCGATGTAGGCGTCCTGGATGTCGGCGAACTTGGCGTTGAGCGCGGCGGCGATGGCTTGCGCCGACTGGCTCGGGTCCTTGCGCTGGTCGAACGGCTTGAGCGGGGTGAAGACGATGCCGCTGTTGGGGCTGTTGGTGAAGCCGTTGATCGACAGGCCCGGGAAGGCCACCGAATCGGCCACGCCCGGTTGCGCCAGGGCGATCTCGCTCATGCGCTTGATCACCGCCTCGGTGCGGTCCAGGCTGGCGGCATCGGGCAGTTGCGCGAAGGCCACCAGGTACTGCTTGTCCTGCGCCGGGACGAACCCGGTCGGGGTCGAGGCAAAGCCCAGGTAGGTCAGACCCATGAGCCCGGCGTAGACGAACAGCGCGATGCCGCTGGAGCGGATCACCCGGCGCACGCCGCCGACGTAGCGGTGGCTGGCACGGTCGAAGAAGCGGTTGAACGGGGCGAACAGCCAGCGGCCCAGCAGCTGGTCGAGCAGGCGCGAGAAACGGTCCTGCGGCGCGTGGTGGTCCTTGAGCAGCACGGCGGCCAGGGCCGGCGACAAGGTCAGCGAGTTGAACGCCGAGATCACCGTGGAAATGGCGATGGTCAAGGCGAACTGCTTGTAGAACTGCCCGGTCAGCCCGGAGATGAACGCTGCCGGCACGAACACCGCGCACAGCACCAGCGCCGTGGCGATGATCGGCCCGGTCACTTCGCCCATGGCCTTCTGCGTGGCTGGCACCGGCGCCAGGCCCAGGCCGATGTTGCGCTCGACGTTCTCCACCACCACGATGGCGTCGTCGACCACGATGCCGATGGCCAGTACCAGGCCGAACAGCGACAGGGCGTTGAGCGAGAAACCGAACAGGTGCATCACCGCGAAGGTGCCGATCAGCGAGACCGGCACGGCCAGCAGCGGGATGATCGATGCCCGCCAGGTCTGCAGGAACAGGATCACCACCAGCACCACCAGCACCAGGGCTTCGAACAGGGTGTGTACCACCGCTTCGATGGAGCCGCGGACGAACACCGTCGGGTCGTAGACGATGCTGTAGTCCATGCCTTCGGGGAACTCCTTCTTCAGCTCGGCCATCTTGGCGCGCACGTCGTTGGAGATGTCGATGGCGTTGGAGCCGGGGCGCTGGAAGATCGGCAGGGCCACCGCCGGCTGGTTGTTCAGCAACGAACGCAGGGCGTACTGGCTCGAGCCCAATTCGACCCGGGCGATATCCTTCAGGCGCGTGATCTCGCCATCGGCACCGGCGCGGATGATGATGTTCTCGAACTCCTCCTCGGTGACCAGGCGGCCCTGGGTATTGATCGACAGCTGGAAGCTCGAAGCCCCCGGCGCGGGCGGAGCGCCGAGCTGGCCGGCGGCGACCTGACGGTTCTGCTCACGGATCGCCGTGACCACGTCGCTGGCGGTCAGGTTGCGCGAGGCGGTCTTGTTCGGGTCCAGCCAGACACGCAGCGAATAGTCGCCCATGCCGAACAGCTGCACGTCGCCCACGCCGCCCAGGCGCGCCAGTTCATCCTTGATGTTGAGGATGGCGTAGTTGGACAGGTAGAGCATGTCGTAGCGGTTGTCCGGCGAGGTCAGGTGCACGACCATGGTCAGGTCCGGCGAGGCCTTGTCCACGGTGATGCCGATGCGCGTGACCTCCTCGGGCAGCTTGGGCTGGGTGCGGGTGACACGGTTTTGCACCTGCACCTGCGCGTTGTCCAGGTCGGTGCCCAGGGCGAAGGTGATGGTCAGCGTCAGCTTGCCGTCGGCGGTGGACTGCGAGGACATGTAGAGCATGTTCTCGACCCCGGTGATGGCCTGTTCCAGGGGCGCGGCGACGGTTTCACCGATGACCTTGGGGTTGGCGCCGGGGAAGTTGGCGCGCACCACCACGGTGGGCGGCACGACCTCGGGGTATTCGCTGATCGGCAGCTGGAACAGCGCGATGCTACCGGCGATCAGCAGGATCAGGGAAAGCACCGCGGCGAAGATCGGCCGGGTGATGAAGAAGCGTGAGAAGTTCATGGGGTTCGATCCTTCAGCCGCGCGGTGCCGGGGCACTGGCGAGTTTCACGGCGGCGGCGGGCTGACCGGCCTGGCTGGCCTGCAACGCCTGACGTTGACGGGCAAGCGCGGCCAGGGTCTCGTCGCTGGCCATCGGCGTGTCCTGAGGCGTAACGGCCGAGCCGGGACGGACCCGCTGCAGGCCCTTGACCACGATCCGGTCGCCCTTGTGCAAGCCGTCGCGGACGATGCGCAGGCCTTCGAGCTTGGGGCCCAGTTCGACGGTGCGGTAGCTGGCCTTGTTGTCGGCGTCCATCACCAGCACGAATTTCTTGCCCAAGTCGGTGCCCACAGCTTCGTCATTGATCAGCACCGCCGAATAGGTGGCGCTGCCGACCAGCTTCAGGCGCGCGTACAGGCCGGGGGTAAACTGGCCATCGCGGTTGTCGAACACCGCACGGCCACGGATGGTGCCGGTGCGCGGGTTGACCTGGTTGTCGACGAAGTTCATCTGTCCCAGGTGCGGCGTGCCGGCCTCGTTGGACAGGCCCAGGTAGACCGGGGTCGTCTGCCCGCGCTGGCCATTGCGCGCCAGTTGCGTGTACTTGAGGTAGACGCGCTCGTCGGCGTCGAAGTAGGCATAGACCTTGTCGGTGGAGACCACGCTGGTCAGCGGCGTGACGTCGGCAGTGACGATGTTGCCGGCGGTGAACTGGGCACGGCTGACGCGGCCGCTGATCGGTGCGGTGACGCGGGTGAAGCTCAGGTTCAGGCGGGCCAGGTCCAGCTGCGCCTGGATCGCCGCCACGCCGGCGCGTGCTTCGGCCGCAGCGCTGCTGCGCGATTCGGCCAGTTCGGCGGAGATGGCGTTGCTGCTGCGCAGGCGCTGGCCGCGCTGGGCTTCGTTCTCGCTGCGGCTGGCCGAGGCGCGGGCCTGTTGCAGTTGCGCTTCGAGCTGGCGGACCTGGGCCTGGAACGGGCGCGGATCGATCTGGAACAGCAGGTCGCCCTTGTTGACCTGGGCGCCTTCGGTGAAGGCCACGCGGTCGATCTGACCGGAGACGCGCGGGCGCACCTCGACGGTCTCGGGCGCTTCGAGGCGGCCGGTGAACTCGTCCCATTCGTTGATCGGTTGTTCCAGCACCTGGGCCACGCTGACCGTCGGTGCGCTGGCAGGCCGGGCGGTCTCCGGCGCCTGGCCGCATGCACTGATCACCACGGCCGCGAGAGCGGCCAGGGGAAAGCGCAGGGATGTGAGTGAATGTTCCATGGAAAAATCCGCCAGAGTGAAGAAAGTGGGCGGATTCTGCGCGGCGCGCGCGGAGCGAACGAATCGAATGGGGCGAAGGTTATTATCACTCGCAGTGATGGGTGGATAGGCAGGTATGCCTAACAGCCAGGGTGCTGTCCTGTGGGCGCTGCCCGACCCCAAAGCCATGCTTCTAAAATCCGTCCCAAACCCGGTGGGTTTGATTCGAAGCGCCATAAGTCCATCGAATGCCTGACAATTCGCTTCAATGCGCCTCGTAGGTCTACGGCATCTCCAGGAATCAGAAGAAACACTGTGTTTACGGAGTAGGTGCTTTTGTAGGCGCGCGCCTATACAACAGCCAGAAGCGTCTGGCAGACACGTGAACACCACCGCTGATAACGTTCGATTGTCTCAAGGCGAATGACGCTCACGCGTGTTCATCTGTCGTGTTGGACGCTGGGGCGCTAGGGTTCAATCTGACGCCGGAAACCCTTCGGCAGACGACGTTTTCCAACATTGAGGTAGGCGATGTGCTGAACGTTGAAGTGGAGCCGACGACGCGTGTAGTGGTCGATACGATGTTGAGAAGTCAGCGTTGACGTGAGGCAGTTGTCCATGAGGCGAGCCATGTCGCGAGGGCAGAGTTTGGTAAAACCTCATGTAAATGAGCGACGCAGAATCACTGGACCTTTCAGGGCAGGCGGTGATGGATCGGCCGCTATCGCGGGCAAGCCCGCTCCCACACAGGCTGTGTGAAAACGCTGAGCATCGGTACAGAGATCAAAAAACGACCGGAAAGCGCAACGCTACGTGATTCCCGGATTTGTTTGCCCCACAAGCTTCCTTAAAATCCACGTAGCGACGCGTACTTCGAATTCGTCGCCGAGTTTTCACACAGCCTGCACAGGTGGCGTCCCCATCGTGCCACTGCCTGCTTGAAATGAGTACCTGTGGGAGCTGGCTTGCCAGCGATAGGGCCTGTGCATTCACCTCAGGGCTGCCAGGCCAGTGTTCATTCTGTCGACGACTATGGTAGGGCTTACACCGCTATCGCGGGCAAGCCCCCCCACAAAGCCCGGGACAGCCTGCCCCTCACCCGCTGGACTGATCCTCCGGCGCCACTTGGCCTTCCGGCCAGTCGGGCCCTTTCTTGTGGGGTGGGTCGTCAGGGTGCGGGACATAGTCGCCAGGTTCCACATGGTCGACGTTATCGACATAGGGATCCTTCGGGTAATCCTGGTCCGGTTCGGTGGGGTCTGCCATGGCTGCTCTCCATCAATGAATGAGTGGCTTGCTTGCGTTAGGCTACAGACACGTCAAGCTGTTCACTTCCATCGGCGTACAGGGAACCGTCGCCCCCGATGGGTACTCCATTCCTGAACCGTTCGCGCCATCGAGGCCTCATGCTGATCAATACCTTGACCTTTCTGGTATCGCTGGCCGCCATGGAAGGCATCGCCTACCTGGCCCACAAGTACCTCATGCATGGCCCTGGCTGGGGCTGGCATCGCTCGCACCATGAGCCACGTCAGGGCTGGTTCGAGAAGAACGACCTGTTCGCGGTGGTGTTCGCCGGGCTGGCCATCGTGCTGATTGCCTTGGGCAACGCGGGTTGGAACCCGCTGGAGTGGGTCGGTGCCGGGATGACCGCCTATGGGCTGCTGTACTTCGTCGCCCATGACGGTCTGGTCCACCGTCGCTGGCCGTTTCGCTATGTGCCACGGCGTGGCTACTTCAAGCGCCTCTACCAGGCCCACCTGATGCACCACGCCGTGCACGGTCGCGAGAACTGCGTGTCCTTCGGCTTCCTCTACGCGCCGCCTATCGATCGCCTGCGGGCAGAGCTGCGGACGCGGCAGGGGGGGCCGTTGCGTCGCTCACCGCGGGACGCTGCCATAGACGACGGTTGCGTGGCGTCGCCGATCGTAGCCGAGAAATGAGCGCCTGACCCAGGCCGACCGCACACGCCCCGAGTTTTTCCGCCTTCGAGGTGCTCAGCCGTCCATCCCAGGCCTGGGCACCCGCTGCCTTGACCTTCAGCCCGATACGCCGGTAGACCCGCGCTGCCGTGGCCACGGCCCAGGCCGAGCGCCAAGGCAGGGCGCCCATGCCATCGCGGGCGCTGGCGTAGTAAGGCTCGGCCTGCTCGACCAGGCGGACCGCCAACTGCGCCAGCGCAGCGCGGTGTTCCGGCGCGGCCAGGCGTTCGGGCGGGATGCCGGCGGCCTCCAGCCATTGGCGGGGCAGGTAGCACCGCCCGACCTTGGCATCCTCGACGATGTCGCGCGCGATGTTGGTCAGCTGCATGCCCAGCCCCAGGTCGCAGGCATGGTCGAGCACCCGCTCGTCGCGCACGCCCATGATCCGCGCCATCATCAGGCCGACCACACCCGCGACGTGGTAGCAGTAGCGCAGGGTGTCGTCGAACGTGAGGTAGGCCTGGCCTTGCACGTCCATGGCGAAGCCTTCGAGCAGGTCGAACGCCTCGCGCCGGCGGATGCCGTGGCGCCGGGCGACGTACTGGAACGCAGCGAAGGCCGGTTCGTGCATCGGCGCCTCGTCGTAGGCCGCCAGGGTCTGCTCGCGCAGATGGACCAGGCGTCGCGCGGCCTCGGCCGGGTCGACCGGTTGCGCATCGTGCCCGGCCTCCTGGCCGTCGATCACGTCGTCGCAGTGGCGGCACCAGGCGTAGAGCATCACCGCACTGCGCCGGGTCGAGGGCGCGAACAGCCGCGCCGCCGCCGCGAAGCTCTTGGAGCCGACGGCGATGCTGCGTTCGGCATGGATCAGCAGCGCGTCGTCGTCTGGCGTCATCGGTGCAGGTCCTCGATCATCAGCCCCGCAGTGGCCTTGGCCGAAGCGATCACCCCAGGCACGCCAGCGCCCGGATGGGTACCGGCGCCCACCAGGTAGAGGTTCTCGACCCGGGCATCGCGGTTGTGCGGGCGGAACCAGGCGCTCTGCTGCAGCACCGGCTCCAGCGAGAAGGCCGAGCCCAGGTGCGCGTTGAGCGTGTCGCGAAAGTCCAGCGGGGTGAAGATGCGGCTGGTCACCAGGTCGCGGCGCAGCCCTGGCATGTAGTGGCGCTCGAGGTACTCGAAGATGCGGTCGCGGTAGGCCGGGCCTTCCACCGTCCAGTCGACCTCGGCATTGCCCAGGTGCGGCACCGGGGCCAGCACGTAGTGCGCCGAGCAGCCGGGCGGTGCCAGGCTCGGGTCGGTGGCACACGGCGAATGCAGGTAGAGGGAGAAGTCGTCGGCCAGGTCCGGGCCGTTGAAGATGGTGTCGATCAGGCCTTTGTAGCGCGCGCCGAAGCACACCGTGTGGTGCTCCAGTTGCGGTTGCGGGCGCGACAGGCCGAAGTGGATGACGAACAGCGAGTTGCTGAAGCGCTTGCCCTGCAGGCGTTGGCCTTCGGTCTTGCCACGCGGATGCTCGCCCAGCAACTGCTGGTAGGTATGGACCACGTCGGCGTTGGAGGCCACCGCATCGGCCTGCCAGTGACGGCCATCGTGCGTGCGCACGCCGGTCAGGCGATCGCCCTGGGTTTCCAGTGCGGCGACGTCGGCGTTGAGGGCCAGCTCGCCGCCCAGGTCCTGGAACAGCCGCACCATGCCGTCGATCAGGGCGCCCGTGCCGCCCTTGGGGAACCATACCCCCCATTGGCGCTCCAGGGCATGGATCAGGGTGTAGATCGACGAGGTGGCGAACGGGTTGCCGCCGACCAGCAGCGCGTGGAACGAGAACGCCTGACGCAGCTTGTCGTTGCGGATGAAGCGCGACACCATGCCGTAGACGCTGCGCCAGGCCTGCAGGCGCATCAGCTGCGGGCCGGCCTGGAGCATGTCGCGCAGGGACAGGAACGGCACCGCGCCAAGCTTCACGTAGCCTTCGTCGAACACCGCACGCGAGTAGTCCAGAAAGCGCCGGTAGCCGTCCACGTCGGCCGGGTCCAACGCCTGGATCTGCCGCTCGAGGATGGCCTGGTCGTTGTTGTAGTTGAACACCGTGCCGTCTTCCCAGCACAGGCGGTAGAACGGATCGACCGGCAACAGCTCGACGTAGTCCTCCAGGCGCTTGCCGGACACCTCGAACAGCGCCTCGATGGCGCTTGGGTCGGTGATCACGGTCGGGCCGGCATCGAAGGTGAACCCTTCGTCCTTGTACACGTAGGCCCGGCCACCGGGCTTGTCGCGGCGCTCCAGCAGCGTGGTCCGTACGCCGGCGGCCTGCAGGCGGATGGCCAACGCCAGGCCGCCGAAACCTGCGCCGATGACGATTGCCGATTTGCCAGGGTTCATCGATGCTCCTTGAAATGCCTTGGGGAATGTCGCCACGCGGCGACGATGGCTTCACCGACCGGAACCGGTGGCTTGCCCATGAGAATCCGACTGCGGTCACGCCAGGTGTTGCGGCCTGCGTAGAAGCGTTCGATCAGCCCGTCGGGCAGGTGGTAGAAGCGCTGCATCACCTGCCAGCGCGCCTCGGGCCGCCCGGCCAGGAACAGCATGCGGTTGAGTAGACGGTAAAAGCCCTGGGTGCGCCAGTGTTCGCGGGCATAGGCCCGCAGTCCGGCACCAAGCGCGGCGGCATCGTCCAGCGGCTGGGCCATCAGCCAATCGGCCAGGCGCACGGCGTCGGGCAGCGAATAGCCGGTGGTGCTGTGGTACAGCCCGGCGCGCAGACCGCTCAACGGTTGCCCATCGGCGGCGTCCCAGAACGCCTCGACGTCGCCGGCCAGGGTGATCGGCAGCACGCCGTGTTCCTCACGCAGGCACTCGGCGATGGTCCAGCCCTGATGGTGTGCATACTTGGCGATGTGCATGCGCAGCTGCTCGGCGCTGGCGCGGTGCTGGTCCACGTAGTGGGTGTCCTCGATCAGCACGGTGTCGGCCGAGAACGGCAGCACATAGACGAAGCGGTAGCCGTCGTGCTGGGCGACACGGGCGTCCATGATGATCGGCGCGGTCAAGCCGTGGGGGCGCTCCAGGCGCACCAGCTGGCCGAGAAAGGCCTGATGGCCCAGCGCCAGGTGCGGGCTGTTCGGCGCGCCGCGGCCATCGATGACCACCTTGGCGCGCAGGTGCCGGCCATCGGCCAGGCGCACTTCGGTGGAGGTCAGCGAATGAATCGGCTGATTCAACTGCAGGGTGTCGCCCAGCGCGTCGGTCAGGACCTGGGCGAAACGCTCGCCGGTGATGCTGGCGTAGCCGCTGTGCAAGGTGCGGCTGTAGGCCGGGAAGTGCACCCGGTAGCTGGGCCAGCGCTGGGCCACGAAGGGTGCGATCCACTGCTGCTGGTGATCGCTCAGGTCGGTTGCGTGGAACGACCAGGTGTGGCTGCCGCCCAGTGCGTCGGCCTGGTCCAGGCACAGGATGTTCAGCTCGGGATGACACTGGCGCAGCCGCCAGGCGATCAGGCCATTGGCCAGGCCGGTGCCGGCGAGAATCAGGTCATAGGTCATCGGCGGTTTCCAAAGGTGAGGACGCAGGCACGCCCAGGGCGGCCTCGATCAGGTCCGCTGCGCGTGCCGCGCCACCACTGGCGGCCAGGGCCTCGGCCTGCCGGGCATGGGCCTGGATCGGCAGCGCGAGCACCTGGCGCAGGGTCTCGGCGATACGCCGGGCACTGGCGCGGCGCGGCAGGCTCAGGCCCAGGCGGTGATGCACGACCCGCGCAGCGACGCCGTGCTGGTCGAAGGCGATCGGCATGACCAGCATCGGCGTACGCGCGACGATGGCGTCCAGCACGGTGTTCAGGCCGCCATGGGTCACCACGGCATCGGCCTGTTCGAGGATCCAGCGCTGCGGCGCGAAGTCGGTCACCCAGGTGGCGCCGCAGCGCTGCAAGGTCGCCTCCTGCGCAGGGTCGAGCCCCCCGCAGTGGGCCACCAGCAACTGCACGTCCAGGGCGCGGCAGGCGCGGGCGATACGCTGGAACTGGCGCAGACGACCGCCTTGCAGCGTGCCCAGGCTGGCGAACACCAGCGGTCGGTCCCGGTCGATGGGCCAGGCGCCCGGTCGATCGGGCGCGGCGCGGCGCAGGGGCCCGACGGCGTGAAAGTGCGCCGGCAGGGTCTGGCGCGGGAAGTCCAGCGTGGCCGGGGTCTGGCTCAATTGCAGCCGGGGCGACAGGTAGGCGTGCAGGCCACGACGCGGCGGCACGCCCAGGCGCTGGGCGCCCTCCAGCAACGCCGTGTCCACCGGCTTCATCAGCCAGTCGTAGACCCGGGTGCTGGCGTGGCACCGTTTCAGGCTGTAGGGGTCCTGGCCAGGGGTGAAGGGCATCACCGGCAGCGGCAGACCGGCCTCGCGGTTGACCGGCAGGGCGCAGGCCAGGGACACGAAGGGCAGGCCCAGCGCCTCGGCCACCAGGCCGCCGGCGCCTTCCATCTGGTCGCAGAGCACCGCCTCGATGTGCAGGGCGGCGAACGCGGCGGGCAGGTGCTCGATGAACAGCCGGCTGGTGTCGGCCAACTGACGGATCAACCGGTGCAGGGCCCATGGGGTGGACGGCGAGGCGGCCAGGCGCAACTGGGCGTCCAGGGTGCCGGGTGGATGACTGTCCAGACCGATTGGCTGGAAGCCGATACGCCGGTCCTGCAACCAGCGCGCGGCATCGACCTGGTGAACGAAGGTGACGCGGTGGCCCCGGTCGAGCAGCGCGCCGGCCAGCACCTCGAACGCCTGGAAGTGGCTGGCATAGGCAGGCGCCACCACGGCGAAGTGGGTCATGGCAGCAGGCGCGCCTGACGCAAGGCGGCCAGGTCGGCCGAGCCGGTGCAGAAGCAGGCGATGCGCAGTTGCTGGAGAATGATGCGGAAATGCTCGACCACCGCCTCGGTGGAAGCCGTGGCCGCGACCAGCACGCCGGCGGCCTGGCCGACCAGGTCGGCGCCCAGGCGGATCGCCTTGGCGGCGTCCAGGCCATTGGCAATGCCGCCGGACGCGATCAGTGGCGTGTCGGGCAGGGCCTCACGCACCTGGCGCACGCAGGCGGCCGCCGGGATGCCCCAGCCGGCGAAAGCGTCGGCCACGGCGCGGTCACTGGCCGACACGGCGCGCTCGGCTTCCACGGCGGCCCAGCTGGTGCCACCCGCGCCGGCCACGTCGATCACCTGTACCCCGGCGTCCACCAGCTGCCGCGCGACCTCCGCCGACACCCCGGCGCCGACCTCCTTGGCGATCACCGGCACCGGCAGCGCCTGGGTCAGGCGCTCGAGCTGTGCCAGCACCCCACGCCAGTCGCGATCGCCCTCGGGCTGGACGGCTTCCTGCAAGGGGTTGAAGTGGATGATCAGGCCATTGGCCTCCAGGCTGTCCACGGCGCGCTGCGCCAGGTCCAGGCCATCGGGCTGGAGCAGCTGCGCCGCGCCCAGGTTGCCCAACAGCGGAATGCGCGGCGCCAGCCGGCGCAGTTCACGGGTCAGGCCGTGATCGTGCACCGAGGTCAGGCTGACCCGCTGCGAACCCACGCCCATGGCGATGCCCAGCTCTTGCGCGGCTTCGGCCAGGTGGCGGTTGATGTGGGTCGCGCGCCGCGCGCCGCCGGTCATGGAGCTGATCAGCAGGGGCGCGTCCAGCGCGATGCCCAGCAGCTGGCTGCGCAGGTCGATCTGGCGCAGGTCCAGCTCGGGCAGGGCGCAGTGTTCGAAACGGATCGCCGACCAGCCGGCGTCGACAGCGACGGTCGCACGGCGAGGGTCCAGCACGATGTCCAGGTGTTCATCCTTGCGACGGGTCAGGTCGGGTTCGCGCATGCTTGCTCCAAGTAACCAGGAATCATCGGTACGGCGTGTTGTCAGTGCACATGGGTGTTGTACAAGATCGGCAGGCTGTACAGCTTTGAATCGCATCAAGGCTCAGGCAACGCCGCATTGCAGACGTTCCCGACAGGCCGAAAAACCTTGAGCTACGCTGAAGGCGTGAGCGACAGGTCCATCTCGACGCCGTACATTCACCACCTGGCCCTTCACGGGCTCGATCACACGCACAGAGGGAACGATGGCCGCACACTTGTCCGCAACTATAGACACAGGGATCGACATTCACCTGCAGCAACTGCGTGACGGGTTGGAACGCCGGCTCGACGCCCTGCTGCCAACGGTGGGCAATGAGCGCGACCTGGTGGCGCTGGCCATGCGTGACGGCACCCTGGCGCCAGGCAAGCGCTTGCGCCCGCTGTTGCTGATGCTCGCCACCGAAGGCCTGGGCGGCCCGGCGCACGCCGCGCTGGACCTGGGCTGCGCCGTGGAGATGGTGCATGCGGCCTCGCTGGTGCTGGACGACCTGCCGTGCATGGACGACGCACTGATGCGCCGTGGCCGCCCGACCGTGCACCTGACCTTCGGCCAGGACGTGGCCATCCTGACCTTCGGCCAGGACGTGGCCATCCTGGCCGCGATCGCGCTGCTGTCACGGGCCTTTGCAGTGATCGCGGCGATCGAGCACATCCCGGCCCTGGCGCGTACCCAGCTGGTGACTCGCTTGTCCGAGGCCGTGGGCAGTCAGGGGCTGGTGCAGGGCCAGTTCCAGGACCTGCACGACGGTACCCAGGCGCGCACCGCCGCGCAGATTGCCACCACCAACCAGCTCAAGACCGGCGTACTGTTCAGCTCCATCCTCGACATGGCCTGCATCATCAGCGATGCCTCGCCCCAGTGCCGCGCGCTGCTCGGGCAGTTCGCCCAGGACCTGGGCCAGGCGTTCCAGCTGCACGACGACCTGTGCGACTGCGATCCGGCCAGTGGCAAGGATCTTGGCAAGGATGCTGGCAAGTCGACCCTGGTGGCGCTGTGTGGCGAGGCCGAGGTGCGCGAGCGGTTGCTGGAGCACCTGGCACGGGCCGACGATTGCCTGGCGCGGAGCCTGGGAGGGAGCGAGACCCTGGGGCGGTACGTGCAGGCGATGTTTGCCAAGATGCGGGGGTGAGGCCAGTGGCCGGCTTGGCTGATGAAGTCTGGGTTGTCTGGCAGGTTGATGTAGCTGATTTTACGGGCCCTGCGGGCCCGATCGCGGCACAGGGGCCGCTCCCACAGGTGACCGCGATAGCCTGCAACCCTGCGGTGGGGCTACGGGTGAGCGGCCCCTGTGCCGCGATCGGGCCCGCAGGGCCCGTAAATCACCCACTCGGCATCATTTCAGGACGCTGCCTGCACCACCGCCTCCAGCCCGCTCAGGTAATCTCCAAACCCTTCCCGCGCCCGGCAATCACGTCGACTGCCACAGGTGACCGCGACGGCCTGCAACACCGTGGTGCGGCTATGGGTGTAGAAGCAGCCCCTGTGCCGCGATCGGGCCCGCAGGGCCCGTAAATCACCCACTCGGCATCATTCAGGGCGCTGCCTCCCACAGGTGACCACGGTGACCTGCAACACCGCGATGGGGCTACGGGTGGAGCGGCCCCTGTGCCGCGATTGGGCCCGCAGGGCCCGTAAATAACCCACCCGGCATCATTTCAGGACGCTGCCTGCACCACCGCCTCCAGCCCGCTCAGGTAATCCCCGAACCCTTCCCGCGCCCGGCAATCACGTCGACTGCTGGTGGCCACGCTGTGCCGGGCCGTCCAGACGATCTGAGCGCCATGCGCTTGAAGTGCCTTGACCAGGTGCACGTCCTCGTGCGCCGCCAGCGCCGGGAAGCCCCCGACCCGCTGGTACGCCTCGGCCGACACGCCCAGGTTGGCCCCATGGATGTGCCGATGGCCTTCGATGGCCTGGTAACGGCTGTTGTACAACTCCCGCAACGCCATCCCTTGCCACGGCTGCCAGCGGTCGATGTGCACGGTTCCGCACACGGCATCGGCGGCGCAGTGCACCTGCCAGGACAACCAGTGCGAAGGCACGCGACTGTCGGCGTCGGTACAGGCCAGCCAGCGGGCGCCACGCTCGAGCATGAACGCAGCGCCGGCACGCCGGGCGACGCCGACGTTGCCAGCATCCACCTTCAAGGTCAGTACGCCATGGCGCCGGGCGATCGCTTCGCTGCCATCGCTGCAGCGGTCGAGCACCACCACCACCTCGACCCGATGCCCGGCCTGCTCGACGTCCAGCATCGCCAGCCGCAGCGCGCGCAGGCAGTGGCCCAGGCGTCTGGCTTCGTTGTGCGCCGGGATCACCACGCCGATCATGAGCAGGTCTCGTCGAGGTCGACCACGCTCGGCTGGCAGGACCAGTATTCGAGCAGGAAGTCCGCTTCTTCGTGACGGAACACCGAGTACAGCGGCAGGTGCTTGGCCAGCAGGTCGTGCACCTCGCGACCGTCCTGCGGGCAACCGGCGATCGGGTGGCGCCAGTGGCAGGCCAGCAGGCCCCCGTCGTAGGTCAGGCTGGCCACCGATTGCTCGATCACCTGCAGCCATTCGGTCGGGTTGAGGTAGTAACCCACTTCGCTGAGCACGATCAGGTCGAAGCTGCCGCCTGGCCAATCCGCCGGCAGGTGCCCCTGTTCGACGCTGGCATTGGTGAACCCGGCCAGCCGCGAGCGCGCCAGGTCGACCGCGTTGGGGTCCAGGTCCTGGCAGAGCAGGGCGGCGCAACGCTCGGCGAGCTGCGCGCTCAACTCGCCGTTGGCGCAGGCCGGCTCGAAGATGCGCTCGTAGCATTGACGAGGCAGGCTGGCCATCACCAGGTCACGCTTGCGCCGCTCGTACCAGCGCGTGCGAAAGGCCCACGGGTCGTCGTTACCCGCGTACAGGTCAGCGAAATATTGCGCGTCGAGGCTCATAGGAACACCAGTTCAAAAGGTTGCAGAAGGCAGTCCAGCAGCAGCGGCGGGACCACGGGAGGGCGGTCGCCATCGGGTTGCAGCTGCGTGAGATGGGCGTGGATGGCCTCGCGCTTGCGCGCCAGGCGTTCGGGGTTCAGGCGCACGCGGTGCGCACGCGACCAAGGCAGCCGGGGGTCATCGGGCTCGGCCCAGTGCCAGGCCCAGACCGGAATCTCGCACAGGGTCGCCTGGCGGGCGGCTGCCACCTGGGCGCAGGCGCGGCCAATGGCTTCATGGTCGCAATGACCATCGCCGCGCCAGGTGGTGATCAGCAGATCGCCCGGCGCGAGCAGCCGGCTGAGGTGGCTGACCAGGTAGGCCTCGTCATGGGCAACGCCGCCGTCGGTCAGGTTCAGGCGCTCCCAGGTCAAGGCGTTGAGGTCGAGCTTGAGCCGCTGCAGGGCATGCCGACTCTCCTGGACGCGCTGGCGGCGCAGGACTGATTGCGGCCATTGCTCGGAGCCTGGGTGGCTGCCTTCGCCATCGGTGGCGGAAACCAGGATCAGGTCCTGTTCACGGCCTTCGAACCCCGCCATCAGGCCACCGGCCATGAGGATCTCGTCATCCGGGTGCGGGGCGACGATCACGGTGCGGCGACCTGGCACGCACAGGGTTTCAGGCTCGATCCAGCCGGCGCGCGCCAGGTGGGCCGAGCGTTTCCAGTCAGACCAGGGTCTGCCCTGGCTGGCCTGGATCAGGTTTTCGGTCATAGTCGCCAGGCCCTTTCTGAAGTGTCGATGAGCTGCTCACCCAGGCCAGCCAGGTCGCGTTCGGCGTGGCTCTGGCGCAGGTACACCGGCAGGTCCGCGCTCAAGCGTGCGAAGTGAGGCGTGCGGCAGAAGGGCGTGGCACCCAAGGCGCGGCCGACGTGTTCGATGACCTGGGTCACGGCGTGCTCGACATGGGCCCTGGTACGGCAGACCGGGTGCTGGGCATCGGCTTCGGGCTGGGCGTCGATCCACGCCGCACAGTCGCGCAGCGTGGCCCGCGCGCCGAACAGGGCAGCGTCCACGGCGCCGAGGTGGGCCAGGGCATGGGGGTCGTGACGACGTGCCTGGCAATAGGCACGCAAGTACTCTGCCAGGGCTTCGGCCGCCCCGTACCAGCACGCCGCGATGCCCGCGCCGCCGTGCCAGAAGCCCGGTCGCGAGAGGTATTGCCCCGGACCGCCCACGGCAATCCCGGACGTGTCGTCGAACAGGACGTCGACGCTGGCGGTGCTGGCCATGCCCACGGCCTGCCAGCCCTCGGTGTGCAGGCGCAGGCTCGGGTCCTTGAGGTCGATGGCTACCAGCTGTGGCTGGTCGTCCTGGTCCCAGGCGGTGATCAATGCACGGTCGATCTGCTGCGCGCCGGAACACCAGGCCTTGCGTCCACCAAGACGGACCTGATCACCGTGCTGAGCGGTGATCTTGGCACGTGCATCCGGCGGTTCGGCGGCCCAGACACCCCACAGCTCACCTTCCACCAGGTGCGCACCCGCGCACTCGGCAAGGATGGCCAGGGCATCGGTATGGCCTTCGTAGAGTTTCGCCAGGGCCAGGTCGCACCCGGCCACCTGCGCCAGGGTCTGCCAGCGCTGCAAGGTATGGCCCTGGCCAGGCAGGGGCAGACGGTCGAGCTCGGCATCGCGCAGCAGGCCCATCAGTTCGGCTAGGCGTGGCTCGGGGGTCATCGTGCGCAGGCGCTCGCCGAAGGACGCAAGCAACGGCGCCAGGGCCGTAGGGGTAGGCTTCATGAGGTGGCCTGTGTCAGTGTGTTCTTTTTCCAGCCCCTGAGGTTCATGCCGCAGAGCACGAACTGCAGCACGATCAGGGCCCAGGCTTGCAGCTGCCAGCCCCAGACCACCCACAGCAGATTGCTGGCGATGAAGCAGCAGAACCCCACGCGGCGACGGTTGGGGCGGCGTGAGCCGATGCACCAGGCCGCCAGCACCGTCAGCGCCATGGCCGGCCATTGCAGCAGGTCGATCAGTCGTTCCATCAGGTCATTCCCATTGTCTTGCGCATCTTCGCGGTGATCGATTGGCGAACGCTCCAGAACGCCGCCCACGGGTCCTGCGTCTGGCGCAGGCGTTCACCGATGTTGCCCAGGTGCCACTGGTTGGCACCCTTGAGCGTGGGGAGTTCCTCACGATCGATCGGCACCGACACCGGCAGGCCTTCGCGGGCGCGCAGCGAGAAGGGGCACACCGTGGTCGCGCCACGGCCATTGCGCAGGTAGTCGATGAAGATCCGCCCGACCCGGTTCTGCGGGCCGGCCACCCCGGACAGACGCTCCGGGAACAGCCCGGCCAGGTGATCGACCAACGCGTGGGTGAAGTCCTTCACCTCGTCCCAGTCCGCCCGCCGGGTCAACGGCACCACCACGTGCATGCCTTTGCCGCCGCTGGTCTTGAGGAACGCCTGGAGCCCCAGCTCGTCGAGCAGTGTCAGCGTCAGTTGGGTGGCTTCGACCATGGCCTTCCACGGCAGGGCCGGGTCGGGGTCCAGGTCGAGCACGAAACGGTCCGGGCGGTCGAAGGCCTTGTCGGTGGCATTCCAGGTGTGCAGCTCCACGGTGTTCATCTGCACGGCGCCGAGCAAGGCCTCGGGACCGTCGATGATCATCACTGGCTGCCCGACCTCGGTCTTGGGGTAGGTGCGCAACGTCGGGATCTTCAAGTGACCGGCGTTCTTCTGGAAGAACAGCTCGCCGCCCAGCCCGTCCGGAGCACGGACCAGCGCCACGGGGCGGGCCTGCAGGTGCGGCAGGATGCGCTCGGCCACCGAGGCGTAGTAGTCGGCCACCTGGCGCTTGGTCAGGCCATGACTGGGGTCGATCACCCGCTCCGGGTGCGTCAGGCGCAAGGTGGTGCGTGGAGCAGGCCGGGCGACATCGGCCGAAGGCAAAGGGCGTTCCAGGTCGATGGCCTCGGCCGGTTTGTCATCGCGCACGCCGTGGAACACCGCATGGCGCACCAGGCCATCGCGGGTCATCTGCGCGTAGGCGACCTCGGCCAGCAGCTGCGGGCGCAGCCAGTGCACGCCACGGGCCTGGGCGCCGGTGGGTGGGTTGGCCAGAGAGGTACGCGCGGTGTGCAGAGGCGTCAGGCGCTGATGAAGGCTGTCGAGGGTCTCGGCGGTGAACCCGGTGCCGACCCGGCCGGCATAGCGCAGGGTATCGCTGTCCGGGTCATGCAGCCCCAGCAGCAGTGCGCCAAAGCGGCTGCGGCTGCCTTTCGGATCGGTGTAGCCGACGATCACGAACTCCTGACGCTGCTTGCACTTGAGCTTGATCCAGTCCTGGCTGCGCTGGCCGCTGTAGAGACTGTCGGCGCGTTTGCCGATCAGGCCTTCGAGCTGCAGCGAGCAGGCGCTTTCGAGCAGTGAATCGACCGGCTCGTCGAAGTCCTGCGAGTACTTGAGCAACGGGCTGTCGCTCTCGGCGAGCAGGGCCTGCAACGCCTCGCGCCGAGCACTGAGTGGATGCTGGCGCAGGTCCTGGCCGCCGAGAAACGGCAGGTCGAACACGTAGTAGGTGATGGTGTCGCTGCGCGCCGTGTCGAAGGCATTCTGCAGTGCCTGGAAGTCGGCATGGCCGTCGGCATCGGTGACCACCACTTCGCCGTCGAGCCAGGCCGAATCCACCCCCAGCGCCCGCAATGCCTCGACCTGGTGCGGCAGCTTGGCGCTCCAGTCGTTGCCGCTGCGGGTGGACAGCCGAACGTCGTCGCCTTCGATGCGCGCCAGAATGCGGTAGCCGTCGAACTTCACCTCGTAGCGCCAGTCGCCTTCGGGCGGCGCGTCCACCAGCGTGGCCAGTTGCGGTTCGAGCCTGTCCGGTAGCCCGGACTCACCGGCGGTGGCCGGGCGCGGGCGTGCTTTCGAGGTCTTGAGCGAGCGCTTGGCCGGGGAGGAAGAAGAAGCCGGCGTGGCCTTGGACGTGGGCCCCAGGGTACGGTCGCTGATCACGCTGTCCGGCTGGTCTTCGACGATGCGGTAGTCCGACTCGCTGCGCGCCTGGTCGTCATGGGACTTGACCAGCATCCACTGTTCTTTCTTGCCCGCCAGGCGGGTGCGGAACAGGTTCCAGGTCCCGGACAGCTTCTCGCCATTCAGCCGAAAGCGCAGCTTGCCCTTGGCGTAGGCCGCCTGAGGGTCGCCTTCCGGCTCCCAAGTGCCCCGGTCCCAGACGATCACGTCGCCCGCGCCGTAATGGCCCTCGGGGATGTGGCCTTCGAAGGCGGCGTAGTCGAGTGGGTGATCCTCGACGTGCACGGCCAGGCGCTTGACCGACGGGTCCAGCGACGGCCCCTTGGGTATGGCCCAGCTCTTGAGCGTGCCGTCGAGTTCCAGGCGGAAGTCATAGTGCAGGTGGCTGGCATCGTGTTTCTGGATGCAGAACTGCAAGGCATGGTCCGTCGCGTCGTCCTGGGTATCGCCGGATGGTTCTGGCGTGGCGGCGAAGTCACGCTTGCGCTGATATTCCTGCAAAGGCTTGGCCATGATCGCATCCCCGTGCGGTTTGCCTGTCCTGTTTCTGGGAGGCACAGGCCGGGGCCAGAGTTCCCTAGAACGGCCAGTGGCGGCGACCGACAAAAAGTCTGAATCATTGGCCAGGGCAGGGGGTCGATTGTCATGAACCTACTTGATGGAGAGCCGACATGGCCAAGGCAGACGATTCCACGACCTGGACGCCGAGTGAAATTGACACCATCGAGGACCGGATGGGCAGTGTGCATGAACTCGACTTCAACGACTCCGATGAACATGAAGGCCGTGCAGGCGATCTGCGCGATCCCCGTGAAGTGGCCCACGAGTTCCCGGCCGAGCGCGTGGCCGAAAGTGGCATGACCGGCGGCGAAGCCCTGAGCGATACCGTCCAGGAAGACGGCGTGACCCTGGACGACATGAGCCCCGGCACGCTGCTGGACGAAACCGGCGCACGCGACCCCGACGAACTGGGCTCCGGCCGTCCGGCCGACCAGACGTTGACCCACGTGGACGTCGAAGAGATCGGCGGCGGCTTCGGCCTGGACGAGGCCGAACTGGCCCGTTCCAACCCGCTGGACGGCAAGCCGTGGACCGATGACGTGGTAGACACCGACGACACTGAGAGGAACTGACCATGAGCGAACAACGCTGTGCCTGCGCGCACTGCTCGTGCACCGTGGACGCCACCACCGTGACCCAGGGTGACAAGGCCTATTGCTGTGAAGCCTGTGCCAACGGCCACAAGGACAACCAGCACTGTTGCATGAACGACTGCGACTGCGCGGCGGCGGTTCAGCCGGACGAAGAGAAGGTCGACAATGCGCTCGACGAGACCTTCCCGGCGAGCGACCCGATTTCACCGTGAGCCATCGAAGTGGGGCATCGGTCGATGAGCGATGGGCCGCATCGATGCCCCTGCATGCTTGCCTGGACCAGAGGCCTGGCAGGTCCCCGGTACTGAGGCAAGCCTAGAGCGCTCGCGTCATGACCACCGTGTGGCCAGGCCCGTCGGGCGTCTCTGCTGCCCTCGTGTAGCCCAGGCGTTCGTAAAAGCCCACGGCCGTGGTCGACGAGCGCACGCGCAGATAGGCGGCGCCGGCCTCGACGGCATGCACATGAAGGGCGTCGAGCAGCCGTGTGCCGATGCCCAGCCCTTGGCAGTCGGGCTGGATGAACACGGTCCTGACGAACCCTTCAGCATCCAGACTCGCCGTTCCTACCACCTGATCCCCCCGCGTGGCCACCAGCATCCAGCGCTGCTGCAGCATGTCGCCGACTGCCTCGGGCGTGAAGCGTCGGGCCAGCTGTTCGATCGCGGGCGGAGGGTAGTCCGGCGTATCGAGGGCGTGCAAGGCACGGATCACGACGTCGCTGATGGTCGGAGCATCGGCAGGTACGGCACGGCGGATGACAAGGGACATGAAGCCTCCAGGGTGGTCCAGGCTGCGATGGGCGCGGGCCCACGACGCTCGGGCGCGCGATGCGACCCTGCCTGCACAGCCTAGCAGGTCGCCTTGGGGTACGGTGCGCAGCCTCAGCCGCCCCCTGCCTGGATGAAAGCCAACGCCTGTTGGCACGACAGCGGCCTGCGCAGCCGACGCGCCAAGGCAGCCATCAACCCCTGTCGTTCGCACGCCACCACCGCTTCGACCTGGTCACCCGCGCAGAGCACGGCCACGAAGTCCAGCCCCTCGGGGTCACCGACATGCTCGATGTGGTCCCATCGACGCGCATGCCCCAGCACTTCGAGCGTCTTGCCATGCTGATAGGTCCAGAAGAACGGCACGTCCACGTAGCGCCGGTCCTGCCCGAGCATGTTGGCGGCGGCGATCACGCCGTGCTGCTGGGCGACGCGCCAGTGCTCGATGTGCGTCCGCTCACCGCCTAGAGGAAAGCTCACCAGATCGCCCGCTGCCCACACGCCCTCGGCCAGGCGCATGCCGGCGTCCACGGGCAGGCAACCGTCCCCATCGCGCAGTGCCGAGAGCAGGCCGCTGGCCGGTTTCACCCCGGTGCCCAACAGCGCCACCGAAGTCTCCAGGCGCGTACCGTCGGCCAGCATCACCGCTTCGAGCCGTTCGCCGCCTTCGAAGCGCACCGGCTCCGTCGGCCCATGAAAGACCGTACCATGCCTGATATGCAGTGCACGTACGGCGCGACCCAAGCGCTCACCGAGCTGGCGTGCCAGGGGCACTTCATGGCGCGTGACCACGTGCACGTCGGCGCCGTAGCGGCGCAGGGCCGAGGCAGCCTCCAGGCCGATGAAGCTGTCGCCGATCACCACCACCGGCTGACCTGGCTCGACCTGATCGAGCACCCGTTCGGCGTCCTCGCGCGAACGCAGCAGCAGGACGCCAGGCAGGTCTGCCCCTGGCAGCGCAGGACGCACCGGCACGCTGCCGGTCGCCAGCAGCGCCTCGTCGTAGTCGAGGGTCCGGCCCTCGGCCAATAGCAACTGCCGACCGTTCACGTCGATCGACTTGACCTTGCCGCGTACGCGCTCCACATCGGCCGCACGATAGAAGGCTCGCTCCAGCAAGGGCGGCACCTCGTCCGGGCTCATCTCCCCGGCGATGACGAACTTGCTCAACGCCGTGCGATCGTAGGCCGGCGCGGCGTCGGGGTCGATCCACATCAGCCGTCCGGCGAAGCCTTCGGTGCGCAACGTGGCCACCGCCGCCGCGCCCGCTGCGCCTGCCCCGATCACCACAAAGCAACGCCCTCTGGCCCGTGCCGGTGACGAGGGGGTGGGCAAGGGTTGATCCTCGACCCAGACCATGCCGTCCTTCACCTGTACGGGGTAGCGCTTCAGGCCGCGCAAGGCAGGCGGCTGCTCGACGGCACCACTGTCCAGGTGGAATACCGCCTTGTGCCAGGGGCACACCAGCACGCCGTCGCACATTGCCCCCTCTTCGAGTGGCGCACCGGCGTGGGGGCAATTGGCTTCGAAGGCCTTGACCGAATCACCCCGACGCACCAGCACACATTCCTCGTCGCCCACCTGGACGCGGGTCAAGGCAGGGTCGGACAGGGCATCGAGCAGGGTCACGGCGTGCAGGGTCATGGGTGAGCCTCCAAGGCAGATCGACGACAGGGCCATGCTGATGTCGACCGTAGCAAACCAGGCAGCGGTGCACTGGCCTGACGACCGGCAGGGAACGCCCGGCGCAAAGCAGTGCCCACGCTTGAGCACCCTTCGACCTGGAGACGACCCCATGCCCCATTCATTGCCCCCTGAGGCTGCAGTGCCCGCACCGCGCCAATGGCATTTTCACGCCGAGGACGCGATCCCGAACAGCCCTTTGCCCGTCCTGGCCTACACCGTACCCTGGCCGGCAGGCACCGACCTGGGCGAGGCCTTCGAAGCCCTGTTCGCCACGCATGGGTGGACGCCGCTGTGGCGCGCCGGCATTTTCCCGTATCAGCATTTCCATCCCGATGCCCACGAGGCGCTGGGTGTGCTGCGTGGGTCAGCGACGGTGCTGATCGGCGGTGAGCAGGGCCAGACCCTGACGCTGAACGCAGGCGACGTGCTGATCCTGCCGGCCGGCACGGGCCATCGCTGCCTGGACAGCCGAGAGGGGTTCGAAGTGGTGGGGGCCTATCCCCAAGGGCAGGAAACGTTCAGCACACTGAGGGCGGGCAGTGGCGAGGTCGGCCGGCACCGGGCGCGCATCGCCCAGGTGCCGCTGCCGGTCGCCGACCCCGTCATGGGGCCGACGGGGCCTCTGATGACCGCCTGGCGGGCCTAGGCGCCCGTGGTGGGGCGGCGGATGGTCTTGAGCAGGTCGTCGGGGCTGATGTGGCCGACCACTTGGGCCACCGCGCTGCCCGGCGTAGGCAGGTCGATGATGTGCGACTTCATCTTGCCGATGATGTGCATCTCGCACGGCTTGCAGTCGAACTTCAGCGTCAGCACCTCGTCGCCCTGGATCAGCTGCATCGGCGCGACCTTGGTGCGCACGCCGGTGACGCCCTTGGCCTGCTTGGGGCACAGGTTGAAAGAGAACCGCAGGCAGTGCTTGGTGATCATCACCGGCACCTCGCCATGCTCTTCATGCGCCTCGTAGGCAGCGTCGATCAGCTTGACGCCATGGCGGTGGTAGAAGTCCCGGGCTCTCTGGTTGTAGACGTTGGCCAGGAACGACAGGTGCGACTCAGGGTAGACCGGCGGTGGCGTGGTCTCGGCCTTGCGGCCGCCGCGCGGGTGGGCGGCCACACGCGCGGCGGTCAGGGCCTCGATGGCTTCACGGCGCAGGGCCTTGAGCTGCGAGTTGGGCACGAAGTAGGCCTGCGGCGCGTGCAGGTCGACGGCCGTGGCGTGGTACTGGGTGGTGCCCAGCTGACCGAGCAGGTCGCGCAGCTGGTCGAGCGCCTGGCCCGGCTTGTTGGCCGCGCCGAACGGTCCGTCCAGGGCGACGCTGACACGGATGCCTTCCTCGCTGGTGGCGATCAGTTCGAGGCGTTGCTCATCCAGACGCGCCTGCCAGGCCAGCCCCACGCGGCGCTCGGCCGAGGTGCGCTGCAGGGCCTGCTGCCAGTTGTGGTCGAGGTTGCGGCTCAGCGGGTGGTGCGGACGCAGGCGCTGCAGGCCGGCGGGCATCTCGTTGGGCTCGACGCGGTAGCGGTAGCGCGTCTGGCCGTCCTCCTCGAACTGGCCACGGGCTTCGCAGATGTTGGCGCGAAAGCCCACCACCTCGCGCTTGACCAGCACGTTGAGGCCATCGCCGTTGGACAGCGGCACGTCGGTGACGACCTGCAGGTCACGCTTGCCGACGCTCTCCACGGTGCCGACCGGCAAGCCGGTGAAGGTCGGCGAGTCGAAGGCGCCGATGTCGATCTTGCGCTCGCTGACGAAGTAGTCGGTGCTGCCCCGGTGGAAGGTCTTGTCCGGGTCCGGCACGAAGAAGTGCTCGGTGCGGCCGCTGGAGGCGCGCGCCAGGTCCGGGCGGTCTTCGAGCACCTGGTCGAGCAACTGGCGGTAGTGGGCGGTGATGTTCTTCACGTAGCCCATGTCCTTGTAGCGCCCCTCGATCTTGAACGAGCGCACGCCGGCCTCGACCAGGGCACGCAGGTTGGCGCTCTGGTTGTTGTCCTTCATCGACAGCAGGTGTTTCTCGAAGGCCACCACGCGGCCCTGGTCGTCCTTGAGGGTGTAGGGCAGGCGGCAAGCCTGGGAGCAGTCGCCGCGGTTGGCGCTGCGCCCGGTCTGGGCGTGGGAGATGTTGCACTGCCCGGAGAACGCCACGCACAGCGCGCCGTGGATGAAGAACTCGATGGCCGCGTCGGTCTGGTCGGCGATCGTGCGGATCTCCTGCAGGTTCAGCTCGCGGGCCAGCACCAGCTGCGAGAAGCCGGCCTGGTCGAGGAAGCGGGCGCGCTCCAGGGTGCGGATGTCGGTCTGGGTGCTGGCGTGCAGCTCGATCGGCGGGATGTCCAGCTCCATCACCCCCAGGTCCTGGACGATCAGCGCATCGACGCCGGCATCGTACAACTGGTGGATCAGCCGACGTGCCGGCTCCAGCTCGTTGTCGTGCAGGATGGTGTTGATAGTGGTGAACACCCGTGCATGGTAGCGATGGGCGAACTCGACCAGCGCGGCGATATCGCCGACCTCGTTGCAGGCGTTGTGACGGGCGCCGAAGCTCGGGCCGCCGATGTAGATGGCATCGGCACCGTGCAGGATCGCTTCGCGAGCGATGGCCACGTCACGGGCAGGGCTGAGCAGTTCCAGGTGGTTCTTCGGAAGGGACATGTCGTTATCAGAATCAGGCTCACGGTCAGGGCCGGCAGTGTACCGGTCAAACGCGGCCGGAGCACGCGCGGGTTGCCAGGCGGCGCGTCATGCAGGCCCGACGGCCAAGGCACATTCGACGAAACGACCGCACCACCGGTGCGGTCACAGCCCTGTACCCCCTAATCGAGGAGATTGCTCATGGACACCTACCACGTCGTCACCCACGGACAAGGCTGGGCACTGCGCCGGTCCGGCTCGGAGGCCGTGCTGGCCCAGGCTGACACCAAGGCCGAGCTGGTCGGCCGCCTGGCCGAAGTGCTGCAAGGCAAGACGGCTTCGGTGAAGATCCACCACGTCAACGGCACCATCGAGGAAGAGCGCACGTACCCGCGTTCGGCCGACCCGCGCCGTACCGAAGGCTGAAGCGTTCCCATGCCGATCTCCAGAACCCTGCTGGCCGCCGTGCAGGCTGCCCGGCACGCCCATGAAGACTGCGTCCTGGCCACGGTGGTCAAGGTCGAGGGCTCGGCTTACCGGCGACCGGGTGCGCGCATGCTCATCCCGCGCATCGGGCCGCACCAGGGCACGGTGAGCGGGGGTTGCCTGGAGCGCGAGATCGCGCGCAAGGCCTGGTGGCTGACCGAGCAGGGCGCCCAGGTGCAGTGCTACAGCACCGCCGAGGAAGGCGAGGCGGGCGAGGAAGCGCTGGGCTTCGGCCTGGGGTGCAATGGGCGCGTGCACGTGCTGTTCGAGCGCGTCACGGGCCACGGGCCGTCGAGCCTGGTCGACACCCTGGCCGAGGTCGACCGTGAAGGCACCCCGACGGTGGTGGCCACGGTGATCGACCCTGGCCGTTCTGCGCTGGCGGTCGGCGAACGACTGACGCTGAGCACGGCGCACCCGATGCCGCCGTTGTCCGATGCCCGTCTCGAGCGTCCGATCCGCGAAGCCGCCGAGGCGGTGTACCTGGCCAAGCGCTCCCGTGGCGTGGTGCTGGATGAGCGCTTCGGGGCGGCCGAGGTGTTTCTGGAATACCTGACGCCCATGCCGCGCCTGGTGGTGTTCGGCGCCGGTCACGATGCCCAGCCGCTGGTGCGCATGGCGCGTCTGCTGGACTGGCACGTGACGGTGATCGACGCGCGCAGTCATTTCGCCCGACGCGAGCGCTTTCCCGAGGCGGACGAGGTGCTGGTCAGGACGCTGGACACGGAAGCCGACCTGATGCCGCGCCTGCAGGGCGCGCTGGTGGCCGTCATGTCCCACAGCCTGACCCAGGATGCCCACTGGCTGGCCTTGGCCCTGCGCGCCGAGCCGTGCTACGTCGGGCAGCTCGGACCGCGGGATCGGACCGAACGGCTATTGGCCGACATTCGGGAAGACGCCCGGCCGCTGCCTGGACTGCCGGTGCTGCATTACCCCATCGGCCTGGACCTGGGCGGTGATGCCCCGGAAAGCGTGGCCATGGCCATTCTGGGGGAGATGCAGGCCCATCTGCATGGGCGGGGTGGAGGGTCGTTGAAGTTGCGGCCGATGCGTATTCATCAGGAAGAGGTAAGAGTGCGGTCGGTGCCACTGCCAGAGACGAAGGCGCGCGAGGCCATCTGATTCAGGCGCGAACAAAGGACATGGCGGCTTTCTGCACCTGGCAGGCAAGTGGATGCCATAAGCGGGGACTGCTCGGTCTGTCACTCCGTTCGATCTGCAGTCGGGCCCTCGGACAGGGGTAGCTTGTCGCTGCCGCCGATGCTGACGCTTATACCGATGACTTTGGCCAGCCCCGATACAAGGTTTTCTTTGGCACACTTGGTGAACTCATCTTGTGTAGCGCTGGAGGCCGCGCCGAACAAAACAAGCAGGACCAGAAGGGTAGTGAACAGGTTGCCAACGACGCCGCCTGCGCCTCCGAACAATAATCCTTTGAAGCCTCGCCAACCCCGTTCGGCCAAGGTTTCAGGCTGATGCCGGTTGATGAATTCCCATAGCTGGTTCTTGAAGTGTTTTTCGAGCGTGTCCTGTTTTTCCTGGGCCGCTTGAGCCAATACCTCTGCCATGACCTGGGTTGCCTTGTCCCGGTAATCATCAAGGGCTGGCAGTTCAGCGCAGTTCACATGGATACGCAACTCAGCGTCAGTGGGTCGTCTGCCATTCAGTCTTTGAAATTCACGAAGGTATTTCTGCTTGCTTTGCTTATAGAGACAATAAGCGAGTTGACCCACTATGTCGGTATCATTGGCGACCAAGTGTTGATAGACAACGTTGTAGTGAGTTTCTTGTCGGGTCTCAGGCTGACCAAGGGTATGGGGCAGACCCTGACTTTGCCCTTGGCCATTCACTACGGCAAGACGTTGCGCTTGGCTTTGGCGAAGCGCTCGTTGATGGAGTTCGCATCTTCGGTACGAAACAATTCCCGTGCGAAGCTGCCCACGGCTTGTTTCGAGCTATAGCGGTCCAGGACCTTGGTTGCAAAATCACGCTTGTTGCTCGAACGTAACGCTTTGATGAGGTCGATCATAGGTTCTCCTTCAGCGTGGGTAGTGTACAGCGAGGGTGCAGTGGCGAAAGGTCAAGTTCGTAACAGCGTTATGCATTACGAACAGGAAACGGATCAACGCAGATGACGAAAGCGCTCGTCTCCATCCGTGATCATGCCGCGTCCGAACGCAATGCAGAATGTTCGGAATAGTTACTCTGAAGGTAACGATTAGCGCCGCAGGTTGATTGATACCCACCCACGCGCCCCAGTACCGTCACTCCACGACAACGCCTCCGTGGAGTCACCCCATGACGACAAGACCTGCCCCTCCACCCCAGTGGTCCCGACGCCGTGCCGAGAAGCAGCGGCGCCTCGATCAGGCCCGGCACCTGGCCGAGGGTGTGGTGATTCCCAGCGAGCGTATCGTCGAGGCGCTGGAAGCCTTGATCGCCCCTGGCGACCGGGTGGTGCTCGAGGGCAATAACCAGAAGCAGGCCGACTTTCTCTCGCGGTCGCTGGCCAAGGCCGATCCGGCCCGGCTGCATGACCTGCACATGATCCTGCCCAGCGTCAGCCGTGCCGAGCACCTGGACCTGTTCGAGCAGGGCATCGCGCGCAAGCTCGACTTCTCCTTCGCCGGGCCCCAGAGCCTGCGCATCGGCCAGTTGCTCGAAGACGGGCTGCTGGAAGTCGGCGCCATCCACACCTACATCGAGCTGTATTCGCGGCTGCTGGTCGACCTGATCCCCAACGTGGCGCTGGTGGCCGGCTTCATGGCCGACCGTCATGGCAATATCTATACCGGCCCCAGCACCGAGGACACCCCCGCGCTGGTCGAGCCCACCGCGTTCAGCGACGGCATCGTGATCGTCCAGGTCAACCAGCTGGTCGACGAGGTCGAGGACCTGCCACGGGTCGACATCCCGGCGTCCTGGGTCGACTTCGTGGTGGTGGCCGACCGGCCGTTCTACATCGAGCCGCTGTTCACCCGCGACCCCCGGCACATCAAGCCGGTCCACGTGCTCATGGCGATGATGGCGATCCGTGGGATCTACGAGCGGCACAACGTGCAATCGCTCAACCACGGCATCGGCTTCAACACGGCCGCCATCGAGCTGATCCTGCCCACCTACGGCGAGTCCCTCGGCCTGAAGGGCAAGATCTGCCGCCACTGGACGCTCAACCCGCACCCGACGCTGATCCCGGCCATCGAGACCGGCTGGGTGCAGAGCGTGCATTGCTTCGGCACCGAGCTGGGCATGGAAGACTACATCGCCCAGCGCCCGGACGTGTTCTTCACCGGCCGCGACGGCTCCATGCGCTCGAACCGCATGATGTGCCAGCTGGCCGGGCAGTACGCGGTCGATTTGTTCATCGGGGCGACCTTGCAGGTCGATGGCGACGGGCATTCCTCCACCGTCACCCGCGGCCGCCTGGCCGGTTTCGGCGGGGCGCCGAACATGGGCCATGACCCCCGTGGTCGCCGCCATGCCACCCCGGCCTGGCTGGACATGACCGAGCCGGTGACCCTGCTCGAACGCGGCCGCAAGCTGGTGGTGCAGATGGTCGAGACCTTCCAGGAAGGCGGCAAGCCCACCTTCGTCGAGACCCTGGACGCAGTCGAGGTGGCGCGCAAGACCGGCATGCCGCTGGCGCCGGTGATGATCTACGGCGACGACGTCACGCACTTGCTGACCGAAGAGGGCATCGCCTACCTGTACAAGGCCCGCACCCTCGAAGAGCGCCAGGCGATGATCGCCGCCGTCGCGGGCGTCACCGCCATCGGGCTGCGCCATGACCCGCGCGAGACCCAGCGGCTGCGCCGCGAGGGCCTGATCGCTTTGCCCGAGGACCTGGGCATCCACCGCACCCAGGCGACCCGCGAGCTGCTGGCGGCCAAGAGCATCGCCGAGCTGGTGGAATGGTCCGGCGGCCTGTACACCCCACCCGCACGCTTCAGGAGCTGGTGATGAACCTGTCCAGACGATCCGAACAGGCGCCTTCGCTGTCCCACGCGTTGGCCGACCTGGCCGTGGAGGCGCTGCTCGACGAGGTCGACCTGTCGCCCAAGCCAGCCTTGGTCGACCGGCGCGGCCAAGGCGCCCATCATGACTTGCACCTGGGGCTGATGCACGCTTCGGCCCTGGCCCTGTGGTCCTGTTTCAACGCCATGGCCGAGGCGGCAGCCGACCTCGGCGAAGTCGGCGTGCCGCTGCGCGAAGCCCTGGGCCGCCTCGGTCGCGACGGCGAAGCGGCGATGCTGGCCACCACCGGTGGCGTCAACACCCACCGGGGCGCGATCTGGGCGCTGGGCCTGCTGCTGGCGGCTCGCGCATTGGGCCCTGCGGCGGAAGGCGCTGCAGCCCTGGCTGCCCGTGCAGGTCGTATCGCAGTGCTCGACGACCGTTTTGCTCCGCGTACCGCGGCCAGCCATGGCCAGCAGGTCCGGCAACGCTATGGCGCCGGCGGGGCACGCCAGGAAGCGGCGCTGGGCTTTCCGACGGTCATTCAGCATGGCCTGCCGCAACTGCAGCGCAGTCGCGCCCAGGGCGCAGGGGAGCAGAACGCCCGGTTGGATGCCTTGCTGGCGATCATGACCTGCCTGAACGACACCTGTGTGCTCTGGCGGGCCGGTCCCGCAGGCGTGCAGGTCATGCAACACGGCGCACGCGCGGTCCTCGACGCAGGGGGCAGCGCCAGCCTGGCCGGGCGCCGTGCCTTGCGCACGCTGGATCAACGCCTGCTCGCCCTCAACGCCTCACCCGGTGGCGCAGCCGACCTGCTGGCCGCCTGCCTGTTCCTCGATCGGCTCGGGAGCCTCTGACATGGAAACCCTTTCGTTCACTTACCCCGCCGGGCAACCGGCCAAGGGCCGCGCGCTGGCAGGCTGCGTCGGTTCCGGCGACCTGGAAGTGCTGCTCGAGCCTGCCACGAACGGCACGCTGACGATCCAGGTGCTGACCTCGGTCAATGGCAGCGCCGACCGCTGGCGCCATCTGTTCGAGCGCTTGTTCACTGCGCAGGCGTGGCCAGCGGCGCATCTGGACATCCATGATTTCGGCGCCACCCCAGGGGTCGTGCGCCTGCGCCTGGAACAGGCCTTCGAGGAGGTGAGCCCATGACCGCTACCGATCGCTTGCTGCACAGCCGCAGCTTCGTCGAGCTCGGCGCCCGGCAGCGCGCCCAGACGTTGCTCGACGCCGGCTCCTTCCGGGAATTGCTCGGCCCGTTCGACCGGGTCATGTCGCCCTGGCTGCCACGGCAGGGCATCGTGCCCCAGGCCGATGACGGCGTGGTCGTGGCCAAGGGTACGCTGAACGGCCAGCCCTTGCTGGTGGCCGCCATCGAAGGCGCGTTCCAGGGCGGGAGCATGGGCGAAGTCGGCGGCGCGAAGATCGCCGGTGCCCTGGAGCTGGCTGTCGAGGACAACCAGAACGGCACCCCCACCGCAGCGGTGCTGCTGCTGGAGACCGGCGGGGTACGCCTGCAGGAAGCCAACCTGGGCCTGGCCGCGATCGCCGAGATCCAGGCGGCGATCGTCGCGCTGCGCCAGTACCGCCCGGTGATCGGCCTGATCGCCGGAGCCGTAGGGTGTTTCGGTGGCATGTCGATCGCCGCCGGCCTGTGCAGTCGGCTGATCGTCACCCGTGAGGCCCGTCTGGGCCTCAATGGCCCCCAGGTGATCGAGCAGGAGGCCGGGCTCGACGAATACGATTCGCGCGACCGCCCCTTCATCTGGAGCCTGACCGGCGGTGCGCAACGCCATGCCAGCGGTCTGGCCGATGCCTTCGTCGCCGACGAGACGAGCCAGGTGCGCGAGGCCGTGGTGACGCAGTTGGCCGCCGGTGAACCTGCGCCGCCGCGCACCCGCCAGGCGGCGCACTTCCTGGCCCGGCTGGGCGCGCTGGGGGACGACTGTGAACAACTCGACGCGGCCGGTGCCCGCGCCGTGCTCAAGGGGGACGTGCAATGAGTCGTGGACTGAACTGGCTGCAGGCTTTGACCCACGGTGTCGCACTGCCAGGCTATCCGGCCTCGGTGCGGGTGGTCGATGGCGAAGTGGGCAACCGCCCGGCGCGCTTCCTGGCGGTGGTGCCCGATGCCCGCAACCCGTTCCCCCGTGCGCGGAAGGGTGAGGTCGGTCTGCTGGAAGGCTGGGGCCTGGCCAAGGCGGTCGATGAGGCCATCGAGGCCGACCGCGGCGGCGTGCCACGGGTCCTGGTGTCGGTGGTCGACGTGCCCAGCCAGGCCTACGGTCGACGTGAAGAAGCCCTGGGTATCCACCAGGCGCTGGCCGCCGCCGTGGACGCCTATGCCCGCGCCCGGCTGGCCGGGCACCCGTCCATCGGGCTGCTGGTGGGCAAGGCCATGTCCGGGGCGTTCCTGGCCCACGGTTACCAGGCGCAACGTCTGATCGCGCTGGACGACCGTGGGGTGATGGTCCATGCCATGGGCAAGGCCGCGGCGGCGCGTATCACCCTGCGCAGTGTCGAGGACCTCGAGGCCCTGGCGGCCCAGGTCGCGCCCATGGCCTACGACCTGGACAGCTACGCGTCGCTGGGGCTGCTGTGGGAGCGCGTGACCGTGCAGAACGCCGAGCGGCCAGGCCCGACCGATGCCGAGGCGGTGCTCGACGTGCTGGCCCGCGCCGTGCAGGACATCGGCACCCGTACCGACCTGGGGTCACGCCTGGGCGCCCCGAATCGGGCCCTGTCGTCCGAGGTGCGGCAGCGCCTGCGGGACCAGTGGTGAAGCCTTCGCACCGCTCAAGAAGCGGAGATGCAGCAGATGGAGACGCAGGAGGTGGACATGGCGATGACATACCGCGCACACGATCTGCTCTGGGGCATGGCGCCGACGGATCTGCCGGCCCAGGCGCCTGACTGGGCCCGCGAAGTGCTACGGGCCGGGCGGCCGGTGGTGATGCGCCGAGCCGTCGGCGCGCCAGGCCAGGTGGCCGTCGGCCTTCGCGGCGCCCAGCGTCATCAACGCCTGGGCGCCTGGCTGGCCGCCTCGATGATCCGCCAGCAGCGCAGCCCCGAACAACTGCGCCTCGAGGTCGATGCGCCCTTGACCTGGCCGGCGCTCGTGGCGCTGGCACGTGTGACGCCCGACCTCGACGCCCAGGGCCTGGCCTGGGGGCCGACCGGGGGCGTGGGCTATCAGCTGGCAAGCGGTATCGAGGTGCTGCATGCCGAGAGCGACCTGGACCTGGTGATTCGCGCGCCACAGCCAGTGTCGCGCGAGCAGGCGCGTGAGCTGTGCGCCCGCCTGCAGGCCAACGGCTGCCGCATCGATGTGCAACTGGACACCCCCTGGGGCGCCGTGGCCCTGGCCGAGTGGGCCGGCGCGGCACGGCGCGTGCTGCTCAAGCGCGATCAGGGTGCCTGCCTGGTGGACGATCCGTGGCACGTGCAGGAGGAGGCCGCGTGAGCGTGCTGTTCGCTTTCCCCGGCCAAGGCGCGCAACGCCCGGGCATGCTGCGCCACTGGCAGGAGGAGCCTGAGACCCGCGCCTGCCTGGAGGAGGCCAGCGATGCCTTGGGCGAACCGGTCGAGCAGCTGGACAGCCGCGAAGCGCTGGCCGAGACCCGTGCCGTGCAATTGTGTCTGCTGATCAACGGTGTGGCCGCTGCCCGCCGCCTGATGCGCGACGCGCCGCCGCCGACCTATGTGAGCGGCCTGTCGATCGGCGCCTACCCAGCGGCCGTGATCGCAGGCGCGCTGTCCTTCGCCGATGCCGTTCGCCTGGTGGCCCTGCGTGGTCGCCTGATGCAGCAGGCCTACCCCAGTGGCTATGGCATGACGGCCGTGGTCGGGCTGTCGCGTTCGACGGTCGAGGACCTGGTTCGACAAGCCTGCGCCCCGGTGTACCTGGCCAACCTCAATGCCGACGATCAGTTCGTCGTCGCCGGCAGCGATGCCGCGCTGGCGGCCTTCGCCGAGCGCGCACTGGGCTTGGGCGCCCGGGCTGCCAAGCGATTGGCCATGAGCGTGCCGTCGCACTGCCGGTTGCTCGATGCGCCAGCCGCCGAGCTGGCCGCCGCCTTCGCCGATGTCACGCTGCGCCGGCCGACCCTGGGCTACCTGAGCGGGAGCACGGCCCGGATCATTCGCCAGGTCGACGCACTGCGCGACGACCTGGCCTTCAACATGTGCCACCCGGTGGATTGGCACGCCACCCTGCGCGTGGCCTATGAGCGTGGTGTGCGCCTGCTGGTCGAACTGCCGCCGGGCGCGGTGCTCAGCGGGCTGGCGCGGCCGGTGTTCAGCGAAGGGGTGGTGATCGCCTGCCAGAGCGCCCGGCTCGACACGGTGCAGGCGCTGATGCGCCGGGAGGTGAGCGCCGAGCAGTGAGGCCGTGGGTTTTCGAACAACAAGAACAAACACATCGATCCATCACGAGGATAACCACAATGATCATCTACGGAGTGGCCTTGCTGGCCATCTGCACGCTCGCCGGTGTCGTCATCGGTGATTTGCTGGGCGCCTTGCTCGGCGTCCGGTCCAACGTCGGCGGGGTCGGCATCGCCATGATCCTGCTGATCTGCGCGCGCCTGTACATGCACCGTCACGGCGGTCTGAGCAAGGAATGCGAGTTCGGCGTCGGGTTCTGGGGCGCCTTGTACATCCCGATCGTGGTGGCCATGGCCGCACAGCAAAACGTGGTCACGGCGCTGCATGGCGGCCCGGTCGCCTTGCTGGCGGCGGTGGGTGCGGTGCTGGTGTGTGGCGCGACCATCGCGCTGATCAGCCGGACCCACCGGGGCGAGCCGCTGGAGGCCTTGCCGGGCGCAACACCGGACAAGCCAGTAGCGCTGGCCGTGCCGGCAGGAGGCCGCTGAGATGATCGATCTTCTGAGCAACGCGCTGGAACACAATGGCCTGATCACCGCCTTCGCCGTGGTCGGCGCCGTGATGTGGGTGTCGGTGCTGCTGTCCAAATACCTGACCTTCGGCCGCGTGCACGGCTCGGCCATCGCCATCGTCATCGGCCTGGTGCTGGCCTGGATCGGCGGCACCCTCACCGGCGGGCAAAAAGGCATCGCCGACCTGGCGTTGTTCTCCGGTATCGGGCTGATGGGCGGGGCGATGCTGCGCGACTTCGCCATCGTCGCCACGGCCTTCGAGGTGCAGGCGACCGAGGCCCGCAAGGCCGGCCTGATCGGCGCGGTGGCGCTGCTACTGGGCACGGTGCTGCCGTTCATCGTCGGCGCGGCGGTGGCCTGGTCGTTCGGCTACCGGGACGCGGTGAGCATGACCACCATCGGCGCCGGTGCGGTGACCTACATCGTCGGCCCCGTCACCGGTGCGGCCCTGGGTGCCAGTTCCGACGTGATGGCGCTGTCGATCGCCACCGGGCTGATCAAGGCCATCCTGGTGATGGTCTTCACGCCGGTCTCGGCGCGGCTGCTGGCCCTGGACAACCCGCGCTCGGCGATGGTCTTCGGCGGGCTGGCCGGCACCGTCAGCGGGGTGACCGCCGGACTGGCGGCCACCGACCGGCGCCTGGTGCCCTATGGGGCGCTCACGGCGACCTTCCACACCGGGCTGGGCTGCCTGCTGGGGCCGTCGGTGCTGTACTTCTGTGTACGGGCGCTGGTGGGGTAGGGCGCCTCTGGCGTCAGGCTGAGTGCCGGCGGCTGTACATGCGGCACTCGGCCACCAGCGCGAGCACGTTGGGGTCGCGCTCACGGGCCTTGAGAAACACCACGCCGATCCGCTGCCGATGGCGATACTGCGGGCGCAGCGCGATCAGCGTGATCTGGTTCTCGTACACCGCCGAGATGCGCCCGGGCAGCAGCGCGTAGCCCACGCCGGAGCTGACCATGCTGAGCAAGGTGAAGATGTCCTTCACCTGCATGGCCACCTTCGGCTCGAAGCCGGCCTGGCGAAACACCCGCTCGCCATCGCGGTGGGTGGCGAACCCTGGCGTGAGGGTGAGGAAGGTCGACTCGGCGAAGTCCGCCAGGTCGACTTCGCGGGCCTGGGCGAACGGCGAGTCGGTCGGCACGGCCAGGAAGATCTCGTCCTCGAAGAGCGGCAGCTGCTCGCAGGCCAGATCACCGGTGCTTTCGTCGAGCGAGACCAGGATCGCATCCAGCTCGAGGTGCTTCAGGCGGTACATCAAGTCCACGTTGGAGCCGAGCGTCAGGTCGATGTTCAGCTCGCTGCGCCGCAGCTTCAGGCCCATGATCAGCTGCGGCACGGTGCGCACGGTCAGCGAGTACAGTGCACCGAGCTTGAAGCGCTCGGACGAGAAACCTGCGGCCTCGCGGGTCAGACGCACCATCTCGCTGGTGTCCTGGATCAGCTTGCGGGCCTTTTCCTCCAGCACATAGGCGCTTTCCAATGGCGTCAGGCTGCGACCTTCGTGCTTGAACAGCGGGCAGCGCAGGGCGTTCTCCAGCGAATGGATGGCCCGGTGCACGCTGACGCTGCTGGTGTCCAGCGCACTGGCCGCGCGCGCCAGGTTACCGGCGTGCATGAAGGCCAGGAAGATCTCGAGCTTCTTCAAGGTGAGTTCTTCATCGATCTGCATCGGGGGCTCCTGGGCGGTCGGCGGGATGGCAGTGTACGGGGAAACGACACAGACCGGTCTTGGTCCTTTGGTCCAAGGCGGCGCGTGTACAGCGCGCTGACAGCCTCTACCCCAGCGAAGTGGGCCATGGGCGGGAAGGTTCCTGGGCGCCTGCCAGAAAAAGGTGGGGCTCTGCAGGCTCAATCGCGGTCGGCCCGCAGGGCCCACAAAACCCGTCACCGCGATGTCGCAGGGTGCAGCGCACAAAGACACAGCCCCTCCAATGTTTAGCGCCACCGGTCAGCCCTCCTGCCCAGGCACTGAACCCTGCCAGCGCCCGTCCGTCTGACCTAGGGACGGCGAACTGTTCGCCACCCCGCATTCCAGGAGTCAGTCATGAAAGCGATCGTCTATAACGGGCCCCGCGATGTATCCGTCCAGAACGTGCCCGACGCGAAGATCGAAAAGCCCACCGACGTACTGGTCAGGGTCACCACCACCAACATCTGCGGCTCGGACCTGCACATGTACGAAGGCCGCACCTCCTTCGAACAGGGCCGCATCTTCGGCCACGAGAACCTGGGCGAAGTCATCGAGGTCGGCGTCGGGGTCGACCGGGTCAAGATCGGCGACCGCGTCTGCCTGCCGTTCAACATCGGCTGTGGCTTCTGCGACAACTGTGAACGTGGCCTGACCGGCTTTTGCCTGACCGTGAACCCAGGGTCGGTAGGCGCCGCCTATGGCTTCGCCGACATGGGCACCTTCGCCGGCGGCCAAGCCGAGCTGCTGCGGGTCCCCTATGGCGATTTCAACTGCCTGGTACTGCCGGAAGATGCCCAGGAGCGTGAAGACGACTACGTGATGCTGTCGGACATCTTCCCCACGGGATGGCACGCCACCGAGCTGGCAGGCTTGCAGCCAGGGGAGAGCATCGCGATCTACGGCGCCGGCCCTGTCGGCTTGATGGCAGCCCATGCCGCCATGATCAAAGGCGCCGCCCAAGTGTTCGTGGTCGATCACCATCCCGATCGCCTGAAGCTGGCCGCGCAACTGGGGGCCACGCCGATCAACTCGGCCGAGGACAAGGCCGTCGAGCAGATCCTTAACCTGACCCATGGCAAGGGGACCGATCGGGGCTGCGAGTGCGTCGGTTACCAGTGCTGCGATCGTCACGGTCATGAAGCCAACCACCTGACCATGAACAACCTGGTAGCCTCGACGCGGGCGACCGGTGGCATCGGTGTCGTAGGGGTGTTCGTGCCCCAGGATCCCGGTGCGCAGAGTGATCTGGCCAAAGAAGGCAAGATGGCCTTCGACTTCGGTTCGTTCTGGTTCAAGGGGCAGCAGATCCGTACAGGGCAAGCGAACGTCAAGGCCTACAACCGGCGTCTTGCCGAGTTGATCCACCATGGCCGGGCCAAGCCCTCGCAGATCATCTCGCACAGCCTGGGGCTGGAGCAGGGGCCGGAGGCCTATCGCCATTTCGATGCCCGCGACGACGGCTGGACCAAAGTGGTGCTCAAGCCAGGGAAATGACCGCAGGGGAGGGCAGCGTGCTGACGCTGCCGTCACCGCTTGGATCGAAGAGCACAGGCGTGCTCTTTTTTTGTGGGCGGGTGGGAGGCCTCCCCACTGCTTTATATACCACCCCAGCAAAACGGGGCGCCGCGAATCGGGTCCCACGGCGGTACCCCCGTCCATGAATGACACGGCGGCCTCTTCCTTCCTATACTGCGGAGTACGGATGTGCTCTTGCGCCGGCAAAAAATCGCCATGCCTTTTGACAAAGGCATAGTGACCCTATAAATTTTATACCACCCCAATAAAGGCAGGCTCTGAACCACATCCAAACCTGCAAGACCCCATGCATCAAAAGCAGTCATCAGAAAGAGGGGGCCACAAGCGATTTTCACCGCCTCCATGACCTCCCTACGAGGGCCTCACCATGTACGACGCCATCCAGGCCGCCTATCAACGGCTGCTCTCCGAAGTCACCCAGTTCAACGAGACCTGGCCGTCGCTGGTGGTCGCTGGCAAGGTCTGGCAGGTGCCGGTCCTGCACGAACAACGCACCCCAGACGTCATTGAGGTCGAAGCGCTGACGGGCCAGCAGGCCATCGACGCGACGGTCGTGGCATTGCGCACGTTCCAGCGCGACATCGACCAGGCGCCCGGTACGGTGATGCGCCTGCCGGGCTACTTCCAGCTCAGCGCGTCGGTGTTGCCGCTGGCCATGGCGGTCAATACGGCCAAGCTCGCGTTGATGGACGCCATCGAGGCCGAGCGTGTCGCCCAGAACCTGGCCCCGGACATGCGCCCGAAACTGATGCGCAAGGCCTTGGGGTCGTCGTTGTTCAACACCAAGCAGTTGCAACGCACGCTGCACGTGTTCGATGGCGCCCCCCGGCGCATCTCGTTCACCTGGGCAGGGCACACCACCAGCACCGAACGCATCCGGGTGGCCAAGGTGCGCGAACAGTTGGCCCAGGCGGCCAAGCTGCGCGCGGCGGCCGAAGACATTCCGGTACAGCAGACACCCGAATACCTGGACCTGGCCGCCATCATCCGACTCGACGACGCCGACGTGCTGATCAAGCACAAGCAGATCGCCCCCCATCCCCGGTGCACCTTGTGGTTCGGTCCTACCGGCAGGAAATGGGACGCGCAGCCCAAGGCCAACCTGCCCGTATTCGTGCTGGCCGGGGACGGGCAGATGAAGCTGAGTGACCTGAAGCACTTCGACAAGGCCGCGCGCGGCGAGCGGCGGCGTGACGTCAAGACCCGGCAGGAGGTGTGGCCGCAACGCCACATGTATTTGCCAGGGCCGAAAGGCCAGTCGACCCAGGCCGAAGCACCCGTGAAGGAGGGCGCGCTGCATTCGACCTATCGACTCGGTGGTGTGGTCTACGAACCCACCTGAACGAGGGCCTGGACGCCCCGGAGAGCGTCCAGGTCGGGCAAACCTCAGTGCCCGTCTTTCATCCGGCGTGCAATGAAAAACAGCACCAGCCCACCGAGGGCGGCTGCCGCGCCGATGTAACCGGTGCTGGTCCAGCCCAGGCCTGCCGTGATCGCCAGCCCGCCGAGCCAGGGGCCCAAGGCGTTGGCCAGGTTGAACGCCGCATGGTTCGAGGCGGCTGCCAGGCTGGGCGCTTCGTGGGCAATGTCCATCAGGCGGATCTGCAGTGGCGCCGCCAGGGCGATCATGGTCCCCACCAACGCCACAGCGGGCAACAGGGTCCACAGCGAGTGGGCAGCGAACGAGAAGAACACCAGCACCAGCATCGACCAGATCAGTACCAGCCCGACGGCCCGAAAGCCCAGCCGGTCGAACAGCTTGCCGCCGGCGATGTTGCCGACGATGCCACCGAGCCCGAAGGCGGCCAGCCCGAATGGAATCCACTGCGGTGATACCTGAGTCACCTCGAGCATGGTCGGTGCCAGGTAGCTGAACACACAGAACATGCCGGCGAAGCCGATCGAAGCGATGCCCAGTGCCATCCACACCTGCGGTTTGGTGAAGGCGTGCAGTTCACGGCGTGGATCGCTGCGCACTTCGTCGTGAGGTTGCGGCACGTACCGCGCGACCAGCGCCACAGTGCACAAGGCGAGCACACCGACCAGCACGAAGGCCGAGCGCCAGCCGAAGAACTGCCCCAGGAACGTGGCGATCGGGTTGCCCAGCAACATGGCCAGGGTCAGCCCCAGCATCACCCGCGCCACGGCACCGGCGCGCTGGTTGCTCGGCACCATGCTCGAGGCGACCACGGCCGCGATACCGAAATAGGCCCCATGCGGCAGGCCACTGACGAAACGAAACGCCACCAGGCTGGAAAACGACGGCGCGAAGGCCGTGGCCAGGTTGCCCAGGGTGTACAGCAACATGAGCAACAGCAGCATGTGCTTGCGCAGCAGCTTGGCGCCCAGGATCGCCAACGCCGGCGCGCCGACCACCACGCCCAAGGCGTAGGCACTGATCGCATGGCCGACCTGCGGTTCGCTCAGGTTGAGGTTGCCGGCGATGTCGGGCATCAGGCCCATGATGGCGAATTCGCCGGTGCCGATGGCGAAGCTGCCCAGGGCCATGGAGGCTTCCATCTTGGCGATGGCAGGTTTCGACGGCGTCGACAGAGGAGGAAGAGGAGCGGACATCGGGATCCTTCTGACAAGAGGCTGAAACGATAAAGGCGCGAGGGTAGACAAGCCTTGCGGACGTGTCGAGTCAAACCCCCGACCTATTGAATGGCTGTGGGTTTACAGACCGAGCTCGTGCAGCGAGGTGCCCTCATCGGCAGAATTTCATGCAGGCCAGGAGGCAGGCGCGGTGGGGCGGGCTCAGTCGTGGGTTGCGCGGGTCTGGATCCATCCCTGCCGGTACTGAAGCGGCGAGCAGTTCAGCAGACGCTTGAAGGCATGGCTGAAGGCACTGTCGGAGGCATAGCCGAGCTGCTGGCCGATCGTCGAGACGGCCGCTTGCGTGGTACGCAGCGCCTTCATCGCCTTGTGCATCCGCCAGCGGCTCACGTACTCCAGAGGCGCCAGGCCCGACGTGCGTTTGAAGCGCAAGGCGAAGCTGGAGCGCGACATGCCTGCGATTCGAGCCAGTCGCTCGACCGTCCACGGGTGAGCAGGGTCTGCATGGATCGCATGAAGGCTAGCGCCGATGCGCGGGTCGCCCATTGCCCGCAACCCACTGGGCGCGACGGCTGCGTCTTGCATCAGGTACAGCCGCAGGGCCTGTACCAACATGAGATGCCCCAGGTGCTGAATGACCAGGGCACCCCCCAGAGCCGGGTGCCCGAGTTCATGGGCCATGCGCTGCAGCGCCCACTGGAGCACGCAGGCCTGTTGCGAGCCACCCTCGATGAGTACAGCCGCCGGTAGGCCGTCGAACAGAAACGCTGCCTGCTCGGCGAAATCGAACCGACCGCCGATGAGAAAAAAGTCCTTGCCCGAACCACAGCGGGCAATGCCATCGACCGCGAGGTGGTACACCGTGTCCGCCGGCACCGCCGGTAGGTCAAGGTGGCTGCACAACGAGAACGCGCGACCGCGTGGCAGCAGGAAACCATCACCCGCACGCACCCGCATCGGGGCTGGCAGGCCTTCGACGCGCAGCCAGCACTCGCCTTCCAGCACGGCATTGAATTTGATGCCGTCCGGCGCCGGAAAATCGATGGCCCAGGGGCCACCGGCCTTCAACCCGGCGAAAACGGCGCTGCGTGCGCTGACCTGCGACAACGCTTCGGAGAGTGGGTCCATGAATGTGAGACGATCGCGACAGAATGCAAGAGTCTGCGGCATTCAACGTCCGCACGCCAAGCTAGACAATGGTCGCTTCCATTCGCCTTTTGCAGGAACCTGCCATGCCGACCACGCAAGCCCCGCTTCATACCCCTTTCCATGCACGCAGTACGGCGGACGAGGTCCTGGCAGGGCAGGCGTTGTCCGGTCTGCATGCCGTGATCACCGGTGGTCATTCTGGGCTGGGACGAGAGACGACCCGAGCGCTGAGCAGGGCGGGCGCCCGTGTCACCGTGCTCGCCCGCGACATCGACGCCGCCCGTGACCAGTTGGGTGCGCTACCTGACGTGTCGATCGTCCGGCTCGACCTGTCCGACCTCGACAGTGTGCAGGCGTCCGCCAGGCATCTGCTGGCGCAGGCGCAGCCCATCGATGTGCTGATCGGCAACGCGGGCATCATGGCCAGCCCGCTCTTTCGCACGGCTCAAGGCTGGGAAGGCCAGTTCGCCACCAATCATCTGGGGCATTATGCCCTGGTGAATCGGTTGTGGCCGGCGCTGCGCAAGGGCGCGCGGGTGGTGATGGTGTCATCGGCCGGCCATCACGCCTCGGGCATGCGCTGGCACGACATTCACTTCACCCAGGGCTATGACAAGTGGCTGGCCTACGGCCAGTCGAAAACGGCCAACGCGCTGTTTGCCGTGCACCTCGACCACCTGGGCCGGCGCCACGGAGTGCGAGCGTTCGCCGTGCACCCTGGCAAGATTCTCACGCCCTTGCAGCGTCATCTGGCGCGTGAGGAGATGAGGGCGGCTGGCTGGGTGGATGCGAACGGCGAACTGGCCGACCCGACGTTCAAGACCGTGCAGCAGGGGGCGGCGACCCAGGTGTGGACGGCGACCTCGCCGGCACTGCAAGGACGAGGCGGGGTGTATTGCGAAGATGGCGACATTGCGAGCCTCGAGACGTCCGAGCCACCGTCGTGGCGCGGCGTCCGCCCCCATGCGGTGGACCCTGAGCAGGCGGCGCGGTTGTGGACACTGTCCGCGCAGCTGACAGGCCTCGACGCTTTCGCGCCGGGATAAGGGCACCGGGCCTGTCTGACAGAACCATCGTCCCAGGCCTGGATGGTGTAACGTGTGCGTTTCGCACGCCGCGCAGCCTCGGACCGGTCCGCGCGGTTTCACGACTCGACAGAAGGCACTCCCATGAGCGGTCGCAGCCCATCCTACGTTCTTTCGATCCAATCGCACGTCGCCTTCGGCCACGTCGGCAACGATGCCGCCGTGTTCCCCTTGCAACGCCTGGGCTTCGAGGTGCTGCCGATCCACACCGTGCAGTTCTCCAACCACACCGGCTACGGGCAGTACCGTGGCCAGGTGTTCGGCGCCGAGCATGTGCGTGATGTGCTGCAGGGGTTGCGCGAACGGGGCGTGCTGGCGCAGGTGGCCGGGGTGCTGTCCGGTTATGTGGGCGATGCGGCCATCGGCGAGGTGATCCTGGAGACGGTGGAGGAGGTGCGCCGCGACAATCCACAGGTGCGCTACCTGTGCGACCCGGTCATCGGCGACGTGGGCCGTGGCATCTTCGTGCAGGCAGCGATTCCGGACTTCTTCCGCAACCTGGCCTTGCCCTGCGCGAACATCATCACCCCCAACCAGTTCGAGTTCGAGCTGCTGACCGGCAGCAAGCTCGGCAGCGTGGCCGAGGCGGTGCGCGTGGCGCAGCAGCTGCGGGGGCGTGGGCCGGACATCGTGGTGATCACCAGCCTGGCCACGGACGACATACCGCTGGACCGTCTGGGCACCCTGGCCATCAATGGCGAAGGCGCGTGGCTGGTGAATACGCCACGTCTGGCACTGCACCCGTTGCCCAATGGGATGGGCGATGTGTTCTCGGCCACCGTACTGGCGCACCTGCTGAACCAGGTGCCGTTGGCTGAGGCGCTGGAGCGCACGACCTCGACGCTGTATGGCCTGGTGCAGGCGACGGTCGAGGGGTCACGTGACCTGCCCCTGGTCACGGCCCAAGAGCAGATCGTCGCGCCGGAGTTCGTCTGTGAAGCGGTGAGGGTAGGGTAAGGGTGGGGCTGTGAGTTCGGCAGGGTCTGCACCGGCCCTATCGCGGGCAAGCCCGCTCCCACATGGACCAATGCAGCCTGAACGTACCGATAGGATGCGTGCCACTGTGCCGCTATCTGCTTGAAACCGGTACCTGTGGGAGCGGGCTTGCCCGCGAGGGCGGCAGCTCAGACACCGGCGCGCTCACCCTTAGCGCCCGTCTCGATCAGCTTCCGCAGCCTTAGCCAGCACTATTCACATCCAGAAACATTCTCCTCCAGCGTTCTCTTCCCCAGCCGCTAGATTGAATATTTCCACTGGATGACAGGAAATCTCCCATGTACGGACGTCGCGAAGTCCTACGCACCGGTGCCGCCCTGGCACTGTTCGCGGCGAGCCCCTGGCTGCGCGCCGCGCCGTCGACACCGTTGCTCACCCGCCCCATCCCCGGTACGGGCGAAGCCTTGCCGGTGATCGGCGCCGGCACCTCCGGCAGTTTCGAGGTCAAAGCCGGGGCGACCGCCTACGAACGCCTCGCCCAGGCTCTGCAGATCTTCTTCGATGGCGGCGGTTCGGTCATCGACACTTCGCCCAACTACCACGGCGCCGATGCCATCCTGGGGCAACTGCTCGAGGAAGGTGGCTGGCGCGCGAAGTGCTTCCTGGCCACCAAGATCGCCGCCGACAGCCGCGAGGCTGCCGAGCGGCAATGGGCCCGCAGCCTGCGTGACCTGCGCACCGATCGCGTCGACCTGCTGCAGGTGCACAACCTGCGCGACTGGCGCACGCAGTTGGCCTATGCCCGCGAACTCAAGGCCCAGGGCAAGACGCGCCACGTCGGCATCACCCATTACCTGGCCAGCGGCCACGCCGAGATGATCGACATCCTGCGCAAGGAGCCGCTGGACTTCATCCAGATCAACTATGCCGTCAACGCCCCCCAGGCCGCCGAGACGCTGCTGCCCCTGGCCCAGGACAAGGGCGTGGCCGTGTTGATCAACCGTGCCTTCGACGACGGCCGTCTGTTCGCCCAGGTCAAGGACCGTCCCTTGCCGCCTTGGGCCGCCGAGGTAGGGGTAACGAGCTGGGCGCAGCTGTTTCTCAGGTTCGCCATCAGCCATCCGGCGGTGACGGCCGTGATTCCGGCCACTGGCCGCCCGGACCGTCAACGCGATCAGCTCGAGGCCGGCCGTGGTCCGCTCTTGAGCATCGAGCAGCGAAACGCACTCATCGCCCAGTTCGCCTGACGTGGCCCGCGCATCGGTACACCGCCTGGCCAGGGGTCTTGACCTGCGCGAGGGTGAAGGGCCTGCCGTGACGGCCGGCCTGGCCTTGTTCTACCTGCTGTTCACTGGCTATTTCATGCTGCGCCCGGTGCGTGAAACCATGGGCGTGGCCGGGGGCGTGGACAACCTGCATTGGCTGTTCACCGGCACTTTCGTGGTGACCCTGGCGTGCCTGCCGCTGTTCGGCTGGCTGGCCTCGCGGGTGCCGCGTCAGCGCATCCTGCCCTGGGCCTACGGCTTCTTCGCCAGCAACCTGTTGCTGTTCGCTGCGATCCTCACACACGACCCTGACAACGTCTGGAGCGCACGGGCGTTCTACATCTGGCTGTCGGTGTTCAACCTGCTGAGCATTTCGCTGGCCTGGAGCGTGCTGGCCAACCTGTTCTCCAATGAACAGGGCAAGCGCCTGTTCGGCCTGCTGGCGGCCGGCGCCAGTCTGGGCGGGCTCAGCGGCCCCTTGCTCGGCGCTGCGCTGGTGGCCCCGCTCGGGCATGCCGGGCTGCTGGTGCTGGCCGCGCTGATGCTGCTGGGCAGCGTGGCGGCGGCGCGCTACCTGCGCCGGTGGCGCACGCGGCAGCCACTGCCCGACGATGTCAGGCATCCGCCCTCGCGGCCCTTGGGCGGCAATCCCTTGGCGGGTGCCCTGGCAGTAGCGCGCTCCCGCTACCTGCTGGGCCTGTCGTTGTTCGTGGTACTGCTGGCCAGTGTCAGCACGTTCCTGTACGTCGAGCAGGCGCGCATCGTCAGTGAAACCTTCACCGACCGAGCCCGGCAGACACAGGTGTTCGGCCTGATCGATGCCGGCGTGCAGGCCCTGGCGATCCTGACGCAGGTGTTCTTCACCGGTCGCCTGGCCAGGCGCCTGGGCGTCGGTGCATTGCTGGTGGGGGTGCCGTTGGCCATGGCCGTGGGCTTCCTCTGGCTGGTCCTGGCACCGGTATTCGCCGTGTTCGTGGTGGTGATGGTGGCACGCCGCGCCGGTGAGTACGCGCTGGTACGGCCTGGCCGGGAAATGCTGTTCACCGTGCTGCCGGCCGAGGACAAGTACAAGGCCAAGAGCTTCATCGACACCGTGGTCTATCGCGGTGGCGACGCGGTGAGCGGATGGCTCAAGCGGGGGCTCGATCTGCTGGGCGAGCATCCGCAGCTGGCGTTGTGGATCGGTGCAGGGCTGGCTGCGGTATGGGCGGTGACCGGATACCGATTGGGCCAGGCGAGGGCGAAAATGGAGTAATGGCGTCGATATAAAAGATCAATATGAGTCGAGCTATTGGATCCAAGTGCTTGAAATAATTCTAAGAAATATCAGTTAACATTTTTATCTATAGCTTTTTTGAATTTGGATCCTAATTTTAATTAAATTTTTATATAAATTCGACCGGCGGTAGTGATGGCACATTGATTTCATCTGTGCCGGCATGGTGTATTGCGCGCCATCCACCCACCACCGTCGTGATTTCATGCGCCCACTCAAGTCGCTCCTGGCAGCCACCATGCTGCTCAGCGGGTGCAACGGAATGCCCCTCGCTTCACATCAGGATCCCTCCCTTCAAGACCAAGCCTTCGTCGTGCATTCCGGCGGCCCTGTCCCATTGATGATGATGGGCAGCGCCGTGCAGTGGAACGAGGACTATGCCGTTACCGTCAAGCACCTGCCGTTCGTGGGCGGGTCCGAGTTCCAGGGGCGAGGGGACGTGCAGTTCTTCCGTCACAAGGCCAAGAAAGCCTTGCCGTTGTGGCGCAGTTATCAGCCGGGTGAGTCGCTCACCGCGGTGGGCTTCAACGCCTTCTACCTGCCGATGCAGGGGCAGGGCCAGGCGCTGCCGGCGCTGGTGCGTCTGGATGCCAAGGACGGTGGCGTGATGTACGCCACCCATGATGGCCCCACCGTGGTCGGCATGTCCGGTGGCCCAGTGTTCGCCACCGACGGCTCGGTGGTCGGCATCAACGTCGCCAACCTCGACAAGGGCGCGCTGAGCAAGATCAAGCGCCCTGACCTGGCCGGACGTGACCGGGTCAGCATCTTCCTGCCCTATGCGCAGATCCAGCGTGAATGGCAGCGCTTCGCCAACCTGCAGGCCGGCATCAAGCCTGCGCCGGCACCGGCCGGCTTGCCGGTGGCGGCGGCGCACTGAGGCCTGTCAGCGCTCGCGCAAGGCTTCGCGCGCGCGGTTGAGCGGTTTGATCAGGTAGTCCAGCACGGTCTTCTCGCCGGTGCGAATGTCCACCGTGGCCACCATGCCCGGCACGATCGAGAACGCCGTGCCGGCCTTGTTGCGCAGCACGTCGGACTCGGTCTGGATGTAGACCCGGTAGTAGTAGATCTCCGGCTTGACCTCGTCCTGGATCGTGTCGGGCGAGATGGTCACCACCTTGCCGTCCAGGCTGCCGTAGATCGAGTAGTCGTAGGCGGTGATCTTGACCTTGGCCGTCTGGTCCGGGTGGATGAAGGCGATGTCGCGCGGGTTGATGCGCGCCTCGATCAGCAGCTTGTCGTCCTGCGGCACGATCTGCATCAGTTGCCCATTGGGCGGCACCACGCCGCCGATGGTGGTCACCTCGATGCCCTTGACGATGCCGCGTACCGGCGAGCGGAAGGTCAGCCGCGACAGCGAATCGGCCCGGCCGCGCACCACCTCGGCCAGCGAGTCGGCCTCGGCGCTGGCCTTGGCCAGGTCCTGGCGGGCCTGGACCATGTACTCCGAGCGGGCTTCGCTGGCCTTGAGCTCCAGCTCCGAGCGCTGACGGTTCAGGCGGATCACCTCGACCCGGCTCGAGGCTCCGGCCTGGGCCAGCTTCTCGGTGATGGCCAGCTCGCTGCGCACCAGCTTGAGCGACTGCTCGATCCCGGCCAGGGTCTCCTGCAGGCCACGGCGACGGGTCTTGTACAGCTCGGTCTCGTCACGGGTCAGCTCCGGCCAGTCTTCCAGGGACGCTGGGAACGTCAGCGGCTTGCCGGTGACCTCGGCCTGCAGCCGGCTGACGCTGGCCAGCGCGGCGCGGTATTTGGCCTCGCTCTCGCCGACGTTGGACTGGGTCTTGATCGGGTCGAGCTGGGCGAGCACGTCGCCGCGCTCGACCCGCGAGCCCTCACGCACGTTCATCTCGGTGATGATCCCGCCTTCGAGCGACATGATCACCTGCTCGCGCGAGCTGGGCACCACCTTGCCGGTGCCGCTGGAGACCTCGACCACGCTGAACAGCGCGGCCCAGACCAGAAAGGCCGCGAGCATCAAGGCGCAGACCCAGACCACCCAGTTGGCCCGCGAGACCGCACGGTCGTCGCTACCGTCCAGGTACGACGCCGGCGCGGCCGGCGGGTGAAGCGCGACGTTCTGGCTCATGCCTGGGCTCCTTCAGGGTTTTTCAGGCGCGCCAGGGCGACGTCCCTGGGCGCGTCGATGACGATCCGGCCGTTGTCGACCACGATGATCCGGTCGACCTTCTGCAGCACGCTGAGGCGGTGCGTGGCCACCACCAGCGTGCGCCCGTCGCACCAGCGCTTGAGTTCGTCCAGCAGGCGGCGTTCGGTGACGTCGTCGAGCGATGCGGTCGGCTCGTCGAGCAGCAGCACATGGGGCTGGCGCAGCAGCAGGCGCGACAGCAGCAGGCTCTGGCGCTGGCCGCCGGACAGGCCCAGGCCGCCTTCGAGCACCAGGTGATCCAGGCCCTTGGGCAGGCGCCGAACGAAGTCCAGCGCGCCGGTGATCGCCAGCGCCGCAAGCATCTCCTGGTCGCTGGCCCGACCGGCACCCAGCACCAGGTTATCGCGCAGGGTGCCGTGGAACAGCCGCGCCTGCTGGTGCAGCAGGCCGACGTCACGGCGCAGGTCGGCCGGGTCCAGGTGGGCCAGGGCGATGCCATCGAGGGTGACCTCGCCGGTGGCGATGTCCATGGCACCGGCCAGGGCCTGCAACAGGGTCGACTTGCCCGCGCCGTTGCGCCCGAGCACGGCGATGTGCTCGCCGGGGCGAATGCGCAGGTCGGCGACTTCCAGCACCGCCGGGCCATCGGCGGCGTAGCGGAACGCCGCCTGCTTGAGGTGGAAGTCCCCCTGAATGGCCGTCAGGTGCACGCGCTTGCTGCCGTCCGGGTGATCGACCGGCTGCTCCATCAGGTTGTTCAGACCTTTGAGCGCCACCTTGGCCTGCTGCCAGCGGGTCAGCACGTGGTTGAGCTGGGCCATCGGCGCCATCATGCGCGAGGCCAGCATCGAGGCCGCCACCAGGCTGCCGGTGGTCAGGTCGCCGGCGATTACCATCGGCGCGCCGAACAGGATGACCACGGCGAACACCGCGCTCTGCACCGTCTGGGTCCAGGTCACCAGGCCATTGGTCAGGCCGCGCAGTTGCAGCGCGGTGTCGGCGGTGGCGGCGTTGTAGTGGTTCCACTGTTCCTGGAAGCGCTGCTCGGCCTGCAGCGCCTTGATGTCGTCCATGCCTTGCACGCTCTCCACCAGCATGGCATTGCGCAGCGCCGATTCGCGCATGTTGGCGTTGGCCAGGCGCGCCAGCTTGCGCTGGTAGAGCAGCCCCGGCAGCAGCATCACCACCAGCGCCACCACCGGAATGGCCACCAGCGGCCCGCCGATCAGGTAGAAAATGAACAGGAACAGGAAGAAGAACGGCAGGTCGGCCAGGGCCGTGGCGGTGCTCGAGGTGATCAGGTCGCGGACCTGTTCGAGTTCGCGCAGCTGCGAGATGAAGGTACCGGTGGACTTGGGCCTGACCGAATTGCGCAGGCGCAAGGCGTGGCCATAGACCAGGTCGGAGATGCGCAGGTCGGCGCGCTTGCCCAGCAGGTCGGTGATGCGCAGGCGCATGATGCGCAAGGTGAAGTCGAACAGCACCGCCAGCAGCACGCCGCCGAACAGCACGTACAGCGTCGGCAGCGACTCGGCCGGCACCACGCGGTCGTAGACCTGCATCGAGAACAGCACGCCGGCCATCCCCAGCAGGTTGGCCACCAGCGAGGCGACCATCACATTGCCGTAGGGCCGTAGGTCGCGCAGCACGATGCGCCGGAACCAGTGCTCGTCGAACGGCTGCACGTAGTCGTCGGTGCGCACGTCCGACAGCGGCCGGGCCGGGCGCAGGATCACCGTGCGGCGCACGCGCTGGTCGAGATCGGCCAGGGGCATGCGCTGCTGCAGGCCCTGGTCGCCGCTCAAGGCGATGCCCAGCTCGTCGCCGCTGACGCTCTGCACCACGCCGACCTGGCCGTCGTCCAGCTCGACCACCAGCGGGGTGCGCCATTGGCCCAGCGGCTGGCGCTGGCGCCCGCTGAACTTGACCGTCAGGCCGGCCTGGCGGGCCATCTGCCGCAGCACGTCTTCCAGGACACGGTCGGTGCGCTGCCCGGCGATGCGCACGCTTTCTTCGGAGACGTCCAGCCGGTAATGCTGCGCCACCAGCAGGATGGCCTGCATCCAGGGCTGCACGTCAGGCGGTTCGGTGGCCTGGCCGGCCGATGGTGGGGCGATGATCACAGCGTCGTTCATGGCAGAATCCTCACGCCCTGTACCAGGCGGTCTTCAAGGCCGAAGGCGCGGCGAAAGCCACCGCTGTTGTACAGGCAATCGATCTGCAGGCGACGCAGATCGGCCTGGGTGCCGGCCAGTTCGAATCGGGACTGGTGGATCTCCTGCTCGGCGTTGAGCAGGTCGAGCAGCGGGCGGGTGCCCAGGTCCAGGTACTGCTGGCCGTACAGCACCCGCGCCTGGCGAATGCCCTCCTGGCGCTGGCGCAAGGCGGCCTGCCGGTAGGCCAGGCTGGAGGTCTGCACGCGGGCCTCGGCCAGGCCCTGGCTGGCCTGCAGCACGGCGGTGTCCTGGGCGGCGTCGGCAGCGGTCAGGGCATGGCCGGCCGCGCGACTGCGGGCGCTGATCGCACCGCCCTGGTAGATCGGTACTTCCAGGCTTAGGTAGATCCCGGCCTGGGTGCGGTCCACGGCGGGGTTGTTGTCGTTGTAGCTGCTGTCCAGGTAGTGGTTCACGCTCGGCTCCAGCGACAGCGTCGGGTAGGCCTCGGCCCGTGCCCGGGCCAGGTCCGCCTGGGCTTCGCTGCGTTGCGCCTGGGCCACCAGCACGGCAGGCAGCAGGTTGGTGTCGGACGGCGGTCGCTCGCAGGCTGCGGTCGGCCCCGACGGGAAGTCGTCGGTCACCTCCACGGCCGTGGTTCGGCCGATCAGTGCGCCCAGGGCGGCCTGCCAGCGGGCGTACTGGGCCTTGTAGTCTTGCAGCATGGCCACGGCACCGTCGGCTCGCGACTGCGCCTGGATGAAGTCGGACCGGGCGCTGGCGCCCAGTTCGCTGCGCTGGCGGGCCAGCTCGACGATACTGCCGACGCCGTCGATCTGCTGGCGGGCGATCTCGATCAGCTGGGCATAACGCTGCACCTCGATCCAGGCGTAGGCGGTCTGGCGCCCGGTCTGGTCGATGGCCAGCAGGATCTGCGCCTGGGCGCGGGCGGCACGGGCCTTGGCCGACTCGACGGTGTTGTCCACCTTGCCGAAGTCGTAGAGCATCTGCTTGAGCGAGATGTTCAGCGCCTGGGTATTGCGGTCGCCGCCGTACCCGGTGTCCATGCCGGTACGGATGCCCCCGCTGATCTGCGGATAGTAGCCAGCTTCGGCGACGTTGATGCCTTCGCCTTGCTGGTAGAGGTCGGCCACCGCCTGGGCGATGTCCGGGTGCCAGGCAATGGCCTGGCCGATGGCCTGGTCAAGACTCAGGCGTGGGCCGACGGCGCCGGTCGGCACGCTGGGTGGGGCGGCGGCACGGCTGGCCGGCGCCTGGTGAAGTCGTTGCGGGCTCAGGTCGAGCAACGCAGGGTCTATCGTGTCGTCGGCCGCCGAGGCGGCGCGAGGGATGAGCAGTGCCAGGGTCGTCAGCAGAAAAAGGCACGGTACGGCAGTTACTTCCGGCATAGGCTGCGATCACATTATTCCCTTACTGATAATACTGACGCGGCGCGCCAAGCCGGGGTTGCCCCCGGTCAGGCGTGCGACGCCGTCCTTGTGTCAAACCACGTGTATGCCGTTCTGTACCCAGAGTTGGTGAGTCGGGTCCTCCTGTGGCGTGTATTGAGTGTAGGTCAGACCTTCAGCAACCTGTAGGCCATCTGCTTTCCAATCGCCAGACAAGTGCACGCTGTCCTGGTCGTTGCCCTTGATCAGCAGGGTGCCGGCGTCGCTGTCAGTGATCGAGACCAGGTCGGCCAGGCTGACCGTGAGGTCCACAGCGCTGGTGTCGTTCAGGTCGATCATCTCGATGTGACTGAGGCGGTCCTGCAGCTCGCCCAGGTCGATCGCCGCATCGCCACCGGCCCAGAGCAGGGTGTCGGTGCCAGTGCCACCGTCGACCGAAGCGAAGTTCAGGTCGCTGATGATCAAGGTGTCGTCACCCGCACCGCCACCGAGCGTGACCGCGCCGCCCTGGCTGCCGTCGAGCGTGTCGTTGCCGTCGGTGCCCAGCAGCGCATGCTCGTCGGACGCCGCCAGCGCATGGAGGGCGGTGTCGTCGCTGTCGACGCTGGCCAGGGCCATGCGCGCCGATACCGCACCGGCCTGGTTCAGCCCGACCGTCAGGGTGGCGGTGTCGCTGGTGCCGTTGGGGTGCGTCAAGCGGTAGGTGAAGGTGTCCGTCTGGCCGATCACCGTCGAGCTGAGCCCGGCGTTCAAGGTGTAGGCATAGCTGCCATCGGCCTTGACCAGCAGGGTGCCGTAGGTGCCGGCGATGCTGGTGCCGTTGTAGCCCGGCTGCACGTAGGTGTTGGCCGCCGCCAGCACCGACAGCGTGGTGAAGGCCGAACCGAGCACGTCGGCGCTGCCACCGGCGGTGTCGGTGAGCAGGTTGCCGGTCACCGGCGTGTAGCTGCCGACCACGAACTGGTTGGTGTAGGTGGCCACGTTGGTGAGGCTGACGTTGAGGCTGGTCAGCACCGCCAGGCCGCCGACGCTGACGTTGACCCGGTAGGTACCCGGGGTCTGGTCCTCGATGATCACGCCGCGGCTGCCGCCGCCCAGCGTCACCAGCGCCGCGCCGTTCCAGCTCTTGACCAGCACGTACTGCCCGGTCGCCGTGTTGAGCTTGGACAGACTCAGGTTGACCGAGTTGGCCAGCGACGCCAGGCTGGTGGACGTCAAGGTCAAGGTCAGGTCACTGACGGTGTTGGGGCTGACGGTGAAGCCGTACTGCCCCGAACCGCCGGTGAGCGCGATCGAGGTGACCGTCCCCAGGTTGGTGGTGGTGGTGGTCTCCAGGTTGGCCAGGCTGATGCGGGTGCTGGCCACGTCGTTGATGGCGTCGACCACCACGGCCGGGGCCGCCAGGTTGGCGTTGTTCCAGACCTCGACCGCCTGCGGGCTGTCGATGCGCACGTACAGCGTGGCGGTATCGGACAAGCCGTTCGGGTGCACCAGCTGGTAGTTGAACACATCGACCTTGCCCACGCTGCTGGCCGTGCCGGTGGCGCGGTAGCTGTAGTTGCCCTGGCCATCGAGGGTCAGGGTGCCGTACAGGCCTTGCACCACCGTGCCGGTCTCGGCGTTGACGTAATTCCCGCCGCTCTGCACGCGCAGCACCGCGCCGTTGTCCGGCCCGGTGATGTCGGCCGTGCCGTCGGTGCCCAGGTCGTTGATCACGTTGCCGGTGACCGCCGCCCCTGCCGTGCCCTGGAACTGGGTCAGGCTGGTAACGTCCAGGCGCAGGTTCGAGTCGATGTTGGTGATGACGCTGACGCTGTTGCTGACGAAGTTGAGGCGATACTCGCCGGCCTGCAGGGTGCCGGCACTGATGCGCACGCCGGTGCCGCTGAGCAGTTGCAGGTCGAGCAGACCGCCGCTGCCGGTGGCGCCGATGGTCTGCCAGACCCCATTGGCGTCCTTGACCTGCAAGGTGTAGGTCGCCTGGGTACTGAGATCGAGCACGCCGGCGTTGGTCAGGGTCAGGGTCGGCTTGGCGGTGGTACCCGCCGCCACGGTGAAGTTGAAGGTGTGGGTGAAGCCCACGCCGATCAACGTGGGGAAGGTCTCGTTCTGGTTGCTCACCGAGGTCACCGGCGCCAGGGTTACCGTGGCCGTGGCCAGGTTGTCGCTGGCCACCACCGGACGGTCGGCATCGATGTCCGGCGCCACCAGGGTCGCGGCTGGCGAGGCGTTGCCGCGTCCGTCGGTGACCACCACGGTCAAGGTCTCACCGTTGATCTGCGCCGTGCGCAAGCCGACGCTGAAGCTGCCGTTGGCCTGCGCCACCGCCGTGCCCAGCACCGTGCCGCCCAGGCCACGCACGCTGACCGTGGCACCGACTTCGGCGGAGCCTGAGAGGGTCAGGCCATCGGTGCTCAGTTGCAGCCCGCTGGCCGCCACCGGTGGCGTCAGGTCCGGCGCGTTGACCACCAGGGTTGGCGAGACGTTGCCGGCCGCGTCCAGCTGGGTCAGCGTAAGGGCCTGGAAGTTGGTCAGCGGTGGGTTCAGCACCAGCGACCAGCTGCCGTTGGCAGCCACCACGGCCGTGCCCAGTTCGGCGGCGCCGTTCTTGACCACGATGCGGTCGCCGGCGATGCCGGTGCCGCTGACCAGGGTACCCGAGGCATTGACCGTGGCACTGGCCGGGGCCACCGGTGGGGTGGTGTCCGGCGCGGTGATCACGGCCGGGGCCGAGACGTTCTGCGCGGCGTCGGTCAGGCGCACGTTGAGCAGTTGCCCGTCGAGCTGAGGCGGCGACAGGGTGACGCTGAACTGGCCCGTCGCACCGACCGTCGCGGTGCCCAGGGTCTGCCCGGCGGCATTGGTCACCGTCACCTGCGCACCGACCTCGCCGCTCCCGCTCAGGGTGGCGCCGTTGCCGGTGACGGCCAGGTTGCTCGCCAGGGCCGGAGGCGTGGTGTCGCCCGCCGTTGTCGTGACCGTCGGCGACAGGTTGCCGGCCGCATCGGCCTGGCGCACGGTCAGCACCTGGCCGTTGGTCTGCGGGCTGGCCAACAGCACGCTGAAGTTGCCGTCGGCACCGACCCGGGCACTGCCCAGCGGCAGACCGGCCGCCGTGCTGACCGAGACGATCGCACCCGCTTCGCCGGTGCCGGTCAGTTGCAGACCGTTGCCGACCAGCGCCAGGTTGCCTGGCGCCACCGGTGCGGTGATGTCCGCTGCGACGAGGGTCGCCACGTCGGAGACATTGGCGGCAGCATCGGTCAGAGTCACAGCCAGGGACTGGCCATTGGTCTGCGGCGGCGTCAGGGTAATGGCGAAGGTGCCGTCGGCGGCGACCGTGCCCAGGCCCAGCAGTGTGGTGCCGCTGGTGACACGCACCACCGTCCCGGCCTCGCCGATGCCGGTCAGGCGAGTGCCAGCCGCGTTGAGCGCCAGGTTGGTGGCCAGCAGAGGCGCAGTGGTGTCGGCGGCGGTGAGCTGCACCGCAGGCGACAAGTTGGCGCCACCGTCGACCTGCACGGCGTTCAGCACCTGCCCGTTGGTCTGGGCACTGCTCAAGGTCACGCTGAAGCTGCCGTTGGCTCCGATGACCGCGCGGCCCAGCTCCACGCCAGCGGCCGTGCTGATGATCGCCGTGGCGCCCGCTTCACCGGTACCGGTGACGATCGTACCGCTGCCATTGAGCGAGAGGTTGGCCAAGGCCACCGGCGGCGTGGTGTCGGCAGCGATGACGATGGCGGGCAGGGAAGGCCCGACCAACGCGATGTTGGCGGTCACCGTCAGGCTCTGGCCATTGGTCTGCGGTGCGCTCAGCTGCACGCTGAACGCGCCGTTTTCAGCCACCGTGGTGGAACCGAGCAGGGTGGTGCGGTCGGCTCCGAACACGTCGATGCGCACGTTGGGCGTCGCACGCCCGGTCAACGTGGTCCCTGCCGTATCCAGCACCAGGTTGGTCGGCGTTTCCGGCGGCAGCACCAGCGGTACGGTGATGGTCGCCACGGACGAGGGATTGTCCGACGCGTCCACCTGGGTCACGTTGAGCACCTGCAGGAACGACGCTGCGGGCGACAGGGTCACCACGAAGGGCCCATCGGCACCGACCACGGCAGAGCCAAGCGCCGTACCGTTACCGATGCGCACCGTCACCGTGGCCCCGGCTTCGCCACGACCGAACAGCTGGTTGAAGCCGGCGTTGAGCGACAGGTCGGTCACCGGCAGCGGTGGGGTGATGTCCGGCGAGGTGATCACCAGCGGTGTGGAGACGTTGTCGGCGGCGTCCCGAACCGTGATGGTCAGGGGCTCTCCGTTTTGCTGCGCCGTGGTGTAGACCACCGCGAAGCTGCCGTTGGCCTCGACCACGGCGGTGCCGACCAGCGTACCACTGGCCGTGGTCACGGTGACGCGGGCACCGGCCTCGGCCGTCCCGATGAGGAAGCCGACCTCGCTCGTTTCGATCACCGGCACGCCGGGCGGCGTGATGTCGCGGGCGGTCAAGGCCGCCGACGGCGACACATTGCCTGCGGCGTCGACCTGCACCAGGGACAGGGCCTGACCGTTGAGCTGCGGGCTGGCCAGGGTGACCGAGAAGGTTCCGTCGCCGCCCACCGTGGCCGTGCCCAACACGCCACCGGTACCGTTCACGCGGACCGTGGCCCCGGCCTCGCCAGTGCCGGACAGCACCAGGCCATTGACGCTCAGCGTCAGGTCGGCGACGGCGACCGGCGCGGTGGTGTCAGGGGCCTGCAAGGCCACCGTCGGCGAGCTGTTGCCCGCTGCGTCGACCTGGCGCACGGTCAGGGTCTGACCGTTGGCCTGCACGCTGGACAAGGTGACGCTGAAGCGTCCATCGGTGCCGACCTGGGCGACGCCCAGTACCGTCTGGTCGGCCGCCGTGACCTGCACCCGCGCACCGGCTTCGCCGACACCCGTCACGGCCAGGCCGTTGCTGGCCAGGGCGAGGTTGGTCGGCACCGCAGGCGGTGTAGTGTCCGGTGCAGCCAGCTCGACCGCCGTGGCGGCATTGCCTGCGGCATCGGCCTGCACCACGCTCAACAGTTGACCGTTGAGCTGCGCCGGGCTGAGGGTCACCACGAAGTTGCCGCTGGCATCGACCGTCGCGGTGCCCAGGCGTGTGGCGCCGAGGAACACGTTGACGGTGGCGCCGGGTTCACCGGTGCCTGCCAGTTGGGTGCCAGCCGGGTTGATCGACAGGTCGGCCACCGGGTTCGGTGCCGTGATATCGGGCGCCGTCAGGGTACTGGTCGGCGACAGGTTGCCGGCCGGATCGATGACCACCACCGCCAGCGCTTCGCCGTTGACCAGAGCAGGGGTGAGGGTAGCGCTGAAGGTGCCGTTGGCGCCCACCGTCACCGTGTCGATGACTTCGCCACCGACCCGGCTGATGCGCACCTGCGCACCGGCTTCGGCGCTGCCGGTGAGGGCCGTGCCGTTGCCGGCGACCACCAGGTTGGTGGCAGCGGCTGGCGGCGTCAGGTCCGGCGCGGTGAGCGCGGTGATCGGGCTCAGGTTGCCCTGGCCGTCGGCCTGCTGCACGTTCAGGGCCTGCAGGTTGATCTGCGGCGTGTTCAGGGTGATGGCGAAGCTGCCATCGGCCTGCACGGTACCGCTGCCGAGCAGGGTGCCGGTCGCGCTGCGCACGGTGACCTGCGCGCCCACTTCACCGGCGCCGGTGACCACGCTGCCGGCCGCGTTGATGGCCACGTTCTGCAGGGCCAGCGGTGCGGTGATATCCGGCGCCACCAGGTTCGAGGCCGGCGAGACGTTGCCGCTGGCGTCGGCCTGCACCAAGGTGACGGCTTCGCCATTGGCCTGCGCCGGGGTGAGCACCAGGGTGAAGGCACCGGTCGCGCCGACCACCACGGTGCCCAGGCTGTCGCCGGCGGCATTGCGTGCCGTGACCACGGCTCCGGCTTCGCCGCGGCCGGTGATGCTGGCACCGGTGGCGTTGAACGCCAGGTTGCTCAGCGCCAGGGGCGCGGTGGTGTCGATGGCCGTGGCGTCGGTGATCGGCGACACGTTGCCGGCGGCATCGGTCAGGGTCACGTCCAGGGCCTGGCCGTTGATCTGCGGTGGCGTCAGCGCGACGGCGAAGGTGCCGTCGACCCGCACCACGCCCGTGCCCAGCACCAGGCCGGCGGCGTTGGTGACCGTCACCGTGCTGCCGGCTTCGCCGACGCCGGTGACCAACGTGCCAGTCTGGTCGATCGCCACGTCGGTCGCCGCCAGCGGCGCCTGACGGTCGGCGGCGAGCAGGCTGACGGCAGCCGATTCGTTACCGGCGTCGTCGGTCTGGGTCAGGCTCAGGGTCTGCCCGTTGAGCTGCGCGCTGTCGAGGGTGACGCTGAAGCGCCCGTCGGCCCCGACCACGGCCGTCCCCAGATCCAGGCCGTTGGCATCACTGACGATGACGCGGGCACCGGTTTCGCCACGCCCGGTCACGGTCAGGCCGTCGATCGACAGTTGATAGTCGGTCAAGGCGGCCGGTGGCGTAAGGTCGGCGGCGATCAGCTGATTGGGGCCGGAGTTGATGCCGTCGGCGTTGCTGGCGTTGACGGTGAGCACCTCGCCATTGAGCTGGGCAGTGGTCAGGTTCACCCGGAAGCTGCCATCCGGATTGACCTGGGCCACACCGAGCAAGCGACCGTCGAGTGCATGCACGGCGATGCTCGACCCCGGCGTGCCGGTACCGGTCACCACCAGGCCATTGGCACTCAGGGCCAGATCGCTCGGCGTGTCCGGGGCCAGTTCACCAGGCGCGGTGATCACCACGGGGCCGGAGACGTTACCGGCCGCGTCGCTCTGCGCCACGCTGAGGACCGTACCCGGTTGGACCGGCGGTATCAGCGGAATGTTGAAGGTGCCGTTGGCGGTGACGGTGGCGCTGCCCGAGGGCACGCCCGAGGCGCTGCTGACGATGATCAGCGCACCGGGCTCACCCAGACCGCTGAGGGTGCTGCCATCGACCGACACCGACAGGTCCATCGGAATGCCTGGCGGGGTGAGGTCGACGGCTGTCAGGAGCGTCGAGGGCGAGACGTTGCCGGCGGCATCGCGCGCCGTGACGCTCAGCACCTGACCATCGAGCTGGGCCTGCTCCAGGGTGAGCTGGAAGCGGCCCGTGGCGTTGACCACGGTACGGCCCAGGACGCGCCCATCGAACGCGCTGACGGTGACGGTACTGCCAACTTCGGCAGTGCCGCTGAACTGCAGGCCGTTGACGCTCAGGGCCAGCTCGCTGGGTGCGGCCGGTGGGGTCAGGTCCGGCGCGGTCAGGTCGATGGCCGGCCCTTCGTTGCCGGGTGGATCCTCCTGGTTGATGGTCAACGGCTCGGCATTGATCTGCGCCGGGTTCAAGGTGACGCTGAACGAGCCATTGGCATTGACCAGCGCCGAGCCCAGCTCGGTGCCGTCCAGGCCGCGCACGAACACCGTCGCGCCCGGTTCGCCCTTGCCGGTGACGATCTGCCCGTCACCGTTGATGACGACGTTGGTCAGGATGGCCGGCGCGCTGATGTCCGGTGCAGTGACCAGAGCGTCGTCGGACACGTTGCCCGCCGCATCGACCTGGACCACCTCGACCGTCTGGCCGTTGGCCGGTGCCGGTGCGAGCCGGACCGAGAAGTCGCCGCTGGCCGCGACGGAGGCGGTGCCGAGCAGGGTGCCGCTGGCATCGCGCACCTCGACCCTGGCTCCAGCTTCGCCACGCCCGACCAGCACGCTGCCATCGCTACTGACCGACAGGTCGGTGACCGCCGCTGGCGGCGTACGGTCAGGCGTGAGCAATGGGGTCGCGGCCGAGGTGTTGTCGGCGGCATCGGTCAGTTCGACGCGCAGGGCGGCGCCGGTCAGCTGCGGTGCCGGCAAGGTCACGCGGAAGGCACCGCTGGCATCGACCACGCCGTCGGCCAGCAGGGTGCCATCGGCGCTGCGCACCTGGACACTTGCGCCGGCCTCGCCACGGCCACTGACCACGGTGCCTGCGGCGTTCAGCACGACCTCGGTCGGTGCGCTCGGTGGCTGGATGTCCGGCGCGGTCAATGTGGCTTCGGCCGAAACGTTACCGGCTGCATCGGTTTGCGTCAGCGTCAGGGCCTGGCCATTGGCCTGGGCAGGCGCCAGCGTGACGGTGAACAGACCTGCCGCGCTGACCGTGGCCGTGCCGAGCACTGTACCGTTGGCATCGGTGACGCGCACCGAGGCACCGGCTTCGCCACGCCCGCTGAGCACGCTGCCATCGGCGGCCACCGTCGTGGTGACCGGCGCCTCGGGAGCCGTGGTGTCGGCCGCGACCAGCGAGGTCGAGACCGAGGTCTGGTCGCCGAGGGTGACGCTGGCGTTGAGGGTCTGGCCGTTGGTCTGCGCAGGCGACAGGGTGAGGCTGAAGGTACCGTCGGCACCGACCGCCGCCGAGGTGCCCAGCATCACGCCGCCTAGTCCGAGAACGGTCACCGTGCCACCGACCGTCGCGCTGCCGGTGAGGGTCACGCCATCGGCGGACAGCTGCAGGTTGGTCGGTGGTGCCAGTTCCGTGCCCAATGGGCCATCAAGGGTGACGGCCGCCGCGTCGTTACCGGCGGCGTCGCTGGCGACCACCGACAAGGCATCGCCGGTGACCGCCGGCGGAGCGAGGGTGACCACGAACACGCCCGCGTCATCGACCGTGGCGGTGCCCAGCGTCACGCCGCCGCGGGTGACGGTGACCTCGCTGCCCGGGTCGCCGGTGCCAGACACCGTCGCCCCGTCGGCGCTGATTTGCAAGGCCGTGACAGGCGCTGGTGGCGTGGTGTCCTCCGCCACCAGGTCCACGGGCAGGGAGGTGCGCCCGCCGTCGATGGCCACGACCTGCAGGGTCTCGCCGTTCAGCTGAGCGGCGTTCAAGGTGACGTCGAAGGTGCCATCGGCGGCCACGACGTCGCGGCCGAGCAGGGTGCCATCGGCACTGCGCACTTCGACCGTGGCGCCGGCTGCCGCATTGCCGCTGAGCACGGTGCCGGTGGCGTCGAGGAGCAGGGCCGACGGTTGTGCCAGCAGCACGACCGGTGCATCGACCTCGGCCGAAGGCGAGACGTTGTCGGCGGCGTCAGTCTGCACCACGGTCAGGGTCTGACCGCTGACCTGGGCCGTGCTCAGGGCGATGCTGAAGCTGCCATCGGCAGCGACGGTGGCACTGCCCAGGGCGGCGCCGTTGGCGTCAGTGACGGTGACCCGTGCACCGACTTCGCCGGTACCGGTCAGGGTCGCGCCATTGCTGGACACGGCCAGGTTCTGCACCGGCTCCGGTGGGGTGATGTCGCGTGCCTGCAACGGCGCGCTGGGCGAGACGTTGTCACTGGCGTCGACCTGCGCCACGCTCAGGGCCTGGCCGTCGAGCTGGGCGGTGTCCAGCGTCAGCGCGAAGCGCCCGTCGGCCTCGACCGTGCCGGTGCCGATGATCGCGCCATTGGCGTCGCGCACCTGCACCGTGGCGCCGGGCTCGCCGGCACCGGTCAGGTTCAGGCCGTCATCGGCCAGCAGCAGGTCGGTGACGGCTTCCGGCGCCTGGATGTCCGGCGCGGTGACGTCGGCGTTCGGCGAGACGTTGCCGGCCGCGTCGGTCTGGGTGAGGGTCAGGGCCTGGCCATTGGCCTGGACGGGCGTCAGGGTGATCTGGAAGCGACCGTTGTCGCCCACCTGGCCGGTGCCCACACGCTGGCCATCGGCGAAGACCTCGACACGGGCGCCGACCTCGCCGGTGCCCGAGGCGATCGAGCCATCGGCGGAGATGGCGACGTCCACCAGCGCCGCAGGCGGCGTGGTGTCGGCCGCCACGGCCAGGACCGGCTCGGAGCGGTTGCCTGCCGGATCGATCTGCACCACTTGCAGTGGCTGACCGGCCGCGGGTGCCGCAGTCAGGGACACCACGAAGCTGCCATCGGCGGCCACGGTGGTGCTGCCGATCACCGCACCGCTGTCATCGCGGACCACGACCTGGGCACCTGGCTCGCCAGTGCCGCCGAGCTGGTCGCCGGAGGCCTCGACGACGAGGTCGGTGACCGGCGCAGGGATCGTCGTGTCCGGTGCCACCAGGTTGACCGGGTCGCTGCTCTGGCCGGCCGGCGAGGTGCCGATCACCGACAACGATTCGCCATTGGTTTGCGCGGTGTTCAGCGGCACCGTGAAGACGCCGTCGCTACCGACCGTGGCGCTGCCGAGCACCGCACCGTCGGCATCGCGCAGGGTGATGGTCGAGCCGGCCTGGCCGATGCCGCTCAGTTGCGTGCCGCCAGCGTCGAGGGTCACGCCGCCTGGCAGCAGCGGGTTGAGCACATTGGGCGCATCGACCGCCGCCGGCGTCGATGCATTGCCGCTGGCGTCGGTGAGCGTCACCTCCAGACGCTCGCCCTGGTTCTGCGCCTCGGGCAGGGTGATCGAGAAGCTGCCGGTCGGCCCCACGTCGCCGGTGGCGATGACGGTGCCCGCCGCATTGCGCACGGTGACCGTCGCCCCGGCTTCGCCTTGCCCGGACAGCACCAGGCCATTGGGGTTGACCGCGAGGGTGTCGGCCGGCGCGGGTGGCGTGCTGTCGGTGGCGGTGATCGCCGTCGGCAGCGACTCGCCGGCGGGGTTCAGCACCACTACGTCGAGGGCCTGGCCGTTGGTCTGTGGCGTGGCGATCGGCACGCTGAAGGTGCCGTCGGCGTCGACCACGGCGCTGCCGATCACGTTGCCGTCGGCGTCACGGACTTCCACCGTGCTGCCGGGGGCACCATTACCAGTGACGGTCGTGCCCTGGGCATCGATGGCCACGCCCGTGGCCGGAGCCGGCGCATCGGCGCTCGGCGCTTCGGCCGGGGCCGCGTCGGACGGCAGGCCCGAGGCATCGACCTGCACCACCGTCACCGCCTGACCTTCGGCCAGTGGCGGCGCCAGGTCGACCAGGAAGCTGCCCGTGTCGTCCACGGTAGCGGTACCCAGGGCAGTGCCGGCCGGGTCGCGGACGGTCACCGTGGCACCGGCCTGGCCCTTGCCGGCCAGGCTGGCGCCGTCGGGGCTGACCACCAGGGCGGTGACCGCCGCCGGTGGCGTGGTGTCCGGTGCGGTGAGGGTTTCGGCAGGGGCGACGTTGCCCCGTGCATCGACGGCCGTGACATCGAAGGCCTGGCCATCGGTCTGACCGGGCGAGAGGCTGACCACGAAGGCGCCGTCCACGGCGGTCACCGCCGAGCCGAGCAGGCGTCCGCCGAAGCTGCGCACGAAGATGCGCAGGCCGGGTGTGGCGCGGCCGGTGAGGAATGCACCGTCCGTGGAAACCGCCAGGTCGGCCGGCGCTTGCGGTTGGATCAGGTTGGGCGCCAGCAACGACGTGGCGGTCGAGACGTTGCCCGACGCATCGGTCAAGGTGACGCTCAACGGCTGGCCGATGTCCTGGGCCGGTGCCAGCACCACGGCGAACGCACCGTCGCTGCCGACGGTGGCGGTGCCGAGCAGGACGCCCGCACCATTGGTGACGGTGACCAGGGTGCCGACCTCGCCGCTGCCGGTGAGCAGGTTGCCGCTGGCGTTGATCGCCACGTTCGCGGCCGCGTCCGGGGCGACGGTGTCGGTCGGCGTGCCAGGGGCGGTGACCGGCGCAGGCGTCGAGGCGTTGCCCGCCGTGTCGGTGGCGACCACCGAGACGGTCTGCCCTGGGTTCAGGGCCGGCGACAGGACCAGGGTGAAGCTGCCATCGGCGGCGGCGACCGCCGTGCCCAACACGCTGTTGCCCAGCCCGCGTACCTGCACGGTGGCGCCGGCTTCGGCGACGCCGGTAAGGCGGTCGCCCGCGTCGTTGAAGACCAGGTCGGTCGGCGCGGCCGGCGGGGTCACGTCGGAGCTGGCGAACGGCACCGACGGCGAGGTGCCATCTGCCGTGGCCTGGGTCACGCTGAGGACTTCGCCATCGAGCTGGGGCAAGGCCAGGTCGACGTTGAAGGTGCCATCAGCGGCCACCGTGGCGGTGCCCAGCACGCTGCCGTCGGCGGCGCGCACGGTGACCGTGGCGCCGGCGACACCGGTCCCGCTCAAGGCGGTGCCGGCCAGGTTCAGTTGCAGGGCGTCGGGGGCTGCTGGCGCATCGGCGCCGGCCGGTGCGCTGGCCGAGCCGGGGACCGAGTCGTTGCCCGCCGTGTCGGTCAGCGTGACCGACAGGGTCTGTCCATCCAGTTGCGCGGTGCCCAGCGGCACGTTGAAGGTGCCATCGGCGGCGACCACGGCACTGCCGAGCAGGGTGCCGTCGGCAGCGCGTACCGTGACCGTAGCGCCGACCTCGCCGGTGCCGGTGAGGCTCAGGCCATCGCTGGTCACTTGCAGGTCGCTCGGCAGGGTCGGCGCGGTGCTGTCGTCGGCGACCACGGCGGCGGACGGCGAGGCGTTGCCACCGGTATCGGTCAGGACCACGTTGAGGGTTTCGCCATCGAGCTGGGCGCTGCCCAACGCGACGCTGAAGCGCCCATCGGCGCCGACCGTGCCACTGCCCAGCAAGGTCCCGTCGGTACCCCGCACGCTGACGGTGGTCCCGGCGGCACCAGTGCCGCTGAGGGTCAGCCCGTCCTCGCTCAGTTGCAAGGCGGCCGGCGCGGCCGGCGCCTGGGCCCCTTCCGGCGCCTGGGCGGTGATGCGCGGCGAGACGTTGCCAGCGCTGTCGGTGAGGATGACCGACAGGGTCTGGCCATCGGTCTGCGGCGTGCCCAGCGGCACATTGAAGGTGCCGTCGGCGGCGATCACGGCGGTCCCCAGCAACACGCCACCCAGGCCGCGAACGGTCACGGTGGCGCCGGCTTCGCCAGTGCCGGACAGGGTGACGCCGTCGGCGCTGACCTGCAGGCCCGTGGCAGCCACAGGTGCGGTGACGTCATCGGCTTGTACGGTGATGGACGGCGAGACATTGCCCGCCCCATCCTCCTGCACCACTGTCAAGGTCTGGCCATCGAGCTGAGCCTGGTCCAGTGGCACCGTGAAGCTGCCATCGGCGCCCACCACGGCAGTGCCGAGGGCGTTGCCGGCGGCATCGCGCACGGTGACCGTGGCACCTGCCTGGCCCGTGCCGTTGAGGGTCGTGCCATTGGTGCCGAGGAACAGGCCGGTCGGCGCTTCGGGGGCATCCGGGCTGGACGGTGCGGTCGCCGTGCCCGTGCCGGACAGGTTGCCGGCCAGGTCGGCTTGTTCGACGGATAGCGTCTGGCCTGCCAGTTGCGGTGTGTTCAGCTCGACCGTGAAGCGCCCTTGGGCATCGACCAGGGCCGTGCCCAGCGGGTTGCCGTCGGCGTCGCGCACGGTGATCTGGGCACCCGGCTCGCCAGCGCCGGTCAGGACCAGGCCAGTGGTGTCGATGGCCAGGTCGGTGGGCGCAGCCGGTGCGGTCACGTCCGGCGCGGTGAGGTCGGCCGACGGCGAGCGGTTGCCCGCGGCATCGGTCAGTACGGCGGTCAAGCGCTCGCCATTGAGCTGAGCGCTGCCCAGGTTGACCACGAAGGAGCCATCGGCCGCTACGGCTGCCGTGCCCAAGGTGGCACCGGTCGGTCCGCGGACCGTGACCAAGGTGCCGGGCGTGCCGGTGCCGGTCAAGGTCAGGCCGTTGTCGCTCAGTTCCAGCCCCGTCGGCGCTGGCGGTGCACCGGCACCAGCCGGCGCCGTGGCCTGCACGCTGGCCGAGACGTTGCCGGCGGCGTCGGCTTGCTGCACCGACAGGCTCTGGCCACCTGTCTGCAGGGTCGCCAACGGCACGCTGAAGGTGCCATTGGCCGCGACCACGGCGGTGCCGAGGATGTCGCCGTTCGCACCGCGCACGGTCACGGTCGCGCCGGCTTCACCGGTACCGCGCAGGGTCAGGCCGTCGGCGCTGACCTGCAGGTTGCCAGGCGCAGGTGGCACCTCGCCATCGACGGGCGCCTGGGGCGCATAGGCGGTTGCGGCAGGCGACAGGTTGCCTGCGCCATCGGCCTGCTCGACGGTCAGCGCCTGGCCGGCCCGTTGTGGGGCACTCAACGCCACACTGAAAGTGCCATCGGCAGCGACCTGCGCAGTGCCCAGGGCCGCGCCGTCAGGCCCGCGCACGGTGATCGTGGCACCGGCTTCGCCGCGGCCGTTCAGGGTCAGGCCGTCGGTGCTGACCTGCAAGTCGGTCGGTGCGACCGGTGCGGTGACGTCGGCGCTGGTCAGTGGCGTCGCCGCCGACAGGTTACCTGCACGGTCGACCTGCTCGACCGCGAGGGTCTGGCCGTTGAGCTGCGGGCTGTCCAGGGTGACGCGGAAGCTGCCGTCGACGGCGACTTGGGCGCTGCCCAGGGAGCGGCCTTCGGCGTCGCGCACGGTGACCGTGGCGCCAGGTTCGCCGGTGCCGGTCAGCGTCAGGCCATCGGCGCCGAGCGCCAGGCCGGTCGGTGTAGCGGGCGCGGTGACATCCGACGCGGTCAGGGAAATGGACGCCGAGGTCTGACCGTCGGCGGTCTGGGTGACGCGCAGCACTTCGCCGTCGAGCTGCGCGGTGCCCAGCGTCAGGCTGAAGGCGCCATCGGTGCCGACCACGGCCGTGCCCAGCACGGCGCCATTGGCATCCCGGACCGTGACCGTGGCACCGGCCTCGCCGGTACCGGTCAGGGTCAGGCCGTCAGCGCTCAGTTGCAGGCCGCCAGGCGCTGCCGGGGCATCGGCCCCCGTCGGGGCGGTGGCCGAGACGGTCGGGGAGAGGTTGCCCGCCGTGTCGGTCTGCGAGACGCTCAGCACTTGCCCGGCCAACTGGGCGGCGCCCAGGCTGACGTTGAAGGTGCCGTCCGCCGCGACCACGGCGCTGCCGAGCAGGCTGCCGTCGGCGCTGCGCACCTCGATGCGCGCACCGGGCTCGCCGGTACCGGTCAGGCTCAGGCCGTCGGCGGCCACTTGCAGATTGCTCGGTGCCAGCGGAGCGGTAGTGTCGGCAGCGGTCAGGCTGGTGACCGCCGAGGTGTTGCCAGCGGCATCGGTCTGCTCGAGGGTCAGGCGCTGGCCCGCCCGTTGCGGCACGTCGAGCGTGACATCGAATACCCCATTGGTGGCGACCACGGCGCTGCCCAGGACGCTGCCGTCGGCCGCCCGGACGGTGACCGTGGCGCCAGGCTCGCCACGCCCACTGACCACACGGCCCTCGGCGTTCAGCACGGCGTCGGCCGGTGCGGCTGGGGCGGTGACGTCCGGCGCGTCGAGCACCACGTCGGGTGAGGCGTTGCCGGCCGCATCGGTCTGGCTCAGCGACAGGGCCTGGCCATCGCGCTGCGGCGTGCTCAGCACCAGGCTGAAGGTGCCGTCGGCAGCGACCAGGGCGCTGCCGAGCAGTCGACCATCGGCGGCACGCGCGGTGACCGTGGCGCCGGCCTCACCGGTGCCGGTGACCGTGCGGCCATCCGTGCTGAGCACCAGGTCATCGAGCGCGACCGGTGCGGTCACGTCGGCGGCGACCAGGGCGACAGACGGCGAGGTGCCACCGGCCGTGGCCTGGCGCACGTCGAGGGTTTCGCCGTTGAGCTGCGCCGTGTCCAGGGTGACGCTGAAGGTACCGTCGGCGCCGACCTGCGCCGTGCCCAGCACGACGCCATTGGCATCGCGCACGGTCACCGTGGCACCGGCTTCACCGGTACCGCTCAGGATCAGGCCATTGCTGCTCAGGGCCAGGGCCGTCGGCGCATCGGGGGCGTCGGCCCCTTGCGGGGCGAAGGCCGTCGCGCTGGGCGAGGCGTTGCCGGCCGCGTCGATCTGCTCGACGCTCAGCGGCTGGCCTTGCTGTTGCGCGGTGTCGAGGGTGACGGTGAAGGTGCCATCGGCCGCGACCGTGGCGCTGCCGAGCAGGTTGCCGTCGGCATCGCGCACGTTCACCGTGGCGCCGGCTTCACCGCGACCGCTCAGGCTCAAGCCGTCGCCGGCCACGCTCAGTTCGGTCGGCACAGCCGGTGCGGTCAGGTCGGCGACGGTCAGGGGCGTGGTCGGCGACAGGTTGCCGGCTGTGTCGGTTTGCTGGACGGTCAGGTTCTGGCCGTCGAGTTGCGGACGGTTGAGGGTCAGGCTGAAGGTACCGTCGGCACCGACCAGGCCCGTGCCGAGCACGGTGCCTTGGGCGTCGCGCACGCTGACGGTTGCCCCGGGCTCGCCGGTGCCGGTGAGGGTCACGCCATCGGCTGCCAGTTCCAGGGCGCCTGGCGCGGCGGGCGTCGTGACGTCCGGCGCAGACAGCGATGTGGCCGGCGAGGCGTTGCCCGCAGCGTCGGCCTGCACCACGGACAGGGTCTGACCATTTTGCTGGGCGCTGCCGAGCGGCACGCTGAAGGTGCCATCGGCAGCGACCGTGGCGACCCCCAGAACCGTGCCTGCCGCATCCCGGACGGTCACTCGCGCGCCAGGTTCGCCAGTGCCACTGAGGGTTCGACCGTCATCGGCCAGTTGCAGGCCGGTCACGGCTTGCGGCGCGGTGACGTCGGCGGCGACCAGGGCAGTGGACGGCGAGCTGGCGCCGGCGGGGTTGGTCTGCACCACGCTCAACGTCTCGCCGTTGAGCTGGGCGCTGCCCAGGGTCACGCTGAAGCGGCCGTCGGCACCGACCACGGCGCGGCCCAGGACCTGGTCATCGGCACTGCGGACGGTGATGGTGTCGCCCGGCTCACCGGTGCCGGAAAGGGTCAGGCCATCGACGCTGAGCGCCAGACCCGTCGGTGCCTCGGGCGCATCGGCGCCTACCGGCGCAAAGGCCGAGGCCGTGGGCGAGACGTTGCCGGCGGCATCGGTCTGGTCGACGACCAGCTGCTGGCCGTCGAGCTGAGCGGTGTCCAGGGAGACGGTGAAGGTGCCATCGGTCGCCACCACGGCCGTGCCCAGGGTCGCGCCCGAGGCATCGCGCACGGTGACGGTCGCCCCAGGCTCGCCGAGGCCGCGCAGGCTCAGACCATCGGTGGTCACCTGCAGCGCGGTCGGCGCGGCGGGTGCGGTGACGTCGACCACGACCAGTTCGCTGGCAGGGGAGGCATTGCCTGCGGCATCGGCCTGGGTGACTGTCAGAGTGGTCGCGTCCACCTGGGCGCTGCCCAGGATGACACTGAAGGTGCCATCGGCGGCGACCGTCGCGGTGCCCAGGACGTTGCCATTGGCACTACGGACGGTGACGCTGGCACCGGGTTCGCCGGTGCCGGTCACGGTCAGGCCATCGCCACTCAGGGCCAGGTCGGACGGCGCCTGCGGTGCTGTGACATCGGCAGCGGTGTAGGACGCCGACGGCGAGGTCGCGCCGGCGGGGTTGGCTTGCACGGCGGTCAGGGTTTCGCCGTTGAGTTGAGCGGTAGCCAACGTGACGGCGAAGGTGCCATCGGCTGCGACCACGGCGGTGCCCAACACGGAGCCGTCGGCGCCGCGCACGGTGACCGTGGCGCCGGGTTGGCCGACACCCGACAAGGTCAGGCCGTCGGCGCTGAGTGCCAGGTTCGCTGGAGCGTCGGGGGCGTCGGCGCCTATGGGGGCGGAGGCGGATGTGGCAGGGGAGACGTTACCGGCGGCGTCGGCCTGCTCGACGCTCAATGTCTGGCCGTCGAGCTGGGCGGTACCCAGGGCCACGGTGAAGGTGCCGTCGGCGGCCACCACGGCGGTACCGAGGACGGCGCCAGTGGCGTCACGAACGGTCACGGTAGCGCCGGGTTCGCCCACCCCGCTCAGGCTCAGCCCATCGTTGGACACGGCGACGGTGGTTGGCGCTTGCGGTGCGGTCACGTCCGTGGCTTGCACCTCGACGGCGGCAGACGCATTGCCGGCACCGTCGTTCTGCGTCACGGACAGGGTCTGGCCGTTCAGTTGCGCACTGCTCAGCGTCACGCTGAACGTGCCGTCAGCGGCCACGATGGCGCTGCCGAGCAAGGTGCCCGAGGCATCACGGACGTTGACGGTGGCGCCGGGTTCGCCGGTGCCGGTGAGGGTCACGCCATCGGCGGCCAGTTGCAGGGCGCCTGGCGCTTGTGGTGCGGTGACGTCGGCGGCGGTGTAGGACGCCGAAGGCGAGGTGGCGCCGTCGGCGTCGGCCTGGACCGCCGTCAGGGTTTCGCCATTGAGTTGGGCGGTAGCCAACGTGACGGCGAAGGTGCCATCGGCTGCGACCACGGCGGTGCCCAGCACACTGCCGTCGGCACCGCGGATGGTGACCGTGGCGCCGGGCTGACCGATGCCGGACAGCGTCAGGCCGTCGGCGCTCAGGGCGAGGTTCGTCGGTGCGTCGGGGGCATCGGCCCCGATGGGTGCGGAGGCATTGGTGGTCGGCGACACGTTGCCGGCCGCATCGGTCTGCTCGACCGTCAGCGCCTGGCCTTCGAGTTGCGCGGTGCCCAGCTCGACGATGAAGGTGCCGTCGGCTGCGACGACCGCTGTCCCCAGCACGACACCATCGGCATCGCGGACAGTGACGGTGGCGCCTGGCTCGCCGACACCGCTCAGGCTCAAGCCGTCGTTGGCGACCGACACGTTGGTCGGGGCCACGGGTGGGGTCACATCGGTTGCTATTACTTCGCTCGCGACCGACGTATTGCCGGCGCGGTCGGTCTGCTCGACCGACAAGGTCTGACCGTTCAGTTGCGCGCTGCTCAGCGTCACGCTGAACGTGCCGTCAGCGGCCACGATGGCGCTGCCGAGCACGGTGCCCGAGGCGTCGCGTACGGCGACGGTGGCGCCGGGCTCGCCGGTGCCGGTGAGGGTTACACCGTCGGCGGCCAGCTGCAGGTCGTCGAGTGCATCGGGCGCGGTGACGTCGGCAGCGGTATAGGCTGCAGAGGGCGAGGTCGCACCGGCAGCGTTGGTCTGCACGGCCGAAAGGGCCTCGCCATTGAGCTGCGCCGTGGCCAGCGTGACGGCGAAAGTACCGTCGGCCGCTACCACCGCGGTACCGAGCACCGTGCCGTTGGCGCCACGTACCGTGACGATGTTGCCTGGTTCCCCTACGCCACTCAGGGTCAGGCCGTCGGCGCTGAGGGTCAGGTCGGTGGGCGCGTCAGGCGCGTCGGGACCGTTGGGCGCGAAGGCCGAGACCACGGGCGACGCATTGCCGGCCGCATCGGCCTGCTCGACGCTCAGCTGCTGGCCGTCGAGTTGGGCGGTGTCCAGGTCCACGGTGAAGGTACCGTCCGCTGCGACCACGGCGGTGCCCGGGACGGCGCCGTTGGCATCGCGCACGGTCACAATGGCACCCGGTTCACCGCGGCCGCTCAGGCTCAGGCCGTCGTTGGCCACTTGTACGTCGGTCGGGGCCGGCGGCGCGGTGACGTCGGCGGCGGTGTAGGTGGTGACGCTGGAGGTGAGACCTGCAGCGTTGGTCTGCACGGCGGAAAGGGTCTCGCCGTCGAGCTGAGCGGTCGCCAGGGTGAGCGTGAAGGTGCCATCGGCACCGACCACGGCCGTCCCGAGCACGCTGCCGTCGGCGGCGCGGACCGTGACCGTGTTGCCGGGCTGGCCGGTCCCGGTCAGGGTCAGGCCATCGGCGCTCAAGGCCAGATCGGCAGGCGCAGGCGGTGCCTCCGTGCCGGTCGGTGCGGTCGCTACCGCCGCTGGCGATGTATTGCCGGCCGCATCGGTCTGGGTGGCGGTCAAGGTTTGACCCTCGAGCTGGGCACTGCCCAGGGTGACCGTGAAGCTGCCATTGGCCGCGACGATGGCCGTCCCCAGCACCGCACCGTCAGGGCCGCGTACGGTAACCGTAGCGCCGGGCTCGCCGGTACCGGTCAGGGTCAGCCCATCGTCGCCGACCTGCAGACCAGTGGGGGCACCCGGGGCCGTGACGTCGGCCGCGACGAAGGTGGCTGTCGGCGAGACGAGGCCCTCGGGGTTGGCCTGGACCACGCTCAGGGTTTCGCCGTTGAGCTGTGCACTGCCCAGCGACACGCTGAAGGTGCCATCGGCGGCGACCACGGCGGTGCCCAGGACGGCACCGTTGGCACCTCGGACGGTGACGGTGTCGCCAGGCTCGCCGCGGCCGGTCAAGGTCAGGCCATCGGCGCTCAGGGCCAGCGCCGTAGGCGCCGGCGGTGCATCCGCACCGATCGGTGCCACTGCCGAGGCAGTCGGAGACACGTTGCCGGCGGCATCGGTCTGCTCGACGTTCAAGGTCTGGCCGTCGGTCTGTGCGGTGCCCAACGGCACGTTGAACGTACCATCGGTGCCCACCACGGCCGTCCCGAGCACGGCGCCATTGGCACCACGCACGGTGACCGTGGCACCGGGCTCGCCGGTGCCGCTGAGCGACAGGCCGTCGGCGCTCACGGCCAGATTGGCCGGCGCTGCAGGTGCGGTCACGTCGGCCACGGTCAGCGACGCGTCGGCGGAGGTATTGCCGGCGGCGTCGGCCTGATCGACCGTCAGAGTCTGGCCGTCGAGCTGCGGCGCGCTCAGGCCGATGCTGAACGTCCCGTCGGCAGCGACCACGGCGGTGCCCAGGACCGCACCATTGGCATCGCGCACGGTGACGGTGGCCCCTGGCTCGCCGGTGCCGGTCAGGGTCAGGCCGTCGGTGCTCAGCTGCAGGTTGGCTGGCGCGGCGGGGGCCTGGGTGTCGGGCGCGGTGATGACGACGGGGTCGGAAGTGGCGCCCGTGGGGTCGGTCTGGTCGACGACCACGGTCTGGCCATTGTTCTGCGGTGTGTCGAGCGGCACGGTGAAGTTGCCATCGGCACCGACCACCGTGCTGCCCAGCAAGGTACCGTCCGGGCCGCGCACGTTCACCGTAGCGCCCGGGATGCCGGTCCCGGTCAGCGACAAGCCGTCGGCGGACAACGCCAGGTTGGCCGGTGCCGTTGGGGTGACGGGAGTCGGCGTACCGCCACCGCCACCACCTCCACCCCCCGCCGCTGCGGCGGCGCCCCCTGCGCCCAACAGGCCAAGACCGGCGAAGGCGAAGGTCTGGTTGGCGGAGATCACCTCGTTGCTCGCCAACAGCTCGTCCAGCGACTCGACTTCGTTGAAGGTGAACCCGTCGAAGGGTTCGGTGCTGTACTGGGCCTGCCACATGACACCGTCGTCGCCGGTGAACACGATGTCGCTCTGGTTGCCGTCGGCGTCGGGCGTGAAGAAGTTGCCGATGTGGATGCGCTCGCCCGACCTCAGGTTGATCGTGAGGTCTTGGCCACTGCGACTGACCGACGCGACCTGAGAGGGTGAGACGGGCATCTGCACCACGCCGGGCCCGCTGAGTTGGAAGGAATTGCCTTGCAGGTTGCTGATCTGTGATGTGGCTTTATCGGCGACGACGATGTTTTCCATGACAACTCCTGTTCCATTCCTCGAGTGCTGCCGAGGTCAGGCCAGGCGGTTTGTTCGACACCTCCGGCGGGGCGGGGTGCGCCCTTACTGAGTGAAGTCCCCCTGGCAATTTCTGACGTCAACGAGCGATCTATGGCCCTATGGCTGAATAGGGGTATAGCGCGGCAGATTTCACCTGAAGGCGCGTCAAAAACTCGACCAGGGGTCAAAAAAGCGCCTCGGAATAGGCAATGGGATCCCATAGGCACCTGTAAATATTGCGTTACACCCGTGCAAGGCAAACGGTAAACCGTTCGTCGGAAGAGGCATTACGTCGAGAATTTGGCACGTCCGACAATATTCGAAACAGTGTTGAACAATCGCCAGCAGAGGCCCTGGCTTGGGCCTGAGCGAGAGCAGAAAACGGAATCGGCGCACAGACCATCGTGCCAATGGCCGAGGCGACAGGTATTCCGACCGCTGATCCGACCTGGTGCAGAAAAATCGAATCTATTGCGAAAGCGTCGATCGGAACCTATGCACGGTGCGAAGCCCGTGTCCTATAACCCTCATGAGGTGAACGATCATGGCCAGTAACAAGCAAGGCGGTAGCCAGAGCGGTAGCGGTCAGAAAGGTAGTGGCAACTTCGCAAACGACCGCGAGAAGGCCTCCGAGGCCGGCAAGAAAGGCGGGAAGGCCTCCGGGACTTCTCATGACAAGTCCTCGGAATCCGGACGCAAAGGCGGTCGATCCTAACGTGCGACGCGCGGCGCCTGCCTGTGACGCCGCGCGTTGTCGAGCCTCGAGGAGCATTCCATGCGCATCATCTCGATCCTTTGCCTGTCCACCGGCCTGATCCTGTTGGGCGGCTGCTTCGATCGCAGCGACCACCCGGCCAAGGATGCTGACCAGAGCAAACCCTCCCTGCTGATGAAGCAACCCGACAAGCCGATCACGAGCCCTACGGCTGAAACCGAACCTACGTCTTCCTCAGAACAAGATCATTGAAGTCCAAGAGGGCCGCCCCATGACCGTCATGACCCGCAAGGCGACCATCGTCCGAACCGCCGCTCCAGCCAACGTGCCCGTGACTGCCACCACGCTCAAGGATCGCTACCAGGCTCTGTTGGCCGGCCATCCTGTCGACAGCGCGCGCTGGCTTGCCCAGCAGCTGGAAGGGACGCGCGCCATGGCTGACGACCTGCCGGACACTGCCGCTGGCCTGGACGACTGGACCGCGCGGCACGCCGCCCGTGTCGCGTCGGCCTATGCTGCCTACCTCAAGGCCCGTCAGGACGGCGAACCCCGACGTTATTTCGCCAACCGCTCCCAAGCACTCTATTTTCTCCAACAGGTGACGCCGACCAAACTGGTTGACGGCGCCTGGCTGTATGGGACCCTGCAGCACTGGCAGGACCCACGCTACCACGGGCTGATCCGTACCTACCTCGAAGAGCTTGGCGATGGTGACCTGCGCAGCAACCATGTCTCGATCTATCAACGTCTGATGAGTCGGCTCGGTTGTCTCGAGGCGGTGCCATTGGACGATGGGCGCTACCTGCAAGGTGGCATCCAGCTGGCGCTTGGCATGCACAGCGATGCGTTCCTGCCGGAAGTCATCGGCTACAACCTGGGCTACGAACAGCCCCCGCTGCACCTGCTCATCACCACGTACGAACTGGCCGAACTGGGCATCGACGGCTTCTACTTCCAGTTGCACATCACCATCGACAATGCTGCTAGCGGACATGCGCGCAAGGCCATCGAGGCCCTGCACCAGCTTTGCCCGGCGCAGGAGGCAGAAGCCTTCTACGAACGCGTACGCCAAGGCTACCGCCTGAACGACCTGGGTATCGACACGCCGTCGCTGATCGGCGCTTTCGACCTGCACGGCGAGTTGGTCGCGAGCCTGGAGCGCAAGCGGGTGTTCGGTCAGTTCATGCATGCCGATCACTGCCGCCTCGAAGGCCGCACCATCAACCAGTGGCTGGCGCCTGGCGAAAGCATGTCGGCCTTCCTGACCGCGCTGGAAAACCAGCGCTGGGTTCGCCGTGGGGCCGACCCCATGGAGAGTCGTTTCTATCGATTGCTGGAAGGTCCAACCGCGCCCATGTTCGGCGTCTTCAGCCCGTACGAGCGCCAGCTATGGCATGACTGGATCGCCGCCGACTGGCAAGGCCCGGCACCACGTCGGGTGATGCCAGGCAAATGGGAAGCGTCGCTCAAGATCGAGGAACCCTCGGCAGGGCGCGCCAGCAAAGCCTCGGTCACCGAACTGATCGAGCAGATGTTCGGCAGCCGGCATGCCTTGCCTGAAGGCCTGCAAGCGACACGTGACTACATTCGCCATACCGGCCTAGCGGAAGGGAGACCCTGCTGATGGTGTTGTCCGACACCCCGATTCATGATCATGACGTGACTCAGGCCGATGCGGCCTTGCTGGAACTGGCCCGATGGCTGAAGCAGGAGCGTTATCGCTTCACCAGCGTCACGCCGGTCACCCACCAGCGCAACAACGCCCGGGCAGCCGCCCAGCAGGCCTCCACGTTGCGCGATGTCTTCGGCTGGAACCGTCCTTTTTCCCTTGCCTTGCTCGATGACGACCGCCTGCAGCTGATGGCAGCCGCCGAGGTGGTGGCCGAGCAGGGCAAGACGTTCCGCAGCCAGGTGCGCTGGTCGACCCTGGACGATCTGCTGCTGGTGCATTCGGGCTATCCGACCGATCGTACCGATGCGGTGTTCTTCGGCCCGGACAGCTATCGCTTCGCCCGCGTCATCCAGGCGCACCTGCAGAGCCACCATCACCGTATTCAACGCGCCGTGGACATCGGCTGCGGCAGCGGTATCGGTGGCTTGCTGATCGCCAAGTCCGCTCCCCATGCCGAGGTGCTGGGCGTAGACATCAACCCGCTGGCGCTGCGCTATACCCAGGTCAACGCCGCGACCGCTGGTGTGAAGAACCTGACGGTACAGCGTAGCGACATTCTCTCCGACACTACAGGCACCTTTGACCTGATCGTGGCCAACCCCCCGTACATGATCGATGGGCAGCAGCGGACCTATCGCCACGGCGGCGGCAATCTGGGCAGCGACCTGTCCTTGCGCATCCTCGAGCAGGCGTGCGAGCGCCTGAGCGTGGGCGGCAGCCTGCTGCTGTATTCGGGGATCGCGATCGTCGAAGGGCGGGATGGCTTCCTCGAGGCCGTGCGCCAACGGCTGGCCGATCGGGCCTGGAGTTGGACCTACGAAGAAATCGACCCCGATGTATTCGGCGAGCAGCTCGAAGAGCCCGGTTATGAAATCGTCGAGCGCATCGCTGCGATCAGCCTGACCGTGACACGCGTTCACTGAAGGAAAAGCACTGCCCCCGGTGGCTGTCGAGGGCAGCTGGAAGGATCACTGATCCACGTTTGAAAGGAGAAAGACCATGGGCGACATGCCGAGTTACTTCTGGACCATCGTGACGATCCTTGTCGTGCTGATGGACGTCTGGGTCATCGCCAGCGTGTTCCGCAGCGAGAAACCGTCGGGTACCAAACTGATGTGGGCAGTGCTGGTCATCGTGCTGCCCGTGCTCGGGCTGGTGATCTGGGCGCTGATGGGGCCTCGCGGCATCAAGCGCGGCACGGGGCCGACCTCGGACGAACACAGCAAGGGCTGAGAGGCCCTTCGCCGCGCAGGTGATACGCAACACACAGGGCAGCCTCGAGCTGCCCTTTTTCATGCCGCTCCTGACGTAGCGTCAGCCTCTGCGAACAGGCATAGCTCAAACCTTTCAGCCTGCCTCTACCGTTCATCGGGACGTGTCTGCATCGCGGCAAACCCTCGTCACGTTCCAGACCTCGTATTCCATGAGCGCGTCGTTTGGCGCAAGGCATTTTTCTCAGGAGGCAGGTCCCATGTCCAACACCACTCGCGATCAGTTCAGCATGCAGAACCCCCTGACCCAGTACCCGCAACCGCCGTTCCCGGCCCAGCCGCAGAACCCGCCTGGCCTGGACAAGGGCATGACGCCCAAGCCGGACTGTGGCGAAGACAGCTACAAGGGCTTCGGTCGCATGAAGGGGCGCAAGGCGCTGATCACCGGTGCCGACTCCGGTATTGGCCGTGCCGCCGCCATTGCCTTCGCCCGTGAAGGCGCCGACATCGTGCTCAACTACCTGCCCGAAGAAGAGCCCGATGCCCAGGAAGTGGTGAAGCTGATCGAAGCTGAAGGCCGCAAGGCGGTCGCACTGCCTGGTGATCTGAAGGACGAAGCCTTCACACGCAGCCTGGCCCGCAAGGCCCATGAGGCCCTGGGTGGCCTGGACGTGCTGGTCAACGTGGCTGGCAAGCAGGAAGCGCGCAAGGACATCAGCGAGATCACCTCCGAGCAGTTCGACCACACCATGAAGACCAACGTGTACTCGCTGTTCTGGCTGTGCCAGGAGGCCGTGCCGCTGATGCCCGCTGGCGCCACCATCATCAACACCGCGTCGATCCAGTCGTACCAGCCGTCGGCGACCCTGCTCGACTATGCCAGCACCAAGGCGGCGATCGTGGCCTTCACCAAGGCCCTGGCCGGTCAGGTCATCGAGAAGGGCATCCGGGTCAATGCCGTGGCGCCCGGCCCGGTCTGGACCGTGCTACAGCCAAGCGGCGGCCAGCCACAGGAGAAGATCCCGGAGTTCGGCAGCCAGGTACCGATGAAGCGCCCCGGCCAGCCGGCCGAATGCGCACCGCTGTATGTGCTGCTGGCGACCCAGGAGTCGAGCTACATCACCGGCGAGATCTTCGGCGTCACCGGCGGCGATCCGCTGCCATGAAGCCGGACGCACGGCCATTCGGTTCGACCGACGCCGTGCGGGGCTCACGCTAGACTGAAGACGAGCGCTGCGGCGCTCGTCTTCGTTCGTGTCATGAATGGACTTTCATCAGGAGCATCACGATGCCTCGAGCTATCTGGAAAGGCGCCATCAGCTTCGGCCTGGTGCACATCCCGGTTTCCCTGAACACGGCGGTCAGCAGCGAGCGAATCGATTTCGACTGGCTCGACAAGCGCACTATGGAGCCGGTCGGCTACAAACGGATCAACAAGGTCACCGGCAAGGAGATCGCCAGCGAGCACATCGTCAAGGGCGTCGAGCATGAGAAAGGCCGGTACGTGGTGATCAGCGAAGAGGAGATCCACGATGCGCGTCCCGAGGCGACCCAGACGATCGACATCTTCTCGTTCGTCGACGCCAGCGAGATCCCGCTGCAGCACTTCGACACCCCGTATTACCTGAGCCCCGACAAGCGCGGTGGCAAGGTGTATGCGCTGCTGCGCGAGACGCTGGCGGGCAGTGGCAAGGTGGCGTTGGCGACCGTGGTCCTGCACACCCGGCAGCACCTGGCCCTGCTGCGTCCGCTGGAAGACGCCCTGGTGTTGATCACCCTGCGCTGGCCCAACGAGGTACGGGGTCTGGAGGCCCTGGAGCTGGACAAGAGCGTGACCCAGGCCAAGCTCGACAAGCGTGAGCTGGACATGGCCAAGCGGCTGGTCAGCGACATGAGCGGCCATTGGCAGCCCGAGGACTATCACGACGCGTTTCGCGACACGATCATGGAGCTGGTGGAAGAGAAGGCCAGCAAGGGCAAGATCAGCGTGGTCGAGAAGGAGAGCGACGAGGAAGGGCGCAAGGGCGCCGATATCCTCGACCTGACCGAGCTGCTCAAGCGCAGTCTGGGGAGCAAGCGCGGCGCGGCCAAGGCCGCTGCGACGAAGCCGGCCGAGCCGAGGAAGACGACCCGGAAAACGGCGGCCGGCAAGGCGTCTGCCGAGAAGGAAAAAGAGAAGAAGCCGGCCAAGCGGACGCGTAAGGCGTCGTGAGGGGGGATGGTAGGACACTTCGAGCTTCAAGTAGATCGGGGATCTAGGGGCTGTCCTGGCGGCCCCTGGCGGGGCCGATCGCGGCACAGGGGCCGCTCCTACACCCGTAGCCCCACCGCGCGGTTGCAGGCTATCGCGGTCACCTGTGGGAGATCGGATCTAGGGGCTGTCCTGGCGACCCCTGGCGGGGGGCCGATCGCGGCACAGGGGCCGCTCACACCCGTAGTCCCACCGCAGGGTTGCAGGCTATCGCGGTCACCTGTGGGAGCGGCCCCAGTGCCGCGATTGGCCCCGCAGGGGCCATAAAACCAGCCAACCCCGTCTACCAGGCCATCACCGCCAGCCAAGGCAACCGAGCATCAACGCCATACGACCCAGCACAGGCTCAAGGCGCTGCCTGAGCACTGACCAACCCCGCAAGCGCCTGACGCAGCCCCACCAGATCGGTAAAGCGCTGCTCACGCGTCACCTGGCCATTCTTCAGCTCCAGCCATTGCACGCTGTCGCGGTCACCGGCATAGCGCTCGGCGACCTGGCCATCACGGTCCAGCAGGATACGGTAACGCGCCGAGCGCATGGTCGGCACCAGGACCGCCTGGGCCACACGCGGCAGTTTCTCGATATCGGCCACATAGGCCACGCCACGCTCGCTCAGATACCCGTCGGGCGTATGTTCGACGGCATTGTTGACCAGCCGTGCGCTGGACAGGCTGCGCGCGATCATCAGGACACGGGTGCCGTCGTCCAGGGTGAAGCCCTTGTCGAACTGGTCGTTCAGCGTCCAGCCAGTGGTCCGCACCTGGGCAATGGCCGGCAGGGCTTCCTGGGCGAGCAGGTGGGTACACGACAAACCGAGGATCATGAAAAGGCAGGCGCGCATGGCGGCAGGCTCTGTGGGGGGAGTGGTGCACACCCTAAAGGGGTAGGCGGCAGGCTGCAAGGGGGCGTGATAGGGCGTAGCGAATACCGTAGACGATACGGGAGATTAAGTGCATGCCGTTAAGGTAATTTTTTAAATTTCCTACGCATATAGCTTAACGTTCCTACAGCAATATAAGTGATGGCTTAGAACAGGTGGATGTAGAAAATTTTCGTCAGAGCACTGCTTCAGTTTTGCCGAACTTCGGCGTCACGATATTTACATCTTGATTGGATTTCCGTGTTGAGCGCTTGATCATGGCCGTATAACTTTCCGGCTCGCCGCTGTGGGTTTAAAACTGACCTGGAGGATTGATTTCATGCAGATGGAGTTGCGCCCATCATTGTGCGCCCGGAACCCGAACCTTTACCGTTCGATGCTGTTTCATTCGGTTACCTCTATAGTGAGCGTGACAGGCAAGGCAGGCAGCAACTCGCAACGTACAACCGCATGATGCAAGACATTTCAAATGAGCTGGCGCGTGTCAAAGCGTACTTGGACGCTTCTTATGAACCCTTGATCGCGGGTGCCCGTCAATCTGTTTTGGATACGCTGAGCCAGCTTGGCGTTCCAGAAGATACCTCGTCTCGTAGCGAGGCTGAGATTCTGGGTTACATCAGCACGGTCGAAACGCTGCTGGCTCAGGCGAGTCATGACCTCACTGTATCGTCATCGGACGCTACGGCCTTTTCAGGCAGTGACGTGCTTCAGCTCGAAGCGACCGATATAAAGGCAGCGACCCTGTCGCGTGTGCCTCGACACTGGAGAGCCTGGGATGCGTTTCCTGAAGCAGAGCAGAGCTTATACCAAAGGTCATACAATGCGGCCTTGCAAGCACGTGTCACGGGCGAAATGATCAAGGCCTTGGAAGAGCGCTTGGCTCGTCTGAAGGCCAGCTTGGAACGCGCGCAACGTCGTGACGCCATCGCCGCAAAAGCGACTGAGGTAGCGCGCCACACCAGCCAGCAGGTGACACAAAAAGCTGAAGCGCTGAAAGCACACCTCGCCATGTTGTCCTCTCAGACCTCGCTCCAGGTCCAATCTGCAAAGAACGCATTCCAAGAATCTGTCGAACGCCTTTATCAAGAAATCGAAGTCATCATCTCGCGGGTCAACAAGAGGATTGATCCGGCAGGTCTGGCTCAGCTCAATGAGACACTGAAAGCGCAGGCGGCCACGATCGTGGCTGACCTCACGAGCGTAGTGGATCGGCTGATGGTTGACGCCAGTGCGTTCATGGACGCTCAGCAACAGGCGATCACTCAAGCAGTGGATGGCACCCTTAATCGCCTGCACGCACAACTCGGCGAAGCCACTGCTCAGCTTCAAAATGGCCCAGCCTACGAAAACGCTGAAGCGATCGACCAGCACTTGCGGCAGGTTTCCGGGGGGCTGTCGAACGAGTTCGAGGCTCACTTGACTCAACCCTCCACGTCAGGCAGTACCAAATCGCAAGAAGTGCTTGCGACCGTCACTGCCGCCGTTGAAGCTGCACATGTCCAGCTTCAGGCATTGCCTGGCATCGCTCAAAGGTCCCTTGCTCAGCTACTCAATACCTATCGCTTTGCTGGCCGTGCGCCTGTTGGGCTTTCACTGCCTGGGCACGGTATCGTCCCGTTGGCGGAGACAGCCCTTTCGGCCTTGCGTCAAACGATCACGCAAGCGGCGGCCTCACTAGGGAAGGTCGCTACGTTAGGATCCGGCGGCGCTGTTACTACCGGTGTAGCTGCCCTGTTCTATTCCAGTTCGACCGCCAGTGAGGAGCAGGACAGACCACCTTCGCATTTTCGCTTTGGGTTGAGCATTGATGCCCGCGAGATCGGCTTTTCAGCGGATGCTGTCTTACCTGCTGCGACAGCTGCCGAAGGGAAGGTCGAGCTGCCGTACAGACTGATTTACGACAGTAAAGGCGATGGCCGGTATCACGTGCTGATGGTCAGGCCTGACGGTGAGCGCGTTTCCAAGAGCATACCCATACGCGAAGCAACGCTTGATTTGCAGGCAGGTCGCTACAGAGTAGACATAGCAATGCCAGGCTCAACAGGAGGGCTTCCTGTGACCCTCACTTGGACACCTGCGCGAACTCCAGCTACCTCTTCCCCTACGACTACTCCGATCGTTCCTCCACTTCGACCCAGCTACGCAGGTGGGGAGCTGGAACCGCTTGAGATTAATGTTGAAGCCTACCCTGGCATACTGCCTGATGGTCATGATCTGATTGTTACCTTCCCGGCAGAGGCCGGGCTTGATCCACTCTATATAGTGCTCAATGATCATCATTATTATCCGGCTCCTAACGATCTCATTGCTTTCCCTGATGCAAGGCGCGTCAGAGCTAAAAGCGGCGTGCAAGGGGGCGGCAAAACGCGCAGACGTTGGAAAGATAGCAAGGGACGCATTTATGAATGGGATAGCATGCATGGCAAGGTTGAAATCTACGACAAACAGGGCAAGCACGCGGGTGAGTTCGACCCTGTTTCAGGGCATCAAACCAAGCCTGCCAAGCCTGGTCGGAAAACGCCTAAATCCAAATAAGGACTTTCGATGAAAATTTCGTTAACTGGTTTTTTGCCGGACAATAATAGTGATGATTCTTTGAAATACGAAGAAATCATTCCTCGTCATAAGGAGGCTGATGTCATGAGCCTGTTAGGCTGGTTGTCATTAGCTGATGAGTGTGACGGAGAGTTGCTTTTAACTGCTGGACAAGCTGAAAAGATTTTCTCATTACTTGAGAAGTCGCAGCCTTCTGGGCTTGATTTTTTTGTAGGCGTAACCGAATGAGGGTGTCAGCAGTGATGGCCTGGATTACCAAATGTCAGAGCACGGAAGCCTTTTCAATGCATGACTGAACTGTTTTCGAAGTCGTCACGATTTAAGTAACTTGAGAGCAGGATCACTCCTGTGGGTTAATGAGCACCTGCAGAACTTGAAAACCTACAGAACTAGGGGCATGGACTCATTCACATTCAAAGTGAACAAGCCCATGCCCCAACTGCCTTGGGTGTCGTTTGCGTTATGACTTCAAAGCCGCCACCAACTCCGCCTTGCGCATCGTCGAGCGCCCCGCGATCTGCTGGGCACGCGCACGCTCGAGCAGCTCGGCCTTGGTCAGATCCTCCAGGTGTTCACCCGCACGAGGTTCGCCCTTGCGGGTCGCCGCCGCACGCTTGGCTGAATCGTGCTTGGCTTCGTCCTTGGCGTGCTGGCTGGTTTTCTGTCCGGAGCCGCCTTTGCGTTCACCACCGCCCGATTGCTTGTTGACCGTGGCCCAGGCACGTTTCTCGGCTTCGGCTTTGGACAGGCCCTTGTCCTCGTAACCTGCCTCTATGTGCTCGGCCTTGCGCTTCTGCTTGTCGGTGTACTTGGCTTTGCTACCTTGTGCCATGGGATGCACTCCTACGGGGTGGGGTTCAGGATTTGCTGACGGCTGAAGACGTGTGCTGGCGCATGTGCTTGGCGCGCTTTTCGAGCACCAGGTATGTGATCACGGCCACGATCAGCGGGATCAGGTAGTACAGCGTGCGATAGGCCAGCAGCGCGGCGACCAGGGTGCCTTGCCCGAGTTGACCGGCCAGCAGGGCCAGGAACACGGTTTCCAGCACGCCCAGGCCCGCCGGGATATGGGCGACCACCCCAGCGATGCAGCTGATCAGGAAGATGCCGAGGATCGAGGGATAAAACAGATGCTCAGGCAGCAGCCAGTAGATCAACAGCGCCATCAGCGCCCAGTTGGTCGCGCCCAGGGCGATCTGGCACGCGGCGAAGCGCAGTGAGGGCAGGGTGATCTCGTGCTCGCGAATGTGCCAGGTACGACGCTTGGCATAGCCGCAGGCCAGCAGGTAGGTCGCGGCGATGGCCAGCAGCGCGAAGCCGATGATCTGCAGGCCCGTCGCGCCTACCGCCCAGTTGTCCGGCAGCTTCACCAGGCGCAAGGCGAACACACTGCCGGCCAGCAGCATGTAGCCCATCCAGTTGGTCAGCAGGCCTAGGGTCAGGATCCGCGTGATGGTCGCGGTGTCCAGCCCCAGGCGTCCGTACAACCGATAGCGCAAGGCGACGCCACCTACCCAGGTGGTGAAGTTGAGGTTGAAGGCGTAGCACACGAAGGCCACCGGCAACACTTGGCGCACCGGCAGCGTATGCCCGGTATAGGCGCGCCCGAGCAGGTCGTAGCTGGCGAACACCAGGTAGCTGCACAGGGCGATCAGCAGGCCGATCGCCAGGGTGCTCGGTTCGTAGGCCAGGAGCGACTGCTTGACCTCGTTCCAGTCCAGGTTGCGCGCCAGGGAGAACAGCAGGGCAGGGATCAGGATCAGCAGCAGGACGGTGAACAGCCGCTTGCCCCAGGTCAGCCAGGTTTTAGAGACCATCAGACGTTGCCCTCCTGGCCGGTGATCTGCAGTTCGGCGTTCGGCTGCAGCGACTTGAGCTTCTGCCGGTGGGCAGGCAGCCACCCTGCGATGCGCGGAAAATAGCGTGTGGCGTGGAAGCAGGCGAAGATCAGCGGCGCCCGCCACCAGTAGCCCCGGATCATGCGTTCCAGGGTGATGGCCTTGCACTGCTTGCCGGCCAGTTCGCTGAGGTGCGTGTACAACTGGGCATTGAACGCACGATCACGCAGGATCAGGTTGGCCTCCAGGTTCATCGACAGGCTGAGCGGGTCCAGGTTGCTCGAGCCCACCGTGGACCAGTCGTCATCGACCAATGCCACCTTGCCGTGCAGCGGCCGCTCGCAGTACTCGTGAATGCGCACGCCTTCCTGCAGCAGGTAGTTGTACAGCAGCCGGGACAACGCACGGACCCAGCGCATGTCAGGCTGACCTTGGAGGATCAGCGTGACCTCCACACCGCGACGCGAGGCGTTGCGCAGCTCGCGCAGCAGACGGTAGCCCGGAAAGAAGTAGGCGTTGGCGATGACGATGCGTTGACGGGCCGTGCGCATCACCTCCAGGTATTCGCGCTCGATGTCAGTGGTATGGCGCTGGTTGTCGCGCTCGACCAGAAACGCCCGTACCTGACCGGTCGGTGTGGTGACGGGGGTGACCAGGCGCTTGGGCTTGAGCACAGGGGCCATCATGCGCCGGCTGCTGGCGTGCACCTGGGCCACCACCGGGCCAGTGACTTCCACCGCGTAGTCCTGCTTGGCCATGGGGCCGAAGTCGCCCAGGTGGTCGGCGCTGAAGTTGATACCGCCGACGAAGGCGCGCTCGCCATCGACCACCACGATCTTGCGGTGCAGGCGCCGGAATAGATTGGTGCGCATGCCGGCGACCCTGGGTTGTGGGTCGAAGACGTGGAAGTGCACGCCGGCGGCCGTCATGCCGGCGATGAAGCCATCGGGCAACTCGGCGGTGCCATACCCATCGACCACCACTTCCACACGCACGCCGCGCTGGGCGGCGGCGATCAGCACCGCGCGCAGCTCCTTGCCGACCTTGTCGTCGTAGATGATGAAGGTTTCGAAGAGGATCTCCTCGCGCGCCGCTGCCATGACCTCGAACACGCGAGGGTAGAACGCCTCGCCATTGATCAGCAGGTCGACATGATTGCCATCGGTCCAGGGTCGACTCACAGGTTGATCTCCGCAGCGAGAGGGGCGTGGTCCGAGAGGTGGGACCATGGGTATTTGGACAGCACCTGCGCCCCATGGGGCATGGCATTGCGCAGGTAGATGCGGTCGAGCCGCAGGAACGGCAGGCGGGCCGGGAAACTGCGTGCCGGTGCGCCGAACTTTTCGCCGAAGGCTTCCACCAGGTGCTGGGACAGCACGTCATCGGCCTTCAGTCGCCAGTCGTTGAAATCGCCGGCGATGATGACCGGTGCCGTGGGCGGCAACCGATCGAGCAGTTCAAGCAGCAACTGCACTTGTCGCTGCCGGTGGGCTTCGCGCAGGCCCAGGTGCACGCAGATGGCATGCACCTGGTCATGGCCCGGTACGTCGAGCCGGCAGTGCAGCAGGCCGCGCTCTTCGTTGCCCTTGATGGACACGTCGAGGTTGTCATGGGTGATGATGGGAAACTTGGACAGCAGCGCATTGCCATGGTCGCCGTGGGGATAGACCGCGTTACGCCCGTAGGCGAACTGCGGCCACATGCTGTCGGCCATGAACTCGTACTGCGAGGTCTCAGGCCAGGCAGCGTGCTGCAGGGCGTGCTGGCTGTGACTGCCGTGCACTTCCTGGAGGAACACCAGGTCGGCGCCCGTGGCGCGCATCGCTTCACGCAGTTCCGGCAGGATGAAACGCCGGTTGAAGGCGGTGAAGCCCTTGTGCACGTTGATCGTCAGCACGTTCAGGCGGTGGACCGCTGTGGCAGGGTCGACCTCAGGGGTGAGGATCGGCTGGGTCTTGATCACAGGCTCACTCCAGGCAGATCGGACAAGCGGCGCCTAGGCGCTTTTCGGCATGATGCCGTGTCAGCGGATGGGGCATCTCGGCCTCCCTCGAATCATTCGCAATACAGTGCCCGCAAAGCGCGGGTATTCATTGCTAACGACCTGTTTCGCCTGGGGCTGGTTCCTTTCAGCCCCCAGGCAGACGGTGAACCTGCGTTCCGGTTGAACTTTGCCTCCGTCGTCGATTCCACCAAGAAGACGCTCGCCCCCAGGCGGGTGCATGACCCTCAGGAGTACGGCCATGGCTGATCAACCGCTGATCGTCGATGAACACGAACTGGATGAACCCGAGCAGGCGCTGGGGCTGGATGCGGAAGAGGAGCCTGAGGTGCTGCCGGACGATCCGGACATCGAAGGGGCGACCGAAGACCAAGGTGGACCGCAGTAAGAGGCGGTCAGGCCGCTGCATGCCGAGCGATGGCTAGGGCGCCATCGCTCGAGCATTCTTTTTGAAACCGTGGCCCGGCAGGCATCCTGGAAAGTGACAGCTTCTGGATATTCGCCTGGCGCTACTGTTGGAGGACCTCATGGCACGTCACATCATCCACTACACTGGCCCGATCAACTCTTCGACCTGCGGCAACCTGATCAGCACCTGTTCACGGGCCATCGACAAGGGCGCCGATCTCTTGCAGCTCAATATCGCGACCATGGGCGGAGAGTGCAGCTACGGATTCACCTTGTACAACTACTTGCGGGCGCTGCCGATCGCCGTGCATACCCACAACCTGGGGACGGTCGAGTCGATGGGCAACATCCTGTTTCTCGCAGGCGAGCACCGCACGGCATGTCGTTACAGTAAGTTTCTATTCCATCCGTTTCACTGGACCTTACACGGCTCCGTCGATCACTCGCGCATGGCCGAATACGCCATGAGCCTGGACTACGACCTGCGCCTGTACGCCGAGATCGTGGCCGAGCGAACCGAGGGGGCGCACGAGCGTCTGGACGTGCCCCGTTACCTGATGGCCAGCCCACGGATCCTGGGGCCTGACGAAGCCCTGGGTAGCGGCATGATCCACGCGATCGATGAGTTGCCCATGGAGAAGGACACGTGTCAGTGGAGCGTGCATGCGTGATTGTGGTAGGACGGTTGGAGGCTGCAGCCTTGCCTCTTTTCGCCTTGCCTGATCACAGCTCAGCGAATTGTCGTACAAAGCCTAGCGAACGGAGGCCGCCATCGACTTGTCGCAGGCCAGCAGCGAACGAATCACTGCCCTGATTTCGGTCTTCACTTCAGGCGTACGGTCGAAGCGCTCGAAGCGACAGTCGGCGATCTCGTTCCTGGCAGTCGGGCAGGGCGCCCCGGCGAAGTCCGCCTCGAACACGTAATGCACCCGCCCCGGCGCCTCATAGCGCATCAGAAAGCGCAGGTCCTCGGCCAGCAGGCCGGTTTCTTCCAGCAATTCGCGCAGGGCCGCTTCCCGAGGCGTCTCGCCTGGCTCGATCTTGCCGCCTGGCAAGGTCCAGTCGGCATTGGCTTTACGCACCCACAGCCACTTGCTGCCCTGCTTGGCATGGCGGCAGATGACGGTAGCACGCGGCTTGGCAGGCTTCATGCGGATTCCGGTCCTGAATGGGTGGGAATGAAGGTAGGAGCAAGGTTCCGCCGCAAATGTTCCCTCGTTTTACAGTGCGCTGATCGGGAGCGGGCATGCCGACGCCACCAGGGACAGGAAAGGCCACGCGTCGTGCAAGGCCGCGCTGTCTCACCACTACCGTCTGTCAGTTTTCTCATGACCGATGGAGCTTTGGCACGCTCTTGCGGTTCCCAACTAGGCACGGCCCATGCCCGTGTCGACCTCTTGCCGTGTCGGATTCGCTATCAGGAGAGAGCGTCGTCAACGATACCGACGGAGATAACCGCATGCGCGCATTGACGTACCATGGCGCCAACGACGTTCGAGTCGACAACGTCCCAGACCCCACCATCCAGCAAGACGACGACATCGTCCTCAAGGTGACCGCGACCGCGATCTGCGGCTCGGACCTGCACCTGTATCACGGCAAGATTCCGCAAACCGAAAGCGGCGACATCCTGGGCCATGAGTTCATGGGCATCGTCGAAGACGTCGGCAGTGGCGTGACCGCGGTGAAGAAGGGCGATCGGGTGGTGATCCCGTTCGTGATCGCCTGTGGCAGCTGCTTCTTCTGCAACCACGACCTGTTCGCCGCATGCGAAACCACCAACACCGGGCGCGGTGCCATTCTCAACAAGAAGGCCATTCCACCGGGTGCAGCGTTGTTCGGGTATAGCCACCTCTACGGAGGCATCCCAGGCGGGCAGGCTGACTACGTCAGGGTACCCAAGGCCAACACCGGGCCGTTCAAGGTCCCAGGCACCCTGGCGGACGAGAAGGTCCTGTTCCTCTCGGACATCCTGCCGACGGCCTGGCAGGCGGTGGTCAACGCCCAGATCGGCCAAGGCTCGTCGGTGGCGATCTTCGGCGCAGGTCCGGTCGGCCTGTTGGCGGCCGAGTGCGCACGCATGCTGGGGGCCGAGCAGATCTTCATGGTCGATGATGTCGAGTATCGGCTGCGCTATGCGCAGCAGCAGTACGGCGTCATTCCGGTCAACTTCCACGAGATCGACGACCCCGCCGAGTACATCATCGAGCACACGGCCGGGCATCGCGGCGTGGACGCCGTCATCGACGCCGTCGGCTTCGAAGCCAAGGGCAGCACGACCGAGACCGTCCTGACCACGATGAAGCTGCAAGGCAGCAGCGGCAAGGCGCTGCGTCAATGCATGGCCGCCGTCCGCCGGGGCGGTGTGGTCAGCGTGCCAGGGGTGTATGCCGGGTTCATCCATGGCTTCCTGTTCGGCGACGCGTTCGACAAGGGCCTGACGTTCAAGATGGGCCAGACCCACGTGCAGCGTTACCTGCCCGAGCTGCTCGAGCACATCGAAGCCGGCCGACTGAACCCGGAAGCGATCATCACCCACACCGCCGCATTGGAAGACGCTGCCCGCTGCTACGAGATCTTCGACGAGAAGCAGGACTATTGCCGCAAGGTGGTACTCAAGCCCGGCATGGCTACCGGCACAGGCTTCGTAGAGGAGCACTCGTGAGTACCAATCATGCCTAGTCGTATCATCACATCGGTCAACAGTGACGACTTGAGCGCTGCGGAAGGAGGGCTGGTCTTCAGCTCTCCACGCGAGCGCCTGGAGTTCTATCGCCGCGAAATCCAGTACGAAACGACCATGCTGGCCAACCGAACCGACGGCTACCTGGCGGCGCAATCGTTCCTGGTCATCGCATTCGGCTCTTCGATGGCCAATGTCAACCCGTCCTGGGGCAACCTGTTCACCCTGTTCGTGCCACCGTTTCTGGCGCTTTTGGGCATCCTGAGCACGCTCAACGCGCTGCCGGGCCTCAAGACCAGCTACGGCATCATCGACCATTGGCATTTCAAGCAAAGCCAATTGTTGAGGAACGAACCCACCGTGGGGATGCCCTATGACGACTGGCCGCTGTTCAACGAGGCGGAATCGAGCCATCGCGGCTATCGAAAGTCGTTGCTGTTCTCCATGCGTACGCCCTGGATCTTCCTGGTGTTCTGGATCCTGCTCGGGGTGTTCTGCCTGGCCATCCAGCTGGTGCCGGCCGGTCAGTGACCCCCTCGGAAAGGACGCAAGGCCGCTTGATCATTTTGTCTGTTAATCTTTTGAATCTTCTCGGAAAACCCCGATCAATGACGGTGTCATCCATGGAGAAGAGGAGGGCCCAACGATGCCAACCCCACAGCTGTACATCATCGAATATCGCCTGCATGGGCACTCTCGCAACTTCATCATCCGGCTGGACCGGATGGACAATGCCGAAGCCTGGCACTGGGCAAGCTGCGATGCCGGCGTCGGCATCATCCCCAAGTTCGGTCGCGAAAAGATTCGCAAGGTCAGCCGACCCATGGCCGAGCGTTATGGGATCACCGACGTGCAATGGCGTGTCTCGGGGGGCGGCGCGCCTGTGGTGACCTCTACCGTCCCGGCACCGACCCAGGTGCCCGGGCCGAACACGGGGGAGTTGCCCTCGGGCTCCGAGAAGGCCGCTGCGGTCTGATCGGCGGACATGAAAACAGCCCGCTCCGGCGGGCTGTTTTTTGTCTGGCGTTCGGTGGGCGTGGCGTGAACGGGCAGGGTATCAGGCACCCGATTCCGGATCGCTGGCCGGTACGCCACGAGGTTCGTCGTCGGTCAGGTTGGGATCGGCATCCGGGTCGGGCGTCTGGCCGTCGTTGTCATCGATCTCGCGTTCCAGTTCCGGCCAGTCATTCTGGGCGTTACCGCCACCCATGTTCAGTGTGAGGGACATCGTGGACTCCTTGGGTGAAGCGTGGGGAGATAGGGACTTGGAGGCCCTTGAAACATTGGAGATGGACTGGAAGAAAGGGGTCGATCTATCGGAAGAGAGGCTGACGGGCGGTGACGCGTTGATGGGTAAAGGACAGATAGTCAGCAGTCGATTGAGTCGAGAGAAACAGACGTGAAGGGTGCGGCAAGAAGAATGGCTGACTAACAGAATCAGTAAATATTTAACTACACTAAATAACCAGGATTGGGCCCTACAGAAAATATACTAAGAGGAGAGCGGCATCCTGGCTCATTGCTGGAGGGGGCGATTCGTCCCACGTTTAAGTGATCCTCGTCAGCTGGCTGGCCGAATTCCTTTAATCAGTCAGCTGCTTAAGGGGTGGTAGAGGGAAGGTTGCATGCTGAAGAGCTGACGAGTGGCCAGGATGTCAGCTCATTGCCCGCAACTGGCTCCGCCCTCTGTGCCATCGCATCCAGATGATACCTCTTACGGTGCTAGCTTTTAGCTTCGCTGGCGCGGTGCCACAGGCGACGCAGCGTGCTTTCAGGTATCCCAAGTTCTCGCGCAGTTTCAGACTGCGAGTAGCCTCGCAACTTGAAATCCTGAACATCAGCAAGTTTCTTCTGGGCTTCCAGCACCCGTTTGGGTTTGAAGGGCTGAGTAACCGGCGGAAGCGGACTGTCTCCTATCCCCAGCAAATCCAGTTCATGCAATGAAGCCAGTAGTGCATCCCGTGCTGAAATGTTCTCGTTGTTCGCCATTACAAAGGCAAGCAGGGTAAGCGGCTCCACACCCAAGGCGTCGGCGAGCTTGGCAGTCGTGTCAACTGTGGCCGAGCTTTTAGCTAGCTCAAGACTACTGACGTTTGCTTGTGTGACAGATCCTGCGAGATCTTCTTGAGACATACCTTTGAGGGTGCGTAGAAGCCGCAGCACTGACGCATAAGATTGACGCAGCGACATTTCATGATTCCTGCAAAAGCAGACGGTATGCCGCGTTTGCTTGCCGCCGCACAAACAGATATATTTGTACCTGTGGCGGCTCGTCACTTCAGAGCCGTAATTTTCAAATATTGCCACAAGGTTAGGGATGAGATGGATGCTCGGAAGACAACAGTCTTGTAGGGCGGCGCCAAGGCAGGCGAACAACCCGAATTTTCAATGCATCGCCTCGGCGATCGCTTCACCGAGATGATCGATGTTCAGAACAGACGACAATGATTTGGCAGGCGTACCGGGTATGTTTGGCCATGGCCTCGCTCACTGGCATGCCATTAGCCGGATGCTCCGGAAGCACTGGTTCCACCTCACGGTGGTGATGGTCGGGGAGGGCAAGGGCCATGAGGGTGAGCTCATGGTCAATGACGAGCTGAAACTGCAGCAAGTCCTCCAATCCCAGGACGACGAGGTTTACGTCAAGGAAATCCGGGTCGTTACCCCTGCGAATATGAATGGCAGCGGAACATGGCAGATGGAGAAGGTTGCCAAATTAACGATCGGCGATGAACAGGATCGTGATGCCGTGTGTGTAATCACGGTTGAAGATGGGGCTGTCTATCACGATTCCTACCGTTCGAATCTAGATGTGACGTCGCTCACCAACATGCGGGTTTTGTACGACGCTCTCAACGCTGAGAGGAGCTTGCAATGAGTGATCCCAAGCTAGGCAGCTCTGCCGAGAGTGATCTCCTCACAGAGAATCATGTACCAGCCGCGGGCCTCGAGATTTCTGCTGAAGCTGCTCGTGCCTTGGTTGCTAAGCGCTTCCCACGCAGGTCGTACTGCATCGTCGAAGACTGGACGCTGTTTGAGCCTGACCTTACCGAGGATGAGCACGCCAAGGTGAAAGCCGCGGGCCTGGTGCCGCTGATTGTGTTTGCCCACTGTGTTGTTGATGACAGTGAGGGACGCTTCCCTCCAGGCGGTTGGGTGCGGTCGACGATGTGTACCTCTTTAGTGGATGATGTCTTCGCTTCTACCAGGAATACTGTCTACGTCTTGCTAGGGCCTGGCCGTCGTCAGAAAGCCAGTCTCAGCACCATCTTCTCTTTCTTCTAAGAACCGCGTCGCCGGCTTTCGAAGCTGATGCCCTCAGCGAGCTATCTGCCAGCGCTTCATGTAAGGACACTCAATGAGCACCTCCATCAATCTCGACTTTCAGAGCAAGCGTCATTCTGACTTCGATCTGCGGCGAATCGCCCGGGCTATGGAGCAGGGGTTCGCTGAACCTGTCACGGCCTATTTGACAGAAGCTTTCATCATGTCCGGTGTAGGCGGAGGCGTGGTGTTTGGGTTTGAAGGTGAGGATCCTGCAGGCCGTAATGCTGATGGTCGTGTTGTTCAGACTGCAAAGGTCGATCGAGTAGAGAAGGAAGGGCGGTTTTGGGTGCTGACCACGGTAGAGGGTAGCCGCTATGTGATGGCTGCGTTTCGTCGAGAAGGCGGTAGGAATTCCCTTCGAAATTTCCTGCAAATCGCCATGGCGTAATACCCTCGAGTCAGGCGAGATTCATGACGTTGACAGCCTCGTGCTAACACTTCAGCATCCTGAGGTATCGTCGGCGACAGCTGAGAGTTAGATCCGGGGATTTCTGGGCGTGCCGCATCCGCGGACGGCTGTCGTAGACCGAGCCACCTTCGGCGGCTCGGCCCTACGGGCTTCCATCCTCACGCTCTTCGGCCGTTTGGCCTGCGCGCTCCGCTTGCGTAGGAATGTCGAGCGCGCTAGACGAGCGTTTTTTGAGGCCTCTCAATCTCTGGCTCAATCTATCTCTAAAACATAACGGCAGTGGCCACAGATCCTATCGTCATCATCCCCGTCTTCTTCATCCAACGTGGTGCCGCACTGTCTGCATTCTGGCGCTTTAGGGCCATCCCCACAGATGGCGCATTTCTCTTCTTCGACGACGTATGAGTTGTGCAAGCAGCGGTCACAGACCTCCAATGGATCCTCACCACCCTGAGTAGCGGCAATGTAGAGGTCGGCGAAGTAGCGCCCTGTGATCATCGAGTCCACTACATCCATAAAGGATGAGCTGGCATCGCATCGGGTGCAATGGGAAGACACAGTCGATAGGGAGTTGAGGTCTCCCGTCGCTTTCACCAGCTTTGCTCTGCAGTGTGGGCAGCTCAGATGTTCTATTGCGCCGGAAAGGATGCCTGTTGGCCAACTGACGCGTGCCAGTGTTTTCATGCAGATTTTTCGTTCTCGTTCGTAGAACGCTTCGTGCTCTGTCAGGAAGCACCATACTTCTGGGCCTAGCAGGCTAATAGGGCTTACCTCAAGATACCGAGGTACAAACTGCTGGATGAGGTAAAAGCAGTTTGCAACGGTTTCTAGGAGCACAGCCGTAGGGCGAGTAGTGTGGTAGTGCTCAACCTCATTCCTAGTTTGGGTGAGGGTTTCGAGCAAACTCCACTCTACGTCACCCACACTCAAGCCATTAAGGCGAGAAATTACCGAAGCGACGTTCAAGGTTTTGGTTCCGCTTCCGACCGACAAGGTTTCGCCGCCTGGGCCTACTGTGGGGGTCACTCTATCTTTGAGCAGCGCTTCTTTGGAGCCGGGTGGGCTTAGGGCCTGTAGCTTCACTTTGAAAAGTAGTAACAAGGTTACGGATCGAGGAGAAGGCACGAGCCTCATCCTCAGCAGCAGTCTTGAAGTCCTCTACCCCCAGTCGAAACGAGTTCACAACGTTTTGTAGCATCGTCATCCGCATCACCTTTTGAGCAAAAAGCCGGCACGTGTTGATCGTTGAAAGGCTATCGAAGCAGCTACTATCTGGAGGCATAGGATCCATCGTTTGCGGTTTGCGGTTTGCGTTTATATAGGCAGTAATCCAGATGCTAATTCTTAAACAAATCAAATTGATTCAGAAAAACTTACTGGCATATACATTTTTTATTTGCGCGAGATGATGCCTTTGTAGTTCGAATTTCAGGTGGCTTGTTTCTATTTGGTACTTGTTGCATGCGTTAGCTTAAGTCTAACTTCAAGCCTATATCGCTTGTTCCGTATTGGGCTGTAAAATCGAAGCGCGACTGCCAGCTAGGGTTTGACCATTTCGCATTGTAATCGCTCGCAACATTGAAAAGAAGGTGTGTGCCACTGCCTGATCTGTTCTTTAAAATAGTTGCTATGGCCTCATCATCTGGATGTCTGTGGCGACTTCCGTCTGTAGATATTAACCAGTTGCTACAGTCGATGGCAGTTAACAATCTGTCATTAATGTTGCCGCGGCTGCAGTGATGCGGGGTTTTGAATGCATCCAATCTTACAGCAGTAGTTTCCGGGGAAAACTGCATTAATCCTTCAGCTATATCATTGGGAAACGCATCCCCTGCGAGGAGAATCGATTTGCCATCATATTCCAGAAGTAAAACTATACTGCTACCATTTGCCGGCCTCGTGTCTCGCTTTGGTCGCTGCTTGGAAAGTAGTCGTAGCGAATTTATATCTGTTAAGCTTAGTTCTTGCTTGCCTCCCAACGCCTCTAAATCGGAAGGTGGGCTTTTCTGTTCCTTTCTTTCAAGGGCTTTGCGTACTTCTATATCCCATTGAGGCTTTAATTCTTTTAGACGGTTAAGTGTCGGGCCTAGAACAGTGATTCGCATTCCTCCTTGCAACTCTGTCGTCTTAAGGGGGGCATTTGCTTCGCGACATATTGCAGCGCCATTAAACGAGAGATTCCAGGGCTGAGATTGAAGCCACTTGCTAAGCCTATCACCTTGAACCCCACCCAATGATTCAAAGCATCCCTTGCTGCTTTGGGGGGTAAGATGGTGATATCCGTTGAACCAATAGTCTTTAAAAACTACCCCTGGAGGTAAATCTTGATCTATGCAGCAACTCAGGATACCTCCGATATGATCCACATCGATGTGAGTTATGACAGCGGCTTCAAAGATTTTCTGATGTTCTGGCAGATTGGCGAGCATATCCCATATATATCTACCGGTTTCTTCAGTGCCCATGTCCACAAGCATCTGGTATGGGTTGTCTCTATCCCCCCATCGCACCCAGATTGCATCTCCTTCCCGCGCCGGCAGCATTTGGATTGTGAGCACTTCAAATTCTCTTTGTGATAGTTGTTAAATACATTGAATCCCACTTCACTAAAGGGGCTATTTGCGCCATTCGACTCAACGCATCATTTCTTTCCTTGTTGGCGGTTGCGTCAGGCCAGTATCTCAATAAGTCTAGCAATAGCGAAAAAGTTTCAGTCAAAAGGATGCGATCTTTGCTCGCTTCGCAGGCTAACTGGAGGGCATCTGCGGACTTGTCATTCGCGGCAAAGTGTAATGCTAATATGACTTTGCAATCTGGTAGCCAGCTGTGACTTTGCTCAAGTCTTTTGAGAAGATTCTGCTCCCAGCTATTGATTTTACCTGTCTTGTATAATATTAGCGCTGCGAGGAGTGCTCCTGTTGGATCTATGAAAGTATCGATTAGTGTCTCCAATGCATTACTTGCCACAGTGGCAGCTTTAGTAATCTGTCCACTTTTTAGCATGCTTTCCAATCCGAATGCGATGGATCGAGATTGCGAGATATTGACAGCAATAGGGGAATAGGAAGGGCTAGAACTTCTACCTACGTGACAGGTGACAGAGTAGACGTGACCTTCACTGATTGGGAGGCTTACTTGAATTCTATTGTCATCCTGGACACATGTCAGCACCGAAACATGATGCATCGATGCTTTGTGCTGAATTATCCAATACTTATCAGTTGGATATATGCTGAAATCTGAGCCTGTATCAATTACCTTGATATTTTGGCTGTCACTTTGCTCAAGCCTTGAAACACTTCTGAACTCTTGATCATCTCCAGGAGCGGAGGGCTGAGGGTCAAATTCAGGCTCGAAGGTTACCTCTGCAACATAATTTGGTAATATCTCAATGACCTTAGCTGCTCGCTTACCATCCCCAAGAAACGCGCTGATTTCATACAATCCAAAAGGTAAACAGAATTCTCGCTCGGTTGTTGCTTTTTTTACTAGAATAAGTTCGCTATCCCTGATGTCAATCTCTGTGTTTCGTCCGCCATAATTGAATTTTGACTTAACCTTAATTTTAAGGTTTGGTTCTTGTGAAATCGTAGTGCTCATAGCGGTAGCTCCCTCAAGCGGCTTGGGGGCGTAAGATTGAGGTGGTCTGAATCCTTTTCGCTAGTAGATAGAGTTGTAACCTCTATCTTGTACAAGCCGGCAGGAACCCTCGTGTTGAGAGGCCACTCGCAGTGATTGTCAAAAAGAATCCTATCCAATTGGGATATCTTCGCCATATAGTCGAATGCAGGCAGTCCGCTTTTAACCTGGACGGTCAGGTCAACCGCAGGTGCGGAAACGCACTCATGAAATATTTCGTCATTAAACACCCCTGTGCATTCAGTCAGCTGGCTTTCATCACGTTCATCTGCCAGTAGTTTGACAGTTCTTCTCAAAAACATTTGCAGCCCGCTGGTTGTTACCAACCATGGAGATGCTCGCTCTCCTTCAGAGGATGCCGCATGGCCTTCAGCAAGCGCGAGCATCAATGCTTCGCAGAATAGTGTTAGCTGTCCGATTCTAGCAAATGCTTGCTCTCCAGTGGATGCTGCTAAAAACAAAGGCGAGCATGGAACCGCGCCTATGATTTTTTTGTCATGTTTCAGCACGCCAGCTAGCTTCTCAAATTCACTAGCTTCTGGTGGCCGTTGTCTGCAGATATCTACAAACCAGAACTGAGATTTAGCATTGTCGTCGTAAGTCATGCTTTCATGCATAGCTCTCATGTCGACTGCTCCGCGATAACGTTCATGCTCGTGATCGGGATCAGCAAAATCGTTTAGTAGAAGCACCGCCCCGGTAGTGGTAAATTGTATTCCATGGCCTGCTACGTAAACAATTGCGACATTATCGGGGTGGCTTGCTGCGGCAATTCGAAATTGACTGAAGGCCTGGCCGACATTTTTTCTGTTAGGTATTGAACCGCTTCCTAATAAATGCTTTAGGTTTTCCGGAACTTCATCTTCACTGACGGGCGCAAGGAGCACTCGTAAACTTTTTAATGGCGCATCTTTTCGGCGATAGCCATCCATTAACCAGTTTGCAAAGCAAGAAGCTGACCTTGCAGGAGCGGTAAGTTGTCCGAGGCCAGATTCCTGGCCCTGTTCACTTGTCACACCTTTAGTGCCCACAAGATGTTCGTATGCGCTTATGCCGATGACTAGAGCATGGGTGCCGGGAGAATCCGTGCTGTCGTCTAGAACTGCTATCATGCGATGACTCACTCCATGAAAGAGCTTGGCGCTTGTGCCCAATGCTCAAATGCTTTTAAGCCACTTCTTCTTCAATGGGCATTAAAATCGTGGAACTGATGTAATCTTTGCTAAACCTGATCATGGTTGAAATCGACAAGCCGCAGCGGCGAGGCTGGCACCGTTAACATGAATTTTGTTTTAACCATCTCGCTTGTCAGTCCAGCGCAGGCAAGCACTCGATTCCAAGTTGTAAAGTCTAGAAGGTCAATCGCCCGCTGAACGAGGAGGGGAGCCTCCATTGGAATCAGTTCATCGAATTCTTCGTGCTTGGTAAAACCTTTCCGAGCGAGGTACGTGAATCCGCTTTTCGCCTGATCTGCGGTCAGCAGATTCAAAGTACGAGCACGGTAAATCAAGGCCTTGAAACTAACCTTCCAGCGGAGCTTGAGATCCTTTAATGCCGGCCAATTCAGATACTTGCCTTTCATTGCAGGGAACTCTGCAGCGAAGCTAGCCCTTGGCATCAGCAAGGCGCTGGCGAACTGATTAGCTTGCTCCTCAGTGGCATGACAGCCTGTCTCGATGCCTTGGTGCATCACTAGATGACCTAGCTCGTGAGCGAGGTCGAAGCGTTGCCTCCCTGGGTTGACCTTCGAAGTGTTTCGAACAATGAGAGGTCGCTTGTTGAACAACGAGAATGCATCGATTCGATCATCCGCCTCTGCCAGGTTCACTACGAGTACGCCTATCTTTTCTGCGAGCTTGGTTACGCTCGATAAGGGGCCCAAGCCTATCCCTTGTTCTCGTCTGAATTGCTCGGCTACCTGCTCGATTTTCCCTGCGCCGGAAACCGGATCCTCGATCGCGTGGAAGTTTACTACGGGGAACGCTACCTCTTTATCCAATTCATCAACCAGCAACTCAAACATCTCTACCTGAGCCGCGATGGTTTTTTTGAGGGTCTGGGTCGACGTACGCACGCTTCGAAAGTGGCACTGCTCAAGCTCCACGCCACTCTTGCGGGGGGCGAAGAAGAAACCTTCCTGCACCTTCAGGATTTCACACAGCCGACGTAATTGGCTCTGGTTAGGAATTGAGTTGATTTCCAGCTTATGAGCGTACTGCCGGGTCACATCCAAAAGCTCACCGATTTCTGCGAGAGATCGCCCCGCCGCGCACCTGGCGAGACGGAGCTTGTCGGGTGAAAACTCATCACCTAGAGGCAGGAGGCCTGTTGTGTCATTCATCTTTCAATTCAGCGTCTTTTCTTTCTCTCTGCCCAGCGCCCTTGTCGCGACGAACTGGCAGAGAATCATCAAATTCAACAACAGGAGAGAGTTCAGTGGTGCGGACAGAAACCAGAAGTTCGTAATTGTGTGTCCACTTGCTGATGACATTGTGGTTGGTATCGAAGCCCAAGACAGAGACGGTCAGCGTTGGGCCATCTGGGTTCCTATCGCTGTCGACATACAATCGCCAGGTAACGTTCCCGTCAGTGGCTGGCCCAAGCAAACTGTCGTGGTAGAGCTCAACGACGTTCTTCTCCACGCGATATCCTTTCTTGCGTGTGTCCGGATCATCCGTCACCACCTGCATCAAAACCCCATCAATGCTGATCGTGTAATCCAGCGTGTTGTTGACGAGCTTGAACCAAGGGAGGTCACCGTCACGATGCAATCGCTTAAAGCGACCATGGATGCGGCCGTAAGGAAAAACCCCCTTCGTCCAGTTGGTGTCATCTTCAGTTGATGTAGCCTCGAGTGCTTTGTAGGCAGCATCCAAGAGGTTGTTGCAGACGACGTCGAGTTGGGCGCGGCTGAGCTTTGGCTCAAGCTCGCTTGGATGCTGATATTCAAGCATGCATTTCTCCGAAAAGCGTGCAAATAATCTATAGTGTCAACCGTGATTTTTGTGCATAATTCTGAGAATGTCAACCTTCAGTTAAGCATGCGCTGGTTTATCGGAGGTGGTGCGATAGGGCGCTGCGCACCGAGCTAAATCGCTAGCTGTGATGCGATCCACGAAGGTGATTCGTTTCTACTGCGGTGCCTGGGGGCCTAGGGAGGTCAGTGGTATGGGCGGGATTAAGAGGCTGATGGAAGAGGAAATGGAGCGCGGCTACTCGCTCGTTGACGATACATATGTTTGCGCACGCTGCATTGAGGATGAGTGCCTCCAAACGATCGTTAGGAGCAACTGGTCGATAGGGATATGCAGCTACTGCAATAAGACCTGCAGAGTTGCCGACATGAACCATGTCATTGAGCACGTGTACAAAAGTATTTTGCTCGAGTGGGGTGATGCCGCGAATGAGGGGCTCGCGTACGAAACCCGTGAGGGCGGATGGCAAGGAAATGTGTGTAACGCCTGGGAACTCATGTACAACCATGGCCCGGATTGCCCAGAAGAGGTATTGGATACAATTGCCGGCGCCATTCATGACATACCGTGGTGCGAGACAGATCCTTATTCATTGCCAATAGACCGGACGCTGGTGTATGGCTGGCAGAGCTTCAGTCGATTCATCATTCACACGGCGCGTTTCGTTTTCTACAAAGCGGTCAACACATCCTATGCTGCTGACTAGCACGACGAGATGAACCCTGTCGACATTCTCGAAGCGATAGGAAGCGTGGCTAAGAAGCTGCAGCTGATCAGCACGGTGCCGGCTGGCCTACCTATCTTCCGAGTTCGTATAGTTGAACCCGAAGTCGATCTTCGTCGTGCCAGTGATCTTGGGCCGCCGCCCGCCGAGTATGCAAATATGCCGAACAGGATGAGTCCTGTCGGAATACCCATGTTCCATGGCGCGTTCGATCTCGCCACCGCTGTACGTGAGACCTTTGACTTTTCGGAAAAATCGGCAAAGAAAGCTGCTACTGGTGTGTTTTCGGCCGTCAGGGATCTACGTGTTGTTGACCTGTCTGAATCCTTCTTCGTACCAAGCCTATTTGATCCGGAGTTGCAGAGCCTGAGAGCGTATTACCGCTTCATGAGAGACTTCATTGAGGACTTCATGAAGCCTATCGAACGAAGCGATCGTGCCCATGCTGAGTATGTTCCCACCCAGGTCGTCACCGAGTACTTTCGACACGTTTACCGCACCGACGATGATCATCAAATTGATGGGATCATCTACCCAAGCTCCAAGACTGGAGCCAAGGCGATCGTCATTTTTGCAGATGCCTCAGGATGTATCGACGCAGAAGATCCACCCGATGATCGCGTGCTTCTGCAGCTGAACAGGGCATTCGACGTTGACCTGTCCGGCTTCGCCGTGACCCATGATGACGATGAGATTTTCTGATAATCTGTACTCGCCCCGGTTTTCCAAGGCGGGTGTACAGCGGCTTGGGCAGATTCCATATGTCCTAGTCCATCTCTAGCTGGTATCTACAGCTGCCGCATATTAGGTCTGAGGCAGACGCGCTGGCCTCGTCCTCATTAACCGTTGAGCCGCATTGTTTGCTAGCGATAGTCAAGCCTGGGATGTTTCGAAGCTCATTCGAGGGTAAATTCCAGTCTCGATCGCGACCTCGAGGATCTGATCAAAGGCCGAAATCAACTCCGCCTCAGATGTGCAGTGCCGAGTCATTCGCTCAAACTCTGGATAGTCAAAGAAAACTACAGGCAACCTAAGTTTTTTCATGGTTTTGATGGCCAGATCGCTGTAGGCATCAAACTTGCCGGGAAAAAGTTCCTTCACGATGACCACGCCTATCAAAGGACGGGCAGACAGATCAATGTCGAGTTTATCTTTTTCCGCGAGCTTGAGCTCCAGGCTTGTGGTTCGTCGGATGCACGACACTGCGCCCCCGAGCTGTGAAAGCCCCCCTTTAAGCTGACTTACTGACTTACTCTGCTTACGCGCGAGAGATGTCCTCAGCGTTTGGTCAGTGTTAGGACTGTCTTTCGCTTGGATGAGCAAGGTGTAATGGGCTCCAGCCACCGCGATGTCGACCAGCTCCTCGTTGTCCGTCACCTTTGTAGGGGAGTGGACTATCCGGCTAGGCGCATAAACGCGCTGCAAGAGCATGACGATATCTAACTCTTGTTGTGACCCTGGCTCGGGTCGGCGCAACGTGGTGCACGAGAAACCTCGTGATCCTAGATAGCGATGGTCGTCTTCTCGCAAATTGTAATGAGCGAGCTCGCGCGGGCACAGGATGTCGTTCAGCTTCACTGTGAATGCTTTCAGATCATCGCACTCAGTGCGCTGAGCGAACCAACGTTCCGCGCATTCCATCAGGTGACTACCTTCGCTACGTGCAGCTTTGACACATGCTTGTAAAGCCTTTCGGAAGTCAGTCAACTCAGCATCGGCTTTGCAGGCAAAGACTTCACGATTCTGCTCGTCAAAAAAGCAAACGTTGAATGCATCCGGCAAGCGCTCCAGGTCTTGAGGTAAGCGCTCGCTTACGATTAGAGGGGAGAGGATGGTGAGGGGGTTATCAGGGTCGTCAAAGAATGCCGTTATCACCGCCAGGCAGCTCTTACCGCCAATCTGCACCGGCGCCAGGTAGAATTTGAACTCACCATTAACCTTGGCCGTGAGGATCGTTTCTTTCGATGCTTTGATGATCAGCACCGTGCTGTCCAACCTCGATATATCGCAGTGCAGGATTCCTAGCCCCCCTGAAAGCATCGCAACCCAATCGACGATTTCGGGTCTCATAATGGTAAGGTACACATTGCCTCCAAGCGTATGAATGTTTCCTGACTGAATAAGTGCTTTACTCTAGGGGTCACAGAGTACCAGAGACGCAGGACGCTCAGGATCGACACGGCGGCCTCAGGTTCCAAGTGCAACAGTCAGTTGATAATGTTGAGCCGATTGGTTGCCAGCAGTTGCAGATGATCCGTCAACACTTCAACAGGGAATTTCCAGCCCAATGTCTGACGAGGTCGGGTGTTGAGCAAGTCGGCAATCTCGTCCAGCCGCTCCTGGCTAACCAGCGACAAATCGGTGCCCTTGGGTAAGTACTGCCGGAGCAGGCCGTTCGTGTTCTCGTTGCTGCC
>NZ_JAAMQJ010000134.1 GCF_013523125.1 Pseudomonas entomophila | reverse complement strand
TCGCCGAATTCGAGCTGCGCCGCGTCAAGACCGACAAGGCCGACGCCAAGACCATTGCTGCTTACGCTCAGCACAAGGGCGACTCGCTACGCCAGTGGGAGCCTGAGCCAGAAGCTCAGCGGCGTCTACGGGCGCTGGTTCGCCGCCTGGATGACCTGAAAGAAATGCGCCAGATGGAGCAGAACCGTCTGGATGTGGCGCCGCTGACGGTGCA
>NZ_JAAMQJ010000133.1 GCF_013523125.1 Pseudomonas entomophila | reverse complement strand
GACTGAGGAGGCGTGTCTGGGCGCTGGGGTTGCTACGGGTTCGAGCCATGGTGTTTACCGGCACGGTGGTGCTCCTGCAGGTTGACCTGACGCATAGGGGGGGCTGATTTCATGGGCCCTGCGGGCCCAATCGCGGCCGGTCCGGCGCCCCGGCAGGGGCCGCTCACCCGCCCCAGTGGTGCGGGCAATCACGGTCCATGTGGGAGCGGCCCCCGTGCCGCGATTGGGCCTGCAAGGCCCA
>NZ_JAAMQJ010000132.1 GCF_013523125.1 Pseudomonas entomophila | reverse complement strand
CATTCAGGTGGCACGAGTGCAGGCGCTGGCGGCGGACATTCGGCAGGTCATGGGAGGTTGAGAGGCGCCAGGGGGCTGACAGGATCGAGTTGGCCAGAGAAAGCCACTGTGACGGGGCCGACGCCATTGACCAGCGAATCGATCGGCCTCAGCCCTCACCCAACGTGCGGCTGAGGGTCTGCACGGTGGCGCTGACCTGCTCCTGGCAACGTTCGAGCGTCTGCTGATGCTCACGCTGCAGGTC
>NZ_JAAMQJ010000131.1 GCF_013523125.1 Pseudomonas entomophila | reverse complement strand
GGCAGCAACGAGAACACGAACGGCCTGCTCCGGCAGTACTTACCCAAGGGCACCGATTTGTCGCTGGTTAGCCAGGAGCGGCTGGACGAGATTGCCGACTTGCTCAACACCCGACCTCGTCAGACATGGCGGCCTCAGGTTCCAAGTGCAACAGTCAGTTGATAATGTTGAGCCGATTGGTTGCCAGCAGTTGCAGATGATCCGTCAACACTTCAACAGGGAATTTCCAGCCCAATGTCTGACGAGGTCGG
>NZ_JAAMQJ010000130.1 GCF_013523125.1 Pseudomonas entomophila | reverse complement strand
CTCGCAGCGAGGCGCCTTGCATACGCATGATCATTAGCGTTACGCGCTCTTCGATGGTCAAGTGGGTGTAGTGAGTAGTCATGCAGCACCTTACCTCGGGTGTTGCACTTGGTCACTGAGACCGCCCTTCGTAATCTTCGACCGATGTCGCCGTTGGTAGACGTTCGAGTGCGTGGCGCAGCCACGCATAAGGCTCTTGGCCATTGGCTTTGGCAGTCTCAACCAAGCTGTAAAGTTGAGCACTGGCTGTTGC
>NZ_JAAMQJ010000012.1 GCF_013523125.1 Pseudomonas entomophila | reverse complement strand
CCATTTCGCGCGTGGGCTCGTCCAGGCTACGGGCAGGCTTGTTCATGGCCGGCACGGTCTCGATGCGCTTCAACCCGGTCATCAAGGCGCTGGCAGAGCGGCTGAACACCCGACATAAAGCGTACAAACAGATCGTCTGCGCGGCCATGCGCAAGCTGCTGCACCTGGTGTATGGCGTGGTGAAATCCGACAAACCATTCGACCCTCAGATCGCGCTTGCGAAGTGAGGATCAAGACGGTATCTACACCGGCCGCGGTGATGCAGGTCATCGCGGCCCATGTGTGCGGGCTCGCCCGTTCCCACAGGGGAGAACCGCTTTGCCAGATCAGCGGTAGGGCCCACAGCGTGTCAGGCAAAGACGTTGAAAGGCCTGGTGCGTAAATCCCGCGGACGTGTCGCCCGACGCCTTCCAGACAGAAGCGAAAGGCGGCAGCCGACGGGCGCGGTCATGGGGCGGTACGGTCTTGGCCTACAGCTTGGCGATCGAGACTTCGGTCGATTTGACGAAGGCGATCACCTCGCTGCCGACCACCAGCTCCAGCTCGCGCACCGAGCGGGTGGTGATGACCGAGGTCACGATGCCCGAAACGGTCTGGACATCGATTTCCGACAGGACCGGGCCTTCGAGGATTTCCTTCACGGTGCCTTTGAACTGGTTGCGGACGTTGATCGCTTTGATGGTCATGGCGTGATTCCTTTTTCTGACAAGGGACGGTTCAGTGAGCCCAGCGCAGTTGCGTGGGCAGGGGTGCGACAGGATCCGGTTCCGGGGAACTGCCCGGCAGCGACAGGACACGCTCGAGCACCTGGCTTTCCAGCGCCGCCAGGTGATGCGAGCCCCGGGTGCGGGGGCGTGGCAGGTCGACGGTCAGGTCCAGGCCGACTTCGCCATCCTCGATGAGGATGACGCGGTCGGCCACGGCCACGGCTTCGTGGACGTCATGGGTCACCAGCAGCACGGTGAAGCCATGGGTGTGCCACAGGCGCTCGATCAGTTGCTGCATCTCGATCCGGGTCAGGGCATCCAGGGCGCCCAGGGGTTCGTCGAGCAGCAGCAGACGCGGCTGGTGGATCAACGCGCGGGCCAGGGCCACCCGCTGCTTCTGGCCGCCGGACAACGCCGCCGGCCATTCCTGGGCCCGCTCGGCCAGGCCGACCGAGGCCAAGGCCTCCAGCGCACGGGGGCGCCAGTCGCCGGACAGGCCCAGCCCGACGTTGTCGATGACCTTCTTCCAAGGCAGCAGGCGCGCGTCCTGGAACATCAGTCGCGTGTCCTGGCGGGCGTCTTCCAAAGGTGCGGCGCCAGCCAGCAGCTGGCCGGCGCTCGGCTGATCCAGCCCGGCCAACAGGCGCAGCAGCGTGCTCTTGCCGCAGCCGCTGCGGCCGACGATGGCGACGAACTGGCCAGCCGGGATCTGCAGGTCGATGCCGCGCAGCACCTCGCGTTTACCGAACGTCTTGCGCAGGCCACGGGAGGCTAGGGGAATACCGCGCAACAGGTGAGGGGGTCGTTCCGTCAGCGAGGTCATGCGCCCTCCTTCTTCGCAGGTTGATAGGCCGGGTGCCAGCGCAGCCAGGCCCGCTCCAGACCACGAGCGGCCAGGTCGGCCAGCTTGCCCAGCACGGCGTACAGCACGATCGCCAGCACCACCACGTCGGTCTGCAGGAATTCACGGGCATTCATCGCCAGGTAACCGATCCCGGCGTTGGCGGAGATGGTCTCGGCCACGATCAGGGTCAGCCACATGAAGCCGAGCGCGAAACGCACGCCGACCAGGATCGAAGGCAATGCGCCGGGCAGGATCACCTGACGGAACAGGCCGAACCCGGACAGGCCGTAGCTGCGTGCCATCTCCACCAGCGCCGGGTCGACGTTGCGGATGCCGTGGTAGGTGTTCAGGTAGATCGGGAACAGCGTGCCCAGCGCGACCAGGAAGATCTTTGCCGACTCGTCGATGCCGAACCACAGGATCACCAGCGGGATCAATGCCAGGTGCGGCACGTTGCGGATCATCTGCACCGAGCTGTCGAGCAGGCGCTCGCCCCAGTCCGACAGGCCGGTGATGAACCCCAGCAGCAGGCCGATGCTGCCGCCGATCAGAAAGCCCAGGGCCGCCCGCCAGCCGCTGATGGCCAGATGGGTCCAGATCTCGCCACTGCGAAACAGCTCGACACCGGCACTGATCACTGCGCTGGGCGCCGGCAGGATGCGCGTCGATAGCCAGCCGGCGCTGACCGCCAGCTGCCAGACGGCCAGCAGCAGCACCGGCAGTGCCCACGGCGCCAGACGCTGGCCCCAGGTCGTGTTGCTCGAACGACTCATGTCCAGGCCCTCAGCGCTGTGCGGCAGTGGGCAGGATGTCGTTGGCGACCATCTCGCCGAACGGGCTCACGTAGCCGCCACTGGCTGCCGCGGCCGGGCGTTGCACGTCCAGGTGCGGGAACAGCAGCTCGGCCACCCGGTACGATTCCTCCAGGTGCGGGTAGCCCGAGAAGATGAAGGTGTCGATGCCCAGCGCAGCGTATTCCTCGACCCGTGCCGCCACGGTCTGCCCATCACCGACCAGCGCCGTGCCAGCACCGCCGCGCACCAGGCCGACCCCGGCCCACAGGTTCGGGCTGACCTCCAGCTGATCGCGCTTGCCACCATGCAGGGCAGCCATGCGCTGCTGACCGACCGAGTCGAAGCGGGCCAGCGAAGCCTGGGCACGGGCGATGGTGTCATCGTCCAGGTGCGAGATCAGCCGCTCGGCGGCCCGCCAGGCCTCGGCGTTGGTCTCCCGCACGATCACGTGCAAGCGGATGCCGAAGCGCACGCTACGGCCTTGCGCAGCGGCCTTGGCCCGGACCTGGGCGATCTTCTCGGCCACTGCGGCCGGCGGCTCGCCCCAGGTCAGGTACAGTTCGACCTGCTCGGCCGCCAGGTCCTGGGCCGCTTCGGAAGAGCCACCAAAGTACAGCGGCGGTCGCGGCTGCTGGATCGGCGGGTACAGCAGCTTGGCGCCTTTGACCTGCAGGTGCTGACCGTCGTAATCGACCACTTCCCCTTCGAGCACCTTGCGCCAGATACGGGTGAACTCCACTGATGCCTGGTAGCGCTCCTCATGGCTCAGGAACAGGCCGTCGCCGGCGAGTTCGTCCGGATCGCCGCCGGTGACCAGATTGAACAGCGCGCGGCCGCCGGACAGACGGTCCAAAGTCGCGGCCTGCCGCGCGGCCACGGTGGGCGAGATGATGCCGGGACGCAGCGCCACCAGGAACTTGAGCCGCTGGGTGACCGGGATCAGCGAGGCGGCCACCAGCCAGGAATCTTCGCAAGAGCGCCCCGTGGGGATCAGCACCCCGCCGAAGCCGAGACGGTCGGCGGCCTGGGCGATCTGCTGCAGATAACCATGGTCGACGGCGCGGGCACCGTCGGAGGTCCCCAGGTATTTGCCATCGCCGTGGGTGGGCAGGAACCAGAATATTTCAAGACTCATTGGAGTTGTCTCCTCAAGGTGGCGCAAGCCGGAGCGACGCCCCGGTGCGGCAGGTCGTCAAGGCGCGCTGGCGACCTTGGCAGGGGGTGTCCAGATCACGTCGCGGATGTGCAAGGGCTTGGGGATCAGCTTCAGCGTGTGGAAGGTGTCGGCGATCTTCTGCTGCGCGGCGACCACCTCAGGCGTGAGCGGCGCGGCGCCGTAACCCTGGCGCTTGACCGAGGTGAGCGTGATGTCGGCGGGCAGCCCGAGCAGCGGTGCGACCTGGTCGGTCACCTGCTGGGGGTTGGCCTGGGACCACTCCCCCACCGCGCGGACTTCGTCGATCAGGGCGCTGACCACGGCCGGGTGCTGGGTCGCATAGCCACGGGTCGCCAGGTAGAACTGATGGTTGTCGACCAGGTGCTCGCCATCGCGCAGGGTACGGGCCTGCAACTGTTGCTCGGCGGCGGCCTGGTAAGGGTCCCAAATGACCCAGGCGTCGACGCTGCCCCGCTCGAAGGCCGCACGCGCGTCGGCAGGCGGCAGGTAGACCGGCTGGATGTCGCGGTAGGTCAGGCCAGCGTCCTCGAGGGCGCGCACCAGCAGGTAGTGCACGTTGGAGCCCTTGTTCAGGGCGACCTTCTTGCCCTTGAGCGCCTGCACCGACTGGAGGGGCGAGTCCTTGGGCACCAGGATGGCCTCGCTGTGGGGCGCGGGCGGCTCGTAGGCGACATAGACCAGGTCGGCCCCGGCGGCCTGGGCGAACACTGGTGGCGTCTCCCCCGTCACGCCGAAATCGATGGAGCCCACGTTCAGCCCTTCCAGCAGCTGCGGGCCGCCTGGGAATTCCGTCCACTGCACCTCGACGCCCTGGGCGGCCAGGCGCTTTTCCAGCGTGCCCTTGGCCTTGAGCAGCACCAGGGTGCCGTATTTCTGGTAGCCGATGCGCAGGGTCTCTGCCTGGGCCTGGGTGATCGCGCCGAAGGACACGGCCGCCGCGAACAGGGCGACCAGACCACGACGCACGAAGACGGTGCGCATGGCACTCTCCTGTACGAATGGGTTCGGGTGGCACCTGCTCGTCCGTTGACGGACCAGTGAGGTGGGACAGCGGTGAAGCGAAGGATGGCGTCGAATGACTGGCTGAGCTGGAGCCCTGGCCATGCCTGGGTAGCCAGGGCCACCGAGGTTCTATGAGGAACTGAGGGCTACGTTAACAGGTTGCTCTATATATCTATAAATCATATTTTTTCATTTGGTTATTCCATATTATTAGGTTTGCAAACGTGTACGCTCCCGCTTGAAGCCAGGCATAAAAAAGGGCCGTCGAAACGGCCCGAGTACCCTGCTTTGGCTAAACGTGTGTCGCGTCCGGCGTCAACGGTTGGGTTGCGGCGTCAGACGCAAGTAAGGCTTGACGGCGCGATACCCTTTGGGGAAGCGCTGACGAATCTCGTCTTCATCCTTGAGCGAGGGCACGATCACCACTTCGTCACCGTCCTGCCAGTTGGCGGGCGTGGCGACCTTGTGGCTGTCGGTCAGCTGCAGCGAATCGATCACCCGAAGGATCTCGTTGAAGTTGCGCCCGGTGCTGGCCGGGTAGGTGATGGTCAGGCGGACCTTCTTGTTCGGGTCGATCACGAACAGCGAACGGACGGTCAGCGTGTCATTGGCGTTCGGGTGGATCAGGTCATAGAGGTCGGACACCTTGCGATCGGCGTCGGCCAGGATCGGAAAATCGACCGCGGTGTTCTGCGTCTCGTTGATGTCCTCGATCCAGCGGTGGTGAGAATCGACCGGATCGACCGACAAGGCGATGGCCTTGACCCCACGCTTGGCGAATTCGTCTTTCAGCTTGGCGGTCAGACCCAGCTCGGTGGTGCACACCGGCGTGAAGTCGGCTGGATGCGAGAACAGCACGCCCCAGCTGTCGCCGAGCCATTCGTGGAAACGAATCCTGCCGGCGCTGGAGTCCTGCTCGAAGTCGGGGGCGATGTCACCCAGTTTGAGGCTCATGGTGGGGCTCCTGTGCTGTAGGTCTATGGCATTACTGTGCGGGGGTTTTGGAAATAATAAAAAGAATAAATAGGGATTTATTTATATATTTATGGAATATAAAACGCTGCCCATAAAAAAAGCCTCGTTGTGAACGAGGCTTTTTCGACTACGGCTTACAGGAAGTTGTAAGTGTAGTTGAAGATCAGACGGGTCTGATCCTGGTCGGCCAGCGAGCTGCCGCCGCTGCCACGGTACACACCATGGCGCAGGCTGGTGCCCAGGCCCTTGAACACGCCTTCCTGCACCACGTAGTCGATACGGGCGTCGCGTTCCCATTCGTTGTAGGTGCCATTGCCGTTGGTGTTGCGCACATCGTCACCACGCAGGTAGGTGACCGAGGCTTTCAGGCCTGGGACGCCGAGCTTGGTGAAGTCGTAGGCGTATTGGCCAAAGGTGGTGTTGGTACCGGCTCGGGCGAACTGGTTGATCATGCTGTCGGTGAACAGGTAGAAGCTGGAACCGCCGGCGCCTTCGGCACGGCCGTTGCCATCGGTCACGTTGCCCTGGTTCAGCCAGACGAAGCCGCCGTCGTCGCTGACGCGCTGGTGACCCAGGGTGAACGCATGGCTGCTCAGGGTGTAGGTGAAGATGGCCGACCAGGTCTTGTTGTCGACCTCGCCCAGGTTCTTGCCGTAGCCGCCGTTCTGGTTGAAGCGGTAGCCCGCGTCACCGTTGCGACCATCGCTGCTGCTGTCGAAGTAGCGCAGGTCGGTCTTGAGCGACTGGTTGTCGGCGATCGGCAGCACGTGGACCAGGCCCAGGAAGTGCTGTTTGTAGAAGTCTTCCAGGTTCGAGTAGTAATACTGCAGCGTCAGGTCTTTGGTGACTTTCCAGTCGGCACCGCCGTAGCGGAACTTGTTGCTGTCTTCGGTGGCACCGGCAACCGACAGTCCCGTGCGGTTGCTCGACGCACGGCCCATGGCGTGGGTCAGCTGACCGGCATTGATCGTCAGATTGTCGATTTCCTTGGACTGGATGGTGCCACCTTCGAAGGTCTGCGGCAGCAGTCGACCGTCGTTGGACACCAGGATCGGCAGGTTCGGGGCCAGTGCGCTACCGAAGTGCGCCTCGGTCTTGGAGAAGCGCGCCTTGGCGTTGCCGCCGATACGGGCCCAATCATGCACGGCCGAACCGTCGCTGTCGCTCGGGAAGAAGGTGCTGTTGTTCGGGTGGTGTCCACGGCCACCATCCAGGTGAATGCCCCACAGCGCCTGGACGTCCACGCCGAAGCCGACGGTGCCTTGGGTGAAACCGGACAGGTAGTCGAGCTTGAAGCCCTGGCCCGACTCACGGTTGTCGTTGGCGCCTTCACGGTTGTCATTGTCGAAGTACATGGTGCGCGAGCTGAGGGACAGCTTGCTGTCCTCGACGAAACCGGCAGCGCTTGCTTGCTGGGCGAAGACACCCAGGGCCACGGCCAAGGCCAGACTGGACTTGTGCATGAATTGCTCCTTTACGTTCTAATTCTTGTCAGTCGTCAGCGCAGGGGTCTGTCGCCCCGCTCACTGCTCGATCGGCGATTTAGCACCAATGAGTGACATCCAAGTCAATCGTTACTAATCATTTCGCGACTTTGGTCTAAGGCGCGGCTGGCTAGGATAGTGACAATCCTATAAATCCAAAATGACCGTTTTGTTAAATCCTAAGATTTTTATGGAATAACCGCGGGGCATTTGCGAGGGAAAGGTATAGCAGTCGGCGGTACAAGTCGCTAGAAATCAGCCGCGAAGGCGCATCCGCCGGATGAAAGGAATGTGAAATGATCGACCGTTCATCGGCAAGAAAGGTGCTGCATCGGTCACGGGGCGGAAAGAGGTGCGGTTTGGCGGATGAAGGTAGGGTCGAGCAGTCAGGAAAGAATGGCTGAGGTCCAAGGCCCTTCTGGAATCGATCACGGCAGGGTGCCGCACGATTGGGCTGCGTCGCGGATCTGGCAGATCGACGCAATCCTGTGTGGGGCTTGCCCGCGATGCAGGCGGCGATGGACCGGACGCTATCGCGGGCAAGTCCACACACAGGGTTGTGACAGCCGGTTTCGCGGGCGGCGAAACCCGCTGTCGATCCTTACCTCACCATGTGCAGGAACTGCATGTGCCGTTCGTACTGGTCGAGGATGTCGTTGATGATCTGCTCCTTGCTGTAGCCGACCAGGTCATAGTCCTGGCTGCCCTCGCTCAGGTGCACCTCGGCGCGGTAGTAACGACGGTTCTTCAGCTCCTGGCTGCCGCCGATCCCACCGAGGGCGAACGATGGCGTGAAATACCCGCGCATCTGTACCTGGTAGATGAACGGCTGCTCCTCGCCGTGGCCGATCTTCAGGCTGACGTTGTCGTGGCTTGGGTCGTCCTGGGTGATCAGACTCAGGCCTTTCTGCTCGAACACCTCGGTCACCTCGCCAATGGCCGGCTTCACCACGTCGTCCATGAACCGGTAGACCTCGTCACGGGACGGGAAATGCACGGCCTGGCTCAGGCGCTGCCGCCAGCCACCCCGCCCGCGACGGGTCACGGCGAACGGTGCCAGCGAATGGCTCTGGGCGATGCGCCGCTGCGACTCCAGGTAGAACGCCTTCTGCAGCCCCCACATCATGCACAGCAGGATCAGCGAGAACGGCAACGACGTCAGCACCACCGCCGACTTCAGCGAATCGATGCTGCCGGCGAACAGCAGGCTGCTGGTGATCAGCGCGGTCATCGCGCCCCAGAAGATGCGCAGCCAGTTGGGGCCGTCTTCGTCCGGGCTGCCGCCCTTGGCCGACAAGGTCGACAGCACCACGGTGCCCGAGTCGGCCGAGGTGACGAAGAACACGAAGCTGATGAACACCGTCACGGCGATCACCGTCTTGCTCCAGGGGTAGGTCTCGAGCAGCAGGTACAGGCTCATGGACGGGTCCTGCAGGGCCGACTGGCCCAGCGCGGTCATGCCGTGGTTGAGCACCTGGTAGATGGCGCTGTTGCCGAAGATCGACATCCACGCCAGGGTGAAGCCGAGCGGGATCAGCAGCACGCCGAAGACGAACTCGCGGATGGTGCGACCACGGGAGATACGGGCGATGAACAGCCCGACGAAGGGCGCCCAGGCAATCCACCAGGCCCAGTAGAACACGGTCCAGCCACCCAGCCAGTCACGGTTCTCGCTGTAGGCGTACACGTCGAAGCTCTTGCTCGGCAAGGCGCCCAGGTAATCGCCCAGGTTCTGGATCAGGGTGTTGAACAAGTGCTGGGTCGGCCCGGCGAACAGCACGAACAGCAGCAGGCCACAGGCCAGGAACATGTTGATGTCGGACATCACCCGCACGCCCTTTTCCACACCGGCGACGGCCACGGCCACGGCGGCACCGACCATCACCACGATCAGCCCGACCTGCACCCACTGGCTGTGGCTGATGCCGAACAGGTAGTCCAGGCCGGCGTTCAGGTGCAACACCCCGAAGCCCAGGTCGGCGCCCAGGCCGAACACCGTGGCGATGATGCCGAAGCCATCCACCGCATAGCCGATCGGGCCGTTGATGCGCTTGCCGATCAGCGGGTACAGCGCCGAACGCAGCGCCAGGGGCAGGTTGTGCCGGTAGGCGAAGTACGCCAGCGCCATGCCGACGAAGGCGAACACGCCCCAGCCATGCAGGCCCCAGTGCAGGAACAGCAGCTGCATCGCCTGACGCCCGGACTCCACCGTGCCACCCTCGCCTTGCGGCGGTTGCAGCATGTGCGTCAGCGGTTCCGACACGCAGAAGAAGAACAAGGTGATGCTGATGCCGGCGGCGAACAGCATGCCGGCCCAGGACAGGTAGCTGAACTCGGGTTCGTCGTGGTCGGCACCGAGCTTGATCTTGCCGTAGCCGGACAAGGCGGTGACCACCACGAAGACCAGGTACAGGGTCATCGCCAGCATGTAGTACCAGCCGACCGTATTGGCCGCCCAGTTCTGCGCGGCCAGCAGCCATTCACCCGCGGTTTGCGGATTGAGGATGACGACCAGCCCGAAGAGCAGGATGAAGCTTGCCGCGAACCAGAACACGGGGGGGTTCATGCGGACTTTATCGTGTGCAAGGCCAGTGGATGCACTCATGGACGGTGCACCTCGTTATGGAAAAGTGAATACGGATCGAACGGGTTCAGCAAAGGGAAACCTCCGGGTGAACACCGGCAGCGGACCAGCGTTTTAGTTGAACAAGCGTTCAAGTTAAACATGGATCGTGCCTCAAAGCGAACCGGCCATGACCGGCGGGGCCGCGCCCTGGCAGCGTGCAGACCCATGCCCTGACAACCTGTGACGGCCGGAACTGGCGCTCCGCCAGGCCCGTTCAGACGCTCCGGTCCTGGCAGTCGAGCTGCAGGTTGGCCTGGGTGATGTTGCTGAAGGCCGGCACGCTGCGGGTCAGCCAGACGTTGCCGCCGATGGTCGAACCCTGGCCGATGGTGATGCGCCCGAGAATGGTCGCGCCGGCGTAGATCACCACGTCGTCCTCGACGACCGGGTGCCGCGCATGACCTTTCTGCAACTGCCCGGATTCGTCGGCCGGGAAGCGCTTGGCGCCCAGCGTCACCGCCTGGTAGATCCGCACATGCCGGCCGATGATGGCCGTCTCGCCGATGACCACACCGGTGCCATGGTCGATGAAGAAGCTCGGACCGATCTGCGCGCCCGGGTGGATGTCGATCCCGGTGGCCGAGTGCGCCAGCTCCGAGCTGATGCGCGCCAGCAGGGGCAGGCCGGCCTGGTACAGGTGATGGGCCAGACGATGGTGGATGATGGCCAGGATGCCGGGATAGCACAGCAGCACCTCGTCCACGCTACGCGCCGCCGGATCGCCGTGGTAGGCCGCCAGCACATCGGTGTCGAGCAGCACGCGCAGGCCGGGCAAGGCCGCTGCGAAGTTCTGGACCACCGCCAGGGCACGGGCATCTGCCGCCGCCAGTTCGGCCTTGTCCTGGCGTGCGGCGTAGCGCAGCTCCAGGCGCGCCTGGGCCAGCAGCGCCGTCAACGCACTGTCGAGCGTGTGGCCGACGTAGTAGTCCTCGCTCTCCTCACGCAGATCGACCGGCCCCAGGCGCATGGGGAACAGGGCACCGCGCAGCTGGTCGAGGATCTGCGCCATGGCGTCGCGAGACGGCAACTGCCGTCCGCCCCGCTCGGCACTGTTGCGGCCATTGCTGGCGCGCCATTGTGCACGGGCGCTTCGCAGTTCGCCGACGATGTGCTGCAGGTGCCACAGCTCGGTGGCTGGCTTGTCGCTCACGGTGATGTCCTCATCAGCGGTCAGGTTTCCAGGAAACGGCGCGCCGCTTCGCACCCTTGCCCATGGCTGTTCACGGCGATGCCTCGCGCCGTTCCGACGGTTCGGTAATCTTCGCCTACCCTTCTACACGTCCCCTCATGTCATGCCTGGAGCCGTACCATGATGCGATTCACTCAACCGCTGATCCGTATCAGCCTGGCGTTGCTCATCGGCACTGCCGTTCTCGGTCAGGCCCAGGCCGGCGAAGCGCTGGCAACGGTCACGGAACGCGGTAGCCTCCGTGTCGGGCTGGAGGGCACCTACCCACCCTTCAGCTTCGTCGACGAGAACGGCACGCTGGCCGGGTTCGAGGTCGAGCTGGCCAAGGCCATCGCCCGACAGCTGGGGGTCGAAGCCAAGCTCCAGCCCACCAAGTGGGATGGCATCCTGGCCGCCCTCGACTCCAGACGCCTGGACGTCGTGATCAACCAGGTGACGATCTCCGACGAACGCCGCAAGAAGTACGATTTCTCCACGCCCTACACGGTGTCGGGCATCCAGGCCCTGGTCCTGAAGAGCAAGGCCGAGGCCTTGAACATTCGGTCGGCCCAGGACCTGGCCGGCAAGAAAGTCGGCGTGGGCCTGGGCACCAATTACGAGCAGTGGGTCAGAGCGGAAGTTCCGGGGGCCGACGTGCGTACCTATGAGGACGACCCGAGCAAGTTCGCCGACCTGCGCAACGGGCGCATCGACGCCATCCTGGTCGACCGCCTGGCGGCCCTGGAATACGCGCAGAAAGCCAAGGACACCGTCCTGGCCGGCGAGGCCTTCTCACGACTCGACTCCGGGGTGGCGCTGCGCAAGGGTGAGCCCGAGCTGCTCGCGGCCATCGACAAGGCCCTGGCGGCGCTCAAGGCCGACGGCACCCTGGCCAGGCTGTCGAAGCAGTACTTCGGCGCCGACGTGACGCAATGATCGACGAGAGCCTGCAACTGGTCATCCAGTCGGCGCCTTTCCTGCTCAAGGGAGCCGGTTTCACCGTGGTGCTCAGTGTCGGCGGCATGATCTTCGGCCTGGCGCTGGGCTTCGCCCTGGCGCTGATGCGGCTGTCGCGCGTGCGGCCGATCGACTGGCTGGCGCGGGTCTACGTGTCGTTCTTTCGCGGCACGCCCTTGCTGGTGCAGCTGTTCCTGATCTACTACGGCCTGCCCCAGGTCGGTCTCGAGCTGGACCCTCTGCCCGCGGCGTTGATCGGCTTTTCGCTGAACATGGCCGCCTACGCCTGCGAGATCCTGCGCGCGGCGATCGGCTCGATCGAGCGCGGCCAGTGGGAGGCCGCCGCCAGCATCGGCATGACCCGTGCCCAGGCCATGCGCCGGGTGATCCTGCCGCAAGCCGCCCGTACCGCCCTGCCGCCGCTGGGCAACAGCTTCATCTCGCTGGTCAAGGACACCGCGCTGGCCGCCACCATCCAGGTGCCCGAACTGTTCCGCCAGGCCCAACTGATCACAGCACGCACGTTCGAAGTCTTCACCCTGTACCTGGCCGCCGCGCTGATCTACTGGGTGCTGGCCAGCGTGCTCGCCCACGTCCAGCATCGCCTCGAACGGCGGGTGAATCGCCATGACCTGGAGCACTGAGCCATGATCACGGTAGAGCGCCTCACCAAGCGTTTCAACGGCCACACCGTGCTCGATGGCATCGACCTGACGGTACGGACGGGCGAAGTGGTCGCCATCATCGGGCCGAGCGGCTCGGGCAAGACCACCTTCCTGCGCTGTCTGAACCTGCTGGAAACCCCGGATGCCGGCAGCATCCGCCTGGATGACCTGCAGGTCGATGCCGGGCGTGCGCTCAAGGCGCAGCAAGGGGTCATCCGCCAGCTACGCCAGCAGGTCGGCTTCGTGTTCCAGAACTTCAACCTGTTCCCGCACCGCACGGCCCTGGAGAACGTCATCGAGGGCCCCACCGTGGTGCGCAAGCTGGCGCGCGACACGGCCCTGGCGCTGGGCCGCCAGCTGCTGGCCAAGGTCGGCCTGGCCGGCAAGGAGGACGCCTACCCACGGCGCCTGTCCGGCGGCCAGCAGCAGCGCGTCGCCATCGCCCGGGCGCTGGCCATGGAGCCGCAGGTGATCCTGTTCGACGAGCCGACGTCCGCGCTGGACCCCGAGCTGGTCGGCGAAGTCCTGGCGACCATTCGCGACCTGGCGCATGAAGGGCGGACCTTGATCATCGTCACCCATGAGATGAGCTTCGCCCGCGACGTCGCCCACCGGGTGGTGTTCTTCGACCAGGGCAGGATCGTCGAGCAGGGCGAGGCCAAGGCACTGTTCGCCGCGCCACGGGAGGAGCGCACGCGGCAGTTTCTGCGCAAGTTTCTGGGCACCCAGGCCCCCGGGGATGAAGCCTAGGGCCAGGACAGCGCCGACGCCGGCTGCGGTCGGCCGAACCAGTAGCCCTGCCCCAGCTCGCACTGGTGCTGCACCAGGAACTGCGCCTGCTCGGCCTGCTCGATGCCTTCGGCATGCACCTGCATGTCCAGGCTGCGCGCCAGGGCGATGACGGCCTCGACGATGGCGCGGTCGTCCTCGTCATGGCCCAGCCCGGCGACGAAGCCCTGGTCGATCTTGAGCTTGTGCACCGGCATGCGCTTGAGGCGCAGCAGCGAGGAATAGCCGGTGCCGAAGTCGTCAATGGCCAGCCTGACACCCAGCTCGCGCAGGCGGTGCAGTTGTTCGAGCGCCACCTCCGGCTCGTCCATGATCGCGCTTTCGGTGACCTCCAGCTCGAGCATGGCCGGCGCCAGGCCGGTCTGGCGCAGGACATGGTCGACCTGCCGGTGAAGGGTGTGGTCGGCGAACAGCCGGCTGGACAGATTGACCGCGACGAACGCCAGGTCGCGGCCCTCGGCCTGCCAGCGCACCATCTGTCGACAGGCCTGGTCGAGCACCCAGGCATCGATTTCGGCGATCAACCCGATGCGCTCGGCGACCGGGATGAACTCGGCCGGCGAGACCATGCCACGCTGGGGGTGCTGCCAACGCACCAGGGCTTCGAAACCCACCCGGCGTAGGTCGCTCAGCGCGTGAACCGGCTGGTAGAAGACCCGCAGTTCGTCGTTTTCCAGCGCATGGCGCAGCTCGCTCGCCGTTTCCACCCGGTGCTGGGCGTGGGTGGTCAGTTCTTCGGTGTACAAGGCATAGCAGGCACGCCCGTTGCGCTTGGCCTTGAACAGGGCCGAATCGGCGTTGCGCAGCAATTGTTCGGCACTCGAGGCGTCGCTGGGGTAGAGGCTGATACCGATGCTGGCACTGATGAACAGCCGGTGTTCGTCGAAATCGAAAGGCGCCTTCAGCCGCTCCACCAGGGTTTGCGCCAGGGTCGCCGCCTGGCCGAGCTGCTGGCAGTTTTCCAGCAACACGGCGAACTCGTCGCCGCCCAGACGGGCCAGGGTGGTGCCGCTGCCCAGCGTTTCGGTCAGGCGCTCGCCGACCAGCTTGAGCAAGGTATCGCCGGTGGTGTGCCCCAGGCCATCGTTGATGCTCTGGAAGTGATCGAGGTCCAGCAGCAGCAAAGCGCATCCACATTTTTCGGCCTGCGCCGCGACCAGCGCATGCTCGGCGCGGTCGCTGAACATCACCCGGTTGCCCAACCCGGTCAACGGGTCGTGGTGCGCCAGGTAGGCCAGTTCACGTTCGGAATGCTTGATCGCGCTGATGTCGCTGAACACCGCCACATAATGGCTGTGCTCGCCCTCGTCGTCGCTTATGGCGCGAATGGTCTGCCATTGCGGATAGATCTCACCATTCTTGCGACGATTCCAGATCTCTCCGCTCCACTCGCCCTTCTCGGCCAGAGTCGCGTAGATCGCCTGGTAGAACGGAATGCCATGGCGGCCCGACTTGAACTTGCTGGGGCGGTGCCCGAGCACCTCGTCCTGGGCATACCCGGTGATGCGCATGAAGGCCCGGTTGACGTGCACGATCACGCCATGCCGGTCGGTGACCAGGACACCTTCCAAGGTGCTGTCGAACACCGCGGACGCCATGCGCAGACGCTCGCGGTCCTCGCGGCGCAAGCGTATCCCGAGGCCGATGGAGTCGAGCAGGCGGGCACGCGAGATGAAGATCAGCAGCGCGCTGAGCAGGGCCCAGAGCAGGCCATTGACCTGATGCCCCAGGGCCAATCGGGCGGGATCGACCAGCCACGTGCGCAACACCTGGTCGGAGACTGTCAGCCAGATGACCGACAAGGCCAGGTAGAGCGCTGCCATGCGCAAGGCGTCACGATGTGAAGCAGACATAACCGGTGGACGACCCCCTGAAAAGGATGCGGCATTATAGAGAGCGAATGTCGTCCTGACTCCCCGTATGACAGCGGATTTGTCCGATACGTGCAGCCTGTCACGTCTTGGCGCCTTCGCGTTCGTCGACACGCAACCGGCTGAAACCGGAACTTCGTCACGGTTTTCCGCTCAAACGCCCATAGCCCGCGTGGCGGGCCGATCACGGGTCGCGCGCACCTCCGCCGAGAGCCTTTTTCGTGCACATGGTCGATGATTCCCCTCCCTATTCGCCCGATCCAAAGTCCGAAACCGCCAAGACGTTACTGGCCCTGCTGCATGCCCAGGGCGAAGTCGCGCGCCTGAGCGAGCGTGAGCGGCTGTTCAGTTCGTTGCTCGACAGCGTCAACGCGGTCCTCTGGGCACTCGACTGGGAAACCCGCCAGGTGCTGTACGTCAGCCCGGCCTATGGGCGCATTTTCGGACGGCCGCCGAACCTGGTGATGGCCGACTTCAACGAATGGCGCAACAGCGTCTACCTCGATGACCTGGACTACGCCGAAAGCAGCCTGGCGCAAGTGCTGGTGACGGGTGCGGTGGAAGACCGTGAATACCGGATCATCAACGGTGCCGGGGAGCTACGCTGGCTCAGCGACAAGTGCTTCATCAGCCAGCAGGAGGGGGGCAAGCGGCCGGTCATCGTCGGCATCGCAGAAGACATCACCGAAAAGAAGCGTCTGGAGGGTGAGCTGCAGCGCCTGGCGACCACCGACGTGCTGACCCAGAGCAGCAACCGCCGGCACTTCTTCGACTGCGCGCGCCAGGCCTTCGAGACGGCGCGTAAGGACGGTTCGCCCTTGGCGTTCCTGCTGCTGGACATCGACGACTTCAAGCTGATCAACGACAGCTACGGCCACCAGCAAGGCGACCAGGTGCTGCAGCGTGTGGCCGACAGCGGCCGCTCGGTGCTGCGCCGTGGCGACCTGTTCGGGCGCATCGGCGGCGAAGAATTCGCGGCTGTCTTTCCCGGCTGCACCGCGCAGGTCGCCGAGCAGATCGCCGAGCGCTTGCAACGCGAGATCCAGCGCCTGCACTTCAGCCATGGCCAACGAACCTTCGGCGTGACCATCAGCCAAGGCCTGACCGGTCTTGGCGAGAGCGATGACACCTTGGACATCCTGTTCTCCCGTGCCGATGCGGCCATGTACCAGGCCAAGCGCCAGGGCAAGAACCAGATCGTCACCGGCTGAGGCCACGTCCCCCACCCCGCCTACCCCAGCAGGGGCGCATCGTCATCCGGCAGGTCGTCCACGGTCACCGGCTGCTCGTTCGCCTGGGCAGCCGGGGCTTGGATGTCATCGTCTGGCGCAGGCGCTGGCACTGCCGGCAGCACCGAGCGAACACGCACGTGTTCCAGTTGCGCCGCGCCGAGCTTCAGCAGACGTGCGGCACGCCCCTGCGTAACCCGATCCAGCCCTTGTTCGGCAGGCACTTCGACGAGCTCACGCGCCAGGTGCATGACCAGCAGCGCTCTGGGGTACACCCCGCCGCCCAACTGATAGGTCGCGGCGATCAGTTCGCGCAGGCCCAGCGGCAGGCGCCACCGGGCCCGCAACGCCGAGCCGAACGCCGCGCCCTGATCATGCAGCGCCTGCCTCACGTCCGCCTCGTCCAGCTCACCCCCACCCAGCCGCCATTCCTGAAGGCTGCGCAGCACCGACAGCTCACCCAGACAATGCAGCAGCCCTGCGCACTGGCATGGGCCCTCCTCCAGCGCCAGGGCACGGGCCAGCGCGCGCGCCTGCTCGGCCAGGGTCACGGCAGAGTGCCGGTAGGGTTCGGCATGGCGGATCAGAAGAGGATCGCTGAGTCGCACGCCGCGCTTGAGGCTCATGCCCAGCATGAGGTTCATGCTCTGCGTGCCGCCCAGCACGGTCAGCGCTTCGGACAGGCTCTGCACACCGGCCTCGCGGTGCAACGAAGCGCTGTTGGCGGCCGCCACCAGCACAGCGGTGGTCTGCGGATCGGCCTCCACGAGCGGTGCCACGACCTTGAGGTCCAGGCCGTGGGGCGTCAGCGACTGCTTGATCACCTGGTGGATGTCGAGAAACACCGGCGCGCCGTCGGCGGTCGTGCGTTGCTGCGCGAGGAAGGTACGCACATCGAGGCCTTCCTGCAGCAGCGGCACGGGGCAGGCGACGTGTTGCCCCACCTCCAGCAGCAGGGCTTCGAGGCGCCTGCGCAGCCCTTGCAGGTCCAGCGGTTTGCTCAGGTAGGCCGTGGGGTGCAAGGGCAACGCTTCGCGCACGCTGGCCGTGTCGGTGCGTTTGCTCAACAGGATGAAAGGCAAGGTGGGCGTGCGGCTGCGGGTGCGCACGTTGCGCAGCAGGTCCAACCCGTCGATACCCGCCAGTTCGCGCGCGGCGATGATCAGGTCCGGTTGGCGGGTCATCGCCGCCAGGGCCTGGTCGCCATCGGCGCACACGTGCAGGCGAGCGGCGCAGCGCACGCTGAGCAGCATGTCGCGCAGCATGTCGCGCACCCACGGATCGCTCTCGGCGATCAGCACGCACGGTGGATGAGTGTGGGCGACGGGCATGGGCACCTCCTGTGCGACGTGTCGTGCGCGCCTGCGCGCGCAGGTATGACGGTGGTTGTGACAACCATAGCGCGCCTGACGGGATCGGGGAGGCCAATCGACGTACGTCCGTCCGGGCGGTGGGTGCGCCGCGGACCACGGGCACAAAAAAACCCGCCGTGGCGACGGGGCTACCACAGGGGCAACCCCGCACCACGGCGGGTCGTTCACCTCGAGGTTACATCACGCCAGTTCGGCGAAGCATTCCTCGATGATGGCCAGGCCTTTGTCCAGCTGCTCGTCCGGTGCGGTCAGTGGCACCAGGATGCGCAGGACGTTGCCGTAGGTGCCGCAGGACAGCAGGATCAGGCCCTTCTCGCGGGCCTTGGCGACGACCTGGCCGACAGCCGCGGCGTTCGGGGTCAGCGAACCCTTGGCATCGAAGACTTCGACCGCGATCATCGAGCCCAGGCCACGCACGTCACCGATGATCGGGTGCTTGTCCTGGATCTGGCGCAGGCCGGCCATCAGGCGCTCGCCCACGGCCTTGCTGCGGTCGAGCAGCTTCTCTTCCTCGAACACCTCGATCACGGCCAGGGCCGCGGCACAGGCGATCGGGCTGCCGGCGTAGGTGCCGCCCAGACCGCCTGGGGCGATGGCGTCCATGTACTCGGCCTTGCCGCAGACACCGGCCAGCGGGAAGCCGCCCGCGATCGACTTGGCAAAGGTGGTCAGGTCAGGCGTGACGCCCATCTGTTCCATGGCGAAGAAGGTCCCGGTACGGCCCGCGCCGGTCTGGACTTCGTCGGCGATCAGCAGGATGCCGTGCTGGTCGCACAGGGCGCGCAGGCGCTCCATGAACGCTTTCGGCGCGGTGATGAAACCGCCCTCGCCCTGCACCGGCTCGATGATGATGGCGGCGATGTCACGCGGCTCGGCATCGTTCTTGAAGATGCGCTCGATCGAGGCGATCGACTCGTCGATGCTGACGCCGTGCAGCTCGTTCGGGAACTGCGCACGGAACACGCCGCCGGGCATCAGGCCCATGCCGGCCGAGTACGGCACGACCTTGCCGGTCAGGCCCAGGGTCATCATGGTACGGCCGTGGTAGCCGCCGGTGAAGGCGATCACGCCGGCACGGCCAGTGGCTGCACGGGCGATCTTGACGGCGTTCTCGACCGCTTCGGAGCCGCTGGTGACCAGCAGGGTCTTCTTGGCGAAGTCGCCTGGCACCTTGGCGTTGATCTTTTCGCACAGCTCCACGTACGGCTCGTAGGCCAGGACCTGGAAGCAGGTGTGGCTGACCTTGGTCAGCTGCTTCTGCACGGCGGCCACGACTTTCGGGTGCAGGTGGCCAGTGTTCAGTACGGCGATGCCACCGGCGAAGTCGATGAACTCACGGCCTTCGACGTCGATCACGGTCGCGTTCTCGGCGGTGTCGACGAAGATCGGGTGGATCTGGCCGACGCCACGTGGGACGGCGTTGACACGGCGCTGCATCAAGGATTCGTTGGTCTTGCTCATAATGCCCTCATCGCGCCACGGCAACGTGGCGCTTACATTCGGGGGTGGCTGGTGTTCGACTGCCGCAGCATGCGTTGATCGACTGCGGCAGGGCCCTGGCCACCAGGTACTGCGGGTATGAAAAAAACCAGCGAGACGTCGCTCTCGCGCCTCGCTGGCAGAGGTAAAGCCTTACAGGTCGATCAGATGCTCAGGCACAGGTACTTGATCTCGAGGTAGTCCTCGATCCCGTACTTGGAACCTTCGCGGCCCAGGCCCGAGGCCTTGATGCCGCCGAACGGCGCGACTTCGTTGGAGATCAGGCCGGTGTTGATGCCGACCATGCCGTATTCCAGGGCCTCGGCGACGCGGAACACGCGGCTCATGTCACGGGCGTAGAAGTACGAGGCCAGGCCGAACTCGGTGTCGTTGGACAGGGCGATGACTTCGGCCTCGTCCTGGAAGCGGAACAGCGGCGCCAGTGGGCCGAAAGTCTCTTCCTTGGCCACGGCGGCGGTCTTCGGCACGTCGACCAGAATGGTCGGCTCGAAGAAGTTGCCTTCGATCAGCTTGCCGCCGGACAGCACGCGGGCGCCCTTGGACACGGCGTCCTCGATGTGTTCCTGGACCTTGGCCACGGCCTTGTGGTCGATCAGCGGGCCGGTAGTGGTGCCTTCTTCCAGACCGTTGCCGATCTTGAGCTTGGCGACCGCGGCCTTGAGCTTCTCGGCGAAGGCGTCGTACACGCCGTCCTGCACGTAGATGCGGTTGGCACAGACGCAGGTCTGGCCGTTGTTGCGGTACTTGGAGATGATCGCGCCCTCGACGGCCTTGTCCAGGTCAGCGTCGTCGAACACGATGAAGGGCGCGTTGCCGCCCAGCTCCAGGGAGACCTTCTTGATGTCCTTGGCGCATTCCTGCATCAGCTGGCGACCGATCTCGGTCGAGCCGGTGAAGGACAGCTTGCGTACCAGCGGGTTGGAGGTCAGCTCGCCGCCGACTTCGCCAGCACTGCCGGTGACCACGCTCAGCACGCCCGCCGGGATGCCGGCACGGGTGGCCAGCTCGGCCAGGGCCAGGGCCGAGTACGGGGTCTGCGAGGCCGGCTTGAGCACCATGGTGCAGCCAGCGGCCAGGGCCGGACCAGCCTTGCGGGTGATCATCGCCGCCGGGAAGTTCCACGGGGTGATGGCCGCGGTGACGCCGATCGGCTGCTTGATCACGATCAGGCGCTTGTCCGCCTGGTGACCTGGGATGGTGTCGCCGTAGACGCGCTTGGCTTCTTCGGCGAACCACTCGATGAACGAGGCCGCGTAGGCGATCTCGCCCTTGGCTTCGGCCAATGGCTTGCCCTGCTCGGTGGTCATCAGGCGCGCCAGGTCGTCCTGGTGCTCGATCATCAGTTCGAACCAGCGACGCAGCTTGGCCGAACGCTCCTTGGCGGTCAGCGCGCGCCAGGCCGGCAGGGCCTTGTCGGCGGCTTCGATGGCGCGGCGGGTTTCCGCGGTGCCCATCTTCGGCACGCTGCCGATGACCTCGCCGGTGGCCGGGTTGGTCACCTGGATGGACTGGCCGTTGTCCGCGTCCAGCCATTCACCGTTGATGAAGGCTTGCTGGCGGAACAACTGAGCGTCTTTGAGCTGCATGTCGGCTTCCTTTAACAGCGCCGTGCGCGCACGGAGCGAATGGTCGAGGGTTGGAAAACGCCCCGCAGGGCGGTCTTCAGGCATCGCGCCGTGTATGGCCGACAGGCTCGGTACACGGCATCAGGCGTTTGAAATCTCAAACGAATCCTAAGGGTCCGCTAGGTGGAGAACAATAGCCTGTTCGAAAAAAAGAACGAACGGCCACGCTCCCTGCCCGGTCAGAGTGACTTTTCGAAGATTTTCGAGTTGCGCTGGTAGTTGTACAGTGAGGCACGCGCCGCTGGCAGCCGCTCGACCTCGCTGGGCACGAAGCCACGCTCGCGGAACCAGTGCGCGGTGCGCGTGGTGAGCACGAACAATGTCTTGAGCCCCTTCTGGCGTGCGCGCCCTTCGATGCGCTCGAGCAGCTCGTCCCCCCGGCCACCGTGACGGTACTCGGGGTTGACCGCCAGGCAGGCCAGCTCGCCGCATTCGGAGTCGGCGATCGGGTACAGGGCGGCGCAGGCGATGATCATGCCGTCGCGCTCCACCACGCTGAACTGTTCGATCTCGCGCTCGAGCACCTCGCGCGAGCGCCGCACCAGGATGCCCTGCGCCTCCAGAGGCGTGATCAGGTCGAGCAGACCACCGACGTCTTCGATGGACGCTTCGCGAACGATCTCGAACTGCTCCTGGGCGACCAGCGTGCCGCCGCCGTCGCGGGTGAACAGCTCGGTCAGCAGTGCGCCGTTCTCGGCATAACTGACGATATGACTGCGCGTGACACCGCCCTTGCAGGCCTCGGCGGCGGCGTCCAGCAATTCGCCCTGGTAGTCGCTGCCCAGGCGCTCCAGGTGCGCGGGCACCTGCTGGGGCCGGATCTCGCGCACCAGGTGGCCCTGGGCATCGAGCAGACCGGCCTCGGCGCCGAACAGCAGCAGCTTGTCGGCGCCCAGCTCGATGGCCGCGCGGGTGGCGACATCCTCGCAGGCCAGGTTGAAGATTTCCCCGGTCGGCGAATAGCCGAGCGGCGACAGCAGCACGATGGAGCGTTCGTCGAGCAGCCGGCCGATGCCCTTGCGGTCGACGCGGCGCACTTCGCCGGTGTGGTGGTAGTCGACGCCTTCGAGCACGCCGATCGGTCGGGCCGTGACCAGGTTGCCGGTCGCCACGCGCAACCGCGCACCCTGCATGGGCGAGGCCGCCATGTCCATCGACAGGCGCGCCTCGATGGCGATCCGCAGGTGGCCCACCGCATCGATCACGCAGTCCAGCGTGGCCGCGTCGGTGATGCGCAGGCCATGGTGATAGCGAGGTTCCAGGCCGCGCGCGGCCAGGCGGCTTTCGATCTGCGGCCGTGAACCGTGCACCAGCACCAGGCGCACGCCCAGGCTGTGCAGCAGTACCAGGTCGTGGACGATGTTGCCGAAGTTGGGATGGTCGACGCCATCGCCGGGCAGCATCACGACGAAAGTGCAGTCGCGGTGCGCGTTGATGTAGGGCGACGCATGGCGTAACCAGTTGACGTATTCGGGCATGACAAGGCCTGTGGCAAAGAGGGAAAGAAAGGCGACGCGTGGCACAGGAACGTCATCGTCGGAACAGGTCAGGCATCACGCGCGGTCTCCTCGAGAACATGAACGATCAAGGTAGGGGGTCAATTCAGGCAGTAGTGCTGGATCAGCTCACGCAGTAGACGCACGGTCGGCTCGATACGTGACACCTCCAGGTACTCGCCGGGCTGGTGGGCACAGGCGATGTCGCCCGGGCCCAGCACCAGGGTCTCGCAGCCCAGCGCTTGCAGGTAGGGCGCCTCGGTGCCGAAGGCCACGGCTTCGGCCCGGTGCCCGGTCAGCCGTTCGGCCAGCAGGACCAGCTCGCTGTCGGCCGGCTGCTCGAACGGCGGCACCTCGGGGAACAGCGGTGCATAGTCGATGCGCACGTCGTGGCGCTCGGCCAGCGGCGCCAGCTTGGCCCGGATCGCCGCGCGCAGCGGCTCCGGGTCCATGCCAGGCAGAGGCCGCAGGTCGAACTCCAGGGCGCATTGGCCGCAGATCCGGTTGGGGTTGTCGCCACCGTGGATGCAGCCGAAGTTCAGGGTCGGGGTCGGCACGGTGAACTGCGGGTTGCGGTAGGTCTTCTGCCACTGGCGACGCAGGTCCATCATCTCGCCCATCACCGCATGCATGGCTTCCATGGCGCTGCGGCCCAGGCTCGGGTCGGACGAGTGCCCGCTGCGGCCCAGGATGTCGATGCGGTCCATCATGATGCCCTTGTGCAGACGTACCGGACGCAATCCGGTCGGCTCGCCGATCACGGCGGCGCGGCCCAGCGGCTGTCCGGCCTCGGCCAGCGCCCGGGCACCGGACATCGAGCTTTCCTCGTCGCAGGTGGCCAGGATCAGCAGCGGCTGCTTGAAATCATGCTCGAGCAACGGCCGCACCGCCTCGATCACCAGGGCGAAGAAGCCCTTCATGTCGCAACTGCCCAGGCCGACCCAGCGTCCATCGATCTCCTCGAGCTTCAACGGGTCGCTCTGCCACAGCTGTTCATCGAACGGCACGGTGTCGCTGTGCCCAGCCAGCACCAGGCCGCCCGGGCCAGTGCCACGGCTGGCCAGCAGGTTGAACTTGCCTGGGCTGACCGTCTGGATCTCGCACGCGAAACCCAGGTCGCCCAGCCAGCCGGCCAGCAGCTCGATCACCGGGGCATTGGACTGGTCCAGGCTGGTCTGGGTGCAACTGACCGAGGGCGCGGCGATCAGCGCGGCGAACTGGTCTTTGAGCGTCGGCAGGGGCATGCGCGTTCTCCTCGGAGTCGGCCCCCATCATAGGACCATCCGGCACTGGGAATAAACCGTCAAAGGCCGACTGCTGTACACTCGTCGAGTCTGCCGAGGCGCTTTTGCCTGCACGAATGCCCGGCAAATTATGTAGGCACCCACCCCTGAGCCTGGATCACCCCGCGATGCACAAAGAAACCGAACTCAAACTGCGCGCCAGCCGCGAGACCCTCGACGCCCTGCGCGAGCACCCCCTGCTGAAGAAGCGCAACAAGTCCGGCTGGCAGACGCGCGAACTGCTCAACCAGTATTTCGACACGCCGGAGCGCGACCTCGCCGCAGCCAAGGTCGCCCTGCGCCTGCGCCGCGATGGCGACGCCATCATCCAGACGCTCAAGTGCCGTGGCCAGAGCGTGGCCGGCCTGTCCGAGCGCAGCGAGTACGAATGGCCGCTGGAGAAGGTCAAGCTCGACCTGAAGAAGCTCGACGACAGCTGCTGGCCCGAAGCCCTGCGCGACTTGGACAAGAAGCGCATCAAGCCGTTGTTCACCACCGACTTCACCCGCGAGGTCGCGGAAATCGCCTGGGGCCGCGGCAAGAGCAAGGTGGTCATCGAAGCGGCGCTCGACCAGGGCTTCGTGATCGTCGGCAAGCACAAGGAAGCGATCAGCGAGCTGGAGCTGGAATTGCGCGAAGGCGCACCGGAGGCGCTGCTCGAGCTGGCCGCCGAACTGGCCGCCAGCCTGCCGCTGATGCCCTGCGACATCAGCAAGGCCGAACGCGGCTACCGTCTGCTCGACCCCGTCCACCACACGCTGGACCTGCCGGTCAGCGAGCTGGACGTCGACATGACGCTGGACGATGCCTTCGCGGCCCTGGCCTGGCAGTTGCTGGGCAGCAGCCAGCGCCTGGCCGAGCAGTACCGCCACACCGGCCACTGGCGCCTGCTGCAGGACTGGGTCGACTGCCTGGGCGAGCTGCGCGCGCTGGTCACCACCCTGGGCCAGGCCGCCCCGCGTGTCACCACCAACACCCTGCGCACGAGCCTCGACGCGCTGCTCGAAGACTGGCGCCCCCTGGTGCTGGCCGGCAACGACGACGAAGACGTGCGCCGCGCCGCGCCCGAGCAGTTCGCCGACGAACTGCTGGAAACCCGCTGGGGGCAGTTCTCCCTCGAGACCGCGCGCTGGCTGTCGGCGCGTGCCTGGACCGTGGGCCGTACCAACCGTGGCGAGCGCCAGGGCCGTGCGCAACTGGGCAACTGGCTGACGCACCAGCTGGGTGCCGAAGCCCGTGACCTGCAACTGCCACGCTACAACCAGCAGCCGGAAGACCTGGCCGAACAGCTGCCGCGCATCGAGCGCCTGCTGGCCTGGCTGCACCATGCGCGCCAGGTGCTCGAGGTGCCGCAGGTGGACCGTCTGTACGGTGACCTGGTCAAGCTGCACCAGTTGGCCAACCAGCCGCTGGGTGAGGAGGTGCTGGCCGCCCGTGTCGAGCTGACTCACGTGATCAACCAGAGCCGCGCCTGGAAGCAGTTGGTCGGCTAGGCCCGCCCCGTCAACGGCAGGCAGGTCGTGGCCTTGATCTCGGACAGGGCCACGATCGAGTTGACCTCCTGGATCCCCGGCACATTCGACAGCTTTTCGAAGAAGAACCGCTCGTAGGCCTCGATGTCCGGGGTGACGATCCGCAGCATGAAGTCCACCGACCCCATCAGCACGTGACACTCCAGCACCTCGGGAAAGCCGCGGATCGCCTCGGTGAACTCGGCGAAGTTGGAGCGCCCGTGGGCGTTGAGCTTGACCTCGGCGAAGATCTGCGTGTTCAGGCCGACCTTCTTTCGGTCCAGCAAGGTCACCTGCCCGCGGATCACGCCCTCTTCCTTCAAACGCTGCACCCGGCGCCAGCAGGGTGATTGCGACAGCCCGACTCGCTCGGCCAGTTGCGCGCTGGACAGCGAAGCGTCTTCTTGCAGCAACGCCAGGATCCGGCGGTCGTAGGCATCCAACTCACTGTGCATGACTGTTTCTCGAATGGGCAGATTGGCGACCAGTATCATGCGCCGATGGGCTTTTTTCGAGCGTCATGAGCGAAACATTGCCAGAACCGGCATGGGAAAATGCGTCATCTGTCCTGGAGCGCCTGCCATGCCCAACCCTGAACGCCTTTTCGTGCAAGACGCTTTCGATACCCACCCTGCCCCTGCGGAAGTCCGCTACTGGCTCAGCGCCGAGGCCGAGTCCGACAGCGTCTGCCGGGTGCTCAACCTGTTCGCCCTGCAAACGCTGATGCCGCACGAACTGCACGTGCGTCAACGGGGCGACCTGCTGGACATGGAAATTGCCGTGAGCGGGCTGACGGCGCCACGGGCGCAATTGATCGCGCGCAAGATCCGTAACCTGATCTGCGTCGATGACGCCAGCGTACGCTGCCAACCGCTGCTGACCGACGCCTGCGTGTGAGGTGCAAGACGCGGTAACGATTGCGTCCCCCCGGTGAGGTCATGAGCCGCTAGCCTTGCTGGCGTCGATCATGACTTGGCAAGGACGCCCGCCCATGCACACACCTGACGACGGGTCGCTCGACCTGCATCGCCTGCTCGACCGCCTGGTCGACACCGCACGCCTCACCCCTGCCCAGGCCGCCCGGGCACGCGATCGTCCGCTGGCCGCCGAACACCCCCTTGAACACCTGGCGACCTTCGGCTTCGAGGACGCGCTGCACGCTGGCCAGACCTGGAACCTCGAACGCCTGGGTCAGTGGCTGGCCGATCAGGTAGGCCAGCCGTACCTGCGCCTCGATCCCCTGCAGATGGACCTGACCCGCGTCACTGGGCTGGTCTCGCCAGGTTTCGCCCAGCGCCATGGCATCCTGCCGGTAGCGGTCGACGAGGCCGGCGTGACCATCGCCAGCGCCCAGCCTTATCGTCGGGACTGGGAGGCCGACCTGGCCCAAGGCCTCGGCCGTCCGGTCCGGCGTGTACTGGCCTGCCCACGCCAGCTGCGGCAACTGGGCCAAACCCTGTTCCGCCTGGCCGAATCGGTCCAGGGCGCCCATCAGCGCCAGGCCAACGACCTGGTCGAGCTCGAACACCTGCTGGCGCTGGGCCAAGGGTCTTCCGACAGTGCCCCCCAGGAAGCGCATGTGGTGCACATCGTCGACTGGATACTGCAATACGCCATCGAGCAGCGAGCCAGCGACATTCACCTGGAACCACGTCAGGACCAGGCCCACCTGCGTTACCGGATCGATGGCCTGCTGCATCGGGTCTACACGTTTCCAGGCGGCATCGCCCTGGCACTGACCAGCCGGCTGAAGCACCTGGCGCGCATGAACGTCGCGGAAAAACGCCGGCCGCAAGATGGCCGTCTGCGCACCCGGCTGCCGAGCGGCGACGAGGTGGAGCTGCGCCTGTCGACGCTGCCCACGCCGTTCGGCGAGAAGCTGGTGCTGCGGCTGTTCGATGCCTTGCAGCTTCGACAAGGCCTGCCTGGCCTGGGGCTGGAGGGCGAGTTGCTGACGCGCTGGCAAGGGCTGCTGCAGCGCCCCCATGGCCTGCTGCTGGTGACCGGCCCCACGGGTTCGGGCAAGACCAGTACGCTGTACGCGAGCCTGAAGTGGCTGGCAGGGCCGACCGTCAACCTGTGCACCATCGAAGACCCGATCGAGCGCCTGGACCCGGCGTTCAACCAGTTGCAGGTCCAGCCTCACCTGGAGCTGGACTTCGCCGCCGGCGTGCGCGCGCTGCTGCGCCAGGACCCCGACATCCTCATGATCGGCGAGATCCGCGACGCCAGCACGGCCCAGGTGGCGGTGCAGGCCGCCCTGACCGGCCACCTGGTGCTGTCGACGCTACACACCAACGATGCCTGCAGTGCGATCGCGCGGTTGCGTGACCTGGGCGTGGCCGACTACCTGATCAAGGCCACGTTGCTGGGCGTCATGGCGCAACGCCTGGTGCGCGCGCCATGTCCGGCATGCCAGGGCACGGGGACGCAGGGCCAGGGCGCCTGTGCGACCTGCCGGGGGACGGCGAGCCAGGGTCGTACCGGACTGTTCGAGCTGTTGGTGATGACCGACGGTGTACGTCGGGCGCTCACCCCCCAGGGCGACCTGACGGCGCTGCGGCAGCAGGCCGAGCATGAGGGACTGTGGAGCCTGCGCCGCAGCGGCCAGGACAAGGTCGAGCGCGGATTGACCTACGCCGAAGAGGTGCGACGGGTCTGCGACGAGGCTTGAGCGCCTGGGGAACTTGATGCCCTGCGCACGCTCGAAAGGGCACCCATCGATGCCTTGCCAAGGTGACCCCATGCGTCTGAATACACTGATCGCCGCTGCTGCCCTGCTCGCCCTTCCCATCGGCTCGGCCATGGCCGACGGCTTCTGGCGCGACGTGCTCTCGTCGGGCGCGACCACGGCCTCGACCTACCTGACGTCCAGGGACCACAAGCTGGTCGCCGCCGCCCGGGACGATGCAGGCAGCTACGTCGCCAGCCAGGGCGCGATTCGCGGCCCCTACCTGGAAGCGGCGCTGCACCGGGTACGCGCCGAGCAGCCTGACTTGCAGGCCAGCGACATGGAACTGGCCAGTGCGATCCTGGCCAGCGGCACCACGCAGCCATGAGCCACCCACGTGCCTGAACCGCATCAGTCCAGCCCGAGGTGCTTGGTCTGGGGTGCCCACCACATCGACGTGACCAGCCCGACCAGCGGGAAGAGCGACGCGATCAGCAACGTCGTGGAAATCCCCAGGTGCTGCAGGGTGACCGGCAGCAGGTAGGTCGCCCCCGCTGCGCCGATCCGGCTGAATGCCGCTGCGAAGCCGACGCCGGTGCTGCGGAACCGGGTCTCGAACATCTCGGGTGGGTACACGTACTGGATGTTGTTCGAGCCGGTGATCACCAGCACGAACACCCCGAACAGCACCAGCGACGCCAGCGGCGGCGGATTGCCCCAGAGCCCGAGTACCAGCAGCAAGGCGAACATGGCCGCGAAGGTGGAGATGACGAACGTGCGTCGCGACACCCTGGACAGCCACCACAGCCCCAGCAAGGCGCCAAGGATCTGTACCCCGTTCATCTGCAGGTCGGTGGAGAACCCATCGTTGACCCCCAGGCTGTCCAGCACCGGCAGGATGAAGGTGAAGATGGCGAACATCGGACCGACCTGACAGAACCAGAACAGGCCGGCATACAGCACCCGCCGCCCGTCGTTCTCGGCGAAGAATTGACGCAGTGTCGTTTCGCCGTGTACCTGCTTGACGCTGGGCAGGCCGTATTCGGGCCCGTAGCGGCGATGCACGATGGCCAGGGCTTCCTGCTCGCGCCCCCGGCTTTGCAGCCAGCGAGGCGACTCGGGGATGGCGAAGCGGATGAGCAACGTCACCAGGGCCGGGATCGCACTGCTGGCGAGCAGGCCGCGCCAGGCCTCGGGCGACCAGAAATGCCCGACGAAGAACGCCGCGACGAACCCCACGAACCAGAACAGCGCGATGCTGCCCAGCAACAGGCTGCGGTGCCGGCGCGGGGCGAACTCGGCGAGCAGCGACGTACCGACCGCGTACTCCACACCGATCAACAGCCCCAACAGCATGCGCAGGGCCACCAGGTCCCAGGTGCCGACCACGAACAATTGGGCCAGGGATACGCCGATGAAGCCCACCAGGTTCCAGAAGAACACCCGCTTGCGGCCGAACCGGTCGGCGACGCGCCCGAACACCAGCCCGCTGACGAAGATGCCGATCAGCGCGCTGGCGGCGATCAGGCCCTGGCTCAGCGGCGACAGACTCAGCTCGGCCGCTGCCGGCGTGATGGCCGCGCCGATCACCCCAAGGATGTAGCCGTCGACGATGATGCCGCCGAAGGCACTGAGGGCGACCAGCACGACCAGCAGGTTGAGCGGTGCGTCATCGATGGAGATCGGGGTGCTTGGGGCGGGGTGCCGCTGGGGGTCTGCGCTCATGTGCATGCGTGGTGCTCCTGATGGCTGGCTTCGGACCATAGGGTCCGAGTGGCCTGACCGCGTGCTCGAGAGCGACAGCGTCGATGGGAATGACGACACGCTGCCAGGACCGGGATCGACGCGGCTGCAGGATGACGTTTTCTCTCCGTTCGATGCCGTTTTGCGCATGGCCTGCCTGCAGCGTCTGCGGGATGCTTGGGCGTGCCCACTTGCCCTGTCCCGTTCGCGAGGCTCCCATGAAGAACGTCGAAGAAATACTCAAGACCAAGGCGCAGCATCAGGCCGTGTACACCATCGGCCCGGAAGATTCGGTGCTGGAAGCCTTGAAGACATTGGCCGAGAAGAACATCGGTGCGCTGCCGGTGGTCGAGGACGGCCAGGTGATCGGCATTGTCAGCGAGCGGGACTATGCGCGCAAGCTGGTGCTCAAGGGACGTTCGTCGGCTGTCACGCCCGTGCGCGAGATCATGAGTTCGCCGGTGTTCACCGTCGAGCCGCGCCACAACCTGGAATACTGCATGAGCCTGATGACCAACCGTCACCTGCGCCATCTGCCCGTGGTGGCCAACGGCGAGCTGATGGGGCTGCTGTCGATCGGCGACCTGGTCAAGGAAACCATCGCCGAACAGGCCAACCTGATCCAGCAGCTGGAGCAGTACATCCGCGGCGAGTGATTCAGTGGTAGGCGCGCTCGAGGTCGTCGAGCTGGTGGTCGAAACTGCGCAGGCGGGCCGACCAGGTGTAGACCAGCACTTCGATGTCACGGTTGAGCACGGCCGTGGCCGTCGCAGGCGTGGCCGAAGGCTCACCCCGTTCGAGCCGGTAGCGTTCTCGCGTCATGGCCGCGGCGACGCTGGACAGGTCACGTGCATTGGCCTGCCAGTGCTGCCGGCCGTCACGCAGCTCGCGGTCGAGTTCACGACACTGCTGCTTGAGCGCCTCGAGGCTCTGGTCCAGCGGCGTGCCGCGCAGCTCGCCCATGACTTCCTCGAAGGTGCGCCCACCCTGCCAGTGGCTGCCCCACAGGTAGCGGTCGAAGACCATCTCGACCCGACGCAGGGCGACCTTGGTGTTCCAGATGGTGACCAGCGTGTGGCCCTGGACCAGCTCACGTCGGTTCAGGTGCAGGTGCTGCCAGGCGATCCAGGCCAGCGTGACCAGCGCCGCCGCGACGACGAGGCCCGCAGCGGCATAGAGAAACAGCTGAGCACGGTGCAGGTCGTAGGCGCTGCGGATGCCGAAGAAATAACCGCCGGTCAGTACGCCCAGGATGGCCAGGGCGCACCAGAACACGGGTGCATAGGGATCTTTCATGACTGCGTCCCCTCCTCGATCCTTCGAGCATAGCAACGCCGTCCCAGCTCTCCAGCACCGCTCGGCGCCTACACCTCCGGCTTTTCGTGCAGCATCACATTGAGCTGGTCGATCATCGGGATCCAGTCGGCGTCCCTCTCATAGCTTTCCTTGAGGAACGTGCGCTGCGCATCGGTCCAGAACGGCGCATCGACCAGCTTCACGTCCTGGTCCAGGGGCGAGTGGGTGGTGATGAACCGCTCGATCTCGACGGCATCGTCAGGCAGGCCCAGCTGCAGGAAAACCTCGGATAACGGATGAACAGGTGCGTCCATGGTGCCTCCTTCTGGCCGGCCGATCGGCGATCGGCCCTACGGCGTTGGATGATGAACCGGGCAAGTGGGACTTGCCCGCCAACGGGTAGACAACGGCGAAGGCGCAGAGGTCGATTCAGAGCGGGGCGCGGCGCAGACTCGCCAGCAAGGTGGCCGCGCCGACGAACAGCCCGGCGAAGGTCCGGTTCACCCGACGCTGCTGGCGTGGCGTGCGCAGCAGGCGCAGCACGCGTGAAGCCAGCCCGGTGTAACCGGCCATCACCACCAGGTCGACGACGACCATGGTCGCGGCGATCGTCAGGTACTGCGGCACCAAGGGCTGATGCGGGTCGATGAACTGCGGCAGGACCGCCAGCATGAACACCAGCGCCTTGGGGTTGCCGACGTTGATCAGGAAGCCGCGCATCACCAGCCCCAGGGGCTTGGCGGCGGGTCGCACGGCCGTGTCGTCACCCAAGTCGGCCGGCAGGGCGCGCCATTGCTTGAACGCCAGGAACAACAGGTAGCCGACGCCGAACCACTTGATCACCTGGAACGCCGTGGCCGATGCGGCCAGGATCGCGCCGACACCGGCCGCCACCACGGCGATCTGCAACAGCAGGCCCAGCTGCAGCCCGATCGCGTTCCAGTAGCCGCGCCAGAAGCCATGCTGCAGACCGCTGGACATCGAGGCGATGGCGCCGGCCCCCGGCGACAGGCTGATGACCCAACAGGCGACGAAGAAACCCAGCCAGGTCTCCATGGACATCGTTCCACCTCCGTTGTCTCGTGTTGATAAGCGACCTGCCCGTGAGGCCGGGGAGCGCGTGTGTGTGCCGGCGACTGTAGCGTGTCGCCCTGCCGGCGTCGACCCGCTCAGCCGTGGCGGGTCGTTACACGTCGCGGGGGGCCTCAGGACAATGCTTCGAGCTCGGCCTGCAGCGTCTCGAGGGTTTCCAGGGCCTCCATCCAGGCCTCCTCCAGCTCGCCCTCGCGCTGCTTGAGCGTGCCCTGGCGTGCCAGCAGCTCGCGCAGCTGCTCCTTGCGCGAGGCGTCATAGAGGCTGCTGTCGCCCAGCGCCGTCTCGATCTCGGCCAGTTGCCCATGCACCTGGCCCAGCTCGTGCTCCAGCTTCTCGGCCGCACGCTTGTGCGGCGCCAATTGCTGGCGGAGCGTGGCGGCGGCCTGGCGCTGGGCCTTCTTGTCGGTCTTGTCCGGGTTGCCGACGGTGGTGCTCACCGGCGCCTGCCGTTGGCGATAGTCGATCAGCCAGCGGCTGTAGTCGTCCAGGTCGCCATCGAATGCCTGCACCTTGCCTTCGGCCACCAGCAGGAAGTCGTCGGTGGTGCTCTTGAGCAGGTGACGGTCGTGGGACACCACCACCACGGCCCCGGCGAATTCCTGCAAGGCCATGGTCAGCGCCAGGCGCATCTCCAGGTCCAGGTGGTTGGTCGGTTCGTCGAGCAGCAGCAGGTTGGGCCGCTCCCAGGCGATCAACGCCAGGGCCAGGCGCGCCTTTTCGCCACCGGAGAAATTCACCACCGGCTCGTCGACCCGGTTGCCGTGAAAGTCGAAGCCCCCCAGGAAGTCGCGCAAGGTCTGCTCGCGCTCGCCCGCTGCCAGGCGCTGCAGGTGCAGCAGCGGGCTGGCCTTGTCGTCCAGCGAGTCGAGCTGGTGCTGGGCGAAGTAGCCCACGGCGAGGTTCTCGCCACGGACCAGGCGGCCGCCCAGGGGCGTCAGCTCGCCGACCAGGTTCTTGATCAGGGTCGACTTGCCGGCGCCGTTGGGGCCCAGCAGACCGATGCGCGCACCGGGCACCAGCTGCAGCTTGACCTTCTCCAGGACGACCTTGTCGCCGTAGCCGAGCTGCCCTTCGGACAGGTCCAGCAGGGGGCTGGAGATCTTTTCCGATTCCCGGAAGCTGAAGTCGAACGGCGAGTCCACGTGCGCGGCCGAGAGCTCTTCCATCCGCTCCAGTGCCTTGATCCGGCTCTGCGCCTGGCGGGCCTTGGTGGCCTGGGCGCGGAAGCGGGCGATGTACTTCTCCATGTGCGCCCGGCGCGCCTGCTGCTTCTCGAAGGCCTGCTGCTGCTGCGCCAGGCGTTCGGCACGGGTGCGCTCGAAGGCGCTGTAGCCGCCGCGGTACAGGTTGAGCTTGCACTGCTCGACGTGCACCACATGGTCGACGACCGCATCGAGGAAGTCGCGGTCGTGGGAGATCAGCAGCAGCGTGCCGGGGTAGCCCTTGAGCCAGTCCTCGAGCCAGAGAATGGCGTCCAGGTCCAGGTGGTTGGTGGGTTCGTCGAGCAGCAGCAGGTCGGACGGACACATCAGCGCCTGGGCAAGGTTCAGGCGCATCCGCCAGCCGCCGGAGAAGTCGCCCACGCGGCGCTCCATCTGCTCGTTGCTGAAACCCAGGCCGGCCAGCAGCTTGCGCGCGCGGGCATCGGCGGTATAACCGTCGGCGCTTTCCAGCTCACTGTGCAGGCGTGCCTGGGCGCTGCCATCCTGGGCCTGCTCGGCGACCGCCAGCGCGGCCTGGACCTGGCGCAGGCGATGGTCGCCGTCGAGCACGTAGTCCACCGCCAGACGATCGAGGGTGTCGACCTCCTGGCGCATGTGCGCGATGCGCCAGTCCGCCGGCAACCGGCAGTCGCCGCCGTCGGGCGACAGCTCACCGCGCAGCAGGGCGAACAGGCTGGATTTGCCGGCGCCGTTGGCACCGATGAGCCCGGCTTTGTGACCGGCGTGCAGGGTCATCTCGGCGCTGTCTAGCAAGCGCTGAGGGCCACGCTGTAAAGTGAGGTTGGTTAGTCTGATCATGATGGTCGCGGAGTCTATCAGCTTCCATCCCCCCTGGCGCGAGTCGAACGATGCCTACCGATCTATGGAATCACGCCCTCGCCTTGTACCGCAGGCCAGGCGTGGAAACGGCCTGCCTGGAACTGCAGGCCCACGGCGGCGATGTCTGCCTGGCGCTGTGTGGCACCTGGTTGCAGGCGCGCAACGTGGCGGTGGACAGCGCGCGCCTGGACGCGCTGCGTGCACTGGCTCAGGCCTGGCAGGCACCGGTGATCGCGCCCTTGAGGGCGCTGCGTACACAGTGGAAGGCCCAGGCCGCGCTGGACCCTGCGCTGGCCGACCTGCGCGAGCAGGTCAAGGCCCTGGAACTGAGCGCCGAACGCCTGCTGCTCGAACGCCTGGAGGGCCTGGCGAACGGCTGGGCCAGCGACGCGGCGCCTGCACAGGACTGGCTGGAGGGCCTGATGCCTGTGCAGCTCAAGGGTCACGACGTGCTCGAACGGTTGCGCGTCGCGGCCCGGGCGCTTCAGGCATCGGATGCCTGAGCCGAGTCGGTTGCCGTATAGGACACCCCCTCCGGCACTGCCGATGCAGGCGTGCGGCCTGCGGCGACCGGCGTGTCGGACTGGGGTCCGGTTGGTTTGACGGTGCGCGTTGCCGCAGGCTTGCGGGGTGCCCGGGCCGGTGCCTGGGTAGCGCCCGGCGCCGCCGTCGAGCCCGTCGTGCCTGCAGTGGTCTTGGAGGTGGCCGTCCTGCGTGACGCCGCCGGTTTGGGGGTGGTCGACACCTGCAAGCTGGCGGCGTTCGTCGGGCTGGCCGAGCGACGGGCCGTCGACCCGGCGGGCGCCTGCTCACCCGCTGTCTTGCGCGGTGCGCGGCCGCTGCCGCTGCCGGCCTTCGCGTCGCGCGGACGGGACGGCTTGGCGGCAGGCGCTTCGTCAGCCACAGGCTCAGGCTGTACTTTGGTCTGCTGGGCAGCCGGCTTGTGGGGCGTCTGTCCGTCACGCCGGGCCAGGCGTTCATTCACCGCTTCGCGCACCTTGCCGACCCCTTGGGCCAGCGCCAGGCTGTCCTCGACGTCGCGTTTGAGCGTCTGGATGTACGTCCGTGTTTCAGTCTGGCGGACCTTGAGCGTGTCGAGCAGGGCTTCCAGCTCGTCGATCGCCTTGCGCGTCTTGCCCTGCGCCTTGCTCTTGCCGGCTGAGGCATGGTCCTGCAGTTTCAGGCGCGCGTCATGCAGCTTTTCCTGCGCCTTGCCCCGCCGCTTCTCCAGCTTGGCCAGGACTTTCTCGGCATCGGCCAAGGCCTGTGAGCAGGCCTCCTCCAGCGTGTCGAGCAGGCTGTCGGACAGTTGCTGGAGCAAATGCAAGGGCGTACTGACAGACTTCTTCTTGGACGGCATGGGTACCTCCTGACGGACGAGTGTGCGACCCATACTAGGCCTGTGCCACGACGACCGCCAGACCCCATCGCCCGACAAGGCGCCGGATGCCAGGAGTGCCACGGGTTCATGCACGTCTACGCGCTCGACCATTCTCATGCCAGGCCCACTTTAGGCATACTGGCCGTTTCCTCTTCACAGGAGCCGAGCATGCCTCGCTATTCGATCCTGGCCCTGGCCCTGTGCAGTGGCGTCTGCCTGGCCGCGCCCGCACAGCCCTCCACCAGCCCCGATGATTTGTCCTACGGCGTCGGTGTCAGTTTGGGCCAGCGCCTGCACGCCGAGGTGCCGGACCTGCAGCTGGACACCCTGATCGAAGGGCTGCGTCAGGGCTATCAGGGCAAGCCCCTGCGGCTCGAGCAGTCGCGCATCGATGCGATTCTGCAGCAGCATGACGAGGCGATGGCCATCGCTGCCGAGGCCCCGAGCGATGCCGGTCGTCAGGCGGCAGAGACGCGTTTCATGGCCGAGGAACGCGCGCGTCCGGGTGTGCGCGAACTGGCCGACGGGGTGCTCTATACCGAGCTAGCGGCAGGCACGGGTGACGCGCCCGGCGCAGGCAGCAAGGTGCAGGTGCGTTATCAGGGACGGTTGCCGGACGGCTCGGTGTTCGACCAAAGCCAGCAGCCCCAGTGGTTCGCGCTCGACTCAGTGATTGCCGGCTGGCGCGTGGCGCTGATGCAGATGAAGCCTGGCGCGAAGGGCCGCGTGGCGATCCCGTCGGCACAGGCGTATGGAACCGATGGGGCGGGTGATCTGATCCCGCCCGACACGCCGTTGGTCTTCAACGTCGAGCTGGTCGCCGTCAAGCCCTGAGCCGCCTCAGGCTTCGACGGCGTCCTGCTCGCGGTGCGTGTTGTGCAGGACTTCGATCAGGCAGTCTTCCAGTTCGAAGCGTTCGTGCAGCAGGCTGCCCAGCTCGCGCAGCTTGCGTGCGAATCGTTCGGCATCGCTGCAGGTGGCCTTGACGCAGTGATCGTTGAACGCCAACGCGATCTCGGTGATTTCGTTGATGCGTGGATTGAGCTGCTCGGCCAGGCCCAGGGCCTTCTGGTCGCCGAACGACTTGGCCTCGGTGACCAGTTGCTCGCAGACTTCGAAGTGCCAGGCGGACACGTAGTCTACGAGAATTTCGCAGAAGCGTTCGTGCTGACGCTTGTCGGCGAAGGCGCTGCGGGCATCGCGCAGGCTGCCGAACGCTCGGACCAGCTCCTCGCGCTCCTTGAGCCACCGGTCGATCAGTTGGTTGACGCCACCCCAGCGTTCCTGGGCATTTTGGCAACTATCGAGCATGACGAGATCTTCCCTTCTGGGCGATGCCCCCGCACCTGGTAGCGCGTGGGTGGCGGTACGAAAGGTGTCATCCGCAGGCTGGCATCGAGCCGTTGTTGTAGAGGTAGACGTGCGAAAAGCGTATTCCGCATCGACTGCGCTTCAAGGTACGCAAGGGCACTCGTTCACACAAGTCTTTGGCGCAGCGACAGATCACCGCTGGTCGAGCGAGGGGGCGGCCGGTTCGCGTTCGACCAGGTGTGCAGGGGGCGGCAACAGGTGGCCGATGAGACCTGACAGCGGCACCAGCGCCAGCAGTACGAACGCCAGCAGGCTCCATTCCGGCAACGTGAGGTCCAGAAAACTCCAACGAATGGACGAGCACGCCGGTTCGCCGAGGATCAGTGCCTTGACCGCATGATGCAGCGCTGCCCAGCTCTCCGGGTCGAGCCCGTATTCGCGATCGCAGCCCCCCTCGCTGATCCTCACCTGCAACCAGACATGCCGTGCCGCCAGCGCGACCCCGCTGCCCGCCAGGAGCAGCGCCAACCCGGTGTAGACCCGCACACCCCTGGGCCCCGGTGCGTGCAGGATCATCCCCAGACAGACGAGAGCGAAGGCGCCTACCAGCCAACGTTGGGCGAAACACAGGGCACAGGGCGTGAGCCCGGCGCTGGTTTCGAGGTAGAGACTGAGCGCCAGCACGGCGAGGCAGCCGAGCAGCGCCGGGAAATACAGGGAATGCAAACGAAGCTGCGACATGTTCCAAGCCCTGTGAATCGATGGTGGGACGGGAACGTTAGAGGATGTGCCGGGGTTGTTTCAAGGCACTACAGGCAGGATACGTCGCTGATGCGAGGGGAAAGTTACTTAACTTTTGTGGGAAACTTCCTAGAACTTGTTTTGGATGTTCCTCACGACCGCTGGAAAAACTGCCTTCCCAGCCGAACCCGTGTCAGCACACGGGTTCGGCGGTGACATCAGGTACGCTTACCCTCGGGCAAAGGCAACGCCAGCAGACGTTCGTCGAGCAGGCTCAGGCCTTCCTCGAACAGCTGGTTGCTGCGCGCCGTTTCACCCAGGCTGGCCAACAGCCGCGCCAGCTCGGCACAGGTCTCCGGGTTGCGCTGGAAACGCAGGCTGCTCTCCAGGTAGTCCCGGGCCTTGCCCCACAGGCGCTGCTGCAAGCAGAGCCGCCCCAGCGTCAGCAACAGGCTCGGGTCGCTGGGGTGGGCCTTGAGCAGGCCTTCGGCGAAGTGCAACTGACGCGCCGGATCCTCGCCACGCACCAGGCCATACAGACGCGCCAGCGGGCTTTCGTACTGACGCTTGAGCGTGGTGCGCAGCACATGCTCGGCCTCTTTCTGCGCGCCTGCCTGGCGCAGCTGCTCGGCATAGGCCAGCACCAGTCGCGGCTCCTGGCGCTGGGCGGCCGTGAGCTGCTCCCAGGCGCGCTCCAGCGATTGGCGCACGGCCTGAACGTCGGCATCGCCCCCATGCGTCAGCGACAGGTTCTGCCCCCAGGCACGTTGTTCGAGCTCAGCCAGTTCGGCAGCAGGCAGGACTTTCCCCTTCCGCAGATCGGGCAACAGCCGGATCACGGCGGACCAGTCACCGCGGCGCATGTGCAGGCGCTGCAGCAGCCTGAGCACCTGTGCGTTGTCGGGGTACCGTGCGTACATGGCGTCGAGCGTTTCCAGCGCCTGATCGTCCTGGCCCTGGTCCATTTGCAACTGTGCGTGGCTCAAGGCGACCGCCAGCTCGGCCTGGGGTTGGCGGTCCAGCGCACGCTCGAGCAGGGTGTCGCGCTCGTCGTAGCGGCCTTGCTCGTTGGCGGCACGCGCCGCGCCCAGGTAGTAGAACAGCGGGTAGCGTTCGGCTTCGGCGGCCCGGTGCAGATGGCGCTGCGCGCTGGCCCAGCGGCCCTCGGCGAGGTCGAGCTGACCTTGCTTGATCGCCACCTGGGTACGACGGCTGCGGTTGCGACGCGACCATGGGTTGACCACCCCGCTGGACACCAGCACCAGACCGATCAGGTAACGCACCAGTGCCGCGAGCAGGAACGCTGCGAGCAGCAGTCCCAGCGTGGCCCAGAGGCTGGACTGGTAGCGGAAACCGCCGTAGGCGATCAACACGTAGCCACTGTGCTTGGCGATGGCGATGCCCAAGGCCGCCGCTACCGCGATGGCGATGACCACCAGCAGGTAAGCCCGCTTCATGGCTTGGCCTCCGCGTTGTCGGCTGGCAGGTGGCGACGCGCGATGTAGGCCTGCACGGCCGTCAGGCTGGCGCTCAGATCAGGCACCTCCACGGCGACGGGCTCTTCGGCCAGCGCGTCGAGGCTGTCGAGCATGGCCTTGCTCTGCGGATTGTCGGCATTGAAATTGGCCAGCAGCACGCTGCGGGCCTCGTCCAGGGCCTGGGCATAGACCTTGGCCTCGCCGTTGAGCGCTGCCCACTGCGCCTGCTCGAGGGTCAGGCTCAGGGCCAGACGCAACTGATTGAGCGACTGCCCGGCCAGCAGAGGCCGAACGTGCTTGTCGGCGCCGAATTCCATCTGGAAGTACTTCGACATTTCAGCCCACCAGCGCGACCAACGACTGGCGACATCGCCGTCGGCAGTCACGGCGCCCATGGCGTTGGCGTCGCTGGTGAAATCAGGCGACTGGGCGCTGAGCTGTTGCACCAGGTCACGCTGGGCGGCCAGTTTGAGGAACAGGCCGGTGCGGTCGGGCTGCTGGGTGCTGTTGAGCACGGCTAGGCTGCGAGTCAGTTGCTCGCGGGCAGCGAACGAGCCTGGATCGCTCTGCTCGCGCAGGATTTCATCGGCCCCTTCGACCAGGGCCTTGGCGCTGTCGATGTCCTGCAAGGCCGACAGACGCAGCGTGGCCAGACGCAGCAGGTGCTCGGCCTCGGCCAGGCGCCAGTCCTTGCGGCTGGCGCCCAGCACGGTTTCCAGACGCTGGCTGAGCCGCTGCTGATCGCCTTGCAGCTGCGTGACCAGCCGGCGACGATCTTCCAGCTCGCTGGCCGCTGGCAGGCTTTGCAACTGTGCCGTGATCTGTTGCTCGCGCTGCTGCAGGCTGGCAGTGCGCTCGTTGAGGGCTTGCAGGTGCTGACCCTGGCCCTGCTCGTGGGTCTGGATCTGACGCACTTGCCAGACGCCCCAGCCACCGGCCGCGACGCCTGCCGCGCCGAGCAACAGGGCCAGGATGGCCAGGCCGTTGCCCGGACCCGAGCGGCGTGGCGCGGCGGCCGGTTGAGTGTCCGGCGTCTTGGGCACCGGTGACGGTTCAGTGTTGGGCAAGACAGTTTCGCTCACGTATCCATCCTTTGCATTGGGGCACGCTGCTCGCGCAGGGCGCCTAAGAGGCAGGTTCAGCGCATCGCTGCACGGCTGCCATCAAGGCCGCGGCGCTGGCGCCACGGCAATCCACAACGTGCTGTGCACCCACCGCCCGGGCCTGATCGGCCACCCGGGGGCTGGGCGTGAACAGCGTCAGCTGCGCCAGACGAGGCCATGCCTCACCGGCCAGGCGGTACAAATGTTCGAAGCCCTGACCACTGCTGACCACCAGGCCATTGAGGCGTTCCCCGTCGACCAGACGGGCCAGCGCGCCCTCCGGATAGTCCGGCAGGCAGCGGCGATACAGTTCCAGATAATCGACCCTGACGCCTTGCTCGGCAAGACACTCGGCCAGCCGTTCGCGACCTCCCTCGCCACGCACGATCAGCACACGCGGTGCCGGGCCGTCGAGGGCCTCGGTCAGAGCAGGCAGCGCGAGCAGCGCCTCGCTGTCGTCGCCCTGCTCGGGGAAGCGGGCGGCGAGGTCCTGGCGAGCCAGCACACCTGCCGTCGCCGCGCCAACCGTGAACCAGGCCGCGCGAAGGCCGGCCAGCTTCTCAGGGGACGTGGCGGCCAGCAGCAGGCGTGCCGCCGGCTTGCTGACCACGATGATCGCCTGGTAGGTGTCCAGGGCCTGCAAGGTTCCGTGCTGGGCAGCGCCAAGCGGCAAGGGCTCGATGTGTAGCAACGGCAGGCTGCGGCTGACGATACCAGTCTCGGCCAAGGCCCGTGCCAGGTCGGCACACTCCTCGGTGGGCCGGGTCAGCAGCAGGCGCCAGCCGTTCACGGCTGCCCGGCCTCGCCATAGACCGCCGTGAGAATGACGTCGGCGCCCTGGTCGAGCAGGTCGTCGGCGACCTGGACGCCCAGCAGGTCGGCGGCGGTCCTGGGGCCACGGGCCTCGGCCCGCAGCAGGGCCCCGCCGTCCGGCTGACCGACCATGGCACGCAGCCAGAGCTGATCCCCTTCGAGCACGGCATAACTGGCGATCGGTACCTGACAGCCACCATTGAGGCGCTTGTTGAGCGCCCGCTCGGCCATCACACGGTCAGCCGTTTCCAGGTGATGCAGTGGCGACAGCAAGGCCTGGATGTGGCTGTCGGCGCTGCGGCATTCGATGCCCACGGCGCCCTGCCCACCTGCCGGCAGGCTGTAGGTGACGTCGAGACTGGCGGTGATGCGCGACTCGAAGCCCAGGCGGATCAGCCCGGCGGCCGCAAGAATGATCGCGTCGTAGTCGCCCGCGTCAAGCTTGGCCAGGCGCGTGTTGACGTTGCCGCGCAGGAAGCGGATCTCCAGATCGGGCCGGTGCGACAGCAGCTGGGTCTGCCGGCGCAGGCTGGAGGTGCCGACCACGCTGCCCAGGGGCAGTTCGTCCAGGCTGGCGAAGCGGTTGGAGACGAAGGCATCGCGCGGATCTTCCCGCTCGCAGATGCAGTACAGGCCCAAGCCTTCCGGGAAGTCCATCGGCACATCCTTCATCGAATGCACGGCAATGTCGGCTTGCCCTTCGAGCAGCGCGGTTTCCAGTTCCTTGACGAACAGACCCTTGCCGCCGATCTTCGACAGCGGCGAGTCGAGCAGCTTGTCACCCCGGCTGACCATGGGGACCAGCGAGACGAGCAAGCCCGGGTGAGCGGCCTCCAGACGAGCCTTGACGTACTCGGCCTGCCAGAGGGCCAGGGCACTCTTGCGAGTGGCGATGCGGATTTCGCGAGTGGACATGAAACGCCCCGAACGAGAGAAATGCCCCCGATGATAACAGCTCTGCCCGCCTCGCCAGCGAACGCCGGTCAGCCCTGCGCGTTTCTCGCGAAGGTGACCGGCCGCTGATGCATCAAACCTGGAGCGTCTGCATCATCTTGCGCACGCCGGCCACGTGGCGCCGGCTGACGGTCAGCGCATCGCCGTCGAGACCCTTGAGAAACAGCTGGAAATGCCCGAGCGGCGTGCGCTGCAAGCGTTCGATGCGTTCGCGCGACACCAGCGCGTTGCGATGGATACGCACGAAGCGGTCGCCGAATTCATCCTCCAGGGCCTTGAGCGGCTCGTCGAGCAGCACTTCCCCGCCTTCATGGCGCAAGGTCACGTACTTGTGGTCGGCGATGAAGTAGACCACCTGGCCCAGTGGGATCAGCTCGATCCCTTTGCGGGTGCGTGCGCTGATGTGGCTTCGGGGGCCGCCGCCGCTTTCGTTGGCAGGTCGCGTGAGCGCCGCCAGCTGCGTCCGGTTGGGCCGCTCGGCCTTGCGCAGGGCATCGCGCAGCGCCTGCGGCTGCACCGGCTTGGCCACGTGGCTGAGCGCGCTGTCTTCGAACGGCTGATGCGCGGTGTCCTCGCCCTCGGTGCAGAACACCACGGCCGGCGGCGCTTCGCGCTCGCACAGGCGCGCGGCCACCTGCAGGCCATCGAGGCCCGGCATGGCGACGTCCAGCAGCACGACATCGGGCTTGAGGCTTTCGATCAGGGCCAAGGCCTCTTCGCCGTTGGTGGCGCCAGGCTCCAGCACGGTGTACCCCTCCAGCTCGCCGAGCAAGCGGCTCAGGCGGTCGCGGGATTGGGTTTCGTCATCAACGATCAGGACATTCATATAGTGCTGGATTCCTGAATGAGTCTCGCAGGTGGACAGGCGTGCCGAGGTGCGGATCGCCCGACACCGTGGTCCACGCTCAGACCGATGCGATGGCCAAAGATTCACTGGGTCGCGGTACCTGCCGCCAACCCTCTGTCCAACTGTAGACGGTCCTTGCCGCGTTGCCGTTCAATCGTTGATCGTCCGAGAGGTTTCCAGGCACGTTCGCACGCTCGGTCCGGTGCCTGCGCCCTGCGAGGCAAGGCACAACCCTGTTATGATCGACGCCACTTTTTCAGATCACGCCAGCTACGAGTGAATCCATGAGCACCGACAAGACCAACCAGTCCTGGGGCGGCCGCTTCAGCGAGCCCGTCGACGCCTTCGTCGCCCGCTTCACCGCCTCGGTCGACTTCGACAAGCGCCTGTACCGTCACGACATCATGGGCTCGATTGCCCATGCCACCATGCTGGCCCAGGTCGGTGTGATCGACGAGCACGAGCGCGACGCCATCATCGACGGCCTGAAGACCATCCAGGCCGAGATCGAAGCTGGCCGTTTCGACTGGCGTGTCGACCTCGAAGACGTGCACATGAACATCGAAGCGCGCCTGACCGACCGCATCGGCATCACCGGCAAGAAACTGCACACCGGCCGTAGCCGCAACGACCAGGTCGCCACCGACATCCGCCTCTGGCTGCGCGACGAGATCGACCTGATCCTGAGCGAGATCACCCGCCTGCAGAAAGGCCTGCTGGAGCAGGCCGAGCGCGAAGCCGCCACCATCATGCCGGGCTTCACCCACCTGCAGACCGCGCAGCCAGTGACCTTCGGCCACCACCTGCTGGCCTGGTTCGAGATGCTGTCGCGCGACTACGAGCGCCTGGTGGACTGCCGCAAGCGCACCAACCGCATGCCGCTGGGCAGCGCCGCCCTGGCCGGTACCACCTACCCGGTGGACCGCGAGCTGACCTGCACGCTGCTCGGATTCGAGACCGTCGGTGGCAACTCGCTCGACGGCGTGTCGGATCGCGATTTCGCCATCGAATTCTGTGCCGCGGCCAGCATCGCGATGATGCACCTGTCGCGCTTCTCCGAAGAACTGGTGCTGTGGACCAGCGCCCAGTTCCACTTCATCCACCTGCCGGATCGCTTCTGCACGGGCAGCTCGATCATGCCGCAGAAGAAGAACCCCGACGTGCCGGAGCTGGTGCGCGGCAAGAGCGGTCGCGTGTTCGGCGCCCTGACCGGACTGCTGACGCTGATGAAGGGCCAGCCGCTGGCCTACAACAAGGACAACCAGGAAGACAAGGAGCCGCTGTTCGACGCTGCCGACACGCTGCGCGATTCCCTGCGGGCCTTCGCCGACATGGTGCCGGCGATCAAGCCGTGCCGTGAGGTGATGCGCGAAGCGGCGCTGCGTGGTTTCTCCACGGCGACCGACCTGGCCGATTACCTGGTGCGCCGTGGCCTGCCGTTCCGCGATTGCCACGAAATCGTCGGCCATGCGGTCAAGTACGGGGTCGACTGCAACAAGGACCTGGCGGAAATGGAGCTGGATGAGCTGCGTCAGTTCAGCGACCAGATCGAGCAGGACGTGTTCGCCGTCTTGACCCTCGAAGGCTCGGTCAACGCCCGTAATCACATCGGCGGTACGGCACCGGACCAGGTCCGCGCAGCCGTCGCCCGTGGCCACGCGCTGCTGGCCACGCGCTGAGTCCGGCGTTCAGGTGATCGAAAGGCCCCGGCCCGGCATGCGGTCCGGGGCTTTTTTCATCAGGAAGGACGCTTGTTGCGCATCATCTCGAGGAAGGTCGGCATCATCTGCGCCTTGTCGGCATTGATCCGTGCGATGTGTGGCCCCTGGTGCAGATGCTCCAGCAGTTCGGCAGCTTCCGGCACGTCGGCCAACAGGTCGACGTCCAGGACCTTCTTGCCGACCTGGGCCGCCAGGTCGACCGAGAAGCAGAACATGATGTCCGCCAGGGTCAGCTGCTCACCTGCCACATAAGGCGCGAAGCGCCCACTGCGCTTGAGGGTGGCGAAACCGGCCAGCAGATCGGTGCGGGCCTTTTCCTTGACCCACGGCTCGACCGACTGCCCGAAGAAGCTCTGGGCGTAGCACGTGCGCGCCGGGAGCTCAATGTAGAGCTCGATTTCCTTCATCAGCTCACGGACTTTCGCCCGCTCGAACGCATCGGTCGGCAACAGCGGTGTGCCTGCCTGGCTTTGCTCCAGGTATTCGAGGATCACGCTGGTTTCGCTCAGGTAGCCCTGTTCGGTCTCCAGGATCGGGACCTTGCCACGTGGGCTGACCTTCAGCGTTTCCGGGGTTTTCCCAGGGATCAACTGCACTTCTTCGAAAGGCAGGCCTTTTTCCAGCAGCGCCAGCTTGACCATGTTGTAGTAGTTGCTGACGGGAAATCCATGAAGCTTGAGCATGAAAACAGTCTCCGGGCCGTAAGAAATGGCCCAGCCGTTATAGCCCTGTCTCGCCGTGCGTGGCTAGTGCCCGAGGGCGTACAGGTTCGCGCCGCCCTCGGGCCCGTGGCACACTGCCGGCTCATCCACAGGAGCAGAGCCATGAGCGAGTCCAACGACGTCGACTACAACGACGAAGAAGAAGCCTTTGTCGAGGCGACCCTGACCCAGGCCGTCGAGAACCAGATCGAGAGCGGCGAACCGCCTGCGGCGAAAGCGACGTACAACAAGCTGAGCCTGGTGGGCTACGAACGCGAGGACATTCTCAACCTGATGGCGCACGTGCTGGCGATCGAGATCGACACCATGCTCGAACAAGACCGCGCTTTTGACAATGTCTGGTACGAAAACGCCTTGCGCGCACTGCCTGAACTGCCCCCTGAGGCCGATCAAGGCAACGCCTGAAAAGCCTGACTACACTTCTGGCTCGGGCACCGGCGACGGTGCCTCCGTCCTCTCTGGAAGTCAGGAGTCGTCATGTCTTTCACACCCGAATTGATCGCCGAACTGGAAGTCCTCGCGCTGTTCAACCTGGACAGCAGCCAGGAGGGCCTCAAGGTCCACAGCAACGCCTCACCCCGCTTGATCGAGGCCGCACGCCGCCTGCATGACAAACAACTGACCAGTCAGCCCGACGGGGGTTACCTGACCAGCCTGGGACACGATGCGGCCGAGCATGCCCAGCAGTTGCTGACCATCCTGGAAATCGCCGAGGCCGCCTGAGCCGCACATTCATACAGGCTTGAGGCCGCACTAAACCACCGCCTGGCTGTCCACCCTTGTGCGTGCAGGCGTCGACCGCCAGGCGGTGTGCGACGCCCCTGGCAGACGACGGATGACGAAAAATTGGCGTCAATTCATCGACTTTTTCTGAGACGGCCGCTCGACTCAGGTTAAAATCGCGCCGCTGCTGCCTGCTTCGAGTGCGCAATGACCCCTCCGCCTCCCCCCATCGACTCGTCCGACCCTATCGACCCTGCCTTGCCTGGCGTGCTGCATGCACGCTTCATGCAGCTCAATCGAGGACGGTTGGGGCGTGCGCTGGAAGGGCTGGAGCCTTCTCAACGCCGCGTGTTGACGCTGCTGCCTCTGCTGCTGCACCTCAATCACCCGTCCTTGCCAGGTTACGTGCCCCAGGCGCTCCGTGCAGGCGTCTGGGGGTTTCGACCGACCCCGCAGCAGCTTGCCGAACTCCTGCGCCTGACCCGCTCGCTCGCCGAGGTCGCGCTCGTGCCGGATCAGGCGCCTGTCGTCGAAGGGCTGTACCTGATCGGTAGCCTGGGAACGTTGGCGCAAACGGCGCGCAGCGACATGGACGTCTGGGTCTGCCATGCCGCCGGCCTCGATCAAGCCAGCCTCCAGGCCCTGCGTACCAAGTGCCAGCGCCTGGAGACCTGGGCAGCCCTGCAGAACGCCGAACTGCACATCTTCCTGATCGAGCCACGCAGCTTCGCCCAAGGACGCCGGGTCAGCCAACTGAGCGCCGAAGACTGCGGCGAAGCCCAGCACTACCTGCTCCTCGACGAGTTCTACCGGACCGCCATCTGGCTCGCAGGCCAGACGCCGCTGTGGTGGCTGGTCCCTGCTGCATGCGAGCAGGCGTACCCTGCCTACACCCAGGCGCTGTTGACCCAGGGGCTGATCCGGGCCGATGCCCACCTCGACCTCGGACACCTGGCCCACATTCCCAGGAAGGAGTTCATCGGCGCGGGGTTCTGGCACTTGTTCAAAGGCATCGAGTCGCCCTACAAGACGGTTCTCAAGCTGCTGCTCATCGAGGTCTACGCCAGCGAATACCCACACATGCGCTGCCTGGCCGTGGACTTCAAACAGGCGGTCCACGCCGACCGTGACGGGCTCGACGCGCTGGACCCGTACGTCATGATCTACCGGCGTGTCGAACGTTACCTGAGGCAACGAGGCGATTCGAAGCGCCTTGAACTGCTCAGGCGCAGCCTCTACCTGAAGGCCGAAAAGCCGGCGAACGCGACACGGCATGCCTGGCAGTGCCAGTTGCTCGCGCGCCTGTCGGACGAATGGGGCTGGGGGCCCGAGCAGTTGACGGCCTTGAATGACCGCGCGCGCTGGAGGGCTCGCCAGGCGTTGGCCGAGCGCGGTTGCCTGGTCAGCGCACTGAGCCACAGCTACCGCTTTCTCTTGCAGTTCGCAGCCCTGCACGACCCTGCCAATCAGCCAGTTTCCCATGGCCTGAGTGTGCTTGGTCGGCGTCTCTACGCCGCCTTCGAACGGCGCGCGGGCAAGGTCGAAGTGATCAATTCTGGCTTGGCCTCGAACCTGGAAGAAGCGGTGGTCACCTTGGCACGAATGCCTACCACGCAAACGCCAGCCACCTGGCACTGGTGCTTGTACGCCGGTACGGTCGAGGTCGTCGAGCCGACCGCGCAGGACACGCGCATCCATCGGACCCATCACCTGGTCGAGCTGTTGGTCTGGGCGCACTGCAACGGTGTGATCACGCCGCGCACCCGCCTCGTGCTGTCCGCCTCCGTGAACGGTATCGATGGCACCTACGTGGCAGGTCTGCTCGATCGCATTCGGCAGACGCTCGTATTGCCGCTGGAAACGGTGATCGACAGTCGCCTGCTGCAACCGAGCGTTGCCGAGCGAACCTTGCTGCTGGCCAACGTCGATGCAGGCCCCCGCCCCCACAGCGAGACGATGCAGCCGGCCGAACGGACGCTTCTGTCGCTCGACCAGGTCACGCTCACCAGCTGGAACGAAGTGCTGGTCCGCCGCTACGAGGGTGCAGAGGCCCTGGCCCACGGCCTGCGCCGCCTGTCCGCCAGCCTGGCGGGCCGCCCGCGCCGACCGTACCTGCGGATCCATGGCCTGGGCACTGAACAGGGTCGTGCCCTGGGCGAACGCATTGAGGCCTGCCCGGCTGCGCCACCCGGCAGGCCGGACAGCCGCCTACGCCCTGCAGCAGACAGCCTCGGCCGGGTGGACGGGCATGCCGTGAGCGCGCTGCTGGCGCAGGCCCGGACCGACTGTATCCAGGTCTTCCATCGACTGCAGGCAGGGTTCGCCGACCTGTACGTGCTGGATGAGCGCAACCAGCTCTGGTACCAGCGTCAGCCGTGTGGCGACGAACGCCAGTTGCTGGTCCCCCTGCACCGGTTCCTGCAAGCCATGCTGGTGCGGCATGCCGCGCGCCTGCGGCTGGACGTGCAGCACACGCCCAAACCGGCCCTGGCCTACTATCGACTGTTGCCCGATCCAGGCTTCAAGGCGTACCAGGTCCAGGCGCAACCGACGCCGACGGGCGACAATCCGTGCTACTACGAAGTGCAGGCGCTGCTGCGTGCCATGCCAAGCGGCGGCACCGAGGTGATCTGGTATTGCGACCACGTGCCGTTCTCGCGGTTGGACCACGGTGACCGGCTCGATGCGGTGGTCGCCGCGCAGATCCTGAGCCAGCGTCGGGGCGCCGAACGGTACCCGTGCTACCTCACCGATCTCGATCTGTCGGACCTGTTCGACGACGGCGTTGGCTCGACGTTGTGCCACCTGCGCCACAAGCAGGCGCTGGAAGCAGCGCTCAACCGTGGGCTCGGCGCGCTGAGCCCGTGACAGCGCCCTTCAGCGATCGAAGTGCCCGGCGGCCTCGGGCTGGTAGTCGACGCTCAGCAGCCGCAGCTTGAGGATCTTGCCCGCCGGCGCCGGCCAGTCGATCTGGTCGCCGACGGACAGGCCCAGCAAGGCGCTGCCGATCGGTGCCAGGATCGAGACGTTGCCGTCTGCACCGGCGTCTTGCGGGTAGACGAGGGTCAGGTGGTAGTCCTTGCCGCTGGCTTCCTCGCGGCAATGCACGCGCGAGTTCATGGTGACGACACCGGCGGGGACCTGCTCGGCACCGACGATCCGCTCGGCGCGGTCCAGTTCGTCCTGCAGGGCCAGTACCCCAGGCGTCGTTTCGTCGAGGGTCTCGAGCAGACGCTCCAGGCGCTGGACGTCCAGCCGAGTCAGGGTCAGTGAGGGTCGAGCATTCATGATCGGGTCAGGCTCCTTCTTGACGCGCAAATAAAGCAAAACCCCGCACGAGGCTGCATCACCGTGCCGGGCTGGCGACGGCCGAGAGGCAGTTCGCTGGCGAGCGGCACGACGACACGCCCCGAAACGGGGTCGACGGGTGTTCGGCAAGGCCGGACAGTCCGACCCTACCACAGCCTACCGAATACTCAAGCCTGGCCGGAATGCAGTGATGCGGCGCGAGCCTGCGCCTGGTCGTGGATCTGACGCCGGCGCTGGTCGTCGGCCGAGCGCCATTCGCGAATGTGCTCGACGGGGCGATGGCAGCCCAGGCAGACGCGCTCGGCGTCCAGGCGGCAGGTGCCGATGCAGGGCGATTTCACCGCCGGGCTGACGTTGGCGTAGAGCGGTTTGGGCGGACGCGCGTCGGTACTCATGTCAGATCTCGTCGAAGTCCAGCTTCTCGCCACTGCGCTCCCAGACGATGCGCTCGAGCATCTCGCCCAGCAGCTCTTCGCTCTTCTCGCACGCCCACTTGCCGGTCTCTTCGTCATAATCGAAGTGGAAGCCACCGGAACGGTCGGCCAGCCACAGCTGGCGCAGAGGCTCCTGGCGACTGAAGATCAGCTGGCTGCCGTTGTCGAACGTGATGGTGAGCACACCTGCCGAATTTTCCATGTCCAGGTCGAGGCCGCTTTCGTCGAACAGATCTTCCAGGGCCTGCTGGGTCGCATCGACCAGGTCGTGGAAACGCGCTTCACTCAAACTCATTGCATGAACCTCGAAAATGGCTGTACCGGTGCAAGCCGGGCACGATACGAGCGCTGGGTCGCGATTGCAAAGAATACCGTGTCGGGCCCGCTCGCTGGCCCGTCGGGCGCGCCGGTCGTCGCATAGGCAAGCAGGCGACCGCTCGGTATACTCGGCCGCAAGACTGCCTATTTCGAAGGATTTCGCCAATGAAGCGCCTGATTTCCTCCCTCGCGGCGCTGGTCGCTGTTGCCTGCCTCGTCTCTGCCTGTGGTCAGAAGGGCCCGCTGTACCTGCCAGATGATGGCAAGGACGGCAAAGACGCACACACCTCGCACCAGCATCAGCACCAATAAGGGTTTCCCATGGACGCTTTCCACTACCGCGACGGCGCGCTGTTCGCGGAGGGCGTGAGCCTGTCGGCCATCGCCGACCGGTTCGGCACGCCGACCTACGTCTATTCGCGTGCGCACATCGAAGCGCGCTACCGCAGCTATACCGACGCCCTCGCAGGCACCTCGCACCTGGTGTGCTTCGCGGTCAAGGCCAACTCCAACCTGGGGGTGCTGAACGTGCTGGCCCGTCTGGGCGCAGGGTTCGACATCGTGTCCGGCGGGGAGCTGGAGCGTGTACTGGCCGCCGGTGGCCGGGCCGACCGCGTGGTGTTCTCGGGCGTCGGCAAGACGCGTCAGGACATGCGCCGCGCCCTGGAGGTCGGCGTGCACTGCTTCAACGTGGAATCGGCCGACGAACTCGAGCGTCTGCAGGACGTTGCGGCCGAACTGGGCGTGCGTGCACCGGTCTCGCTGCGGGTCAATCCGGACGTGGATGCCGGTACCCATCCGTACATCTCCACCGGTCTGAAGGAAAACAAGTTCGGCATCGCCATCGACGATGCCGAGGCGCTCTACCTGCGTGCGGCCCAGTTGCCGAACCTGGAACTGGTCGGGGTCGACTGTCACATCGGTTCGCAACTGACCACGCTCGCGCCTTTCACCGACGCGCTCGATCGCCTGCTGGTGTTGGTCGATCGCCTGGCCGACTGCGGCATCCACCTGCGTCACCTGGACCTGGGCGGCGGTGTCGGCGTGCGCTATAGCGACGAACAGCCGCCGTTGATCACCGACTATGTGAACGCGGTCCGCGAGCGCATCGGCGACCGTGACCTGGCCCTGGTCTTCGAACCGGGCCGCTACATCGTGGCCAACGCCGGGGTCCTGCTGACCCGCGTCGAGTACCTCAAACACACCGAGCACAAGGACTTCGCCATCGTCGACGCGGCGATGAACGACCTGATCCGCCCGGCGCTGTACCAGGCCTGGATGGGCGTCAAGCCGGTGCAGCCACGAGGTGGCGAGGGCCGCAGCTACGACGTGGTCGGGCCGATCTGCGAGACCGGCGACTTCCTGGCCAAGTCGCGGACGCTGGACCTGGCCGAAGGCGATCTGCTGGCGGTCGAATCGGCCGGGGCCTATGGCTTCGTCATGAGTTCCAACTACAACACCCGTGGTCGCTGCGCCGAGGTCCTGGTCGATGCCGACCAGGCCCATGAAGTGCGCCGCCGGGAAACCGTGGCCGAGTTGTACGCGGGCGAAAGCCTGTTGCCGGAGTGACCCCATGCTGCTGCGTTTCACCAAGATGCACGGGCTGGGGAACGATTTCATGGTCTTGGACCTGGTCAGCCAGCACGCGCACATCCAGCCCAAGCACGCCCGGCAATGGGGCGACCGGCACACGGGGATCGGCTTCGACCAGTTGCTGATCGTCGAGGCGCCGAGCAACCCGGAGGTGGATTTCCGCTACCGGATCTTCAACGCCGACGGCTCCGAAGTCGAACAGTGCGGCAATGGCGCCCGTTGCTTCGCCCGCTTCGTGCTGGACAAGCGCTTGACGGCCAAGAAGCGCATTCGCGTGGAAACCAAGGGCGGCATCATCGTGCTCGACGTGCGCAACGATGGGCAGGTGCGTGTCGACATGGGTCCACCCCGGCTGGTCCCGAGCCACATCCCGTTCCAGGCGCCGGCCGAGGCACTGAGCTACCCGCTCGAGGTGGACGGCCAGACGGTCGACATCGCGGCGCTGTCGATGGGCAACCCCCACGCCGTGCTGCGGGTCGAGGACGTGCACGGCGCCCCGGTGCATACCCTGGGGCCGAAGATCGAGCACCATGCACGCTTCCCCCAGCGGGTGAACGTCGGCTTCCTGCAGGTGGTCGATCGTCATCAGGCGCTGTTGCGGGTCTGGGAGCGTGGTGCCGGTGAAACCCAGGCCTGCGGGACCGGTGCCTGTGCGGCGGCGGTGGCCGCGATTCGCCAGGGCTGGATGGATTCACCGGTGTCGCTCGACCTGCCCGGTGGCCGGTTGAGCATCGAATGGGCCGGCCCCGGCAAGCCGGTCATGATGACCGGGCCGGCGGTTCGGGTCTACGAGGGACAGGTTCGACTTTAAGCGAGGATGTTCATGAGCGATCGGCCCCAGGATTCAAGCACGGCACTCTCCGATCTCGACACTGAGGCGGTGGTGGCCTTCCTTCGGGCGCGCCCGACCTTCTTCGCCGAGCACGACGAGCTGCTGGGCACCCTGCACATTCCCCACCAGCGCGGCGACAGCGTGTCGCTGGTGGAGCGCCAGTTGAAGCTGCTGCGCGAGCGCAACATCGAGATGCGTCATCGCCTGTCGCAATTGATGGACGTGGCCCGTGACAACGACCGGCTGTTCGACAAGACACGTCGACTGATCGTCGACCTGCTCGATGCCAGCCACCTCGAAGACGTGGTAATGACAGTCGAGGACAGCCTGCGCCAGGACTTCCAGGTGCCCTTCGTCAGCCTCATCCTGTTCAGCGAGCACCCGGCCTCGGTCGGGCGCTGGGCCAGCCTGGGCGAAGCGCAGCAGGCCATCGGCGGCCTGTTGAGCAGCGGCAAGGCCGTCAGCGGCAACCTGCGCGATCACGAGCTGACCTTCCTGTTCGGCGAGAACCAGCGCCGGCAGGTCGGCTCCAGCGCGGTAGCGACGCTCGATCACAACGGGCTGCATGGCGTCCTGGCCATCGGCAGCCCCGATCCGCAACACTACAAGAGCACGGTGGGCACGCTGTTCCTGAACCACATTGCCGATGTACTGGGCCGGGTCGTGGCGCGCTCGCTGCAGTCCCTGCGCCCGGTGCGCTGATGGAACGCCAGCTGGAAGCCTATTGCGCCTACCTGCGCAACGAACGCCAGGTCTCGGGCAACACGATCCAGGCGTACCGGGGCGACCTGCTCAAGGTCCTGGCGCACTGCAGGGAACAGGCGATCGACAACTGGCCAGCGCTGCAGATCCAATCGCTGCGGCACTTCATCGCCCGTCAGCACCATCAGGGCCAATCCGCGCGCAGCCTGGCACGCCTGCTGTCGTCGGTGCGCGGCTTCTACCGCTACCTGATACGCGAAGGCCTGTGCCAGCACGACCCGGCCAACGGCCTGTCGCCGCCCAAGGGCGAGCGGCGGTTGCCCAAAGTGCTCGACACCGATCGTGCCCAACAATTGCTCGACGGCGGTGTCGACGACGACTTCATCGCCCGCCGCGATCAGGCGATGCTCGAGCTGTTCTATTCGTCGGGGTTGCGATTGTCCGAACTGGCCGGGCTCGACCTGGATCACCTCGATCTGCCGGCAGGCTTGGTACAGGTCGTCGGCAAGGGCAACAAGGCCCGTGTCCTGCCCGTAGGTCGCAAGGCCCGCGATGCACTCATGGCCTGGCTGAAACTACGCGGCCTTGGCGGCCCGCTCGACGGAGCCGTGTTCATCACTCGCCAAGGTCGCCGCCTGAGCACCCGAGCCATCCAGGTGCGGGTCAAGGTCGTGGGCGAGCGCGAACTCGGCCAGCACCTTCACCCGCACATGCTTCGCCATTCTTTCGCCAGCCACCTGCTGGAGTCTTCCCAGGACCTGCGTGCCGTGCAGGAGATGCTCGGCCATGCCGACATCACCACCACGCAGATCTACACCCACCTGGACTTCCAGCACCTGGCCGCGGTGTACGACAGCGCCCACCCCAGGGCCAAACGCAGCAAGGGTACCGACTCATGAGCATCACGCTGATCACCTTCGACCTCGACGATACCCTGTGGGACACACCGCCCGTGATCGCCAGTGCAGAACTCGTCCTGCGCGAGTGGATCAAAGCCCAGGCGCCGGCACTGGGTGAGCTGCCGGTCGAGCACCTGCATGCGGTCCGCGAGCGCGTGGTGCAGGCCGACCCGGGGCTCAGGCACCGCATCAGCGCCTTGCGCCGGCAGGTGCTGTTCCAGGCGTTGCGCGCACTCGACTACCCGGAGCCACAGACACAGGCCCTGGCTGACGAAGCGTTCGAAGTGTTCCTGCACGCGCGCCACCAGTTGGAGATCTTTCCGCAGGTGCAGCCCATGCTCGAGCGCCTGGGCCAGCGCTACACGCTGGGCGTGGTGACCAACGGCAATGCCGATGTGCGCCGCCTGGGCCTTGCCGATTATTTCGATTTTGCCTTGTGCGCCGAGGACCTGGGTATCGGCAAGCCGGATCCGGCGCTCTTTCTGGAGGCACTGCGACGGGGCAATGCGCACGCGGCGAACGCCGTGCACGTGGGCGATCATCCGCGCGACGATATCGCCGGCGCACAACGTGCAGGTTTCAAGGCCGTGTGGTTCAACCCGCAGGGCAAGCCCTGGCAAGCCGAGCAGGTGCCGGATGCCGAAATACGCTGCTTGTCACAACTGGACGACATCCTGGCACGCTGGCAGTAGCCTGGTGCGTCTGTCGAAGAAGGAAAGGGGCTTGCTCAGATCATGCAAGGCCTGCCGTGAAAGCGCTGGCGAATGCACGCTTTCACGGGTGACGGACGGCCCGAAGGCGTCGATCAGATAGGACGGCTGCCGTACTTGTTGTCCGGCTTCTTGGGCGGGTCGGCGACCACGTTGGCCTCGACTTCCTGAATCTGGCCGCCACGCGACAGGAACTCCTCCATGGCGCGGGCCAGGGCATCGCGTTCCTTCTGCTTGGCTTCCAGGCTCGGCATGTCGTCTACCGAGACGGCAGCCTTGGCCTTGCCCTTGGCAGCAGGCGCGGGGCTATCGTCTTCGCCTGCGTCTTCGGCACCTTCGTCGGTCGCCGCTTCGAGGGCCTCATCAGCCTCGTCGTCATCACCTACTTCGAGGTCATCGTTTTCCAGATCATCGTCGCTCATGTCGTTCCCCATGCCATGCGAAAGGCAGATTGAGTTTGCAGCCAGTGACGCCGTAGACCGGCGACCACAGGCAAAAATTCCACGGACGTTCGGCAAGCCTTCGTCGTGTCGACCGCTTCGTCAGGAAGCGGTCGTGGTGCAACGCCGCAAGGGCGGACGTTGACGAAACTCGACGTCATGGGCCGGCATTCGCCTCCACTGCCCGTACCGTGTCGACCGAAACGACAGGGGAACGGAGGCGTCATGCAACGCGCCATGACATGCGTTGGCGCGCATTCTAGCGCGCTCGCAGAAAAAGCAAAGCACCAGAAATGCCCTGCACGCTGTAAGTTTTCCGCCGCGCGCGACAGGCGTATCGAGACCGACCTCGACGGCCTTCGCTTGGCGAATCGCAGACGAAAAAATGCCCGGGCAAGCCGGGCACATGGACACGCTGCGTGCGCTTACAGGTTGTAGCCACGCTCGTTGTGCTGAGCCAGGTCGAGACCGACCGACTCGTCTTCTTCACTGACCCGCAGGCCCATCGTCCAATCGACCACCTTGAGGATCACGTAGGTCACCACGGCGGTGTAGACCACGGTGACGAGCACGCCCTTGGTCTGAATCCACAGTTGCAGGGCGATGTCCTGCACCTCGCCGAAACCGCCCAGCGCGGGGGCTGCGAACGCGCCGGTAAGGATCGCGCCGACGATACCGCCCACGCCGTGCACACCGAAGGCATCGAGAGAGTCGTCGTAGCCCAGCGCGCGCTTGAGGCGGGTGGCACAGAAGTAGCAGACCACCCCGGACACCAGGCCGATCACCAGGGCGCCCATCGGGCCGACCGTACCGGCCGCTGGCGTGATCGCCACCAACCCGGCCACCACCCCGGACGCGATGCCCAGTGCGCTTGGCTTACCGTGGCCGATCCACTCGGCGAACATCCAGCTCAGGGCAGCGGCGGCCGTGGCGATCTGGGTCACCAGCATGGCCATGCCAGCCGTGCCGTTGGCGGCGGCGGCGGAGCCTGCGTTGAATCCGAACCAGCCGATCCACAGCATGGCGGCGCCCATCAGGGTGTAGCCCAGGTTGTGCGGCGCCATGGGCGTGGTCGGGAAACCCTTGCGCTTGCCCAGGACCACGCAAGCCACCAGGCCGGCGATACCGGCGTTGATGTGCACCACAGTGCCCCCGGCGAAGTCGAGGACGCCCCAGTCCCACATCAGGGCACCGTCGCCGCCCCAGACCATGTGTGCGATGGGCGCATACACCAGGGTGAACCAGGCGGTCATGAACACCAGCATCGCCGAGAACTTCATGCGCTCGGCGAAGGCACCGACGATCAGCGCGGGGGTGATGATGGCGAAGGTCATCTGGAAGGTGATGAACACCGGCTCGGGGAACGAGGCGGTCAGGCTCTGGGGCGTGACACCCGCCAGGAAAGCCTTGGACAGTCCACCGACGAAGGAGCTGGCGTTGAGCACGCCCTTTTCCATGCCGGTGGTGTCGAAGGCCAGGCTGTAGCCGTAGACCATCCACAGAATGCTCATCAGGCCGGTGATGGCGAAGCATTGCATCATCACCGACAGCACGTTCTTGGAGCGCACCATGCCGCCGTAGAACAGCGCCAGCCCCGGGATGGTCATGAACAGCACCAGGGCCGTGGCCGTGAGCATCCAGGCGGTGTCGCCGGAGTTCAGAACAGGGGGGGCGTCCTCGGCCAGGGCCAGCCCAGGCATTACGAGGGACAATAGGGCGCCTAGCCCTGCGATCGTGCGCAGAGTCATGTTGTTTTCTCCTGGGGCGTTGGGGTTTGGTGAGGCGCTAGGTCAGATCGCGTCGGTGCCGGTTTCGCCGGTACGGATACGGATCGCCTGTTCCAGATTGACCACGAAGATCTTGCCGTCACCGATCTTGCCGGTGTTGGCCGCCTTGGTGATGGCGTCGATCACGCGGTCGAGGTCCTTGTCGTCGATGGCCACCTCGATCTTCACCTTCGGCAGGAAGTCGACGACGTATTCGGCACCCCGGTACAGCTCGGTGTGGCCCTTCTGGCGGCCGAAGCCTTTGACTTCGGACACGGTGATGCCCTGTACGCCGATTTCCGACAGCGACTCGCGCACGTCGTCCAGCTTGAATGGCTTGATGATGGCAGTGACTAGCTTCATGAAACTCTCTCCCGATTAGGTGGACTTGCCCCAGGAAAACAAACCCGTGGCCAGTCTAAGCGCAGCGCATGGCTTTGTAACGCATCCTCGACGGTATCCTCGTGCCCACCTGCGGCATGCCCGGTGACAAGACATGCTTGGCCCGATGCGCCTCCGTACGGTGTTCGAGAGCCGCATCAGTGCATGCCCTGACGAAGGTTTTGCAGGTTTCTTGCCAACTTCGCAAAGACCTTTCAAAACAGCCAGTTGCCATACGCTTTCACCTCCTGCATGAGCAATCTGCCATCAGTGCGCACAGCTTCGGTGCGCCCCAGCTGCCGGGTATGCTCGAAAAGCGTGCACGCCTGGCGCTGCATCGCCTCGTGCTACACTGAGGCTCTATTCACCTTCCGCGGAACGTTGCCCCATGCTCGCGCCCAAAGCCTTTCTCGATGTCCTCAGCGACCAGGCGTCGCGCCTGTTCAACGGTGAGGGGGCCCGTCCTCGCGCCGAACTCGAAGGTCAGTTCAAGGCCCTGATGCAGAGTGCCTTCAGCAAACTGGAACTGGTCAGCCGTGAAGAGTTCGACAGCCAGATGGTCGTCTTGAACCGTACGCGAGCCAGGCTGGAAGCCCTGGAGCAGCAGGTGGCCGCCCTCGAGGTCCGCCTTCAGCCCACCCCTGGCGCAGCCGCTGCCGAGTTGACGCCGTCGGCCCTCTACCCCGAGCTGCTGTTCTCCTATGGCACGCTTCAGGACAAAGCCGTGCAACTGGCCAAGTTCGGGCGGGAGCTCACGGGTCAGGAAGACCGCATGCTGGGTTACCGGCAGGACTGGGTAGAGATCACCGATCCGGCCGTCGTCGCGACCAGTGGAAAGTCCCGTCATCCCATCGTGTTCCCGAGCGACGCGCCCGACGCCAGCGTCAGCGGCATGGTCTTCCAGATCTCGAGCGAAGAACTCGCGGCGGCCGACGATTATGAAGTGTCGGACTACGTCCGCGTTGCCGTCACCTTGGCCTCGGGCCTGACCGCCTGGGTCTACGTTCGCGCCTGATGAGCGCCTGTCTTCCCCAGGGCGCCCTGTCCTTCCTGGGTTTATGTTTCACGTGGAACACAGGGAAAATGGCAACAAAGCCTTCAGATTTTCCCTATTCGTCGTAGGCCTTTTCCCAAATATGCTCGGCTCGTACATATGCCGTTGCATTGAGCCCTGCGCCCTCCTAGTCTCGACCGGTCGCTGATGTTGGCGACCGGTTGTGACAGGCCGTTTTGCTCGAAGAGATGCATGTACTCGCCGTTATGGCAGGTGTACGTGGGGCACCTCGTGTGCGCCGGGTCTCTCTTCGTCCTCGGTCTGTCAACCCGCGTACAGCTGCCACCTCCCATGTTTGACAGCAGCCGTGTGGCAGCTCCACCTGACGAGGAGCCTTAGCATGCTGAAGATCGTACCGGACCCACCTACCCCTTCGTTCGAAGACCTGCTCATCTACGCGGCCGAACACCTGACCTGTGCCCAGTTCCTGACCCGCAAGATCACGCGCGTGCATCCGGGCAGCGCGCACCATGAGCAACTGCTGGCGGCAGCGAACGATCTGCAGGCCATCTACGAACGCCTGGAGCAGATACTCGGGCAGACCCAGACGTGCCATTGAGCCCTGGCGCAAGACAACCAGCCTGTGCCAGAGCCATGCTCATGGCACATGCGGATAGGTTGATCGGAAAAGACCTACCCCCTGAGGCAACCTGTCGTCTTGACGTCGCCCCCTAAAATTTGATGGGTGGAATAATTCGGTTACAATGGCTGAAACGTTTCAAAGCCTTGACTTGCCAGGATGGCCGGCGGGCAGGCGTTCATGTTGCTCAAGCCGCTGAATCCATCCCTATAAAAAGCCAGCGCTGAAGACATTACCCATTGGGGCTGAGCAATCGCTCCTGAAGACCACCGATCGTCGCACTCGACTGTCAGACCGTGCCAGCGCTTACCAGGCCTGCAGGGATCTATCGAGAGAGCGGCGGGTGGATAACGTACGGTACTGGATAATTCAATGTTCAAGAAGGCAAGCAAGACCCTGTTGGGCCTGGCCGTTGTCGCGGGCTTCATGCAGGCCCATGCTGACGAGACCAAGAAAGTCGACGTCCTGCTGGTAGGCGGCGGCATCATGAGTTCGACCCTGGGTATCTGGCTCAGCGAGCTGGAACCGAGCTGGTCGATGGAAATGATCGAGCGTCTGGACGGCGTCGCCGAAGAGAGTTCGAACGGCTGGAACAACGCCGGCACCGGTCACTCGGCCCTGGCCGAACTGAACTACACCCCGGAAGACAAAGACGGCAACATCAACATCTCCAAGGCCGTCGAGATCAACGAGTCGTTCCAGATCTCCCGTCAGTTCTGGTCCTGGCAGGTGCGTAACAACGTCCTGAAGAACCCGCGCTCGTTCATCAACTCGACGCCGCACATGAGCTTCGTCTGGGGCGACGACAACATCCGCTTCCTGAAGAAGCGCTACGAAGCGCTGCAGGCGAGCCCGCTGTTCCGCCCGATGCAATACTCCGAAGACCACGCGCAGATCGCCAAGTGGGTCCCGCTGATGATGGAAGGGCGTGACCCGAACCAGAAGCTGGCCGTGACCTGGACGCCGATCGGCACCGACGTGAACTTCGGCGAGATCACCCGTCAGTTCGTCGGCCACCTCAAGACCAAGGACAACTTCGACCTGAAGCTGTCCACCGAAGTCCAGGACATCACCCGCAACGATGATGGCTCCTGGCACGTCGAGTACAAGAACCTGAAGGACGGCAGCAAGAGCGCGACCGACGCCAAGTTCCTGTTCATCGGTGCCGGTGGTGGCGCGCTGAAGCTGCTGCAGAAGTCGGGCATCCCGGAAGCGAAGGAATACGCCGGCTTCCCGGTGGGCGGTTCGTTCCTGGTCACCGAGAACCCGACCGTCGCCATGCAGCACATGGCCAAGGCCTACGGCATCGCCTCGACCGGCGCGCCGCCCATGTCGGTGCCGCACCTGGACACCCGCGTGCTGGACGGCAAGCGCGTCATCCTGTTTGGCCCGTTCGCGACCTTCTCGACCAAGTTCCTCAAGCAGGGTTCGTACTTCGACCTGCTGAGCAGCATGACCCTGCACAACACCTGGCCCATGACCCGCGTGGGCATCGACCAGTACCCGCTGGTCGAATACCTCGCCGGTCAGCTGATGCAGTCCGACGACGACCGCTTCGCCGCCCTGCAGCAGTACTTCCCGCACGCCAAGAAAGAAGACTGGCGTCTGTGGCAAGCCGGCCAGCGCGTGCAGATCATCAAGCGTGACGAGCAGCTGGGTGGCGTGTTGAAGCTGGGTACCGAGCTGGTGACCTCGAAGGACGGCTCCATCGCCGGCCTGCTGGGCGCCTCGCCAGGTGCGTCGACTGCCGCCCCGATCATGCTGGGCGTGCTGGAGCGTGTGTTCAAGGACAAGCTGGCCACGCCTGAGTGGCAAGCCAAGGTCCACCAGATCGTGCCGAGCTACGGCACCCGTCTGAACGACTCGGCGGCCAAGACCCAGGAAGAGTGGAACTACACCTCCAAGGTCCTGCAGCTCACCCCGCCGCCAGTGATCGATGCCTCGGTTCCGGCGTACGACGGTTCGTCGTCTGCACCGGTAGAAGCCAATCCAGCGGCCGACATGGCGCTGTGATGCCCTGACGGGTCCGGTCGCTCGCCGAGCGGCCCTGTCCAGGCAATCGAAAGCCACGGGCTCGAGCGATCGGGTCCGTGGCTTTTTCGTTGCGGACCACTCGGCCCACAGGCATGGCGCTTTGCCAGCCTCTGTTGTATACCTGCAAGACGACCGTCGCACTCCAAGTGTCGATACCTGTCAAACCGCAAAGACAAGACGCGCCAAGACCCCTGGGGCACGCACGTGAGCGACCTCCTCGACAGCCCGCCTGACTTGCAGGCGACGCCTCCCTGCAGTGACCGCGCAACACTCGCGGCGCTGGCGCCTGTCACCTTCTTCACCGACTCAACGGACACCTTCCCATGGGCGAACCCTCCGACAAGCGAGCCTGTGCCTCCTGCCGCGACGGCAAAGCACTGGACTTCACGTTCAGCATGGCTTTCCAGCCAATCATCGACCTGCGCGACTCGAGCGTCTACGCCTACGAAGCCTTGGTGCGTGGCACCGACGGCAGCGGCGCGGCCAGCATCCTGGCGCGCGTCAACGACACCAACCGTTATGCCTTCGACCAGGCCTGCCGGATCAAGGCGATCGAGCTGGCGGCGCGCCTACAGATCCCCTGCCTGCTGAGCATCAACTTTCTACCCAACGCGGTCTATCAGGCCGCCAATTGCCTGCGTGCCACCTTGGCGGCGGCACGGCGCTTCGGCTTCCCGACCGAGCGGATCATCTTCGAGATCACCGAGCAAGAGGAGCTGACCGACAAGGAACACCTCAAGAGCATCGTGCACGAGTACCAGCGTCGCCAGTTCAAGACCGCCATCGACGACTTCGGTGCAGGCTACTCCGGTCTGAACCTGCTGGCCGAATTCCAGCCGGACATCATCAAGCTGGACATGGCCCTGGTGCGCAACATCGACACCGACCGTGTGCGCCAGGCGATCGTGGAAGGCATCGTCGGGGTCTGCAAGGCCTTGCAGATCCAGGCGGTGGCCGAAGGCGTGGAGACCCTCGCCGAGATGAAGGAATTGCAGCGGCTGGGGATCGTCCTGTTCCAGGGCTACCTGTTCGCACGCCCTGCCTTCGAAGCGTTGCCGGCGGTGAACTGGCCAACCGCTTGAGCCAGGAGCACGAGGGCAGACCAGCGGGGTACCAGGCTGTGCGCATGCCCGGCATGGACGCACGGGCGCTGGCCGCCGTCGCTCACCGCGTCATCCCTTGAGCCGATCGCGAAAGCTCTGGATCAACGGCTCGCGCGCCCTGCCCCGCCGTATCGCCAGGGAAAACGGTGCCTGGTAACCGAAGGTCGCCGGCACCAGCACCTTGAGCCGTTTCTGTTCGACCCAGGTCTGCGCATAGTGCTCCGGCATGTAGCCGATGTAGGCGCCGGACAGCACCAGGATCATCTGCGCCTCCATCGACTCCACCGTCGCCGCGCTGTGCTTGAAGCCGTGCCGGGCCAGCTCGGCCTGGCTCCAGTAGCCACGCCCGACCATCCGTTGCTGGGTGATGGTGTCGGGAGAGATGCGTGGCTGGTCGAACAACGGATGGCGGTCGCTGCAGTAGAGCCAGTGCTGTTCACGGTACAAGGGCTGGTAGATGAGCCCGTTCATGCGGATCGAGAACGCGCCGATGGCCAGGTCCAGCCGGTTCTCCTGCACCCCCAGTTGCAACTGCGCCGGGCTCAGCACGCTCAGGTGCAGGTGCACCGCAGGATGCTCCTGGCTGTAGGCACCGATCACATCGGCCAGCGGCAGCGCCGGATCGGTGACGGTGGAGTCGAGCACACCCAGGTTCAAGGTGCCGCGCAGCTCGCCCTTGAGCGCGGCGCTGTAGCGCTCGAAGCCCTCGAATTCGGCCAGCAGGCGCAGGGTTTCCTGGTGAAAGAGCTCGCCCTTGCTGGTCAGGCTGAAGCCCCCTCGGCCGCGGTGACACAGTACGATACCGAGCTGGGTTTCCAATTGGCTCATGTAAGTGCTGATGGCCGACGTCGACAGATTGAGCTCGTGCTGGGCGGCCGCGAAGCCCTGATGGCGTACCACACTGGCGAAGATGCGCAGCAGTTTGAGGTCGGTCAGCGGCGAGGACATGGGGGCTCCGGGCAAATGGACGGTGCCATTCTAAGAGCAGTCGACGGTGTCGCGGTAGGCGCATGAGGCAAGCGCCAGGACGGGGCACTGGTAAAAGCCACCCGGACAATAGTTTAGAAATCTCTGAACTATCTTTTTGCCGCCAGCGATTCTTTTGCCTGCCACGCGTTACCAGAATGGCCGCACATCAATGACAACAAAAGTGAGGCCACCCGTGGATCAGTCCCTCCACCAGCCTTTGGGCGGCAACGACATGCCCCGTTTCGGCGGCATCGCCACCATGCTTCGCCTGCCCCACGTGCAGACCCCCGAGGCCTTGAACCAACTCGACGCGGCCTTCGTCGGCATCCCTCTGGACATCGGCACATCGCTGCGCTCCGGCACCCGCTTCGGTCCTCGGCAGATCCGCGCCGAGTCGGTGATGATCCGCCCCTACAACATGGCCACCGGCGCGGCACCCTTCGACTCGCTGAACGTCGCCGACATCGGCGACATCCCGATCAATACCTTCAACCTGCTCGACGCCGTCCGCATCATCGAGCAGGAATACGACCGCATCCTCGACCACGGCATCATCCCGCTGACCCTGGGCGGCGACCACACCCTGACCCTGCCGATCCTGCGGGCGATCCACAAGAAGCACGGTAAGGTCGGCCTGGTGCACATCGATGCCCATGCCGACGTCAACGACCACATGTTCGGCGAGAAGATCGCCCACGGCACCACCTTCCGCCGTGCTCAGGAAGAAGGCCTGCTCGACAGCGATCGTGTCGTGCAGATCGGCCTGCGGGCCCAGGGCTACACCAGCGAGGACTTCAACTGGAGCCGCAAGCAGGGCTTCCGTGTCGTGCAGGCCGAGGAATGCTGGCACCGGTCCCTGGCCCCGTTGATGGCCGAGGTCCGCGAACAGGTCGGTGGCGGCCCGGTGTACCTGTCGTTCGACATCGACGGCATCGACCCGGCCTGGGCGCCGGGCACGGGCACCCCAGAAGTGGGCGGGCTGACCACCATCCAGGCGCTGGAGATCGTCCGCGGCTGTCAGGGCCTGGACCTGGTAGGCTGCGACCTGGTCGAGGTCTCGCCGCCCTACGACACCACCGGCAATACCTCGCTGTTGGGGGCCAACCTGCTCTACGAAATGCTCTGTGTGCTGCCAGGTGTAGTGCGCCGATGACGGCTGCGTCGATGGACCGTACGGCCGAGGTGCAGGCCGCTGCCGAAGCGTTGGTGACGGCGTTCGCCAGCAACGACGCGGCACGGTATTTCGCCTGCTTCAGCGAAGACGCCACGTTCGTGTTCCATACCCAGCCGCGGCCGCTTTCGCTCGAAGGCTATCGCGCACTCTGGCAACGCTGGCAGGCCGAGGGCTTTGCCGTGCTGGGCTGCCGTTCCAGCGGAGCTCACATCAGCCTGCAAGGCGATGAGGTGGCGATCTTCATCCATGACGTCGCGACCCACCTGCGCCTGGAGGGCGAAGAACACCACCTGGAAGAACGCGAGACCATCGTCTTTCGTCGCCAGGCCGGGCACTGGTTGGCGTGCCACGAGCACCTGTCCGCCCCGAGCCTGAGCTGAACCTGCGGCGCGCGTAGGGCCACCCTTCCCGCGCACGCTGCGGCCCCACACCCGGGGGCCTTGCTGTGACACCGCCCATCGGTCCTTGCCGGGGGTGAATAAAAAGGCTGGTGCGCCTGAACCGGCCTTACAAGAACCGTGACAGGCACCGGAGACACACCATGAGTACGGGTATCGAAACCTTTGGCGTCGAGCAGATTCCCGACGCACAGCGCGATGCATCCCCCACCGACCTGTTTCGCCTGATCTTCGGCGGCGCCAACACCTTCGCCACGGCGGTGCTGGGCAGCTTTCCCGTGCTGTTCGGCCTGTCGCTGCAGGCCGGCGTGTGGGCGATCGTCCTGGGCGTCGCGGTCGGCGCGCTGATTCTCGCGCCCATGAGCCTGTTCGGCGCGCTCAACGGCACCAACAACGCGGTGTCGTCCGGCGCGCACTTCGGCGTGCATGGGCGTATCGTCGGTTCCTTTCTCTCCCTGCTCACCGCCGTGGCGTTCTTCTCGCTGTCGGTGTGGAGTTCGGGCGACGCCCTGATCGGCGGCGCCAAGCGCCTGGTCGGCCTGCCCGAAAACGACCTGACCCTGGGCCTGGCCTATGGGGTGTTCGCCGTGCTGGTGCTGGCGGTGTGCATCTATGGGTTTCGCATCATGCTGTGGGTCAACAAGATCGCGGTGTGGGCATCGAGCCTGTTGTTCCTGCTGGGCCTGGTGGCCTTCGCCGGGCCGTTCGACCTGCACTACGCCGGCACCCTCGACGTCGAGCAGACAGGGTTCTGGGCCGCCTTCATCGGTGCGGCGTTGCTGGCGATGAGCAACCCGGTGTCGTTCGGCGCCTTTCTCGGCGACTGGTCGCGCTACATCCCACGCCATACGCCCAAGCGGCGAATCATGCTGGCGGTGGCCGCGGCCCAGGCCGGTACGCTGATTCCGTTTCTGTTCGGCCTGTGCACCGCCACCCTGGTGGCCACCCAGGCGCCGCAGTACATCGAGGCGAGCAACTACGTCGGCGGCCTGCTGGCGATTTCGCCGAGCTGGTTCTTCCTGCCGGTGTGCCTGATCGCACTGATCGGCGGCCTGTCGACTGGCACCACCGCGCTGTATGGCACGGGCCTGGACATGTCGAGCCTGTTCCCACGGGTACTGAGCCGCGCGGTGGCCACACTGCTGATCGGTGTGGTGGCGATCGCCTTCATCTTCATCGGCCGCTTCGCCTTCAACCTGGTCCAGAGCGTCTCGACCTTCGCCGTGCTGATCGTCACCTGCACCAGCCCCTGGATGGTGATCATGATCCTCGGCCTGATCGTGCGCCGCGGCGTCTACCACGCCGACGACCTGCACGTGTTCACCCGCGGCGAGCGCGGTGGGCGCTACTGGTTCCAGCACGGCTGGAACGGGCGCGGCCTGGGCGCCTGGATTCCGAGCGCAGCGCTGGGCTTGTGCTTCGTCAACCTGCCCGGCCAGTTCGTCGGCCCGCTGGGCAACCTGGCCGGTGGCATCGACATCAGCCTGCCGGTCACCTTGGGCATGGCGGCGCTGCTGTACCTGGTGCTGCTCAACCTGTTCCCGGAGCCGGCAGAGGTCTACGGCCCTCTCGGCCCGCGCTGGGTGCGGCAGAAAAGCCCCGTCGGCTTGAGACTCGAAGGCGCCGGGATCGCCTGATCACCCCGGCGGCCTTTCACACACCGGGCGTGTAGGGCCCGGTGTCCTTTCCTTCCAGAACAATGAGAACAACACCATGCTCCTGGATATCTCCGTAGTGATCCTTTACGCCGCCGGCATGCTGCTGCTCGGCTGGTACGGCATGCGTCGCGCGCGCACCCAGGAAGATTACCTGGTGGCCGGACGCAACCTGGGCCCGGCCTTCTACCTCGGCACCATGGCTGCCACGGTGCTGGGCGGTGCGGCGACCGTCGGCACCGTGCGCCTGGGTTATGTGCACGGCATCTCCGGGTTCTGGCTGTGCGCCGCGTTGGGCGCCGGGATCATCGTGCTCAACCTGTGCCTGGCCAAGCCCCTGCTCAAGCTGCGCGTCAGCACCGTGACGCAGATTCTCGAACGCCGCTACACGCCCATGGCGCGTCAGGCCAGCGCGGTGGTGATGTTCGCCTACGCGCTGATGATCGCCGTGGTCTCGACCCTGGCCAGTGGCACCGTGCTGCAAGTGCTGTTCGACCTGCCCTTCGTCACCGCCATCCTCCTGGCCGGTGGCGTGGTGGTGGTGTATTCGAGCATCGGTGGCATGTGGTCGTTGACCCTGACCGACATCGTGCAGTTCGTGATCAAGACCATCGGGTTGATGTTCGTGCTGCTGCCGATCTGCCTGTGGCGCGTCGGCGGTTGGGAGGCCCTGCACGCCAAGCTGCCGGAGGCTGCGTTCAACTTCACCACCCTGGGCTATGACACCATCCTCACCTACTTCCTGATCTACTTCTTCGGCATCCTCATCGGCCAGGACATCTGGCAGCGCGTGTTCACCGCGCGCAGCGAGAGGGTGGCAAGCGTGGCCGGCAGCCTGGCCGGGGTGTATTGCGTGATCTACGGCCTGGTCGGTGCGCTGATCGGCATGTGCGCCAAAGTGCTGCTGCCGGACCTGGCCAACGCCAACAACGCCTTCGCCTCGATCGTGCAGAGCGCCTTGCCCGACGGCATTCGCGGCCTGGTGATCGCCGCCGCGCTGGCGGCGATGATGTCCACCGCCAGCGCCGGCCTGCTGGCCGCCTCGACCACCCTCACCGAAGACCTGTTGCCCAAGCTGCGCAATGGCCGCGCCTCGAGCCTGGGCCTGTCGCGCGCCTTCACCTTCGGCACCGGGGTGGTGGTGCTGGGCATCGCGCTGGTCGTCAACGACGTCATCGGCGCACTGACCCTGGCCTACAACCTGCTGGTCGGCGGCATCCTGATCCCGATGCTCGGCGCCATCTACTGGAAGCGCGCGACCACGGCCGGGGCCATCGCCAGCATGAGCGTCGGCTGCCTGGCCGCCTTGCTGTTCATGTTCAAGGACGGCCTGGAAGCCAACACGCCGATCTACTACAGCCTGGGCCTGGGCCTGGTGAGCTTCGTGCTGGTCAGCCTGCTGACGCACGACCGCAAGGCCCGTCACCAAGCCCCGCATCCCCTCAAAGCAGGGTGAACTCGCCATGTCCTTCTCTCTCAATCAGGAACCTGCCATGACCACCTGTGGAGAATTCCTCGTCACGCAATTGCACGCCTGGGGCGTCGACACCGTGTTCGGCATCCCCGGTGTCCACACCGTCGAGCTGTACCGCGGCCTGCCGGACAGCGGCATCCGCCACGTCACCCCGCGCCACGAACAAGGCGCGGGCTTCATGGCCGACGGCTACGCACGGGTCAGCGGCAAGCCGGGGGTGTGCTTCATCATCACCGGCCCCGGCATGACCAACATCCTCACGGCCATGGGCCAGGCCTACGCCGACTCCATCCCGATGCTGGTGATCAGCAGCGTCAACGAGCGCGCGCGGCTCGGCCTGGGCAAGGGTTACCTGCACGAGCTGCCCAACCAGCGGGCGATGGTCGCCGGGGTCAGCGCGTTCAGCCATACCCTGATGAGCGTGGAGGAACTGCCGGGGGTCCTGGCACGCGCCTTCGCGGTCTTCGACAGCCAACGCCCGCGGCCGGTGCACATCGAGTTGCCACTGGACATCATCACTGCGCCAGCCGACCACCTGCAGATCCAGCCGCGCTGCCGCCTGCCACGTCCGGCCGCCGATGCTCACGCGCTGGCCGAGGCCGTGACCCGCCTGCAAGGCGCCCACCGCCCATTGCTGCTGCTCGGTGGCGGCTGCGTCGAGGCGCAGGCCGAGGCCACGGAGCTGGCCACCCGGCTCGATGCGCCCACGGCGCTGACCATCAACGCCAAAGGCCTCCTGCCGGGCGATCATCCGCTGTTGCTGGGCAGCAACCAGTCCCTGGTACCGGTGCGCGAGCTGGCGCTGGAAGCCGATGTGGTCCTGGCGATCGGCACCGAACTGGGCGAGACCGATTACGACGTGGTCTTCGACGGCAACTTCCGCCTCGGCGGCGAGTTGATCCGCGTCGACATCGATGCCGAGCAACTGACCCGCAATCACGCGCCGAGCCTGGCCATCCTCGGCGATGCCCGGCAGACCATGCAGGCCCTGCTGGCGCACCTGCCGGCTCGCGTCCCGAACCTGGACAGCCCAGGCGCGCGCCGAGCCGCCCAGGTCCGTGGCCGACTGGCCGAGGACTTCACCGGCTGGGCCCACTACCGGCGCCTGTTCGACTGCATCCTCGAGGTCCTGCCCGAAGCACGCTTCGTCGGTGACTCCACGCAGACCGTCTACAGCGGCAACCACCTGGTGGAACTGGCCGGCCCGCGCCGCTGGTTCAACTCGTCCACCGGGTACGGAACCCTTGGCTACGGCTTGCCGGCCGCCATCGGCGCCAAGCTGGCCGAACCCCAGCGCGCGGTGATCAGCCTGATGGGCGACGGTGGCATCCAGTTCAGCCTGCCGGAGCTGGCCAGCGCCGTGGAAGCGCAGGTCGGCCTCATCGTGCTGCTGTGGAACAACCGGGGCTACGGCGAGATCAAGCGCTACATGGAGCGTCGTGACATCACGCCCCTGGGCGTGGACATCTACACGCCGGACTTCCTCGCCATCGCCCGCGGCTTCGGCTGCGCTGCCGAGCGTGCCCGCGATCACGCGCACCTGCAGACACTGCTGCGCCAGGCCCCCGACGACCGCCCCCTGATCATCGAGATCGACGAGGCACCGCCGTTCGCGCCCTGAGCCCTCTACCTCTTCCCCGTCCTGTCCGGCGTGAACGTTCGCAGGCAGGGCGACGTGCTGCGGGGCGGACGCACCCCGCCTTGCCCTCATCAATGGACGACTGGAAACGACCATGAACACCCCTCACTACATCGACGGCCAATGGGTCGCAGGCGCCGGCAACGACTGCCTGGTGGCCTACGACCCGTCCCTGGCCCACCCCATCGCCGAACTGAGGTCGGCCGACCGCGCCCAGGTCGACCACGCCGTCGCGGCCGCACGCCGGGCCTTGCCGGCCTGGAAGGCGACCCCGGTGGCCGAGCGGGCTGCCCTGCTGCGCGGTTTCGCCGAACAGCTGATGCAGCAACGCGACGCGCTGATCACCGTACAGATGCGCAACAACGGCAAGCCCCGCCACGAGGCTGAAGTGGACGTCGACGATGCCGTGGCCACCTTCACCTATTACGCGGCCCTGATCGAGCAGCAGGACACGTCGCCCGAGGTGGCTCTGGCCGCGTCGGGATTCACGTCGCGCACGCGTCGCGAGCCTGTCGGCGTGGTCGGGTTGATCGTGCCGTGGAACTTCCCGCTAGTCACCAGCGCCTGGAAGCTCGCGCCCGCCCTGGCTGCAGGCTGCACCGTGGTACTCAAGCCTTCGGAGATCACCCCGCTGATCGAACAGACCTACGCCCGGATCGCCGAGCGGCTCGGGCTGCCGGCCGGGGTGCTGAACCTGGTCCTGGGCAAGGCCGAGACCGGCGCCGCGTTGAGCGAACACCCTGGCCTGGACAAGCTGTCGTTCACCGGCAGCAACGCGGTGGGCCGCCAGGTGATGCGCAGTTCAGCCGCCTATTGCCGACCTGTGACTCTGGAACTGGGCGGCAAGTCGGCGATCCTCGTGTTCGACGATTGCGACCCGGACCAGGCGGTCGAGTGGATCGTCGCCGGCATCTGCTGGAACGCCGGGCAGATGTGCTCGGCCACCTCGCGCCTGCTGGTGCAGGACGGCATCGCCGAGGCCTTGCTACCACGCCTGCAAGCGGCCTTCGCCGCGCTGCGCGTGGGTAACCCGCTGACCGACACCGTCGACATGGGCCCAGTGACCTGCGAAGCGCAGTGGCACAAGGTCGCCGAGTACTTCCAGATCGCCCGCGCCGAAGGCCTGCACTGCCTGACCGGCGGGTCGACGCTGGCACGCGAAGGCTGGTTCGTCAGCCCGACGCTGTACGTCGACGTGCCTGGCAGCAGTCGCCTGTGGCAAGAAGAGATCTTCGGCCCGGTGCTCTGCACCCAGCGCTTCTCCACCGAGGCGCAGGCGATCGCTCTGGCCAACGACAGCCGCTTCGGCCTGGTCGCCACCGTCGCCAGCGCCGACCTGGCACGTGCCGAGCGGGTGGCCGATGCGCTGGACGTCGGCCACGTCTGGATCAACTCGGTCCAGGCCGTCTTCGTCGAGACCTCCTGGGGCGGCACCAAGGGCAGCGGGATCGGCCGCGAGCTGGGGCCCTGGGGGCTGGCCGCCTATCAGTCGATCAAGCACGTGACCCGCTGCCTCGACTGAGCCCTGCCGTACCGAACGACCGACACCCACCCCGAGACGCCCTCACCGCGCGCAGGGCGCACGCCAGGCCTGACTTCGAAAAGCCTGGCGTGCCCCGCCGCGCCCGGGGCGTCTCGCCGGGTGTCGCCTCCCCTCGCAACAAGGAAACGAGTCGAAATGGGTGTGACAAGACGCAAGTTCTTGATAGGCAGTGGCCTGGTGGCCATGGCCGGTGGTGCCGGGGCGCTGACCCCCATGCTGACCCGCGAGGGTCGCCTGATCCCGGGCACGCCCAGGTCGGGCTTCGTGGCCGGCACCGACGGGCCGCTGCCCGCGCAGGCGGACGCGGTGATCGTGGGCGCAGGCATCCTGGGCATCATGACCGCGATCAGCCTGGCCGAACGTGGCCTGTCCGTGGTTGCCGTCGAGAAGGGCGAGATCGCCGCCGAGCAGTCCTGCCGGTTCTACGGCCAGGCCATGACCTACCGGATGCCGGACGCCACCTTCCAGCTGCACCACCTGGCCAAGCAGCAATGGCGCGAGATGAACGCCAAGGTCGGGGTCGACACCAGCTACCGCACCCAGGGCCGGGTCGAGGTCCCGCTGGACGAGCATGACCTGGAGCAGGTGCGCGCCTGGATCGAGGCCAGGACCCGGGAAACCGCGGGCTCGCCGGTCCCTTTCAGGACGCGCATGGTCGAAGGCCGCGCGCTCGAGCAGCGCCTGCGTGGCGCGACGTCGTCCTGGTCGATTGCCGGGTTCGAGGAGGACGCTGGCAGCCTGGACGCCGAGATCGCCTCGTTCGTCATGGCCGAGTACGCCAAGCGGCTCGGGGTGAAGTTCTACACCCAGTGCGCCGCACGGGGGCTGGACACCCAGGCCGGCGCCATTTCCGATGTGGTGACGGAGAAAGGCGTCATCCGCACGTCCCGCGTGGTCGTGGCGGGGGGTGCCTGGTCCCGGCTGTTCATGCAGAACCTGGGGGTCGACGTGCCGACCTTGCCGGCCTACCAGTCACAGCAGCTGATCAGCGGGGCGCCCCAGGCACCTGGTGGCAACGTCGCCCTGCCGGGCAACATCTACTTCCGCGAGCAGGCCGATGGCACCTACGCGACCTCGCCTCGCGTCGTCGTCGCCCCCGTGGTCAAGGAGTCGTTCCTCTACGGGTACAAGTACCTGCCACTGCTGGCCATGCCGAACTTCCCGGTGCACGTCTCGCTGAACCGGCAACTGTTCGAATCGCTTTTCCAGCCCACGCAGTGGGCCTTGGACGAGGTCACGCCCTTCGAGCGCAACCGGATCATGACCGCCGCCCCGGACCTTCCGGAGCTGAACGCGTCCCTGGAACGACTGAAGGCCGAATTCCCAGCCTTCAGGGCTTCGACGCTGATCGATCAGTGGAGCGGCGCCATGGCCATCGCGCCGGACGAGAACCCCATCATCTCCACGGTCGAACGGTACCCAGGGCTGGTCCTCAACACTGCCACCGGCTGGGGGATGACCGAAAGCCCGGTGTCCTCCCGCCTGACGGCGGACCTGCTGCTGGGCCAGACGCCGAGCCTCGACCCACGCCCGTTCAGGCTCGATCGATTCTGACCGTAACGCTTTGCCCCCTGCCTGAGACGCTCACGTGGCGCAGGCAGGCTTTTCCCACCTTAAGGAGGTCCCCATGAAACCCGCTTTGAAGACGTTTGCCCTGTCCGCCCTGATCGCTGCCAGTGGCGCACAGGCCCAGGAGGTTGTGCGCCACGGTGCCGGCGACTTTCCGATCTCGTCGGCAGTCGAGATCCCTGCTGGCAAGACCTTGGTCTACCTGAGCGGCACCGTGCCGTCGGTGATCGATGCCCAGTCGGCCCCGGACTCCCTGGCCGCCTTCGGCGACACGAAGGCGCAGACGGTCGATGTGCTGAAGCAGATCCAGCGCCAGTTGAAGACGCTCGGGTTGACGTTCAAGGACGTGGTGAAGATGCAGGCCTTCCTGGTCGGCGGGCCGGAGCATGGCGGCGTCATGGACTTCGAAGGTTTCATGGCCGGCTATACGCAGTTCTTCGGCGCGGCCGCCGGGCAGCCGAACCTGCCGGCGCGCTCGGCCTTCCAGGTCGCGGGCCTGGCCCACCCGGCCTGGCGGGTCGAGATCGAAGTGGTCGCGGTGCGTCCCTGAGGGCGGCGTGCGCTGACGACCGGGCATGAAAAAGGGGCATGCACCTCGGTGAGGGCTGCCCCTTGTCTACTACCGCGCTCGAAGCCGGGCGCGTTCATCCGGCCTGCGCTTACTCGTTGATGCGCGGGTGCTGCTGCACCAGAACCTTGCGCTTGGCTTCCAGTTCGGCCATCTGTGCGTCGATGTCTTCGATCTTCTGCTCGATGTTGTCGTGATGCTCCTGCAACAGCTCACGCGCCTCGTGGATGTCCGACGCCGCCGGTGCCGCGCCACGCAGTGGCTTGTTGGCGGTCTCTTTCATGGTCACGCCGGTGACCAGGCCGATCAGCGCCACCACCATCAGGTAGTAGGCCGGCATCATCAGGTTCTGGGTGGTTTCCACCAGCCAGGCGGCGATGGTCGGGGTCAGACCGGCGATCAGCACCGAGATGTTGAAGGCACTGGCCAGGGCGCTGTAGCGAATGTGCGTCGGGAACATCGCCGGCAGGGTCGAGGCCATGACGCCGATGAAGAAGTTCAGCAGCACCGCCAGCAGCAGCAGGCCGGCGAAGATCAGCCCCAGCACACCGCTGTTGATCATCATGAACGCCGGGATCACGAAGAGGAACAGCCCGATGCTGCCCATGATGATGAAGGGCTTGCGACCGATCTTGTCACTGACGAAACCGATGACCGGCTGTACGAACAGCATGCCGACCATGATCGCGATGATGATCAGCACGCCATGGTTTTCGCTGTAGCCGAGGTTGTGTGACAGGTAACTCGGCATGTAGGTCAGCAGCATGTAGTAGGTGACGTTGGTCGCGATGACCACGCCGATGCAGGTCAGCAGGCTGCGCCAGTGCTTGGTGGCGACCTCCTTGAACGACACCTTGGGACCGGCGGCCAGGCCTTCGCGGTCGCCCTGCTCGAGCTTGTCGACGTGCTGCTGGAAGGCCGGGGTCTCTTCCAGCGCATGGCGCAGGTAGAGGCCGATCATGCCCAGCGGCAAGGCCAGGAAGAACGGAATGCGCCAGCCCCACTCGAAGAACTTCTCTTCGCCGACGATGGCCGAGATCATCACCACCACGCCTGCGCCCAGCACGAAGCCGGCGATCGAACCGAAGTCCAGCCAGCTGCCGAGGAAGCCGCGCTTGCGGTCCGGGGCGTACTCGGCCACGAAGATCGAGGCACCGGTGTACTCACCCCCCACCGAGAAGCCTTGGGCCATCTTGGCGAGCAGCAGCAGGATCGGCGCCCAGATGCCGATCGACGCGTACGAGGGAATACAACCGATCGCGAAGGTACTGAGCGACATGATCACGATCGTCGCGGCCAGGACTTTCTGTCGCCCGTAACGGTCGCCCAGGGCGCCGAAGAACAGGCCACCGAGGGGGCGAATCAGGAAGGGCACCGAGAAGGTCGCCAGGGCGGCGACCATCTGCACGCTGGGGTCGGCGTTGGGGAAGAACACCTTGCCGAGCACGTAGGCGACGAAGCCGTAGACGCCGAAGTCGAACCATTCCATGGCGTTGCCCAGTGCGGCGGCGGTGATCGCCTTGCGCATCTTGGCATCGTCGACAATGGTGATGTCGTTGAGCCCAATGGGCTTGACGCGTTTCTTGCGTAATTTCATGCGGGTACCTGATCGCTGTCGTGTCTCGCTGGGGCGAGCTTCAAAGAAACGGTTCTGACTAGCGCACGAGGTGGCGCTGTGCCTTTACTCAGAAACCTTTTGAATCAGATCAGGAAACAGGTGAAATAATTCAGCGCGTGCCGATTATTTCGTGGCGTGAAGGTTTTGTGGAGGGACAAAAGGCGCGCCAACGACGCCTGCGACTCAGCTGATCGGGTCCTGCCCCAGGACCTTGCTCAAGGCCACGCGGGCGTCTTCCAGCTGTACCAGCGCCGCATGCCGTGCGCCCAGGGCGTCACCGTTCTGGATGGCGGTGAGGATCGCCTGGTGCCGGGGCAGCGCCAGCTGGTCGAAGTTGGAGCGCTGGTTGGAGTAACGCACCGACTCGCGCAGGGCCAGCGACAGCATGTTGCACAGGTAGGCCAGCAGGTCGTTGTGCGTGGCATCGGCGATGCGGGCGTGGAAATCCAGATCCGGCTGCAGGCGCTCTTCCGGCGTGCTGGCCTGCTCCATGCGCTGGTAGGCCTCGGCGATCGAGGCGACGTCGGCTTCGGTGGCGTTGCTCGCCGCCAGGGCCGCTGCTGCCGGTTCGATGACCCAGCGCACGCTCGAGAGCATGTTGAAGAACTCCTGCTGGGGCGTGGCCTGCATCAGCCAGTGCAGCACGTCCGGGTCGAGCATGTGCCAGTCGTGCCGTGGCCTGACCAGGGTGCCGACCCGCGGCTTGGCCTGGACCAGCCCCTTGGCGGTCAGCGCCCGCATGGCTTCGCGAAACACCGGCCGGCTGATCGCGTACGCCTCGCACAGGCTGGCCTCGGAAGGCAGCTTCTGCTGGGGCTGGAGCTGACCGGAGACGATCTGCAGGCCCAGGTCCTGGACCAAGGTGGCGTGCATGCTCTTGCGCGGCGTGGGCTGGCGGTAGTTCATGGGGGCGCGGGAGACGTCCTTCAGGCGTGGCCGCGCATCATAGCACCCCTGCGCCGGCAACGGCCCCGCCGTCGGCCCGGCGCGGCCTGACAGGCCCGTGCTCAATGGGAGTGCTTGGGCACGGCCGAACCCCGACAGCCGACCAGGAAGTCGAAGTCGCAGCCTTCGTCGGCCTGCATGACGTGGTCCAGGTAGAGCCGGGCGTAGCCGCTGGTGATCAGCTGCGGCACCGGCGCCACGTCGGCCAGGCGCCCGGCCAGTTCCTCGTCGGAGATGTCCAGGTGCAGGCGGCCTTCGTGGCAGTCCAGTTCGATCCAGTCGCCTTCGCGCACGACGGCCAGTGGGCCGCCAGCCGCCGCTTCCGGCGCCACGTGCAAGACCACGGTGCCATAGGCGGTGCCGCTCATGCGTGCGTCGGAGATGCGCACCATGTCGGTCACGCCCTGGGCCAGCAGCTTGGCCGGCAGCCCCATGTTGCCGACCTCGGCCATGCCGGGGTAGCCCTTGGGCCCGCAGTGCTTCATCACCAGCACCGAGTTGGCGTCGACGTCCAGCGCCGGGTCGTTGATGCGGGCCTTGTAGTCCTCGAAGTGCTCGAACACCACGGCACGGCCACGATGGCGCATCAGCGCCGGGGTCGCCGCCGACGGCTTGAGCACCGCGCCCTTGGGCGCCAGGTTGCCGCGCAGGATGCAGATGCCGCCATCGGCCACCAGCGGACGCTCCAAGGGGCGAATCACCTCTTCGTCGTACAGCGGCGCGGCCTGGCAGTTGTCCCACAGGCTCTGGCCGTTGACCGTCAGGGCGCCTGGATTGGGCAGCAGGTCGTGCTCGCCGAGACGGCGGATCACCGCAGGCAGGCCCCCGGCATAGTAGAACTCTTCCATCAGGAAGCGGCCCGAGGGCTGCAGGTCGACCAGGGTCGGTGTGCCACGGCCGATGCGGGTCCAGTCTTCCAGCTGCAGGTCGACGCCGATGCGCCCGGCGATGGCCTTGAGGTGGATCACCGCGTTGGTCGAGCCGCCGATGGCGGCGTTGACGCGGATGGCGTTCTCGAAGGCTTCGCGGGTGAGGATCTTCGACAGGCGCAGGTCTTCGCGGGCCATGTCGACGATGCGCATGCCGGACAGGTGCGCCAGCACGTAGCGGCGCGCGTCTACCGCCGGGATGGCGGCATTGTGCGGCAGCGAGGTGCCCAGCGCTTCGGCCATGCAGGCCATGGTCGAGGCCGTGCCCATGGTGTTGCAGGTGCCGGCCGAGCGCGACATGCCCGCCTCGGCCGAGAGGAATTCGTTGAGGTCGATCTGCCCGGCCTTGTAGGCCTCGTGCATCTGCCAGACGATGGTCCCGGCGCCGATGTCGCGCCCCTTGTGCTTGCCGTTGAGCATCGGCCCGCCGGTCACCACGATCGCCGGGACGTCGCAGCTGGCCGCGCCCATCAGCAGCGCCGGGGTGGTCTTGTCGCAGCCGGTCAGCAGCACCACCGCATCCACCGGGTTGCCCCGGATCGATTCTTCGACGTCCATGCTCGCCAGGTTGCGGGTGAGCATGGCGGTCGGCCGCAGGTTGGACTCGCCGCTGGAAAACACCGGGAACTCCACCGGGAAGCCACCCGCCTCCAGCACCCCTTTCTTCACGTGTTCGGCGATCTTGCGAAAGTGCGCGTTGCAGGGCGTGAGCTCCGACCAGGTGTTGCAGATGCCGATGATCGGGCGGCCATCGAAGGCATGGTCGGGAATGCCCTGGTTCTTCATCCAGCTGCGGTACATGAAGCCGTTCTTGTCGGCCGTACCGAACCATTGGGCCGAGCGTAGCGGTTTTTTGTTATCGGACATGACGGCACCTTATTGGTATTACTATTTAGCAGTGTTGAGCGGACTCTAGCGACAAAACAGCCTCATGTGAAGGGTTGTTGCTTTAAATAGTAATACTATAAGATGTTCCAGACCGTTGACGGCCTGCCATGGGCCCCAACCGCGTGTTGCATCCATTACAAGAACAATTGGAGACATCGCCATGGTTCATGAGCAGCGGCTCGTCCGCCTGATCACGTGGAAACTCATTCCCTTTTTGGTCCTGCTGTACCTGGTGGCCTACGTCGACCGCTCTGCGGTGGGCTTCGCCAAGCTGCACATGGGCGCCGACATCGGCCTGGGCGATGCCGCCTACGGGCTGGGCGCCGGGTTGTTCTTCATCGGCTACTTCTTCTTCGAAGTGCCCAGCAACCTGCTGCTCGACCGCTTCGGCGCGCGGCGCTGGTTTGCCCGCATCCTGCTGACGTGGGGTGCGATCACCATCGGCATGGCCTTCGTCACCGGCCCCATGGGCTTCTACGTCATGCGCCTGCTGCTAGGGGTGGCCGAGGCCGGGTTCTTCCCCGGCGTGCTGTACTACATCACCCAGTGGTACCCGGTGCGTCATCGCGGCAAGATCCTGGGCTTCTTCATCCTTTCGCAGCCGCTGGCGATGCTAGTGACCGGGCCGCTCTCCGGCGCGCTGCTGGGCCTCGATGGCCTGCAGGGCCTGCACGGCTGGCAATGGCTGTTCATCTGCATCGGCACCCCGGCAGTGCTGCTGGCCTGGCCGACCCTGCGCCTGCTGCCCGATGGCCCGGCCACCGTGCGCTGGCTGACAGATGCGCAGCGCAGCTGGTTGCAAGAGCAACTGGCCAACGACCTGCGCGAGTTCGGCCAGGCTCGCCATGGCAACCCCTTGCATGCGTTGAAGGACCGCCGGGTCCTGCTGCTGGCGCTGTTCTACCTGCCGGTCACCCTGAGCATCTATGGCCTGGGGCTGTGGCTGCCGACGCTGGTGCACCAGTTCGGCGGCAGCGACCTGGTCACCGGCTTCGTCTCGGCGGTGCCCTACCTGTTCGGCATCATCGGCCTGCTGATCGTCCCACGCAGCTCCGACCGCCTGAACGATCGCTACGGCCACCTCGGCCTGCTCTACGCCCTGGGTGCGGTGGGCCTGTTCTTCAGCGCCTGGCTCAGCGCGCCGGTCATGCAGCTGGCGGCGTTGTGCCTGGTGGCCTTCGCGCTGTTCTCCTGCACGGCGATCTTCTGGACCTTGCCAGGACGCTTCCTGTCCGGCGCCAGCGCCGCGGCCGGGATCGCCCTGATCAACTCCCTCGGCAACCTCGGCGGCTACCTGGGGCCCTTCGGCATCGGCGCGCTCAAGGAACACACCGGGCACCTGTCCTCGGGCCTGTACTTCCTGGCCGTGGTGATGCTGTTCGGGCTGCTGCTCACCAGCGTGGTGTACACCCGCCTGGAATGCCGCCAACGCCAGGCCTCGGCGCACACGACCGATGCCTCCCACTGACCCTCTCACTCAACAAGCGAGTACCCCATGCGATTGATCCAATTCGAAACGGCCGCGGGCGAACGCCGCGTAGGTGTGGTGGAAGGCGAGCGCGCCCTGGAAGTCCAAGGCACGCACAGCACCCGTGAGCTGGCCTTGCGGGCCATCGCCGCCGGGCGCGACCTGGTGGGCGAAGTCGAGGCCGCCGGCCTTGGCGCGGCCCACGACTACCTGGCCCTGCTGGCCGAAGGGCGCGTCCTGCCGCCCCTGGACCACCCGGACCCTGCCCACTGCCTGGTCACCGGCACCGGCCTGACCCACCTGGGCAGCGCTGCCACCCGCGACAAGATGCACCAGCAGCAGACCGAGGGCGCGGTGACCGACAGCCTGCGCATGTTCCAGTGGGGCCTGGAGGGTGGCCAGCCGCCTGCGGGCGAAGTCGGTGCGCAGCCTGAATGGTTCTACAAGGGCGACGGTGGCATCGTCGTGCGTCCGGGCGGCGACCTGCCCCTGCCGGCGTTCGCCGAGGATGCCGGCGAAGAGCCGGAGCTGGTCGGGCTGTACCTGATCGACGGCGACGGTACGCCGGTACGGCTGGGTTATGCCCTGGGCAACGAGTTCTCCGACCACGTCATGGAGCGCCGCAACTACCTGTACCTGGCGCATTCCAAGCTGCGCGCCTGCAGCTTCGGCCCGGAACTGCGCGTCGGCGCATTGCCGCCACACCTGGAAGGCACCAGCCGGATCCTGCGCGACGGCCAGGTACTATGGTCCAAGCCGTTCCTCAGCGGTCAGCAGAACATGTGCCACAGCCTCGAGAACCTCGAGTTCCACCACTTCAAGTACAGCCAGTTCCTGCGCCCCGGCGACATCCACGTGCATTATTTCGGCACCGCCACGCTGTCGTTCGCCGACGGCATCCAGGCGCGTCCCGGCGACACTTTCGAGATCAGCCTGGACGCCTTCGGCCAGCCGCTGCGCAACGGCATCGTCGCCTTGCCCGAGCAGGTTCGGCCGGGTCTCGTGAAAAGCCTCTGAGCCTTCCCTTCCTGATAGGAGTTCACCATGTCCGCACGCCAGTTCATCGGCGGCCAGCGCATCGGCGCCGGCACCGTCACCTTGCAGAGCCTCGACGCCCGCACCGGCGAGGCCCTGCCCCAGACCTTCGTCCAAGCCACACCTGAAGAGGTCGCCGCGGCGGCCGAGGCGGCCGAAGCCGCCTTCCTGACCTACAACGGCCTGGCCCCGGCGCGGCGCGCGCAGTTCCTCGACGCCATCGCCGATCAGCTCGACGCGCTGGATGACACCTTCGTCGCCACCGTATGCCGGGAAACCGCCCTGCCCGCTGCCCGCATCCAGGGTGAGCGCAGCCGCACCAGCAACCAGATGCGTTTGTTCGCCAAGGTCCTGCGCCGTGGCGACTACCTGGGCGCGCGCATCGACCGCGCGCAGCCCCAGCGCCAGCCAATGCCCCGCCCCGACCTGCGCCAGTACCGCACCGGTGTCGGCCCGGTGGCGGTGTTCGGTGCCAGCAACTTCCCGTTGGCCTTCTCCACCGCAGGCGGTGACACCGCCGCGGCGCTGGCCGCCGGCTGCCCGGTGGTGGTCAAGGCGCACAGCGGCCACATGGCCACCGCCGAGCAGGTGGCCGAGGCCATCCAGCGCGCCGCCGTGGCCACCGACATGCCGGCCGGGGTGTTCAACATGATCTACGGCGGTGGCGTCGGCGAAGCGCTGGTGCGCCACCCGGCGATTCAGGCGGTAGGCTTCACCGGCTCGCTCAAGGGCGGCCGCGCCCTCTGCGACCTGGCCGCGGCACGCCCGCAGCCGATCCCGGTGTTCGCCGAGATGAGCAGCATCAACCCGGTGCTGGTCCTGCCCGAGGCCGTGCAGGCCCGAGGCGAGCGCATCGCCCAGGAACTGGCCGCGTCGGTGGTACTGGGCGCCGGGCAATTCTGCACCAACCCAGGCCTGATCATTGGCCTGGCAGGCGAGGCCTTCGACCGCTTCGTGGCCGCGCTCGGGGCGCACCTGGCGGACCAGGCTGGCCAGACCCTGCTCAACGCCGGCACCCTGCGCAGCTACAGCGGCGGTGTGCAGCGCCTGATGCAGCATCCCGGCGTGCAGCACCTGGCCGGTGCCGAACAGGCAGACAACGAGGCCCGTGCGCAGCTGTTCAAGGCCGACGTCAGCCTGTTGCTGCAGGGCGATGCGCTGTTGCAGGAAGAAGTCTTCGGTCCGACGACCATCGTCGTCGAGGTGGCCAACGAGGCCGAGCTGCGCCAGGCAGTGGAGGCGCTGCACGGGCAACTGACCGTGACCCTGATCGCCGAGCCCCAGGACCTGCAGCGCTTCGCGCCCCTGGTGCCGGTGCTGGAGCGCAAGGCGGGTCGCTTGCTGGTCAATGGCTACCCGACCGGGGTCGAGGTCTGTGACGCCATGGTGCATGGCGGCCCTTACCCGGCGACGTCCGATGCTCGCGGTACGTCGGTCGGTACCCTGGCCATCGATCGCTTCCTGCGCCCGGTGTGCTACCAGGACTACCCGGACGCGCTGCTGCCTCCGGCGCTGCAGAACGCCAACCCCCTGGGCCTGCAACGTCTGGTCGATGGCGAGCACAGTCGTGAGGCGCTGAGCTGAGGCCGACCGAGCGTCGAATCGCCGGCCTGTCTTGCTTCTCCAGGCGAGCAGGTCGGTGAACGCTATGGGTCAGCGCCTGGCGCGTTCATCGTCGGCACAACCGCGCAGCGAAGAATGACAGCCAGGCCATCCCCACCAGCAGGGCGATCCTCAGGGCCTCGAACAGCATGGACAGCCAATAGGCACCCGCCGAGCCGTCGAGGGTCAGCACCTTCGTGGGGCTGCCGCGCACGTGGATCACATGGACACCACTGAGTAGGGCATCGACCCACTCATAGATGAACAACGACGCGCACCCACCGGCGATGCATCCCATGAGGATGAAGCCCAGGATGCTGGAAGAGAAAAAGGTCTTCAGAGCGCGTTGTGCGGGTTTCATCCGTTGAGCTCGCCGTCATCAGACGGTCCCTTGTGAGCGGCACCCAGGCCGCGACTCGGCCCGAAGGGCCAACCCTGGTCAGACTATTCGACCCGCCGCATTACCGTCCAATCCGGCAACCTGCGGGGTGCCGGACTGGTCGCGGTTGGGCCCGCAGGACATTCATTCAAGATTGACGATACACCTCGTGTGCCATGCGCGACCCATCGCGGCCGGTCCGGCGCCCCGGCTCAGCGTCCGCCTGCCGCCCGAGCGCCGCGCTGCCGCGCAGAGAACGCGGCAGTGTCCGGAAGCGGCATCGCTGACCGATCTCCGGGGCCGCTTTGCGGCCCATCGCGGCGCAAGCGTCGCTCCCGTAGTCACACCACAGCGCTACAGGCCATCGCGGTCCCGTGTGGGAGCGGCCCCCGTGCCGCGATTGGGCCCGCAGGGCCCATAGGGCCAGGCCTTTCAACGTCTTTGGAAAAAGCACTAGGATAGAGTCATTGTTGCATCCATAGATTCACCGGCATGGTACAGGCAAGCGCAGCCCTCCTGTGTGCGGGCTTGCCCGCGATAGCGTTCGGTCCATCACCGCCTGCATCGCGGGCAAGCCCGCTCCCACAAGCTGCTTGCGCAGCCATGCCTACACCGACGGCTGCAGAGGTCTGGGTGGGAGCTGGCTTGCCAGCGATAGGGCCCTGTCAGGCGCCGCCTGCGTCGCGGGTAAGCCCACACATCAGCCCATGCGGTCAGGCATGTGCCAAGTAGAAAAAGACAGTTGCTCCCACACAGGGGGTTGAACCGCTCTGCCAGACCAGCAATGTGGTCCACATCGTTTCAGGTAAAGACGTTGAAAGGCATGGCCCATAGGGCCTGCAAACCATTCCTCTCACGATCGAGGACACATGTCGCGCTCCATCAGCGTCCGCCTGCCGCCCGAGCGCCGCGCTATCGCACAGAGAACGCGGCAGTGCCCGGAAGCGGCATCGCTGATCGATCTCTGGGGCCGCTTTGCGGCCCATCGCGGCACGGGGGCCGCTCCACCCGTGGTCATACCCCAGTGAAAGGTCATCGCGGTCCCCGCCGGCAAAATCCAGTCGCACTCTCCCCCACCTCCCTTCCATCACCCTCGCTATCCTTTCTCCAGCCGCAGGACGCGGCCTCAGCCCCAGCGAACACGGAGTGTCCATGTCCCTCGCCCTCGTCCACAGTCGCGCCCAGGTCGGCGTGACCGCGCCCCACGTCAGCGTCGAAACCCACCTCGCCAACGGCTTGCCCGCGCTCACCCTGGTCGGCTTGCCCGAAACGACGGTCAAGGAGAGCAAGGACCGGGTGCGCAGCGCCATCGTCAACTCCGGCCTGGACTACCCCGCTCGGCGCATCACCCAAAGCCTGGCGCCTGCCGATCTGCCCAAGGACGGCGGGCGCTACGACCTGGCCATCGCCCTGGGCATCCTGGCCGCCAACGGCCAGGTGCCGGTGGCGACCTTGAACGACTTCGAATGCCTGGGCGAACTGGCCCTGTCCGGGGCGCTGCGGCCGGTGCAGGGCGTGCTGCCTGCTGCGCTGGCCGCGCGTGAAGCCGGGCGCGCGCTGGTGGTGCCCCGCGAGAATGCCGAGGAAGCCAGCCTGGCCAGTGGCCTGGTGGTGTATGCAGTGGGGCACCTGCAAGAGCTGGTCGCGCACCTGAACGGGCAACTGCCGCTGCCGCCCTATGCCGCCAACGGCCTGCTGCTGGAAAGCCGGCCCTACCCCGACCTCAGCGAAGTACAAGGCCAGCTGGCAGCCAAGCGTGCGCTGCTGGTCGCAGCGGCTGGCGCTCACAACCTGCTTACGTTGTGACAAAATACACCAACACATCTAGGACCAGACTGATGAAGCCGAAAGCGTACAGTTACATCCGTTTCAGTAGCCCCGAGCAGGCGAAGGGCGATAGCTACAGGCGGCAGCGCGTAGAAGCAGAAGACTACTGTGCAGCCGAGGGCATAGACCTTGCCAAAGAGAAAGAGTACCTCTTCTTCGATCACGGCAAGTCCGCATACACGAAAGAACACGTCGGAGACAAAGGGCAGCTCAGACGATTTATCGACCTTGTCGATAGCGGAGACATCAAGCCGGGGTCCTACTTGCTAGTCGAATCACTGGACCGCCTAAGCCGTGACAAGGTGATGGCGGCTTTGAGCCAGTTCACCGATCTGCTACGCAAAGGTATCAAGATTGTTACGCTATCTGACAGGCGAATTTACTCAGAAGATTCGCCCAGCATCGCCATGGAGCTAATCGTTAGCATTACGGTAATGATGCGAGCACATGAAGAGAGCGCCACCAAGGGTAAGCGGGTGGCCGCTGCTTGGAAGAACAAGCGGACGCTTGCACGCGGCGGCACGAAGGTGCCCCTGGGTGCAGCCTGCCCGTACTGGTTAAAGCTGGTGGAAGGCGCCTACCAGCCGGTGCCAGAGCGTGTAGAAGTAGTCCGCCGCGTATTCGATATGACGATCCAGGGGTATGGTCAAGCGATGATTTCCAGGCGCCTGAACCAAGACAACGTGCCTGTGTTCGGTAGTACGCGGTCAACGAAGGAAAAGCCAAGGAACAAGAGTGGCCTGTGGGGCACTAGCTCCATACAGAAGATATTAAACAATCGTGCGTTGCTGGGCGAATACCAACCAACGCACCTTGTAGCTGGTGTGCGAGAGAATGACGGCGAGCCGGTGGAAGGCTTCTACCCGGAAATCATCACCCCAGATGTATTCCTGCAAGCCAAGGCCGCACGGGCACAGCGGAAGACGACAAGGACTACGAAGCAATCGAAGAACTTTAACGTCTGGCAGGGCCTAGCCAAGTGCCGCCTGTGCGGTGATGCCATGCACTTGATTAACAAAGGACGCCCGCCAAAGGGATACACGTACTTACAGTGCTATTCAGCCAAGAAGGGCAAATGTCGTAATGGCAGCATCCGGATCGAACAGACTGAAACCGTGTTCAGGGAAATTCTGGCTAGCGTAGACAGCATGTCGCTGGTGAGCGGTCGAAGTACAGAGGTTCGTAAAAGCCTGGAGGTGGTAGAGGGCAGACTTGCACTTATAGGCGGCAAGCTTGAGCAAGCAACCGAGGCACAAACAGTCTTCCCTTCGCTCGCTGGTGGCAAGTTGCTCCGCGACATTGAACAGGAACACGCCCAGTACTTGGCAGAGCGCGAGGAACTCAAACAACAGCTTGCGTCGCACCGCGTCATCAGCAAGGACGACTTCTTCAAGCAAATTGACCTTGTGACCTACGAACGTAGGGCTGCGGCTAACAGCCTGTTGAAACGTCTGGACTTGCAGATTCTGTTCAAGCGTCACAACCCGAACCACTTCCAATGCTGGGTGCTGGACAAGTCCGATGAGGCGATCACGGACGAAGTTCAACAAACACTATTCAGCGTTCTCTACAATAACAAAGAGGCGACTACACAGGCCCTTGATCCCGATATCTACGACAGGCACATCGAACAGGGGCTAGTCACTGCCGAAGTCGCCATACGCGAACAGGAAGAAGACGGTCTCGGCTGGCAGTGGTTTAGAGGTAGGTTGGGAAACTGAGGATTTCGAAACGGAATTTTCGATCAGAACCATGTCCGCTGAGAACCACACCACTAGATTCGGCGATAGAAAAAATCGCCGACCAATGGCGATGTCGTTGTAAGACGCGGGCTACAAGGGATACGCCCCCCTACGCACAAAATACCCACACGTTATCCACAGATGCGTCGTCTTGCATTAGGCCTGCTATCGCTCTATCTTCAGCCCTAGAAACGTGACGCTCTAGCAACTAGAGCTGTAGAGGAAATCCAGCGGGTCAAGCACGCGCCGTAGCCAAACTTTACGTGCCATACCCGCCCTCCCACTACACACGTTTCTGACAACGCACGATTCTGGGCCGGTGCGCATTAAGCCAATTCGAGGTTGCCACGTCAATACACACAACGTGTAGGCGTTGCCGCTCGCCCGGAAGATTGCTAGACAATAGATCCTCAGAAGGGCCTAATCGCTATGCGCAGACGCCACCCTCGCCGCTTGTCGGCACCACGCATCAAGAATGTGTTTGTTCACTCCTACCCGCGTTACCGATTCGGGAGATGGGAGCAAGTACGCCAGCACTATCGCAGCTTGCCACAGCAATTGGCATTCGATTTCTAACCTTCCTTAGCCTCCCGCCATTAACGCTGGCGGGACCCCACCACAGGGTTGCCCCCTAGATTTTCAAGCGCGACTTTCGCCCTTTGTATATGGCATTTGCGGATTCAGGGGCGAAATATGCAGCGGGGCACTGGGCAACCGGCCAGAATCAGCTAAGTGTGGGCCGGTGCTTAACGCCCCTTGCTCTGGCTTCGGCCACCGCATGCTGAAATGCAGAAATATGCCGGACAAAGCAAAACCTCGCCAATGGCGGGGCCTATGTCCGAAGTTGCTCTATCACCGAGGCTATGACCTCTGCGTTAGTGTCCAACATCTGGAGCGTCACCATTACGTCCTCAAAGGTGTTCTCTGAGCCTCTGGCCCTCAACCATAGGGCTATCTCTTCAGTACTCGCCCGTATAGCCTGCTGGTTCATATGCAGGGCCTCAAGGGCGTCTGCTATAGAAGCGGCCTTATCATCGTCCATACACCTCGCCTCCTAATGGCCACCATTGACCTGGGTGAAGCCAGATTATGCACTGGCCTTCATCGCACGCTGTACCGTGCTCAGGCTTACGCCAAGGCTTTCTGCCGCTTTGCGGAATGATAGTCCACCGCATACAGCGGCACGTATGGCTGCGTCATCTATGGTCTTCGTACGGCCCTTATAGACGCCTTTCCCCTTTGCCTTGGCGATACCTTCCCTTTGACGCTCCTTAATCATCGCCCGCTCGAACTGAGCTACGGCCCCCATCATCTGGAGCATAAGCTTCTGGTTCGGGCTGTCTTCGCCTGTGAACTCCAGCTTTTCCTTGTGGAACCAGACATGTATGCCCCGCTGGGTCAAGTCTTCTACCAGCTTGAGCAGGTCCACAAGAGAACGGGCTAGACGGTCGATGGAGTGGACAACGATGGTATCTCCTTCCCGAACGTACTCAAGCATCGCCTGTAGCTGGGGACGATCCGTAGTTGCCGCACTCACCTTCTCGGTGAAGACCTTATCGAGGACGATGCCATCAAGCTGACGCTCTGTGTTCTGGTCAACCGAGCTAACACGAATGTATCCGACCTTTGCCATACCGTTGCCCTCTGTATTCATTTGCCTCTAGATGCAGAGAGTGTGCATGTATTCAATTTTAAAAGCAAGTCTAATGAATACGGAATTCTGGGGGCTTTTGTATTCACCGCCTTGTAGCCGCTAGCGTTTAGCCCAATGGATACGGTCACGCACAAAAAAGCCCGCACAGAGGCGGGCTGATGACGAAGGGTAGTAAATTCTACGCCCTAGAAGAGTTGCCAGGTCGATCCAAGACCCTGTAACGGGGTTCACCTTTACGCCAATGCAGGGAGTCCAGTCACGCTGGCGCCAGAACTCCATGAATCTTGAAAGACAAGGCCGTGTGGCGGGGTTTGCTTAGTACCTGTAGCGTAGCCCCCCGGAATTAGGGGCTTAGCTAGGCGCGGGGATAAGCCAGCACGGATATTGACGCACGACAGAATTGGATAGAGATAGGTTCTGAAACCAGTAAACGCTAATGGTGGAGACTGCCTAGCTTCTAAGCGACCAGCGGGAATGGCTCCGCTGCCATTGATGGGAACTCAAGGTGGGCCGGGTAGCCCTTGAACCCCCACCGATTGTAATGACGCCCACGATGGAAGCGACTAAACCGTGGCTGCGCCAAATAGGCTCGACGCCCATTCCCGATAGCTGTATGCAGGCAATCGAGCAGACCAGTGCGGGCGGCTTCAACCTGCTGGGGGGTACACAGATCCAGTGCAAGTAGTGGACGCCATACTAGCTCAGCATTTGCGGACAGAGCAGCGATGTAAGCAGGCCACGCCCCCATTTGCTTAAACCGCTGTTCATCAGGTACAAGCACCGTTGGCGCCAGCGTGGTCACATCAAGCCGCTTGAGCAGGCGAGCACGTAGTAAACCCTTGGGGATGTCTGCACCCGATAGCGCATGGTAACAGTGCTCGGTGATGCTCTGGATCAGCAATTGGTGGTCTGCATCTACTAGCTGTCGGCTGGGCTTACCCCACGGCTGCTGCCAGTTCACATAGGCGAGCGGCTGCCATTCAAACCCCTTTTGCGGCAGAAAGGCTTTGTGACCACCATCTACGGGGCATTCTTGCTGGGCGATATAGACACCAAGCACCCGCACCAGACCCAGCATAAAGGTGCAGTTGTCCCGGTGACGCTGTGATGGTGATACCGCTGCCATCCGTTCAAGCTCATCCGCATATACGCACAAAGAAGCACGGGTGTGCAGTTCTGGCTTAAACTTGGTGAACAAATCTTTGCCCCGCTGGTGGGCGTCCATAAGCTCTAGCTGCTCTAGCGGTAGTTGCTCAAGCTGGCCAAGTGTATAGCGGTCTTCCAGTTCCTGTACCGCTTTGCCCTTCTGCTGCCGGTTATAGATTTGCCGGGCCAAGGTGTGCAATGTATCCAGCTCCAAAGCAGCGGATTGGGCCAGATACTCGATGAACTCTGTGCCCAGCAGGGTGCGTACCTTCTTTGCTACCTGCTGCTTAGTGTCGCCCACGGCTACTTGCCAATTCTTTTGCAGCTTGTGAGCTGGGATGCTCAGCCCCGCATCTGATGATACGAACTTGTTACCGGCTTGCTGATTAGGCAGCCACAGGCCGATGAACAGATTAAGCGGGTGCAGTGCTCCCACTGAGCCATCTACGCCTATACGGGCTTGGATGTGGCAGCGGTGATACACAGACTTCTGTTCATCTGGGTTGAAGCCATAGCACTTGTAGTAGCGGTTATGAAACTGCTCAAGCTCGAATAGCGATGTGGTGGTGTGGCCCATCATGATGCAGACCGTGTTGGCCTTGACACACTCTCTGATTACCCACTGCCCGAAACTGCTCTTACAGAAACGAGTGAACTGGTCCTCTATGCGTGTTTGCCGCTTTGTGGCCTTACCTGCTTGTCTTGACTTGGCCTTTCTACAGCTATCCTTACAGAATCGCTTGGACTTGTCCGCCTGCTCTCGGCGACCAGCGTATGGACTGTTGCAGGTGGAGCAGATGTAACTGTAGTTACGGGTATTGTTCTTCTTGGTCTTGCTTGGTGACATTCGTTCCACTCTCTAGGGAATCAAGCCGCATGGCAGCTTCTTCAATCAATTGTTCTACCACTCGGGTAGGGTTAATGGCGCCTGTGTGCTTCATCAAGCGAAGCAACTTCGCTTGGTGCTCAGGCCGGTATAAGGAGATTCGCATGTAGGTTCCTACTGGAATTGTGCATAGCGATTGGGCTGGAGCCCTTGTGCCATGCGGGGTTCAGCGATCAAGGCGGACAAAATCTATACTACTTGCTGCCTTTAAGAGCTTGCCTAAGGGGGCTTGTTAGGCCGCCTCGACAGGCTCAGCGTAAGCCCGACGAAGATCGGCCAGAGCAGCTTCCTCGTCTTCTTGCAGTGCTGCCAATGCTGCTGCTAGACCGGCCGCTGCCTTTGCCTCTTCTTTGCGCCGTTTGATTGAAAGGGTGATCTCAACTTGGCGATGAGTTTCGGCAACATTACGCTCGTATCGGCTTCTCTCGTAGTCAGCTCGAACTTGCTCTGTTAATGTGCGAAGCTCCGACTTAATCACCTTTTCTGGCTTCCGCAGTTGTGCTCTGAAATCAAGCGTGTGGTATTGGGAGCTAATAAGAGTGTAGCCTTTTCGCCACTCTTCTTGAAGTTCAAGCAGGGCGGCATTAATGGGCTTGCTGCGTACCCAGTCGATATTGGCGGCTGGCTCTTTGAAATACAGTCCCTCAGAGTTGCCGTTATATCGTGAGACCTTTTGATCTAACAGCTCGCTGAATTCCTTCTCGTCGTGCTTGAAGAACTCAATGACTTGATCGCCGTAGGTGAATTCACTGATTGTCATTTTAAACTGCTTCCTTTAGTTGTTTGCTGTTTGCCGCTGCTTCTTGGGCAAGGTACTCTTGTTCAAGCTGCGCCTGACTAGTAGTATTGTTCTTCTTCCATGTACGCGACTGGCAAGTCGACGAGCAGAAGCGTGTCAATGTAGAGCGGGAGTAGTGGATTCGACCACAACCCTCACAGGTGTTACGTCTCAAAGGGCGTTGTGCCATTGTTGTGTCCTTAGTTGGTTACAGCGTATAGCGGACAAAGCGAAGCCATAACTCTGCGTAGAGCTTTGGGGTTAAGCTTGTTCGTAGTTGTGATACACCTTCGCGATGAGGTGTGAGTGCCCTATTGCGGGGCAAGTCTATAATTAGGTGGCCAGTTGCGTGCTCTTCTTGCTGAAGCGCACTTAACCACTCGGTACAACTATTGCGACCTAATGCAACTGGTCTCGATCCGGCGTGTCCTGAGTCGAGAACAGGCAAGAGAACACGTCGACACGGCCCTTCTGTTCCGGTCGTCGTATTAGCAAGCGGGGATATAGGTGTTGCAAGGAAGGGCAGGGGGAATTTCCCACTGAGATCAACAGGTTAGCACGGAATCCACTTTCTGTCAAGCATAATTCAGTAATTAATGCAAGTATTTTCCAATGATGCCAGATGGACGGTCGCAACGCTTTTTCAAAATTGGTGGATTTAGTTACAACCTGCTGTTCACCGGCCCGCCCGGCACGGGCAAGACCCTGTTGGCCAGCCGTTTGCCTGGTTTGCTGCCGCCGCTGGACGAACACGAGGCGCTCGAGGTGGCGGCCATCCAGTCGGTCAGCGGCCGCACGCCCCTGAACCACTGGCCGCAACGGCCCTTCCGGCACCCGCACCACTCTGCCTCCGGGCCGGCGCTGGTGGGTGGCGGCAGTCGGCCACGCCCCGGCGAGATCACCCTGGCCCACCACGGCGTGCTGTTTCTGGACGAGCTGCCGGAGTTCGAACGCCGTGTACTGGAAGTGCTGCGCGAGCCGTTGGAGACTGGCAGGTGGTATTCTCACACTTTTCCAAACGTCACAGGAAGCCCGGAATGCCTACTGCCTACGCTTATATCCGCTACTCGTCTAAGGCCCAAGGTGAAGCCGGTAGGGACTCCGTAGACCGTCAAATGGCCTCAATCCAAGCCATTACAAAGCAACAAGGTATTAAGTTGCCGCCCGAGAATATCTACTCGGATACGGGCATATCTGCACACGACGGAAGCAACAAGAGAAAAGGAAAACTAAAAGAACTCATTGATATGATTAGTGATATGCATATCAAGGAAGGCGACTACATATTCGTTGAAAGTATCGACCGCCTTAGTCGCCAAAGACTTCTACAAGCAAAAGAACTGGTCAATGGCATCCTTGAAAAAGGTGTTATTTTAATAACGACTATTGATGGTCAACGATATGAAAAACCAAACGAAACAAACCGTATTGATGACCTACAACAAGATATTCTTTTAAGTGTTATCGCAAAGCGAGCATACGAAGAAAGTAAGACGAAATCAGTTCGTAGAAAATCCGCATGGAATAGAGCCAAGAAGTTAGCCGAAGAAGAAAAAGTCATTTTTAACGCCCATAATCCACCATATGGAATTCGATATAATACAGAGCTTAACTGCTTTGAAATCGAGGAAGAAGAAGCTCAGGAAATAAGAGATTTCTTTGAGAGCTTGAAATATGTTGGCGTGTCATTATCAATTAAAAAGCTCAATGCTTATTCAAAACGAAAATGGTCAAGTAGAAATATAAAGCATCTAATAGATACGAAATACGTTCTCGGTGCTTACATGGCTCAGCGAAGAGACGAAAACAAAAAGAAAGTATTTGAACGATACATTGAAAATTATTATCCGCAAATCGTTTCATATGAACTGTTTAATGAAGCAATAGCGGCAATGAAAAACAGAGCACAAAGAAAAAACTATGGCAACCAAAGTGTTGGAAGTCTGAACATTTTCCGTCACAGCATCAAATGTGATTGCTGTGATGCATCTATGCTTTTTGAAAAACAAACAAACCCCAAGGGCGTCGTTTATCCATATTTTCAATGCTACACACGCAAAGAGTTAAAAAATGGATGTGACCAACCACGCTTCCGTTTTGACTTGGCTTTTGGGTTATTTCTTGAACTCATATATCAATCCACGACACATGAAGACTTCGACGTTCATCCGTGGCAAAACGAAATCGAAGACACTGGAATTCAATATGAATGGATAACTCGCGAAAGCGGTATGAAGTATCGCCTTCCAACACAGGAAGATATTGACGAGGAAGAACGAACAGAAAACTTTAAAGAGTTACTAATCAAGCTCCTGTCAAACAGAGAAACCCAAACCAAAGACAACAAGAAAATTGTTGAACTGAACAACCTTTTGCTTGAACAAAAAAGTTACAGAGACAACCTAATGAAATCTTTTGCTGGCTTCACCAGCGGCGTTATCCCAAAAGAATTCTTAGAGGTAGTTAGCAAAACAGAAGCAAATATCAACGACATTGAACAAAACCTTGCAGAACTACAAACACAAATAAACATCAAGAAAACCACTATAAACATTTACTCGGAAAACGACATAATTGATTTGTATAAAACAGAAGATGGCCGCTTAAAAATAAATCAATTCTTTGTTGCTAATGACATCACTTTTAAATTCAACTTCGACAAAACAACAAGAACTTTGTTTGCTAAGATTTTCCAGAATGGCTTTGAAATTGACCGCATAGCAAAACAGTTCAGCCTACATAATCCACTTAAAGAGTTTGGCATCAATAATCTCAACGAATACTTTAATTGACGCCATCATAATCAAAGTAGGCTGCCTAAGTAGGTGGCCTTTTTTATGTCTGCTATACGTTACTATACGCTGCTACACACAACTAGCACGCCACCTACTCATTCTTGAACACTATACAAACTTGAAAACATTTTAATATATGGTAACTTGATATTAGTAGTTTGAATTCTTTATATGCGAGCAATGTAAATGTATAGCACCTCACTTCGTTCGTTGCTTACATTTACGCTCGATTTTTCGCACTACGTTTGAAAAATTAAAATCAAAAACAAATCAACAACCATGAGGAATGTATGAGTGATAATAAAAAACCAAGACAAATGAATGTAAGAATATCCGAAAGTGATTACATCAAAATTGAACACCAAAGAGAACTGATAAATAAAAGCCAGTCCGGCTTTATTTCTCACGTCGTCAATAATGGCATCAATGAAATTATTGAAATCACCAATCCTGAGCTTAGACAAGACATTGATAGAATTGAAAAGCTACTAGGACAATATGGCAACAACCTAAATCAAATAGCCAAATACCTTAACGCAAAAGAAGAACCACCTCTTGATATTCTGCAAGCAATAACTGCTCTCGACAAAAACATAAATATACTTACCACGAAATTGAACAAAATGAAAAAGGAGAAGTTAACCATAGTAGGTAAGTCATGATACGCAAAAAACTCAGCACTCAAAAATCAAAATCAGCCATTTACAAAACGGCCAAGTATTTCAACAAAGAAGATGGGTGCGTATTATTCGAGTCCAACATGCACACGCCTTTGAATGCTTCAAAGAAAGATATTGCGAAAGCAATATCACAATCAATTGAAAGCGATATTACTGACAGCAAGAAAGGTAGAAAGCAATCAGTTAGAACCCAGCACGATGTTGTTAGCTTTCATACGAATGACAATGTTACACCAGAGCAAGCCCGAGATATTGCAAAAGAACTTTATGAGGCCACGCATAAACTTTCAAACAGAAAGTATTCGTTAGGCGTTCACATTGATACAGATGAGGTTCATGTTCATATTGTATGGGCAATAAAAGACTTTGATGGTAAATGCTACAACGTCAGCAATGACTATCGCAAGATAGAAAGAGAGTGCGAACATCTAGAAAAGAAACACAACTTGATTGCTCCCAAAAACAGAATATCAAGAGACATTGATACCTTGAACAATAATTCAAAATACAAAGACAAAACAGCGGAGCAAAAGAGAGACTTAATAAATAAAAAATACGCCGACAAAAAACCATCATCGAATGAACGCATGCTTGAAATACGTGGGATTATTTCTAATAAAGAAGAAATGAAGACTGACTTAAAAGTTTTCCTGCAACAGTCGAGCTCTCCGAGTGACTTCATAAACAAAATCACAGATAACGGATACAACGTTATCTATAATGGGAGAACTTCCTTTGCCATTCAACATGAAGACCAGATATTCAAAGCATCCGAGCTTGGCCTATCTTACAAAACACTTAAAGCAAAACTAGGTGATGACACTGGCTTTGAGCAGACTTTGAAAAATAAGCACAACGTTAAGAAATACGAAGATTGTTCTATTGTTTCCGATGAAGCAGAACCCGACTACATGAAAAAGATTAAGCCGAACTCAGTGCTTGCCACCAAGTTCAAGTTTATTCAGCATAGTGACAAGGTTGAATATTTCTATAATTCAGCCAGCAGCAAGAAATCATTCGAGTATTACAAAGACCCGTCAAAAGTTTCATTCCATGATTTATCAAGACAGTCAGCAAAGGCTGGCATTCAAAGGCTTGTTGCTGACGCCAAACCACCACAATCATTCACAGTGAATGGCCCTAATTTCTTTAAGAAAAATATATGGCTTGAATTTCAGTTAATGGGATTGGAAGCCAAAGGGTTCAAGCTTGAAGGTTACAAACCTACACCAGCAGATTTAGACGAATTGAAGAAAATTCAGGAGCAATATGCTTCGATGAATAAGAAGCCAGAACCAAAACCACAACCAGCACCAAAATTCCCAACGGTGGCCGTAGAAGCACCTAAGCCAGTTGAGCCTGTCATTGCTCCACCCGTCATACCTACACCTGTTCAAACCACACCAGAGAAGCCAGCAGAACCTACAAAGCAGGTTGAACAAGAACAGGTTGCAGCCAACAATGACGACTTGATAGATGAGTTGATGAGAGAGTTTGAAACACCCAACCATATACCAGACGCACAAGCTCCTAGGGAAGCCATAGAACCATCAAAATCAGTCGAGCCTGTCGTAGATGACCTTTACACATCGATGGCACCAGAGCCGCTTCCAGAGCCTGAAAATCACAAGATTGAAGGTGTCTATTCAACATACTCTAATGATGAACTTGTTGAAGCGTTTGGAGGTATACAGAAAAAGCTTGATAAAACACTATTTACTGGAAACAGTAAAAGCGACATTGCGGGCCATAGATACATGGACAAACAAAATCTTATCTATGAGAGAAAAGGTGAAATTAAACGCCAATATAATTTAAGACAGGATTTTTATAAGATGTTTGATGAAATTAGTGAAAGAGACCCAACGGCAGCAAAACAGCTTGAACAAGCTTTTAAAGCACATATGGCAAACAAAAGAGCGGTAGCGTTTGACTTAAAACCACAGTAAAAAAAATAGCCCTATCAGGGCTTTTATTTGTCTTGGGCTTGAAAGTTCCTAATCCCCACTTGTAGCGTTACATCTTTATTGAACCCGTTAACACGGCTTACATTCAAATACTCTTTCATGCAGTCATTTAAAAAACGAGACAAGGGAAACTTGTGTTCTTTTGCGACCAATTTGAATTGATTGAGTATTTCAGCGTTCAGTACAACTGTACAAGGCTTTAAGCTTGATTTTGTCTTTTTCATGGTGCCCCTTTTTATTTATATATATTTATTAGAGCACAAATTAAAGTATAGTCAAATAAATACATATTTTTGATGACAAAATTCGGGCACGAAAAAACCAGCATTAGCTGGCTGATAGTCTATCCGACCGATTACATCTTCAAGCAGTTATCCCAATACTCATACGGAACCTTACTTTGGTCTACTAACGCTTTGAACTCGCCATCCACGGTATCATAAAATAAATCGCATTCACTATTGTTGTGTATGTTTCTAATGTTTTCATACATACCATCGATGCCCAATTTTTTAATGAATTTTAAAACTTCTTTTTTTCCGCTAGCCACTCTTATTAATTTCATATTGATTATCCTCCCATGTCCTAGCTTCAATATAACATGGCATTCTAGCAAATCAATAGATAAGTATGTATTTATTAGATGACCGCACTATCAAGCGATGATGCATCGATAATCTTGCAAGTGGATTTAATATCAATCACTTCGTTCGTTTCCAAATCAATTATGTATTTACCTATTAGGCTTTTGCCAAATACATCGCCCAGCAAATCATTTTTCATAATTTGAATTTCATTAAAAACCCTCCTTATTTTAAGCTTTCCATTAACAAACATAGAGAAGCCTATAAAGTCGTTTCTTTCAACAAACATGAACGCCTTATCAAGAGCTTCATTTTTTCCTTTCAAGAATGATTTTCTTTTAAGTTCTCGCCATAATGAAAGCGTATTTTTAACTCCGAACATTGCGTATCGACGAACAGACCATAAAGCTTGAACAGCCCTCACTTTTTTATGATTTGAGATTTCTAGCTTGTCAATATTTAACACGCCGTCTTTCAGTTCAAAGTCCATGCTAAATGACTTAGTTAGATACTTCATCACGTATGATGTTGCCTTGCTTTTCTTTGTGTCAATCTCTTCTATTCTTACGGCGTTTTCCGAGTGTCTAAAATGCTTGTTAATCAAGATTACTAGTTCATCATAATGTTTCTTATTAACATACATTAAAGCATGCTTGTGAAAGCACTGGTCTTTGTGTGGCTCGACAGCCCAGAAACCATTCATCTCAATCTTATGTCTATGAATGTCTTTTCTAAAAGCATTCCATAAGCCTTTCAAGTAATCATTGCTATCCTTTGGGGTTGAACCGTCCCAAGAACTGGCACCTTTCGACGGCTTTGGGTGAAATCTTGCCGGAGCGGTGAAAGTGATAAATAGAGGCTTGTAGTCAAGTCGTTTGGCGTAGGTGTCCAACGATGAAACTTGAACATATATCTCAGCAAATCTTTGTTTTTCAGTGCTCACTACTTTTGATAGTGGGATTTTCTTATGGCCTTCATAAACAACGTATTTGCTCAATATATATTCATATTGTTTTTGTTCTGCGGCGTCTCTATCTCGAACAACTTCATCACTACAAATCTCAAATGTTCGACCTGAACCAATCAACCCTGAGTGCAGCTTCATAAGTTCGTTTCTTTGTTTTTGTATTCTTTTTATTTGTGATTTGAGTTTTCTTTCATCGGCAATATTGATGAGCTTGTCTTTTATAGCTGACCCTTTAATATCCTTTATTTTGATACCATAACCAATATCCCAATCATTTTTTATGCGTGAAAAAATACTCTCGCCGGATTCATCGTTTTTAAGGTTTCTCTGCTTTATTATCAGTTGCTCTTGAATTCTCTCGAAAACAAACGCGATATTTTTTACAATTTCGTTCAAGTCGCCATTAAGAACGTATTTATTTTGTATTTTCCAGCATTTATATTCGCCGCAATTGGCAACCCAGTTGAACTTATCCTTAATGCTTTTTATTTCCTTGGCTAATCTTGAACATTTTCTTTTTGATGAGTTATTTAGCTTATTTTCAAAATACTCTTTTGAAGTCATCTTTTTTTCGATGGCTCGCTCAAAAAAATACTGCCTTTCACATTCTGCAAAGAAGAATTCAGGGGTGAGATTTTTAAGGGTTATGCGTTGTGGAATAAATATCATGCAAGCTTTTATTGTTCATTACTAATATAAATAGCATGCCGAGCATGATTGTCAAATAAATACATAGTTTCTAACATCAACATTGAAAAGAGTTGATTTTTTTGAAAATTAAAAACGTCCAAGAAAACCTATAAAATCAGCTTGCGACACTTATTTAAGAGTTATCCAAGAAGAGCAAAATCAAAAGCATCTGAGAATTGCGAACCAAGTTCGCATATAAAAATCAAAAGCATTCTTGGCAATAAAATTCCCAAAAATCAAAACTTATGAAAGTGCCGTTTTTAATTGATTTACTATCTGATGCGTATGCTAATACAGAGAATAAAAAGAAGCCGCTTTTTACCTATTTCTGTTGACGCACGAAAAAAGTGCATTGAGTTTTTTATAGTTTTTTATGTCATTTTTTTGAGTTTTCATTTTCTTGGACAGTCGTATTTGGGCTTAAAATCAATGAAAAACCTTGTCAATAGAAAACCAAAAATAAATTCAGGGTCTGACCTTAAACATCGAATAGAGGTCAACCATATTCTTTAATATTTCACGAATATGAATTGACCATCCACTGCATTCATCTGGTCATTTTGAACGCCTGAACAAGTTCAACCGTTCAAAACGCCCCCCATTAACCGTTAGGCTTTGCTTTTGAAAAAACCTTCTTGAAAATATAAATTAATAACCAAGCAGATATAGAAATCAAGAATATGAATATGAACGGCACCATACGTTGCACCTGACTGGAGTCATAGGTCCCATTCATAGATGAGTTAACGGCAAGAGCCAAGTTTATTAAAATGACTAAAAACGACCCATACGTCAAAAACTTTAATGTCTTCATTTTTCACTCTCTGCTAGTCGATTTTTCGGAAGGCGAACAAAAATAGGCGAGAAGCCCAGATACTAAAATCACTGGCCCCAATATATAAGTTACTTGGACGCCAATATAAGAGACGGTGCACCATATTAAAATATAAAGTGCCAATGCCCCTAAGCATATTACTAACGATTTTTCATATATCCATTTTTTCATCATAGCAAGTCCCTTGTTTTGATGCCAAAACGATAGCATTTTTCATCATCTCAGCATAGAGGTGCGTTGTGCCGGATGTTGTTATGCCATCATTGACCGAGTAAAATAGTCGTGAGTAACAACATCGCCTAAGCTTTAATATGGAGGTTTGAAGTATGAATTATGGTGTTATACGTGAGTTAAATGATATTCAAAGAATATTTGAAGAATGCGGCCCAGAGAAGGCTGGTGAAATTATACGGAAGCAAGCTCTTGATGGTAATTTACTATGTCAGGTTTTCCTGTCAGGAGCTGGCCTTCAAATCTCCGAGGAAATGCGAAGCGACAGCATCAAAAATGATATTGAAGTTTTCACAAAAATGGCTGCGGAAAATGGAGACGTCGGCTCTCAATTCAACTTGGCACTTTTTTATATCAAGAGAGTTAACCTTACACAGGAATACTTCTCTGATAAAGATGTCCAAAATTTGAGAGAGGCAAAGCGGTGGCATTATCAAGCTGCCTCCCAAGGTTTCTCTCCCTCTATTAAGTCGATTAAGAATCTTAAATCCATCTTTGACCTGATTTAAGGGTAGCCCTTAAAAGGTGCCCAAGCTCGCTTGGTGCCTTTTGGGGCTGCTGGTTTCTATGTGTGAGATTCACCCCTACCATTCGAGTCGGGTGAAATCGTGATCGCCCGGGCCAAGGACAAGGTGCGCTTCCCGGCGCGTTTCCAGCTGGTCGCCGCCATGAACCCCTGCCCCTGCGGCTACTTCGGTGACCCTACCGGCCGTTGCCGGTGCAGCCCGGACCAGATCCAGCGCTACCGCAACAAGCTCTCCGGCCCCCTGCTCGACCGCATCGACCTGCACCTGACCGTGGCCCGCGAAGCCACCGTGCTCGACGCCAGCCCCAGTGGTGAAACCAGCGCCAGCGTGGCCCAGCGCGTCGCCGAGGCGCGCGAGGTGCAGCAACGGCGTCAAGGCTGTGCCAATGCGTTTCTCACGCTGGACAAGCTGCGGAGGCATTGCGCGTTGACGGAGGCCGATCAGCGTTGGCTCGAAGGCGCCTGCGAGCGACTGACCTTGTCGCTGCGGGCGGCGCATCGGTTGCTCAAGGTGGCGCGGACGCTGGCCGATCTGGCGCGGGTGGAGGCGATCGGGCGGGCTCATCTGGCGGAGGCGTTGCAGTATCGGCCGGGGAGTTGAATCAAGAGCAGAAAATGCGTTTCTCTTCCCTTCAATGCCCCCTTACCGATGAAGCGAGCGGCTCTCACTCGAACAGGTCATAAATCCGCTGGGCCACGGCGAGCGGCAAGCCTTCCTCGTATTCGGCTTGCACCAGGTCTCGGTCGTAGTACTCAGTGCCGTTGACCACTTGCAGCATCGCGGCAGGCACGGGGCGATTGACGGGTTGATCGGGATAGTCGTTGGGCGTCGAACTTTCGGACTGCATGGGATCGAACCAGAGGCTGCGGCCTTGGTAGAAGCCGTTCTCGACACGTTCTTCGATGAGTCGCAGCAGCGCGAAGGTATCCGGGTCGCTCGCCTGCTCCACGGTCTCATAGGCCACATACCAGGCGGCGCCCAGGTTCCAGTAGATAGTAAGCGCCGTAGCCAGCTCCAGCGAAGGCTGATCCAGCAACCATTTCAGGCCCGGTTGATTGTCGCTGTAGTTGGAGCCGTCAGCGTAGATATGCCACTCCCACGGTGTCGTGCTGGCTAGGTGCTCGTGGAGGATGTGCCAGATCTGTGGGGTAAGGTCGCGGTCTTCCATGGGGATACTCCTAAAGAGGGTGCTTTGCGCAGGATCACGGTAGCGATAGGCAACCGATCGTGGCAATGCACCGCTTCATTTTTGCTCCGGTGAACCCTGAAGGTCAGGCCCCTACAGCGTATGAATGACTCATTGAACGCCGCAGTGGCCTTCACTAGGTCATATCTGGCCTCTTTCCAGATCGCAGAAGCGCGCCTCTCACCTCACCACGCATTGACCCAGTTCCCCGGCACCCTCCCCGCCAGCGCATCCAGCAGATTGTCCACGGCACACCGGGCCATGGCCTCCCGGGTCTCATGGGTCGCCGAACCGATATGCGGCGTCGCCACCACGTTGTCCAGCCCGAGCAAAGGCGAATCGACAGGCAACGGCTCCTGCACGAACACATCCAGTCCCGCTCCGCGAATCCGCCGTGCCTTCAAGGCCTCGACCAGCGCCGCTTCGTCCACGACACGACCACGGGCAATGTTCACCAGGATCGATTCGGGCTTCATCAAGGCCAGCTCCCGCGCACCGATCAAGCCCTCGGTGCTGGCATTCAACGGCACCGTCAGGCACACGTAGTCGGCTTCGGCCAACAGGTCGTCCAGGTCGCGATACTGCGCACCGTACCGGGCATCGACATCCGGCTTGGGCCGCGAACTGTGGTAGAGCACTCGCATGCCGAACCCGGCCGCACCGCGTCGTGCCAGTGCTTCGCCAATACGGCCCATGCCGACGATACCCAGCGTCTTGCCATGCACATCGGTGCCGAAGTGCGACGGCCCCAGGCTCTTGCTCCACTGCCCGTCCCGCACCCATCCGGCCAGCTCCACGACCCGTCGCGCCGTGCCCAGGATCAGGGCGAACCCGGTGTCGGCGGTGGTCTCGGTCAGCACGTCCGGGGTGTTGGTGAGCTTCACGCCACGGCGGGTCAGGTCGGGCACGTCGTAGTTGTCGATGCCCACCGACACGCTGGAGATCACCTCCAGGTCCGGCGCGGCATCGAGCAGCGCGCCGTCCAGGCGTAGGCTGGCGCCGAGCAGGCCGTGCGCGCCCGGCAAGGCATCGCGCAGGCGCGCCAGGCCATCGGGCGCCGTCATGTCGACCCAGGTCACGTCGACCTGTGCCTCCAGGCGTGCGAGCAGGGCGTCGGACAAACGCTTGTACAAGACGATTCGCTTCTTCATCACAGCTTCCTATTGACCCATGGCCAGACGCGGTCCGCCGCGCTTGGCGCGACCGGATATGTGTGGTGTTTTCAGAGCGGCGGTCAGCGCCACGGCCGTCAGCAGAGCACCGGACATGAACAGGTACGAAGCGCCCGGCCCGCCGGTGACGCCATTGAGGTAGCCCACCAGCCACGAACCGCCGAACGACCCCAGGGCGCCCATGCTGTTGATCAACGCCATGGCCCCGCCGGCCACATTGCTGGGCAGGATCTCGGGCACGATGGCGAAGAACGGGCCGTAGGGGGCGTACATGCAGGCGCCGGCGATGACCAGCAGCGCATACGACAGCCAGAAGTGCTCGGTGCCCAGCGCGTAGGACCCGTAGAAGGCCACGGCCGCGATCAGCAAGGGGGGCCAGACGAAACGCTTGCGCTTCTGCAGGCGGTCCGAGGCCCAGGACACGCCGACCATGCCGACCACCGCCGCCAGGTAGGGCACCGAGGCCAGCCAGCCGGCCGTCACGATGTCGACGTTGGCCGCCTGCTTGAGGATCGACGGCAGCCACAGGACGAACCCGTACACCCCGATGCTCCAGCAGAAGTACTGCATCGACAGCACGATGACCTGCGGCGAACGGAAGGCCTCGCGGTAGTTCTTCACCGGTTTGATGCCCTGCTGCTCGGCGGCCAGGGCCTGTTCCAGGCGAGTCTTTTCCGCTTCGCTCAACCAACTCACCTGGGCCGGGCGATCGTCCACCAGGCGCCACCAGATGAAGGCCCACAGCACGGCCGGCAGGCCTTCGATGATGAACATCCAGCGCCAGTCGTAGTGCTTGATGAGGTAACCCGACACGACCGACATCCACAGGATGGTCACGGGGTTGCCCAGCATCAGGAACGTGTTGGCTCGCGAGCGCTCGGCACGGGTGAACCAGTGGCACAGGTAGACCAGCATGGCCGGCATGACCGCGGCTTCCACCACGCCCAGCAGGAAGCGGATGCCGATCAGCAGGTAGACGTTGCTGACCATGCCGGTCAGGGTGGCCAGGCTACCCCAGAGGATGAGGCTGGCGAAGATCAGCTTCTTCACGCTGCGCTTTTCGGCGTAGATGGCGCCGGGCACCTGGAAGAAGAAGTAGCCGAGGAAGAACAGCGCCCCCAGCAGCGACGACAGGGCCGGGGTGATCTTCAGGTCGTCGGCCATGCCCGAGGCGGCGGCGAAGCCATAGTTGGCCCGGTCCAGGTAGGCCAGGCTGTAGGTGATGAACGCGATGGGGATGATGTACCACCAGCGGCGTGGAGCAAGGGTCGTGGACTGCATGAATCGTACTCCTGAGCTTTTTGTTGTTGTCGCAGCAGGGCCGGCGTGCCGGCGATCCGGGTATCAGGCGCTTCTACGCAGAACGTGCGCCTCCAGTTCAGGCCGCGTCGGCAGGCCTTCCATGTCGCCGCGCGACTGCACGGCACGGCTGCCGCACCAGTTGCCGCGGGCCACTGCATCATCGAGGGACAGGCCTTCGAGCAGCGCGCTGACCACACCGACGGCGAAGGCATCGCCGGCACCGACCGTGTCGATCACCGTAGCCACCGGGACCGGCGCGACGACGCCCTGGGACTGGCGGTTGCGGTAGTAGGCGCCTTCGTCGCCCAGCTTGATCACCACCTGCTCCACCCCATGGTCCAGGTAGAACTCGGCGATGTCGGCAGCCTGCTGCTGACCGGTCAGCAATCGGCCCTCTTCGAGACCCGGCAGGACCCAGTGGGCCTTGACGGCGAGCGCGTTGACCTCGCGCACCATGGTTTCGCGATCTGGCCACAGCGACGGGCGCAGGTTCGGGTCGAAGGAGACGCTGCGACCGGCCTCGCGCATGTGCTCCACCAGGGCGTGGGACAGCGCCCGGCAGCTCGGCGACAGCGCCAGTGGAATGCCCGTCGCGTGCACGTGACGGGCGTCGAGCAGGGCCGGCGTGCACTGCGCCGTCGACAGCTTGCTGGCGGCGGAATGGCGCCGGAAGTACTCCACCACCGGGTCGCTGCCGTCGTCGCAACGGCTTTTGAGCTGGAAACCGGTGGCGTGGTCGCGGTCGATCTCGACCTGGCTGCAGTCCAGGCCTTCCTGGCGCAGGCTCGCCAGAATGAAGCGTCCCAGCGCATCGTCGCCCACCCGGCTCAGCCAGCGCACCCGGAAGCCAAGGCGCGCCAGGCCGATGGCCACGTTGCTGTCCGCACCCGCGATCCGTTTGGTGAAGGCTTCGACAGCGGCCAGGTCGCCGGTCTGCTCGGCGACGAACATCGCCATGGTCTCGCCGAAACACAGCACGTCATGCTCAGGCATGGCCCACCTCCTCGACGGCGCCCAAAGCGCGCAGGTGGCGTACCTGGTCACGGGTCACCGTCAGCAGATCATCACCGACCAAGGGGTATTCCACGGCGCGAGGCACGCCCGGCGCGAAGGCGCCGAACAGTGTTTCCCATGCCTTCAGGTCGAACGCCTGGGGCGGCACGGCAGCCAGCCGGCCGGACGCTGCACGCTCCACCGCCTTGCAGTGCACGTAGCGCACCCAGCGACCCAGCAGGCGGGCGGCCTGCAAGGCCGACTCGCCCCGCCATTGCCAGTTGCCGATGTCGAAGGTCATGCCCACCGGCACCGACAGCGCCTGCGCGCGCTGGAAGAACTGCAGCAGCGGCTCGACCCGCCCGCCCTGCTGGGTCTGGTCGTTTTCCACCAGCAGCTGCGGATCGCCCGGCGTGAGCAGGGCCTTGAGCGCAGCGACATCGCAGTGCGCCTGGTAATACCCGAGCGACACCTTCAAGGCGACCGCGCCAAGGGCACGGGCCGCAGCCAGTGTCTCGGGCAGGCGCTCGTCGAGCGTTCCGGTCGGGGTCCAGAGTTCGAGGGGCGAGGAATACAGGCACTCCAGCCGGGCGCTCTCGAGGGCAGCCGTCAGCGCGGCGGCGTCCGGCGGCTGGACGAAGAGTTCTTCGCGCAGCTCGACACGGTCCACCCCGGCGGCGGCCAGCAGGGGCAGGAAGCTGCCTTGTCCCTGCTGTCGGACCAGAGTGGCACCGTAGCTGGACAGGCTGATGGAAACGGGGTTCGGATGCATTGTTCTTGTCCTTGTGAAACCGGTTTCATTTTTGGGTGAACCAGGTCGCGCCGCCAAAGTGAGCGGGCGACTAGTCGTTGAGTTGGGTGGAACCTCGGATGATCAGGTCGGCTTTGAAGTCGAGGCGCCGTGGTGCATGGCCGCTGCCACGCAGGCGTTCGAGCAGGCACTCGAAGGCGGCGGCGCCGATGCGCTCGGTGGGCTGGGCCAAGGCGGTGATGCCTCGCCCGACCAGTGGGTACCAGTTCAGTTCGTCGATGGCGATCAGCCCCACGTCCTCGAACAGGTGGCGGTCCAGGCTGTGCAAGGCCTGGCTGACGGCCAGGGCCGCCACGCCGTTAAAGGCGAAGATTGCCTGGGGGCCGTGTCCACAGCTGGCGACGAAACGGGCGATCGACGCGTGCAGCTGGGCATCGACCTGCAGCAGTTGCCGACGCATGCCGGCACGGGTGTCGATCGAGGCGGTGAAGGCGTCGACCCGCTCCAACCGCGAGCTGGTGCCATCCAGGGGCTCGGTCACGGCCAGAATGTCGCGGTAGCCGCGCGCCTGCAGATGGTCCAGGGCCTGTTCGATGGCGTCGGCATTGTCCAGGCCGACCATGTCCGCGTTCAGGTCGGGCAATTGCCGGTCCACCAGCACCATGGGCACGTCGCGCTGCAAGGTGAGCAGTTCGCCTGGATGATGGCCCAGGGTGTTCACGATCAGCCCTTCGACGTTGTAGGACTGCAAAGCCTTCAGGTGATGCGCTTCCTGCTCGTCGTCGCGCTGGGTGTTGCACAGCACCAGGCTGTAGCCATGCTGGCGGCAGGCGGTTTCCACGCCTTGCATCACGGCTACGGAATAAGGGTTGAGGATGTCGGCGACCAGCATGCCGATCAGCCGTGTCTGGCCGCGCTTGAGCCCGCGGGCCATTTGATTGGGGCGGTAACCCAGGCGTTCGATGACGGCTTCCAGGCGCTCGGCGGTGGCGCTGGCCAGCAGCTGGCGGTCGCCGCCGATGTAGCGCGAGACGGTGGCCTTGGACACGCCTGCCACACGCGCGACTTCGCTGATGGTGACCCGCTCGCGCGAGAAGGAAGGTGCATCGGTCATTGCAGGTCTCTTGTGATTATTGTCTGTGATGCAGAGTGAAACCGGTTTCAATACAGCAAAACCGCAGGCGTTCGTCAATCTACCGTTGGTCTGGTGAGTCAGAGAGAGTGCGGCAGGGTATGGGTTTAGAAGCCTTAACGTACTGATGTGGCAGGCGTTTTTCTGGTTTCTGTCGCCAGGTAAAGCCCCGCCATCCAGACGGAGCAAGCAGCGGGAGACTGGACGTGCTCATGATCTGCAGAGCAGCTGTCGATCCAGGTCGCCTCTGTGTCTGTGAGAGGTGGGCCCTGGCGGGCCCAATCGCGGCACAGGGGCCGCTCCTATGTATGGACTCGCCTACATTGTCTACCCGCTTTTCCTGCTGTTTTGAACAAAGGGACCCGGTTGCATCTATGTATTAGGCCTATTCGAGGAGGCGGTGTTGCCTCTGGCCAG
>NZ_JAAMQJ010000129.1 GCF_013523125.1 Pseudomonas entomophila | reverse complement strand
TGGGTGTGTAAGCGCTGTGAGGCGTTGAGCTAACCAATACTAATTGCCCGTGAGGCTTGACCATATAACACCCAAGCAATCTGCCAGGCGCAGGTTGGGTGTGAAGACACACGAACCGAAAGTTCGCGAACACACAAAGATCACATATCCGAATCTGCTGGCCTGTCGATACGACGGTCCGGCTACCGAATTTCTTGGCGACCATAGAGCATTGGAACCACCTGATCCCTTCCCGAACTCAGCAGTGAAACGATGCA
>NZ_JAAMQJ010000128.1 GCF_013523125.1 Pseudomonas entomophila | reverse complement strand
TGCTCGAGGTCCACATCCACCAGCGCGCCGACCACCCGCAACGGCAACCCCTGGGCATCGCGGCGGGTCTGCCCGCGGGCGCGGAACCAGCGGTACTCGCCGCTTTTCATCTTCAACCGGTACTCGATGTCGAACGGCGTCTTGCCGGTGCGGTCGTTCAGGTGCGCGGCGAAGGCGACCAGGCTGGCCTCCTTGTCCTGGGGATGCAGGCGCGAGGCCCAGCTGTCCAGCACGTCGGGGAATTCCTCCACGGTCTCGAACC
>NZ_JAAMQJ010000127.1 GCF_013523125.1 Pseudomonas entomophila | reverse complement strand
CGATGGCGACGTGAAAAGCTGACTGCGCTGCTCAGCCAGCAGGCCATTCAGCTGCACGAACAGCACTTCTCGGACTTCGCCTTTGACGACTTCGAGAGTTCGAGCAGTGGACTCGATCGCTTCGGACAGTGGGTTACTGACCAGCAACGCCTCCCCCGAGACCAGTTCAACGCATGCAGAATGACTCGAGGCTTCCAGGGCTGCATCGTGATGCGACTTGCCCATGATGACGCCTTCGAGCTGACCCACTGCCCGCTGAAAGGCGATCATTGCGCGCTCGAGTGC
>NZ_JAAMQJ010000126.1 GCF_013523125.1 Pseudomonas entomophila | reverse complement strand
TCTCATCGGTAATGTGCCCGATTACCGCCTTGATCGATGCCTGCACCGTCAGCGGCGCCACATCCAGACGGTTCTGCTCCATCTGGCGCATTTCTTTCAGGTCATCCAGGCGGCGAACCAGCGCCCGCAGACGCCGCTGAGCTTCTGGCTCAGGCTCCCACTGGCGTAGCGAGTCGCCCTTGTGCTGAGCGTAAGCAGCAATGGTCTTGGCGTCGGCCTTGTCGGTCTTGACGCGGCGCAGCTCGAATTCGGCGAACTTCGCGATCACCGCTGGGTTGACGATGCACACCCGGTAGTGCCGAGCGTGCAGGTATTCGGCCAGCGCCT
>NZ_JAAMQJ010000125.1 GCF_013523125.1 Pseudomonas entomophila | reverse complement strand
TCTCATCGGTAATGTGCCCGATTACCGCCTTGATCGATGCCTGCACCGTCAGCGGCGCCACATCCAGACGGTTCTGCTCCATCTGGCGCATTTCTTTCAGGTCATCCAGGCGGCGAACCAGCGCCCGTAGACGCCGCTGAGCTTCTGGCTCAGGCTCCCACTGGCGTAACGAGTCGCCTTTGTGCTGAGCGTAAGCAGCGATGGTCTTGGCGTCGGCCTTGTCGGTCTTGACGCGGCGCAGCTCGAATTCGGCGAACTTCGCGATCACCGCTGGGTTGACGATGCACACCCGGTAGTGCCGAGCGTGCAGGTATTCGGCCAGCGCCT
>NZ_JAAMQJ010000124.1 GCF_013523125.1 Pseudomonas entomophila | reverse complement strand
CTGACCACTTCCGAGGCACTTGCCACATTGTTCAGGTCGGTCACAGCCTCGGAAGTCCTGTTCACCATGGCATTGGTATTGCCGAGGCTGGTCTGGGTGTCATCGACGCGCTTAGCCACCGCAGACACCGCATTGACACGGGCCTGCATCTCGCTCTGAACTGCCGACGCGGCATCATTTGCTTTCGCCTGAGCAGTGATGATCCGGTCACTCAAGGCTGAGTCGGCCTCAATGCGCAGCTTCTGTTCGTCCTGCAAGGCGCCGCTCGTCTTGCCCAGATCCCCCGTCAGCTTGGTCACGCCGTCAGCGGTGACCGTCAGCTTTTCGCCCTGCTTGGACAC
>NZ_JAAMQJ010000123.1 GCF_013523125.1 Pseudomonas entomophila | reverse complement strand
AGTCAACGGCACCCCTGCGGTGACATCGGTTACCGATACCATCGATACCAGCACCGTAACGCTGACGGCGACCCCATCGGTCACCGAAGGTGGCGTGATCACCTACACCGCGAGCGTGACTGCACCCGTTACCGAAGCTCCGCTGGTCGTGACCTTGGCCAACGGCCAAACCATCACGATTCCAGTCGGCGCCAGCTCGGGCTCGGTGAACTTCACCGCACCAGACAACATCTACGCCACCAATCCACCCGTGACCAACAGCATCACGGCCACCAACGGTGGTAACTACGAGAACCTGGTCACTGCCGGTACGCCAAGCACCACCGTCACTGACGGCCCAGG
>NZ_JAAMQJ010000122.1 GCF_013523125.1 Pseudomonas entomophila | reverse complement strand
ATGATGGTCTTCAACGGCGCCTCAGCAGTACCTGCTGCTGTATCGTCCCCACTGATTTGGTTGACCCAGTAGCGCTTGGTGTTCGATGGCACTGCGGCAATAGCAGCGGCCAATGCCGCGTTGATCTCGTTTTTCTTGCCGCTAAACGTGGCAAGCAGGGCATTGGTGGCGGTCACCAAATCGGCAACGGTGCTTTCGAGGCTCATACAGAATTACACTCCTAAGGTTTTTTGAGAGAACAGGTGCTGCAGACTGATCAGGCCTGTCGCGTTCGCAACGATCGCAACCAGCTGGTTTTCACGATCGGCGCTTTGTTGCTGCTCGGCCGCTTTCAGGCGCTGCAGCAGGC
>NZ_JAAMQJ010000121.1 GCF_013523125.1 Pseudomonas entomophila | reverse complement strand
GAGATTCTATGGTAATTGCCAAGCGCTCAAGCGGCTTTTGGACGATATTCCTCTCCGCTTCTGATCAGGGCAAAGACCACCCGAGCCAGCTTGCGGGCCAGCATGACCAGGACTTGAGTCTTTTTAAAGCCGCAGCTCTGCTTGTCTTCGTAAAACGTTTTCCAAGCGGTTGTCCTGCCTGCTGACATCGCCGCGTTGTGCAGCAAGCGACGGACCTCTGGATCGCCTCGCTTGGTCAACGTCGAGCGTTCTTTTTTCTTGCCCGACTGAGCTACCCGCAAGTCCATTCCTAGAAAAGCGATGAAGGCATCAGCACTCTTGAACTCACCTCGTTGGTAGGTGGCGACCAAACGCGCAGCGGTGAGAAAACCAA
>NZ_JAAMQJ010000120.1 GCF_013523125.1 Pseudomonas entomophila | reverse complement strand
GCCGCCTGCATCGCGGGCAAGCCCCACAGGTTGCTTGCGCAGCCATGTCCACAGCGACAGGTTGCCGAGATCTGGGTGGGAGCTGGCTTGCCAGCGATAGGGCCTTGTCAGGCGCCGCCTGCATCGCGGGCAAGCCCCCACAAGCTGCTTGCGCAGCCATGTCCACACCGACAGGCTGTCGAGGTCTGGGTGGGAGCTGGCTTGCCAGCGACAGGCCTTGTCAGGCGCCGCCTGCATCGCGGGCAAGCCCCCACAAGCTGCTTGCGCAGCCATGTCCACAGCGACAGGTTGCCGAGATCTGGGTGGGAGCTGGCTTGCCAGCGACAGGCCCTGTCAGGCGCCGCCTGCATCGCGGGCAAGCCCGCTCCCACAGGTTGCTTGCGCA
>NZ_JAAMQJ010000011.1 GCF_013523125.1 Pseudomonas entomophila | reverse complement strand
ATTTTATGTTCTATGAGAGCGGGCTTGCCCGCGATAGCGTCCGGTCCATCACCGCCTGCATCGCGGGCAAGCCCGCTCCCACACAGGAGTGAACCGCTCTGCCAGATCGGCATGTGATCTACATCGTGTTAGTTAAAGACGTTGAAAGGCCTGCTTTGCACGCCTCGTTCATGCCGGTGCGACACCTCTGGCCACCGGCAGGCGGATGCAGAAGCACGCGCCGCCAAGTGTCGAGGGCGTGACGTTCAGGGTCCCGCCCTGACCTTCGATCGCCCGTCGGCTGATCGCCAGACCCAGGCCGAAGCCACCCGTGGCGCGGTCACGGCTGCGGTCGAGCCGGTAGAACGGTTGAAAGATCCGTTCGCATTCCTCCATCGGTATTCCGATGCCGTCATCCTCCACCGTCAGGCGACACGCGCCATCGGTCTCCAGCGCCAGGCTGATGCGCAGGTAGCGATCGCAATAGCGCATGGCGTTGCGCACCAGGTTCTGCACGGCACGGGCAGTCAGCCGCGGGTCGAGCACGAAGGGCCGCAGGTCGTCGCCCAGGCACACGTCCCACTGCACACCCCGGTTGTCCAGCTCCTCGGCGAAGGCACCGAGCACGCTGTCGAGAAACGCTGGCAGCTCGACCTCGACCTGCTCGCGCGCCTGTTCGGCGTCGTGCAGGCGGCTGTAGGACAGCAGCTCCAGCACCAGCGCGTCCAGTTCGCGCACGTGCCCGACCATTTCCAGCAGACGCTTGCGACTGCTGGCGGGTACTTCGTCGAACAGCAGCACCAAGCCGAAGTCCAGCCGCGCCAGGGGGGTGCGCAGTTCATGGGAGACCGCGTCGAGCAGCTCGCGCTGGTGGTTCAGGTGCCGCTCCAGGTCGCTGGCCATGGTGTCGAACACGCCGGCCAGTTCGCCGATGTTGGAATGCCCGCCGATCCCGGTGCGCGCGGCCAACTCCCCACGCCCCAGGCGCCGCGCGGTGTTCTTCAGCCGCTCCAGGTCGCGCCAGTGCGGCCAGACCCAGATCAGCAGCCCGCCGAGCAGCACGGCGCCGATCAGCACCGTGACGCCCCAGGACAGCAGGTTGATGTCCAGTGGGTCGGGCGGTGAGTGCAGTTGCACCAGCCAGGTGTCGTTCAAAGGCGCCAGCACCGTCTCGTAGTAGCCCCACTCGCCGATGCGCACGGTGAACAGCCCCTGGTCCAGCCGCGCGCGCTCGGCGGCCGACAGTGCGGCCTGATCACGCCGGATCAGGTGCAACTGCAAGGGTGCGAAGTCCTCGGCCAACTGCCGCTCGACCTCCGGCCACTGGGCGTCGGACACCTGCTTGAACTGCCTGACCACCAGCGCCTGCACGCCCTTGGCCTGGTCCAGGTTGTAGGCCATGAAGCGCGCCTGAAACGCGCCGAAAATCGCCTCGGGCACCAGCAGCAAGGCCCCCGCATAGGCGACGATGATCAACAGGTACAGGCGCACCAGCAGCTTGAACATGGCCGGTCAGCACTCCCACTCGCTGCGACTGAACAGGTAGCCCTTGCCCCACACCGTCTTGATCTTGCGCGCCTCTTCGGCATTGTCGTCGAAGCGCCGACGCAACTTGGAGATCGCCACGTCCACCGAGCGGTCAGTGCCGTTGAACTCGATGCCCCGCAACTGCTGGAGGATCCTGTCCCGGCTGAGCACCTCACCGGCATGCCGGGCCAGCACCACCAACAGGTCGAACTCGCCCCGCGACAGGTCCACCGCTGCACCACCCCACGTCACCTGGCGTTCGGTCAGGTCCAGGCACAGGCCGCCGATGACGATGCGCAGGGGGTCCAGGCGTGGCTCGTGGATGTTGCTGCGACGCAGCAAGGTGCGCACGCGCGCCAGCAGCACACGCGGCTCGCAGGGCTTGGTCACGTAGTCGTCGGCGCCGAGTTCGAGCCCCAGCACCTGATCATGGCTGTCGTCCTGGGCGGTCAGCATGAGGATCGGCAGGGTTTGCGAGGCCTGGCGCAGCTGGCGACAGACCTGCAGACCATCGAGCCCCGGCAGCATGAGGTCGAGAATGACCAGGTCGGGCGGGTCGCAACGCACGTCGTCCAGCACCTGGTCGCCGCGTGCCAGGCAACGGACCTGGAAGCCGTTGCGGTGCAGGTAACGGGCGATCAGCTCGGACAGCGCGCTGTCGTCCTCGACCAGGAGCAGAGTGGGCATGGTGGCGGTCACGTGGCGTCGAAGGCAGCCAGGATAAAGAATCCTACAGGTGAGCCGGATATTTCTTCACAATTTTTCACACATGACCTACAGAGGTTCACAGGCCTGATGGGGCGTGGTGACGTAGCATGGCAGCGTTGCACAGGCAGGCAGCCACGGTCATCGACACGCCGCTGCCCGTGCTCATCCACGCCGTCCTGTTTCGGCGATTCGCATGACCTTTTCGGACCCCTTCTATGTTGCCCTCCCCCTGCACCTTGCGCACCTGCACCTTGGCCCTGTCGGCCCTGCTGTGGCTGACCGGTTGCGACGACGCCGCCGAGCCGACGCCGCCCACCCCGCCTGCCGAGGTACGCGTCGAAACCCTTCATACCCAGCCGTTGGCCGTCAGCAGCGAACTCAGCGGCCGCCTGCTGGCGCCTCGGGTTGCCGAAGTACGAGCCCGAGTGGCCGGTGTGGTGCTCGAACGGGTGTACCGCGAGGGCAGTGACGTCAAGGCCGGCGACGTGCTGTTCCGCATCGATCCGGCGCCGTTCAAGGCCGACCTCGACAGCGCCCAGGCAGCCGTGAAGCGCGCCGAGGCGACGCGCTACCAGGCCCGCCTGCAGGCACGCCGCTATGGCGAACTGAGCGAGATCGAGGCGATCAGCCGACAGGAATACGACAATGCCCGTGCCACCTTGATGCAGGCCGATGCCGCCGTGGCCGAGGCCAAGGCCGCGTTGGAGCGGGCCCGGCTGAACCTGGGCTATGCCACCGTCACCGCACCGATCGCCGGACGCATCGGCCGTGCCCAGGTCACCGAAGGCGCGCTGGTCGGCCAGGGCGAGACCACGCCGCTGGCGACCATCCAGCAGCTCGACCCGATCCATGCCGACGTCACCCAGTCGCTCGGCGAGCTGACCGCCCTGCGCCAGGCCCTGCGTGCCGGTGAACTGCGCCAGACGGGCGAGGCGGCAGCCACGGCCACGTTGGTGCAGCCCGATGGCAGTGTCTACCCGCACAGCGGCACGCTGCTGTTCACCGACCTGCGGGTCGACCCGAGCACCCAGCAGGTGACCCTGCGCAGCGCCTTTCCCAACCCGGACCTGGACCTGCTGCCCGGTGGCTACGTGCGCGTACGCCTGGCCCAGGCCGTGCAGCCCGAGGGGCTGAGCGTGGCGCAGCGGGCGATCCTGCGCGACAGCGCCGGGGTACCGAAGGTGCTGGTGGTGGACGCCGACGACAAGGTCAGCGAGCGCACCCTGGTGCTGGGCAGTGTCCAGGGCGATCGCTGGGTGGTGCTCGACGGCCTGGCAGCCGGCGAGCGCGTGGTGGTCGAGGGCCTGCAGCACGTCAAGCCCGGCGACCCGGTCCGGATCGCCCCCGAGCCGACGTCGTCGGCATCCGCCGCCAGCGCACCCTGAGGACCTGAGCCATGCCGCATTTCTTCATCGACCGCCCGGTCTTCGCCTGGGTGGTGGCCTTGTTCATCCTGTTGGCCGGCGCGCTGGCGCTGCCGCAGTTGCCCGTGGCCCAGTACCCCGACGTGGCGCCGCCACAGATCGAGATCTACGCCGTCTACCCAGGCGCCTCGGCGGCGACCCTGGACGAAAGCGTGGTCAGCCTGATCGAGCAGGAACTCAACGGTGCCGACCACCTGCTGTACTTCGAGTCGCAGAGCAGCCTGGGCAGCGCCACGATCAAGGTCAGCTTCGCGCCCGGCACGAACCCCGACCTGGCTCAGGTCGACGTGCAAAACCGATTGAAGGTGGTGGAGTCACGCCTGCCCCGCCCGGTGACCCAGCAAGGCCTGCAGGTGGAGAAAGTCTCCACGGGCTTTCTGTTGCTGGCGACCCTGACCTCCGAGGACGGCCGCCTGGACGAGATCGCCCTGAGCGACTATCTGGCACGCAACGTGATGAACGAGGTGCGCCGCCTGGAGGGGGTCGGCAAGGCGCAGTTGTACGGTTCGGAGCGGGCCATGCGGGTCTGGATCGACCCGCGCAAGCTGATCGGCCTGGGCCTGACGCCCACCGACGTGGTCGACGCCATCACCGCGCAGAACGCCCAGGTGGCACCGGGCAGCATCGGCGATCTGCCCGGGCGTGCGACCCAGGAAATCACCGCCAACGTCATCGTCAAGGGGCAGTTGAGCGACCCTGCCCAGTTCGCCGCCATCGTCCTGCGGGCCAGCCCGGACGGTGCGGTGGTGACCCTGGGGGATGTCGCCCGCGTCGAGATCGGCGCCCAGGAATACCAGTACGGCACCCGCCTCAATGGCAAGCCCTCCAGCGCCTTCGCCGTGCAGCTGTCGCCCGGCGCCAATGCCATGGACACCGCAACACGGGTGCGCGCGACGCTGGAGCAGTTGTCGCGCCAGTTCCCAGAAGGCGTGAAATACGACATCCCTTACGACACCTCGCCCTTCGTCAAGGCCTCGATCAAGCAGGTGATCATGACCCTGTTCGAGGCCATGGTGCTGGTGTTCGCGGTGATGTACCTGTTCCTGCAGAACCTGCGCTATACGCTCATCCCCACCCTGGTGGTGCCGGTGGCCCTGGCCGGCACCTTCGCCCTGATGCTGGCGCTGGGGTTCTCGGTCAACGTGCTGACGCTGTTCGGCATGGTGCTGGCCATCGGCATCCTGGTCGACGACGCCATCGTGGTGGTGGAGAACGTCGAGCGCATCATGGCCGAGGAAGGTCTGGGCCCGCGGGAGGCGACGCGCAAGGCCATGGGCCAGATCAGCGGGGCGATCATCGGCATCACCCTGGTGCTGGTGGCGGTGTTCCTGCCGATGGCCTTCATGAAGGGCTCGGTGGGGATCATCTACCAGCAGTTCTCGGTGTCCATGGCCGTGTCGATCCTGTTCTCGGCCTTCCTCGCCCTGAGCCTCACGCCGGCCCTGTGCGCGACCCTGCTCAAGCCGATTCCGGCCGACAGCCATGGTCGCCGCGGCGGCCTGTTCGGGGCGTTCAACCGCGGCTTCGAGCGCATGAGCGACGGCTACCAGCGCTGGGTCGGCCAGGCGCTGGCGCGCAGCGGGCGTTACCTGCTGGTGTACGGCGTGCTGCTTGCGGTGCTGGGGTATGGCTTCAGCCAGTTGCCCAGTGCCTTCCTGCCGACCGAAGACCAGGGCTACACCATCACCGACATCCAGCTGCCGCCGGGCGCGAGTCGCCTGCGCACCGAGCAGGTGGCCGCGCAGATCGAGGCGCACAACGCAGGCGAGTCTGGGGTGGGCAACACCACGGTGATCCTGGGCTTCAGCTTCTCCGGCAGCGGCCAGAACGCTGCGCTGGCGTTCACCACCCTCAAGGACTGGGCCGAACGCGGCGCGGCGGATGGCGCCCAGGCCATCGCCGACCGTGCCAACCAGGCCTTCGGCCAGCTCAAGGACGCGGTGGCCTTCTCGGTGCTGCCCCCGCCGGTCGACGGGCTGGGCGAATCGGGCGGCTTCGAATTCCGCCTGCAGGACCGCGGCGGGCTGGGCTACCAAGGGTTGATGCAGGCCCGCGACCGCTTGCTGGCGCAGACCCGGGACAACCCCCTGCTGACCAACGTGCGTGAAGCGTCGCTGGCCGAAAGCCCCCAGGTCGAGCTGGAGATCGACCGCCGTCAGGCCAATGCCCTGGGCATCGCCTTCAGCGACATCGGCGCGGTGCTCGACACGGCGGTCGGCTCGACTTACGTCAACGACTTCCCCAACCAGGGTCGCATGCAGCGGGTGGTGGTGCAGGCCGAAGGCGATCAGCGCAGCCAGGTCGAGGACCTGCTGAAGATCCACGTGCGCAACGCCAGTGGCCAGATGGTGCCGCTGGCCGCGTTCGTCCAGGCGCGCTGGGTCAGCGGGCCGGTGCAGTTGACCCGGTACAACGGCTACCCGGCCGTGTCGATTTCCGGCGAACCGGTGGCCGGGGTGAGTTCCGGGCAGGCCATGGCCGAGATCGAACGCCTGGTGGTCGCGTTGCCGGCGGGCGTCGGCCTGGAATGGACCGGCCTGTCGTTGCAGGAGCGACTGTCGGGCAACCAGGCGCCGCTGCTGATGGCGCTATCGTTGCTGGTGGTGTTCCTGTGCCTGGCGGCGCTGTACGAAAGCTGGTCGATTCCGACGGCCGTGCTGCTGGTGGTCCCGCTCGGGATCCTCGGTGCGATGCTGGCGGTCAGCCTGCGCGGTCTCCCCAACGACGTGTTCTTCAAGGTCGGCCTGATCACCTTGATCGGCCTGTCGGCGAAGAACGCCATCCTGATCATCGAGTTCGCCAAGCACCTGCTCGACCAGGGCCACAGCCCGGCCGAGGCGGCGCTTCAGGCGGCCCGTCTGCGTCTGCGGCCGATCGTGATGACCTCGCTGGCCTTCATCCTCGGGGTCGTACCCCTGGCCATCGCCAGCGGTGCAGGGTCGGCCAGTCAGCAGGCGATCGGCACCGGCGTGATCGGCGGCATGCTCAGCGCCACGTTGGCGGTGGTCTTCGTGCCGGTGTTTTTCGTGGTGGTGATGCGCCTGGCACGGCGGCGGCCCGTCGAGGCACCTTCGGTGGCGTCACCCGATGAGCGCTGACCTGGACAAGCCGGGCCGGGCGTGGGAGGGTCTGGGCAGTCATCGCTCAGGAGTCCGCCCCATGTCCCCGCCCCTTTATTCAGTGCTCATCCTGGCCGGTGGTCGCGGGCAGCGCATGGGTGGACGTGACAAGGGATTGGTCGAGTGGCAGGGCGAACCGCTGGTGGCGCACCTGCACCGTGTGGTGCGTCCGCTGACCGATGACCTGGTGATTTCCTGCAACCGCAACGCCGCTCGCTATGCCCGCTATGCCGACCGTTGCGTGGCCGATGCCGAGACCGACTTCCCTGGCCCGCTGGCAGGCGTCATCGCCGGGCTGACTGCCGCGCGGCATGCCTGGGTGGTCTTGCTGGCCTGCGACGCACCGCGCCTGGATCGAGCCTTGGTCGAAGCGCTGGTGCAGTTGGCGGTGACCCATGATCAGCCGGCCATGGTGCGCCAGGACGGGTATTGGCAGCCGATGTTCAGCGTGTTGCCGCGCGCGCTGCTGCCCCAACTGGAGCGCGCGTGGACAGAGGGCGAACGAAGCCTGCAACGGATCCTGCGGCAGATGCCCTTGCAGGCGCTGGAGTGCGCCGAGGGCGATGCGCGGCTGGATAATTTCAACAGCCCGGCGTGGTTGTAGAACATCGTGGGGCGGGTTGGGCGTGGTACAGGCTGCGTCGTGTGAGGGCGGGTTTTATGGGCCCTGCGGGCCCATGAAATCAGCCCCGCCGTATGTCAGGCAAGCATGAACTTACCGCCCCCCCGGAACACTCATCCCGCGCGCATCATCCCCTGCCCCACCTTCTCCAGCAGCTCTCCAACCTGGAACGGCTTGATCAGCATGTCCATGCCCTCGCCCAGGAACGCCTGACGATCCAGGGCGGTTTCGGCGTACCCGGTCATGAACAGCACCGGCAAGGCCGGCTGCAAGGCCCGGGCGCGGTCGGCCAGTTCGCGACCACTCAGCACCGGCAATCCGACGTCGGTGAGCAGCAGGTCGATGCTGTGATCGGCCTCCAGGTGCGCCAAGGCCTGGGCCGCGCTTTCGGCGAGGGTGCAGCGGTAGCCGGCATCGCGCAGCACTTCGGCTACCGACAACCGCACCGAGGCCATGTCTTCGACGATCAGTATGTGCTCGCCCGACCCGCAGTGGTCGGGTAATGGCTCAGGGCGTGTTTCGGCCGCAGGCTGCGTACTGGCCGGCAGCAGCAGCGTCACCTCGGTGCCGCGTCCGATGGCACTGCGGATGGCCACGTGACCGCCGGATTGACGGGCGAAACCGTAGATGGTCGACAATCCCAGCCCGGTCCCCTGTCCCAGGGGCTTGGTGGTGAAGAACGGGTCGAACACCTTGTCCAGCACGCCCGGGTCTATCCCCGTGCCGTCGTCGCGCACGGTCACCGTGACGTACGTGCCGTCCGCCAGGTTCGGGTCGCCCAACGCGCGCGTGGTTGCGGTCTGTACCCAGATCCGCCCGCCTCGGGGCAAGGCATCGCGTGCGTTGATGACCAGGTTGAGCACCGCGCTTTCCAGCTGCACCGGATCGACCAGGGCCACCACCGGCTGGGCACTCAACTGCAGCCGGAGCTCGACACGTTCGCCGATGGTGCGGCCCAGCAACTCCTCCAGCGATTGCACGTGCTCGTTGACGTCCACCGGTCGGGTATCGAGCGGTTGCTGACGGGCGAACGTCAGCAGGCGGTGCGTCAGGGCAGCGGCGCTCTTGGCCGAATTGAGGGCCGCTTCGGTGTACATCGGCACCCGTTCGCTGCGGCCATCGGCCAGGCGTTTGCGAATCAGCTCCAGGCTGGTGATGATGCCGGTGAGCAGGTTGTTGAAGTCGTGGGCGATGCCGCCGGTCAGCCGACCCAGGCCATCCATCTTCTGCACTTGCAGCAGTTGCGCCTCGGTCCGGGCTCGCTCGGCCACTTCATGGGCCAGTTGGGTGGCGGCGTCATCGAGCTGGGCCAGGTGCGAGCGCTCGCGGTGGCGATGCTCGGTGACGTCCTCGATGAACGCCAGGCTCAGCCCCTGCTCGCGGTAGGGCGACAGTTGCCATTCGGCGTCACGCTGTTCGCCCTGCACGTTCATCACCAGGGTGCCCTTCCACCGCGTGCCCTGCAACAGGTGCTCGCGCAGTTCTCCGAGCATGGCGTCCTGGCCCACCACGAAGCACGCCTCGAGTCGTTCGTACCCCTGGTTGTCCTGGATCATCTCGGCGAAGGCCTCGTTGCACTCGTGGACCTTGAAGTCGGCATCGAGCACGGCGATCGGCGCCGAGACATGGGTGAAGATCTCGCGAAAGCGCGCTTCGCTTTCACGTAGCGCCCGTTCGGTGTCACGCACCCGCAACAGCGTACGCAAGGTCGCCAGCAGCACGTCCGCATCCACCGGATGCACCAGGTAGGCATCGGCGCCGGCGTTCAGGCCGGTGATGATGTCACCGGTCATGATCGAGGCCGCCGACACATGGATCACCGGCAGCAGCGCGGTACGGCTGTCGGCGCGCAGACGGCGGACGATGTCGAAGCCGCTCATGTCGGGCAGGTTGACGTCGAGGATCAGGGCATCGATCGGCTGACTGTCGAGCAGCGCCAGGCCTTCGGTGCCGGTGGCCGCCTCGAGGATATGGTAACCATGCTGGTCCAGCCGGCGACGCAAGGCGTAGCGAGTGGCCGCATTGTCATCGACGATCAGCAGGCGAACGTCAGAGACCATCGGCACCCTCCTGGGCCAGCGCCAACGGGATGATCACCGAGAAGGTCGAACCGACACCGGGCATGCTCTCGACCCGGACGCTGCCGCCGAGCAGCGCGGCGAACTGCTTGCACAGCGACAGCCCCAGGCCGGTGCCGCGCAGTTTCTTCTGCAAGGGCGAGTCGACCTGGGCGAAGTCTTCGAACAAGGTGCCGTGCAGCTCTTGGGCGATGCCGATGCCGGTATCGCTGACGGCGAAGCGGACTCGGTCGGTGCCTTCGAGCTGGGCCGAAATGCGTACCTCGCCACGCACGGTGAACTTGACCGCGTTGGAAATGAAGTTGCGCAGGATCTGCGCCAGCTTCTTGTCGTCGGTGTACAGCCGTGGCAGGCCCACGGGCTCCTCGAAGATCAGGTCGACCGCCTTGGTGTCGACGATCGGCCGGAACATCCCGCGCAAGGCGGCGAACAGGTCGAACATGTCGAACCAGGCCGGCGAGATGGTGATGCGCCCCGCCTCGATCTTGGCCAGGTCGAGCAGGTCGTCGACCATGTCGCTGAGCTCGCGCGAGGCATTGCTGATGAACGCCACCTGCTTGTGCTGCTCGGGGCTCAGCGGCCCGTCGAGTTCGTCGGCCAGCAGGCTGGTGATGCTCAGGATCGAGCCCAGCGGCGTGCGGAATTCGTGGCTCATGTAGGAGAGGAAACGGCTCTTGAGGTCCGAGGCCTGGCGCAGGTGCTCGGCCTGGGTGTCCAGCTCGGCATACAGCGCCAGCACGCCCTGGTTGGTTTCGTCGAGTTCGGCGCGCAGGGCCGCGTTCTCGGCCAGCAGGCGCTGGTTCAGCAACGCCTGTTCGGCGGCGTTCGCGCAGGGCTCAGCCATGGGGGCTCTCCAGGTCGATGACCACCACCGTCACGTCATCCCGCCCTCGGCAGAAGTCGCGGTGCAACACGGCAGCGATCACGGCCGGATGGCAGTGCACCAGGCCAGGGTAGTCGTTGAGGGTCCAGCGCGACTGCAAGCCGTCGCTGTGCAGGATCAGCCAGCGCGCGCTGGGGTCAGCGTAGTCGAACACGTGGGCCTTGCGGTAGTGCCCACCGACGATCCCTGGGTGCGAGGCCAGTCCCTGGCTGCGGGTGCCGTCGATCAGGCTGGCGCTGATGTTGCCGATCCCGACGAAGCTGAAGTGCCGGTGCGCCCGCTCGTAGCGCGCCACGGCCACGGCGCCGCCCCGGGTACCGGTCATGGCTTGGTGCATCGCGCCGATGGCGTCCTGCAGGTTGGCGAACGGCGCCGCCTCGAACACGCGTGCACCGGCGCGCGCCGCTTCTTCGGCGCCCTCGCCGTGGCCTAGCCCATCGATGACCAGCGCGGCGACGCCTTGCTCGGTCAATGCCAGGGCCCAGGTATCGCCACAGGCCGGGTCGTCGTACAGCGAATGCTGGCTGACGCCGAAACGCAGGTCGACACGAGGGCTGGCACGGGGGTACAGGCGCGCCAGCACGACGGTGCCGCGGGCGTCGCTGTAGTGATCGCAGACCTGGGTCAGGCGCGAAATGCTGCCCAGGCCCAGGCCTTGGGTGCCACAGGTGGAGTAGCCGTCGGTCATGCACACGGCGGCGTCGAACCCTTGACCGCGGTCGATGGCCAACAGCTCGAGGCCACTGCCCAAGGGCCCTGGCAAGGTACGCACATGCAGCACACCCTGGCCGGCGTGCTTGAGCAGGTTGGTGGCCAGTTCGGTGGCGACCAGCGCCGCACGGCCGGCATCCACCTCGTCGAAGCCCTGCTGCTCGGCCAGACGCTGCACGCTGCGCCGGGCATGGCCGACCTGGCTGTCGTCGTCGATCGGCAGCACCTGGGTCAGGGAAGCCGAAATGATCATGTCCATCGGGTGATCGTGATCCGGGTGCCTGCGCCAGGCGTGGTGTCGAGTTCGAACTCATCGACCAGACGGCGTGCGCCGGTCAGGCCCAGGCCCATGCCGTTGCCCGAGGTCCAGCCGTCGGTCAGGGCCAGCTTGAGGTCGGGGATGCCAGGGCCTTCGTCGCGGAACAGCAGCCGCACACCGACCTGCACACCGTCGTCCAGCACGCTCCAGTCCATGTCGCCGCCCCCGCCGTAGACGACCGTGTTGCGGGCCAGCTCGCTGACCGCCGTCACCAGTTTGGTGAGGTCGACCAGGCGCATGCCGGCCTCGCTGGCCAGCTTGCGCACCAGTTGCCGGGCCAGCACTACATCCTGTTCGAGACGCACCGGCAGCGTCCCGCTGTCACGCACGTTCATCGCGCGTTCACTCGCAGCCGCAGTTGCGCCATGCCACGCTCGACGTTCAGCGCCGTGCTCACGCCCGGCAGGGTCAGGCCCAGTTCGACCAGGGTGATGGCCACCGCCGGTTGCATGCCGACCACCATGGTCTCGGCGTCCATGATGCGCGACAGTGCGGACATGTTGGCGATCATCCGGCCAATGAACGAATCGACCATGTCCAGTGCGGAGATGTCGATCAGCACACCACGCGCACCCGTATGGCTGATGCGCTCGCTCAGGTCGTCCTGCAGGCGCAGCGCCAGTTGGTCGTACATGTCGACCTGGATGGTCACCAGCAGGAACTCGCCCATCTGCAAGATCGGGATACGTTCCATGCGGTTACGCCCGCCTGCCGATGTCGACGCCCAGACGGCCGAGTGCCAGCCTCAGGGCGTCGGCCAGGTTGGCCTTGGTGGTCAGGGTGCCGAGGTCGAGCCCCAGGTGCACGATGGTCTGGGCGATCTGCGGCCGCACGCCGCTGATGATCGCGTCGGCGCCCATCAAGCGGATGGCCGTGACGGTCTTGAGCAGGTGCTGGGCGACCAGGGTATCGACCGTGGGCACACCAGTGATGTCGATGATGGCGATTTCCGCGCCGGTGTCGACGATGCGCTGGAGCAGCGATTCCATCACGGTCTGGCTGCGCTGCGAATCGAGGGTGCCGATCAGCGGCAGGGCGAGTACGCCATCCCAGAGCTTGACGACCGGCGTCGACAGTTCGAGCAGTTCTTCCTGCTGGCGCTTGATCACCCCCTCGCGGGACTTCTGATAGGTGCGCACGGTATGCAGACCGAGGCTGTCGAGCAGTTCCGACAGGCTGAGCAGCTGACTGGCCAGCTCGGCCGGCTGCTCGCGCAGGGTGTGCTGCAACAGGCGGAACAGCGGGCCTTTCAAGGCGAAGATGAACGAAGCGGCCTGGTGCGAATCCTGCCCTTGTTGCGCGCGTGACGCCGACAGCTTCTCGAGGAAGCGCCGCGTCTGTTCCCACTGGACGGCGCCGATGTCGGTCTCGCCGCTCAGGCCTTCGAGCAACAGCTGCAGAAATTCGGTGGTCTGCTGACGAATGTCGTGCTCTCTGAGGTTGCGGGTCGCGCCGGTGGCCTCAAGGTCCGTGACCCATTCGCTCAGCAGTTGCGCCTGATGCTGCTTGAGGGTGTGCAACGTGCTGTCGTGCAGTACTGCCATGGTGCGCTCCTGAAAGGTGATGTGACCGGTGCCGAGGGACACGGGTCAACGTGCTGACAGTGACCACCGCGCGGCCGAATAGTTGTGCGCGGGGATAAATAATTGCAGTGTGCCATCCTAGCGCAAGACGCCACGCCGCGCTGCCCTTCACGAACCCCTGGCCTACCTGCGCGGTCCACCGTTTCACGCGACCTTTTTCGATCACAGGAGACCGAGTGCATGAGCGACCACGAGTATGTCCCACCACGCGTCTGGAAAGCGCCCTCTTCACCCGATGGCAAGTTCGCCAGCACCAACCGCGCCGTCGCCGGCCCGACCCACGACAAGACGCTGCCGACCGGCGAGCATCCGTTGCAGCTGTACTCGCTGGCCACGCCCAATGGTGTGAAGGTCACCATTGCCCTGGAGGAGCTGCTGGCCCTGGGGCATGAAGCGGCCGACTACGATGCCTGGCTCATCCGTATCGGCGAGGGCGACCAATTCTCCAGTGGTTTCGTCGGCGTGAACCCCAACTCCAAGATCCCGGCCCTGCTCGACCGCAGTGTCGAGCCGCCGGTGCGGGTGTTCGAGTCCGGTTCGATCCTGCTGTACCTGGCGGAGAAGTTCGGCGCCCTGTTGCCCCGCGAGCACGCGGCACGCACCGAAACCCTGAACTGGCTGTTCTGGCAGATGGGCTCGGCACCTTACCTGGGCGGTGGCTTCGGGCACTTCTACGTCTATGCGCCGCAGAAGATCCAGTACGCCATCGATCGCTTCAGCATGGAGGCCAAGCGTCAACTGGACGTGCTGGAACGACGGCTGGCCGAAAGCGCCTACCTGGGCGGTGACGACTACAGCATCGCCGACATCGCGGTCTGGCCGTGGTACGGGCAACTGGTGCTGGGCAACCTGTATGGGGCTGCGACCTTCCTGTCGGTGCAGGAGTACCCGAACGTGCAGCGCTGGGCCAAGACCATCGCCGAGCGTCCGGCGGTCAAGCGGGGGACGCGGGTGAACCGGGTGTGGGGCGAGGACGGCAGCCAGGTGCCGGAACGGCATTCGGCGGCGGATCTGGATTGATCGACGGTTGACCGTGAGGATGACCGCAGTGTCGGCTTGCCCGCGATGGCGGTAGTAGCACCGACCAAGACCGACAGGCCAAACACTGGCCTGTCAGCCCAGAGGTGAATGCACAGGCCCCATCGCTGGCAAGCCAGCTCCCACAGGTACCCATTTCAAGCAGGCAGCAGCACGATGGCGACGCCACCTGTGGGGCTTGCCCGCGATAGCGGTGCTCGCACCGGCCCATGACCGACAGCTGAACACTGGCCTGCCAGCCCTGAGGTGAATGCGCAGGCCCTATCGCTGGCAAGCCAGCTCTCATAGAACATAAAGTATGTTGTTGATTTTAAAGCAAATAACTTAAGGACTTTGTGGGCCCTGCGGGCCCACCGAGCAGGTGTCCACACTCTCCCGGCAAGCCCCATACAAGCGACTCGCCGGGATGCTATCACCCCACCAGGTGCAGGTAATGCATGTGCCGCTCGAAGTGATCGAGGATGTCGCCGATCACCTCATCCTTCGACCAGCCCATCACATCGTGGTCCTGCCCGCCTTCGCGCAGGTGCACTTCGGCGCGGAAATACTTGCGCTCCTCGTTCGGCGTGTCGCTCATCACGAAGCTCGGCATGGCGTAGGCATGAGGACGGATCTCGTAGAGGAACGGATCATCGATGGGACCGACCTTGAGGATCACGCTGCCCTCCTCACCCTCGTCCACGCTGCACTCGTACCCCTGACGACGCCATTCCTCGGCGACCGATTCGCAGGCCGGGCGACCGACGTCGGCGATGAAGCGCTGCACGTGCGAACGACGTGGGAACATCGCCAGGGTGCGCAGACGGCGCTGCCAGTTGCCGGCATTGCGCGAGGCCGTTGGCGAGATGGCCAGGGCCTGGTGACGCAGGCCCCGCTTGGTGGCATCGAGTTTGAGCGCCTTGAGCAGGCCACGCATGCTGAACAGCAGTGCGATGGTGAACGGCAAGGCACTGGCGATGGTGGCGGCCTGCAGCGCCTTCAGGCCATCGGCCAGCAGCAGCGCGATGGCTACCAGGCCCATGCTGGAGGCCCAGAAGATGCGCTGACGAATGGGTGTGTTGCCCTGTCCGTTGGATGCCAGCATGTCGACCACCATGGCCCCAGAGTCGGCCGAAGTGACGAAGAACACCACGACCATGACGATGGCCAGTGTGCTGATGACGGACGCGAATGGGAAGTGTTCGAGGAAGGCGAACAGTGCCAGCGATGTATCGGTGTCCACGGCCTGTGCCAGGTCGGTCAGCCCCTGGTCAAGGATCATGTGGATCGCGGTATTGCCGAACACCGTCATCCACAACAGGGTGAAGCCACTAGGTACGAGCAACACGCCGGTGACGAATTCGCGGATGGTACGACCACGGGAGATCCGCGCGATGAACAACCCCACGAACGGCGACCAGGCCAGCCACCAACCCCAGTAGAACAGCGTCCAGCCACCGATCCAGTCGCTTGGCTGATAGGCGTAAAGGTTCAGGGTACGGCTGACGATCTCGCTCAGGTAACCGCCGGTGTTCTGCACGAAGGTCTGCAGGATCAGCACGGTCGGGCCGAGCACGATCACCATCAGCATCAATAGCACCGCCAGCCCCAGGTTCAGCTCGGACAGTCGGCGTACGCCTTTGTCCAGACCGGACACCACCGACAAGGTCGCCAGGAACGTGGTGCCGATGATCAGCACGATCTGGATCGGCGTCGACACCGGTATCCCGAACAGGGCATTGAGGCCAGTGTTGATCTGCGCCACGCCGAAACCCAGGGATGTGGCCACCCCCAGCACCGTGCCGATGATCGCGAAGATGTCCACCGCATGACCGATTGGTCCGTAGATACGCTCACCGATCAGCGGATAGAGCGCCGAACGCAGGGTCAACGGCAGCCCGTGGCGGTAACTGAAGTACCCCAGGATCAGCGCCACGATGGCGTAGATCGCCCAGGCGTGCAGCCCCCAGTGGAAGAAGGTGATGCGCATGGCCTCACCGGCCGCCTGGACCGTTCCGCCGTCCCCGAAGGGGGGTTTGGCGAAGTGCATGACCGGCTCGGCGACGCCGAAGAACATCAGGCCGATGCCCATGCCGGCCGAGAACAGCATGGCGAACCAGGTGGTGCTGCTGTAGTCGGGCGTACTGTGGTCAGGCCCGAGCTTGATGTCGCCATAGCGACTGACCGCCAGGAACACCACGGTGCCCAGGATCACGGCGACGGCGAGAATGTAGAACCAACTGACGTTGCCGATGATCCAGCCCTGGATCGTGGCGAACAGGTTTTGCGCATGGGTATGAAAGAGGCTGGCGTACAGCACCAGGACTAGCAAGAGGATCGCCGAGATCCAGAAGACCGGCGGGTTGACTTTGGCAAGTTCAGCGGGTTCGTTCTTCTTGTTCATTAATAGGCAACTCCTTGATGCGACGGCAACGCTTTATGCTTGCGCTAACACTCCGACCGACGGCATGGTAGGACGTTCGCCCCCAGGAGGCGGGACGGTGGACGACGTCTGATGCACTGCGAAGCCGCTCGACAAACGTCGAGCGTGCGTTGCCCTGGGTACAATTCACCACGTCCGTGGCCTCCCGAGGGGGTGGCATGAAAACACAGGATGCCGTTGCAGGGCCACCCGCAGAGCAGTCGCAAGCCGATCGGCCCACGCCCGAAGGTCATGCTGCCGAGCGGACGAGCCAGGTGCGACACGGCGTCGCAGACGAGCGGAAAAACGCGTGCGCAATCGTTGTCGATGCGTGGAATAGAGCGGCCGAACCGCTGGCTGGGCACTGCGTCTCCGACGAAAACCACTCGCTTTGAGCAGGCCTCTCGGTGCACCCTATGGTTTGGTCAGTAGACGATTGAGCAAGCAGGAATCTTGATGTACAGGGCACGATGGCTGGAAGGTGGCGGTTTCATGGCGGACCGCATCGCGAATCACGACTGGACCGATTCCCCTCTCGGGCCGCTCGAGCACTGGCCGGACACGCTCAAGACCACTCTGGCACTGTGCTTGGCTTCCCGCTTTCCGCAAGCAGCGTTATGGGGGCCGGACCTGCTGACGTTCCACAACGATGCCTTCGCCACCATCCTGGGTGACAAGCCTTCCGCACTCGGCCGACCCTTCCGCCTGGTATGGGAGGAGGCCTGGAGCGAAATCGGCGACATGGCCCAGCGCACCCTGCAGGGCGAGGCGTTCTACATCGAGGACTTTCCGCTGGTCATCGACCGCAGCGGCAGCCCCGAACAGGCGTACTTCACGTTCTGCTACAGCCCCATCCGCGATCGCGAAGGTCACGTGGTCGGCCTGCTCGATACCGTCACCGAGACGACGGCGACCGTCATTTCCAACCAGCACCTGCGCTTTCTCGACACCTTGGGTCGGGCCGTTGCCAGCGCCACGGATCCGGCGCTGATCATGGCCATCACCACGCGCATGCTCGGCGAGCACCTGGGCCTGTCCAGCTGTGGCTACGGCATGATGGAGCCCGACCAGGACAGTTTCAGCATCGATGGCGACTGGGTGGCGGACGATGCACCACGCCTGGTGGGTCGCTATCACCTGTCGCATTTCGGCAGCCTGGCAATGAATCGTCTGCGCACCGGCGCACCCCTGGTGATCAACGCGCCTGGCGAGCTGCCTCCTGCGGATTTCGCCAGTTACCAGCGGCTCGGCATCTGCGCCTCGGTGTGCATGCCGCTGTACAAGGACGGTCGTCTGATCGCACTGATGGCCGTCAACGATCACACGCCACGTCGCTGGAGCCTGTCCGAGCAGACGCTGATCCGTGAAGTCACCGAACGCTGCTGGGCGCATATCCAGCGCGTGCAGTCCTTCTCCGAGGCACGCGCCGCGGCCACGGCCCTGGCCACGCTCAACGCCACCCTCGAACAGCGTGTCGGCGAGCGCACCGCGCAGCTGCAACACGCCGAGGCCGCCCTGCGCCAGTCACAGAAACTCGAGGCCATCGGCCAGCTGACCGGTGGCGTCGCGCACGACTTCAACAACCTGCTGACCATCATTCGTTCGTCGATCCACTTTCTCAAGCGGCCCGACCTCGACGAAGGGCGGCGTGCGCGTTACATCAAGACCATGGCCGATTCGGTCGACCGCGGCGCCAAGCTGACCGGGCAACTGCTGGCGTTCGCACGCCGTCAGGCACTGGTGCCGGAAACCTTCGCCGCCGCACCGCGTCTGACGGCGATCGCCGACATGCTCGACACCACCATCGGTTCGCGGCTGCGGGTCGAACTGGAGCTGCCCGATACGCCCTGCTACATCCATGCCGATCTGGCCCAGCTGGAAACCGCCATCGTCAACCTGGTGCTCAATGCCCGCGACGCCATGGGCGGCGAAGGCGTGCTGCGTCTGCGCCTGCAACCCGACCATACGGTATCCGGTGTCGGCGAACACCCACCGCTGCTCGGGCGTTTCGCGGCGATTTCGGTGATCGACAGCGGGACTGGCATTGCCCCGGAACTGCTCGAGCGCATCTTCGACCCTTTCTTCACCACCAAGGTCTCCGGCCAGGGCACCGGCCTGGGTCTGTCCCAGGTCTTCGGTTTCGCCAAGCAGTCGGGCGGCGAGGTGCAGGTACGCAGCGAGCCGGGACAGAGCACGACCTTCACCCTGTACTTGCCACAGGTCACTTCGCCAGCGCTTCTGGCGCCTGCGCAGGCCAGCGCTGCCGAACGCTCACCGCACGCGGCAGGCAGCCGTCATGTGCTGGTCGTCGAGGACAATCTGGACATTGGCAGTTTCGCCGAGCAGATCCTTCAGGACCATGGCTACCAGGTCAGCTGGGCACGTGACGGCGAAGCCGCGCTGGTGCTGCTGGACAGCCGCGTCAGTGAGGTGAACGTGGTGTTCTCGGACGTGATGATGCCAGGCATGAACGGCCTGGCGCTGGCCAAGGCGATCGGTCAGCGTCACCCGCAGCTGCCGGTGATCCTGACCTCGGGTTACAGCGATGTCATCGCCGAGCGCGGCGTGCAGGGCTTTCCCTTCATTGCCAAGCCTTATTCGGCCGAGCAGGTGTGCGCGATGCTGGAGAAGGCGCTGGATCGAGCCTAGGACATGACCGACAGGGTCGTCGTCAGGCGGGCCACGCTCTGCGCCAGTTCGGCCCGGCGGAACGGCTTGCGCAACACCTCGAAGTCCTGCAGTTCGTCAGGCGACAGGTTGGCGTAGCCGGTGATGATCAGCACCGGCAGCTCCGGTCGCTGTTGCCGTAACAGACAGGCCAGACGCGCGCCGGTCATGTCCGGCATGACGTGGTCGGTGACCAATACGTCCACCTCCAGCCCTTGTTCGATCCGCTCGCGTGCGCAGGCCGCGCTGGCGACCTCGGTGACGTCATAACCCAGGGTGCGCAGTTGCAGGCAGGTGGCGTGACGCACGATGTCTTCGTCGTCGACCAGCAATACACGGGTCGCCCGACGGGCCATGGGTGTGTCGCTGGACGGCTCGCACGCGTTGGCGCACTCGGCCTGGCTGACCGGCAGCCAGAGGGTGACCTCGGTGCCCTGCCCCTGCGTGGAGTGGATGCTGAAGTCGCCCTGGGATTGCAACGCCAAGCCTTGCACCATGGGCAGGCCCAGGCCTGTGCCCTTGCCAACGGTCTTGGTGGAATAGAAGGGCTCCATGCAGCGACCCAGCACCTCTTCGCTCATGCCGATGCCCGTGTCCGCAACGCGCAGCCAGACGCTCGGTGCGCCCTCCGTCGCCCCCTGTCTCCACGCCAGCGCTGAGGGTCAGCCGGCCGCCTTGAGGCATGGCATCGCGCGCATTGACCACCAGGTTCAGGATGGCCAGTTCCAGCTGGTGCGGGTCGACTATCACCGAGGGCAGGCAGGCATCGATGGCCAGACCGACCTCGATGGTCGGGCCCAAAGAGCGCCCGATCAGCTCACGCATGTCGCCGATGAGCGTGGCCAGGGAAACCGGCTGAGGCTTGAGCGTCTGGCGCTGGGCGAAGCTCAGCAGGCGACCGACCAGGGTGCGCGCGCGATCGGCGGCCTGCAGCGCGCCGTCGGTCAGCCGGGTGCTGCGCGCGTCGTCATGGCGCAGGCGCAGCAACTCCAGGGAGGCGATGATGGGCGTGAGCATGTTGTTGAAGTCATGGGCGATGCCGCCGGTCAGCTGGCCGACCATCTCCATCTTGCGGGTTTCGTGCAACTCGGCCAGGGTGGCTTCGCGCTCGGCCAATGCAGTGGCCACCCGTTCTTCCAGGCTTTCGTTCAAGGCCAGCAGTTCGGCCTGGGCCTGGACACGTGCCGTGACGTCGATACACATGCACAGCATGCCGGCCAGCTCGTCCTGCTCATGGAGCAGCCGCGTGACCTGCAGCTGCACCCACACCGGCTGACCGTCGGGACGCAACACGCAGCGCGTGACCTGTCGGGGGGCTGCCTGCCTCGCCATGCCCAGATCGGTCATCCAGGCATCGGGAAGGTCTTGGAGACGGGTACCGAGCACGTTGGCGCGGGTGCGTCCAAGCATGTCGCAGTAGCGATCGTTGGCCCGCGTGATGGTCCAGGTGCGGTCACACAGGACGATGCCCGCACTGGCCTGCTCGAACATGGCCGCCAGCTGCGCGGAACTGGCCTTGAGCGCCTGCTCGGCACGCGCATGCACAACGGCCGCCCAGAGGTGCTTGCCCGCCTCGTCCAACAGTTGCAATTCCTGCTCGCGTACCAGACGCGTATCGCGCAGGTGCACCACGAGCACGGCCTCCAGCCCCTCGGCGCGAATGATCGGTACGTACAAGGCCGTTGCGCGACGCCCCTGGCAGGTCACCTGGCCCTGAACCACGCGATCCTGATGCAGGGCCTCGAGCGTCGCCTCGTCGAACGCTGGGCACAATGGGATCTCGACTGGCCACACGTTCGCTTCGGCCCATACCTCGCACACGTGCCATGGCACATCGCGGGCGTCGCACCGCAGCAGGCTCAGGCGCGCGGCGCCCAGGTCCACACCCAGCTGACGCAGGCCGGCCTGCTGGATCTGCTCCGGCTCGCTCAGGGTAGGCAGCAATCGGCCCAAGGCCAGGAGCGAGGCCTGGCGTCGTTGAAACCGCACCCGTTCGGTGGTTTCGGTGACGATGCACAGCACCCCGCCGACGTCGCCGTGCTCATCGTGCACAGCGGAATAGGACACGTCGAACCAGACCGTTTCACCCAACCCGTGGCGCTCGATGTAGAACGGTCGGTCGGTGGCCGAGAACGTCTCGCCCGTCTCGCGCACCCCCCTCAGCAGTGGCTCCAGGTCGTCCCACAGCTCGTGCCAGTGCTCGATCGCCGGACGACCCAGGGCATGGGGGTGTTTCGCACCAATGGTCGGCGCATAGGCATCGTTGTACAGCGCGAGGTAGTCCGGCCCCCAGAACAGCACGATCTGTGCCTTGGACGGCAATAGCGTGGCCATGACGGTCTTGAGCGCCATGGGCCATTCGCGCGGCGCGCCAAGCGGCGTCGCCGCGGGATCCTGGTGGCACAACAAACGCGCGACCTCGCCACCGTGGCGCAGGAACCCCGGTTGCTCGTGATTGGTGCAGGTCATGCCTGAGGTAATGGATCGTGTCATGTCAGCGTGCCCGGCATGCTTCGGTCTGGACATCTGATGGCCGTCTGTGCATAGGAGCGTATTGTTGGCGGGACGTTCAATCCATCGGCACGTTGCCGTGCGACAGACCGTCGCGGGTGCGATACTGCCCTTCTTTTCCTGCGACACGGAGTGCGTCATGCACAGCAAATCGGTACTGGACCACAAGGACATCCTGCGCATGCTGCAGGCCGCACGCCAGCATGCCAGCGACCACCACTGGCCGGTGTGCATCGCCATCGTCGACGACGGCGGCCACCCCCTGGCCCTGGACCGGCTCGACGGCTGCGCCCCGGCCAGCGCCTACATCGCCCTGGAAAAGGCACGCAGCGCCGCCCTCGGTCGACGCGAGACGGTGCAGTACGAACGCATGGTCAACGAGGGCCGCACGGCCTTCGTGACCGCGCCTCAGTTGACCTCCCTCGAAGGAGGCGTGCCGGTGCTGGTCGATGGCTTGGTCATTGGCGCGATCGGTGTGTCGGGCGTGCAGGCCGCCCAGGATGCCGAGATCGCCAAGGTCGGCGTCGGCGCGCTGTAGGCCTGTCGGCTCACGCCTGCGGATCGACCACCACAGGCTCGCCAATGGCGTAGAACTGCCCGCCCGCCACATAGTGCAGGCTGCGCCAGACAGGCGAGGCCTGCTCGAACAGCCAATGCCCGTCGCAAAAGGCACGGTCGTCGGCCCAGGCCGCCACCACCTCGGCGATGAACAGGTCGTACGTCTGCTGGTTGTGCGGCTCGTCGATCACCCGACACATCAGCCAGGCCGAGCAGCCTTCGACCAGCGGCACCGGATAGTCTTCCACGGTGTGCAGCACCACGCCACTGGCGACCAGCTTGTCCGGTCGATCATGCAGGCTGTGCGTGCCGACCTGGTGGGTCAATGCCGCCTGCCCGACCGTCGGCACCTGGATCGCCAGCCAGCCGCTGGCCTCGACCAAGGCGCGCGTATGGGCGATCTTGTCGAGCACGATGGAGACCTTCGGCGGGGCAAAGTCCAGGGCACACGCCCAGGCAGCGGCCATGACGTTGTCGACGCCGCCGTGGCGGGCCGAGACCAGCACGGTCGGGCCGTGGTTGAGCAGGCGGTAGGCTTTTTCCAGCGCTACCGGTCGAACGTGTTCATTCATCGATCAGGCTCTGCCTCTCACCGACGCACGGGGCATCAGCGCAATTGGTCGTGGATCTTGCTGCGCAGCGTGTCGAGGTCGAACGGCTTGGCCAGGATCGGTGCCTTGCGAGTGATCGGGCTGTTGGACTCGAGGATCTCGGCCGGATAGCCACTGATGAAGATCACCTTCAGGTCAGGGCGCAACTTGACCGCAGGCTCGGCGATCTCCACCCCGGAAATGCCACCGGGCAAGCGGAAATCGGTGACCATCAGGTCGAGGTGCGGCTTGCTCGCCAGGATAGCGAACGCCTGTTCGCCGTTTTCCGCCACCAGCACGTGATACCCCTCGCCGGCAAGGTAATCGCGCAAGATCATGCGGATCGCCTCCTCGTCCTCGACGATCAGTACGACATCTTGTGCATCTTCACTCATTTCAAAACCTAGATATTCGACAGGATTGGCCATACGACCTTGGCGTCACGCAGAGGTTGCCTGCACCTGACCAGTTTCATGAAGGGTTTTCGGCAGCGGCAGCCAGATGCTGAACTGCGAGCCCTGGCCTTCTTCGCTGTGGACCTCGATGCGCCCGCCGTGGGCCTGAACGATCTGGTCGGAGATGTACAACCCCAGCCCCAGCCCGGCCACCGAACGGCTCTGGGCCACGCGCTCGAACTGCTGGAAGATCCGCTGCTGGTTGGCCAGGCTGATGCCGATGCCCTGGTCCTGGACCTGCACGCAGGCCATGCCGTCCTGTTCGAAGACGCGGACCTGCACGGGGCGTTGCTCGCCATAGCGCAGGGCGTTCGACAGCAGATTGGCCAACACCTGCTCGATGCGCAGCGCATCCCAGCAGCCGCACAGGGTTTCGCACGGCTCCAGTTCGATGGTCGTGCCGAGCGCTGCGGCCTGGGCTTCGAAGTTCTCCACCAGCGCCCGCACCACGCGGTCCAGCTCACAGGTGTCAGGCTTGATCGACAGCTTGCCGGTGCGGATGCGCGACACGTCGAGCATGTCGTCGATCAACCGGATGAGGCTGTTGATCTGACGCTCGTCCCGTTCGGTCATCGCTTTGAGCTTGTCGAACGAAAACGCCTCCAGATTGCCGTTGGTCAAGTGCATCTTGCGCAGTTGGGTTTCGAGGATCAGCCCATTGAGCGGTGTGCGCAGCTCATGCGAGACGATGGACATGAAGTCGTCGCGCATGCTGACCGCGCGCTCCAGCTCGGTCTGGGTGACTTGCAACTGCTCCAGCAAGACAGCCTGCTCCTGCCGGCTGCGCTCGATCGCCTCGAGTTGGCGCCCGAGAATCTGCCGCTGGCAGTACAGGTCGACGAACACCGAGACCTTGCTCTTCACCGCCTGGGTATCCAGCGGCTTGTGCAGGAAGTCCACTGCACCGCTTTCATAGCCCTTGAAGGCATAGTTCATCTCGCGCCCGGCGGCGCTGACGAACACGATCGGAATGTGCTTGGTCTTTTCCGCACCGCGCATCAGCTCGGCCAGTTCGAAGCCGTTCATGCCCGGCATCTGCACGTCGAGGATGGCCAGGGCGAACTCGTGCTCGAGCAGCAGCATCAGCGCCTGCTCGGCGGACAGCGCCTGATGGACCTCGCGGCCGTCGCCCCGGATCAAGGCGTCGAGTGCCAGAAGGTTCTCCGGCAGATCGTCGACGATCAGTAGCTTGGCAGTGATGTTGTTCAGCATGCGCTCGATTCCAGGGTAGCGAGCAACTGCCCGATACCGCTCAGGGTAAGAATATGATCAGGCTGGTGCCGGGCCAGTGCGGCCTCGGGCATCAGACTGACCTCGGCATCACGGGGGTCCTGGACCACGGTTCGCCCCCCGTTACGCTTGATGCAGGCCAGGCCATGGGCGCCGTCCTCGTTGGCCCCGGTCATCACGACCCCCAGCAAACCCTCGCCATAGGCATCGGCCGCCGACTCGAACAGCAGATCGATGGCCGGACGCGAGTAATGCACCGGGGGTTCCTGGCTCAGCGACAGGCTGAAATCACGCTCGACCGACACGTGATACCCCGGTCCTGCCACGTAGATCCAGCCGGCTTCGATCGTGGCCTTGTCCAAGGCTTCGCAGACCGGACGAGAAAAGCGCCGTTGCAGGACTTCGGCCAGGTGGCTGGGCCGCCCTTCGGGCAGGTGCAGCACGCACACCACCGGCAGGGCGAAGGCCGGCGGCAGTGCGCCGAGCACCTGGAACAGCGCCGAGACGCCGCCCGCCGAGGCACCGATGACGATGGCTCGTATGGCACTCATGACTTGCGGTAGATCCGTTCGGGCTTGACCAGCTGCGTGAAGCGATCGCCATAAGCCGAGAAGTCGACCGACTCCTTGCTGCCGAGCAACAGGAAGCCGCGATGGCACAACGAGTCATGAAACAGGCCGAAGGCGCGGTCTTGCAAGCTTTTATTGAAATAAATCAGCACATTACGGCAAGACACCAGCTGCGTTTCGGAAAACACGCTGTCGGTGGCCAGGCTGTGATCGGCGAAGGTGACGTTCTCGCGCAGGCTGCCATCCATGATCACGTGATCATAGGCCGCCGTGTAGTAGTCGGCGAAATCGCGTCGACCGCCGGCCAGGCGATAGTTGTCGGCGTACTGCTCGATGTCGTTCAAGGCATAGATGCCCTGCTTGGCCTTTTCCAGCGAGCTGGGGTTGATGTCGGTGGCATAGAGGATCGTGCGCTCGAGCAGCCCTTCCTCGCGCAACAGGATGGCCATCGAATAGACCTCCTCGCCCGTGCTGCACCCGGCGATCCACACTTTGATCGATGGCCAGGTGCGCAGCAGCGGCACCACCTCGTTGCGCAGCGCCAGGAAGTGCCCCGGATCGCGGAACATCTCGCTGACCGGAATCGTCAGGTATTGCAGCAACTGCATGAACATCGCCGGATCGTGCAGCACGCGCTCCTGCAGGGCCGAGACCGTGCGGCATTCGAACTGGCCAAGCGCGTGCTGAATGCGTCGCTTGATCGACGCACCGGAGTAGTCGCGAAAATCGTAGCTGTACTTGAGGTAGATCGCCTCGATCAGCAGCCGGATCTCGATATCGGTATTGCTGTGGGTACTCAAATTCGCTCCAGTTGCGGTAGCCAGACGCGGATCAGGGAGAACAGGCGGTCAAGGTCGATCGGCTTGGCCAGGTAGTCGTTGGCACCGGCCTGCAGGCAGCGCTGCTGGTCGTCCTTCATGGCCTTGGCCGTGACGGCGATGATCGGCAGCTTGCGCCACTCGGGCCGCTGGCGGATCAGGCGGGTGGCCTCGTACCCGTCCATTTCCGGCATCATCACGTCCATCAGCACCAGGTCGATGTCATCATGCTGCTCGAGGCGCTCGAGGGCTTCGCGACCGTTGCGTCCGATCTCCACGCGAGCTCCCTTGTGCTCCAGCGCGCTGGTGAGCGCGAAGATGTTGCGCACGTCATCGTCGACCAGCAGGATCTTGCGCCCCTCGAACACCTTGTCGCGACTGCGGGCGGTCTTGAGCATGCGCTGGCGTTCGTGAGACAGCTGCGACTCGACTTTGTGCAGGAACAGCGTGACCTCGTCGAGCAGCCGCTCGGGCGAGCGGGCGCCCTTGATGATGATCGAGCGCGAGTACTTGAGCAGGTCGGTTTCTTCGTCGCGGGTCAGGTTGCGCCCGGTGTAGACGATCACCGGCGGGAATACGCGGATGTCCTCGGTGGTCATGCGCTTGAGCAGCTCGTTGCCAAGCATGTCCGGCAGCTTGAGGTCGATGATCATGCAATCGTAGACATGGTCGCGGAGCAGTTCCAGGGCTTCGCCGGCCGTCCCCACCGCCGTGATTTCGACGTCCTCGTCGCCGATCAGCATGGCGATGCTTTCGCGCTGCAGCGCGTCGTCTTCCACCAGCAGGATATGCTTGAGCTTCTGCGTCAGCTTGGCCTCGAGACGACCGAACACCTCCTTGAGCTGCTCGCGGCTGGCCGGCTTGACCGCGTAACCCACCGCTCCCATGTGCATGGCCGCCTCGACGCGGTCCTCGACCGAGATGATGTGCACCGGAATGTGTCGGGTGCTGGCCTGTTCCTTGAGGCGTTGCAACACGGTGAGGCCGGAATGGTCCGGCAGACGCATGTCCAGCAGGATGGCATCGGGCACGTAGCGAGCGGCCAGCTCGAAGCCGTCATCGGCGGCATGGGCGACCAGGCAGTGGTAGCCCAGTTCGTGGGCCAGGTCATACAGGATGCGGGCAAAGTTCGGCTCGTCCTCGACCACCAGAATGCACCGCTTGTCGAACGGTGCCTGCTGACGGTCATCGCTGAAGGTCGGCGCGACCCGCACCGCTGGCGCCTGTGGCAACGCCGCGGGCAGCACCGGTGCGGGGGGCAGGGCCGCAGGCACGGGCACATCTTTCTTGGGCGCGGCCGCTTCGTCGGGCTCGTAGTGCTCCGGCAACGTCAGGCTGAACAGGCTGCCCTCGCCCGGCGTACTGCTGACCTGGATCTGCCCGCCGAGCAGGCGTGCCAGGTCGCGGGAAATGGACAACCCCAGACCGGTACCGCCAAAGCGTCGATTGCTGGTGCCATCGACTTGGTGGAAGGCACCGAAGATGGCCTCTTGCTGATCGGCGGGAATGCCGATGCCGCTGTCACGCACGGCGAACACCAGGCCCTGGCCAGGCGCCGGGCTGACCGTGAGGCTGACGCGCCCCTTGTCGGTGAACTTGATGGCGTTGGACAGCAGGTTCTTGAGGATCTGCTCCAGGCGCTGGCGATCGGTGAACAGCGCCGCGGGCAGGTTCGGTTCGAGGACGACCTCGAAGGTCAGCCCCTTGTCCTGGGCCAGCGGTTCGAACATCGACTGCAAGCCGCCCACCAGGCGCGTCACCGGCGTGTGCTCCGGGCGCATGTCGAGCTTGCCGGCCTCGACCTTGGCGATGTCGAGGATATCGTTGATCAGGTTGAGCAGGTCATTGCCGGCCGCATAGATCGACTCGGCGAATTTCACCTGATCCGCACTGAGGTTGCCTTGGCCGTTCTCGGCCAGCAGTTTGGCCAGGATCAACGAGCTGTTGAGCGGCGTGCGCAGCTCATGGGACATGTTGGCGAGAAACTCGGACTTGTAGCGGCTGGACTGCTGGAGGGCATCGGCCCGGGCCTGCAGCTCGACCTGCGCCTGGTTGAGCTCGTTGTTCTTGAGGTCGAGCGCATCGGTGCGTTCGGCGAGCTGTTCGTTGGTCTGCTCCAGCTCGGCTTGCTGGGTCTCCAGGTAGGCCTGGGACTCCTTGAGCACGCGCGACTGCTCTTCGAGCTCTTCGTTGGCGGTCTTGAGTTCTTCCTGCTGGACCTGCAACTCTTCGTTGAGTTGCTGGGTCTCGGCCAGCACTTCCTGAAGACGCTGGCGGTAGCGGGCGGTCTCGATCGACAGGCCGAGGTTGTCGGCCACCTGCTCGAGCAACTCTGCGTCGCGCTCCGACAATGGACGCAGGAAGCCGAGTTCGAGTACGCCGTTGACCTGGCCATCGTCACGGGTCGGCACCAGCAGCGCACTGCGTGGCAGGCCTTCGCCGATGCCGGAGCTGAGCCGGTAGTAATCCGCCGGCAGCGTGTCGAGCCGCAGCAGGCGCTCCTGCCCCACGACCTGGGCCAACAGGCCCTCGTGGCCTTGGAACACCTGTTCGCGTGCCTGGGCCTCGGCGCCCAGGCCATAACTGGCCACGCGTGTCAGTTGGCCATGCTGGTTGCGCACGTAGAAGGCGCCGACCACGCTGCCCAGGTAACTGGCAAAGAAGCGCAGCGTGTTGTCCCCGAGCATTGCCAGGGTGAGCTGGCCAAGCACCTGCTCGGCCAGTTGCGTCTGCCCGTTGCGTAGCCAGGCCTGGTGCTCCAGGCGTTCGGCAGCACGCTGCTGAGCCTGCAGGTTGGCGACATAGCTGTCCGACAGGGCCAGCAGATCGCGGCGCCCCAGGTAAGCCAGCAGGCCGCTGAGCGAGACCAGCAACAAGATGAAGGTAGTGATGCCGGTCACGGTGGCTGTGCTGACCGTGTCGTGCCGCGTCGTGCGCAGTTGCTGCTCTTGGGTGATGAAGGCGTCGAATTCGCGGCGAATCTCATCGGTCAGGCGCTTGCCACGGCCATTGCCGATCGCCTGCTGGTAGTCGCCCTGGCTGCGGCGCAGCGCGATCATCTCGCTGGCGAACTGGGTCCAGGCGTTCTGCAGCGCGATCAGGCGATTGACCCGATCGACCTGCTGCGGGTTGTCGTCGACCAGCTCACGCAGGTCCTTGAGCCCCTCGAGCACGCGCGGCTTGGCCACTTCGTACGGGTCCAGGAAGCTTTCATTGCCAGTGATCAGGAAGCCGCGCATGCCGGTTTCCAGGTCGATCGACAGCTTGACCGCCTCGTTGGCGTTACCGATGGTGCGGTCGGTGTGCTCGACCCACTGCATGGCGGACAACAGGTAGGCGACGACACCGACGAAGACGATCGTGCCGAGCAGGCCGAGGCCCAGCGGCAGTCCGACGTTACGCGCCAGCAGCTTGCGGAAACTGCGCTGGTCCATGGAAGCGGCTTGAATCATGTAGTGAGGCCCGAACGAAAGATCCAAAAGAGAAATGAAGCATGATCGAACTGCGTGCGCCTGACGCCCTCTAACGCTGGCGTCGACACCTGCCCGACCGCCCGGCCAGACGCGTGCCATCGGGCTGCCCTCGACCGGAATCAGAAACCCACGTGCGACAAACGTTCCCTCGCTGCGACGGCAACGTTATGCTGACGGAACTTCTGCCTCGTCGCGGGGCACAGAATATAGATTATTTGCGCACAGGATCCTAATGATGCCCACCCTGCTCGTCGTCGAAGACGACGATATCGTCCGCATGCTGACGGTCGAAGTGCTCGACGAACTGGCCTATTCCGTCCTCGAAGCCGAGGATGCCGCCACGGCGCTGAAGATCCTCAGCGATCCTGGGACGGTGGTCGACTTGATGATGACCGATGTCGGCCTGCCCGACATGAACGGTACCGACCTGGCCCGCCGGGTACGTGACGAACGCCCTGATCTGCCCATCCTGTTTGCCAGCGGCTATGCCGACAGCCTCGAGGTGCCCGAGGGCATGCACTCGATCGGCAAGCCCTATAGCATCGACGCCTTGCGCGACAAGGTGCAGAGTATCCTGGCCTGACGTAGCGCGCCTGACGGATGGCCCTGCTCAGATCCGCCTGAGCAGGTAGATGTCCATGATCCAGCCTTTCTGTTCCCGCAGGCGCTTGCGGACGTCGAGAATACGCTCGCGGACCTCGAACAACGGGCCGGCAATGAGTACCTCGTCTGCGCTGCCCAGGTAAGCCCCCCAGTAGATGAGCAGGCCAGGCTCGTCGAGTTCGGCGAAGGCGCACTGCCCATCGAGCATCACCACCCGGTCGTCATCCGATGGGTACCGCGCCAGCTGTCGGCCAGGCAGAATCGTCAACGGTCGGCCCAGACGGGTCAAGGGTACCCGGTGGCGCGCCGCCAGGGCCTGGACGCTGCTGATGCCGGGGATGATCTCCAACGTGTACGTCCCGCAGTGGCGGGCAACCGCCTCGAGCACGCGCAGCGTGCTGTCGTACAGCCCTGGATCACCCCACACCAGGAATGCGCCGACCGACTCCGTCATCAGTTCGTCCTCGAGCGCCTTCGCATACAGGACGGCGCGCTGGCGGTGCCATTCGCGTACCGCGCCGGGGTAATCGTCCACAGGCGTTTCGCGTTGCGGATCCTGAAGCTCGACCACGCGGTACCGATCGGGCTCCAGGTAGCGACGCAGCATCTCGTGGCGAACCTGAAGCAGCTCTGCGGTCCGCGGCCCTTTGTCGTGCACGAAGAATACCGAGGCACGACGCATCGCATCGACCGCTTCAAAGGTGATCTGTCGTGGGTCGCCAGGTCCCATGCCGATGAGCAATAGATGTTTCATGAAGGCGTTTTCCTCAAAGAGGGAGAAGCACTCGCCCGCCCCGACAAGTGTGCAGGCTAGTGCATTACACAGCGCACGTATGAAAGTTCCTTTCAGACACACAGCATGTTTTAGTTTACCTGGCGTATTGGCGCTACTACACTCGATGTTGTCCACGCGTTTGAAGTAGCGTGCCTTCACTGTCTTCGTACTTCATCTTATTGATCGACGCCCAGGAGTATCCCTCGTGTCCAGACTTGTCGAGTTCCGTGCTGCCGAAAAAGCCCTGCAGGCGCAAATTGCGCAACTTGAATCGATGAAACAAGACAGCAGCCTCAAACGCGAAATCGAGTTCGAAGAAAAACTGCTGGACCTGATGAAGGCCTACAAGAAAGGCCTGAACGACATCGTCGACATCCTCGACCCGCACCAGCGCGAGCAGGCGTCGACTCGGTCCGGCAGCGCGCCCAAGAAAGCCACACGCCGCGCCCGTCAGGTCAAGGTCTACGAAAACCCGCATTCCGGTGAGTTGATCGAGACCAAAGGGGGCAACCACCGAGGCCTGAAAGCCTGGAAACAGGAATATGGTGCCGACACCGTAGAAAGCTGGGTTCGCTCATGATTCATCGACGCAGGCTTCACACTTTTTTCACAGCGCCTCTTTCATCATTGAGCCAGCTAACGGATTAGCGACCCCATCACGCGCCCGCACACGCGGGCCTCTCTTCCGGCGCCCTGCTCCTCTCGAGCAGGGCGCTTTCATTTGCGCAATCGATTCACTGCCGTATCATGAACGCTCGTCTGACTGCCGGACACGTCGTCCGGCCTAGCCCTGGAGCCTCCATGAGCCTGCAAACCCTCGCCACCCTGCCTGGTGTCACCGCGCAACCGGATGCCGCCACTGCGAAGTTCGTCTTCAACCACACCATGTTGCGGGTCAAGGACATCACCCGTTCGCTGGACTTCTACACGCGCGTGCTGGGGTTCACCCTGGTCGAGAAGCGTGATTTTGCCGAAGCGCAGTTCAGCCTGTACTTCCTGGTACTGGCAAACGCCTCTGACATTCCGCAAGACGATGCCAAGCGCACCGAGTGGATGAAGTCGATTCCGGGCGTACTGGAACTGACCCACAACCACGGTACCGAGAATGAAGAAAGCGCCGTGTACCACGACGGCAACAGCGATCCGCGTGGTTTCGGCCACATCTGCGTCTCCGTGCCGGACATCAAGGCTGCATGCGAGCGTTTCGAAGCACTCGAGGTGCCTTTCCAGAAGCGCCTGACCGATGGCCGCATGAAGAGCATCGCCTTCATCAAGGACCCGGATGGCTACTGGGTCGAAATCATCCAGCCTACCGCACTGTAAGCACGTTCGTCGGGCCAGGCTTCCCTGGCCCCGTTCGCGTGGTATATCGAGGAGACCGCACTTCCCGACCATCTTTCACGAGGTAAGGACGATGCACACTCTACGTTGCCACTACCGCGACCATCTGATCACCGCACGCGTCGAGACTCACCCTGGGCTCATCACCCCGTACGCAGGCGGCTGCGCCATCACCGATCCGGACGGCCATACCAGCCGACGTATGCCCTTGCCCTACAGCGGTCATTTCATGGCCGACCTGGACAATGCGCAACACGCCTCCCTGGCCCACGGCCGCTGGTTGGTGGACCAGAGGCTCGACCGCCCTCACTGACGCTGACCACTTCTGCTAGGTCAGGCCTGTCGCGCATAGGCCACGGCGGCGGCCACCTGATCGTCGGTCGGGCGAATGCCGGTGTAGAGCACGAATTGCTCCAGCGCCTGCAAGGCGATCACGTCGAGCCCGGTGATGACCGGTTTGCCGGCGGCCTGCGCACGCCGGATGAACGGCGTCTGCGCGGGCAGCGCGACCACATCGATCACCCGTTCGGCCGCATCGACGGCGTGTTCGGGGAATGGCAGTCTTTCGGCTTCGGGGCCGCCGCTCATGCCGATCGGCGTGACGTTCACCAGCATGGGCGGACACAGGTCGCCCAATTCATGCTGCCAGCGATAACCGCACAGGTCGGCCAGGTGACGGCCGGCCTGTTCGTTGCGCGCGACGATCATGCCCTCGGTGAAGCCTGCATCCCGCAAGGCACAGGCGACGGCCTTGGCCATGCCGCCGCTGCCGCGCAAGGCGAAGGCAGTAGCGGGATCGACCTGATGCAGGTCGAGCAGTTGGCGAATGGCCAGGTAATCGGTGTTGAAGGCCTTGAGATACCCGTCGGTGTTGACCAGCGTATTGACCGACTCGATGGCGGCTGCCGAAGGATCCACCTCGTCCACCAGGGCCAGGCAGGCCTCTTTGTAAGGCATCGACACGCCGCACCCGCGAATGCCCAAGGCCCGGATGCCCGCCACGGCTGCGGGCAGATCGTCGGTGCTCATGGCCTTGTAGTAGTAATCCAGGCCGAGCTGCTGGTACAGGTGATTGTGAAAGCGCACCCCGAAAGTGCCGGGCCGTCCGGCCAGCGATATGCACAATACGGTGTCTCGGCTAGGGGGGACGGCGGTCATGGAAGCTCCTTCGAGTGACGGGTAGGTAACATCGGCCGCTGGTCGGGCCTTACACAACCTTTACCGATCACGCGTGTTCCGGCAAGCGGTTTGACGGTCAAATAGACAGTCCCCGAACGTGGGGTTTAGCGAGGATAGCAGCAATGAACCGTCTTCTTCCCGGCGTGGTCCTGTTGACCGGCATCCTGGCCTTCAGCGGTCCGGCGGCCGCCCATGGCGGCGGCTGGCGCGGCGCGGGCCCGGTGCTGGGCGCTGCCGTGGTGGGTGCCGTGGTCGGCGCCGTGGTCTCAGGAGGGCATGATCGGCCGGCGTACGTCGAGCGACAACCGGTGTACATCGAGCGACAACCGGTCTATTACGAGCCTGCGCCGGTGTACATCCAGGCGCCACCGCCGCCGGTGTACTACCAGCCCCAGCCCTATGTGGTGGAGCGTTACACCCGTGTACCGCCGCCACCGCCGCCGCAGTACTACCGCCATTATGGCCCGCCGCCGGTCTATTACGGTCCGCCGCGCTGGTGAGGGAGGTAAGCTGCAAGCTATCAGCTTGAACCTGTCGGAGCTGGCTTGTCAGCGATGACGGCGGTGCCGGCACCATCGCTATCGCTGGCAAGCCAGCTCCCACAGGTTGCCTGTAGCTTTCAGCTTATGGCTTGAAGCTTGAAGCTTGAAGCTTGAAGCTTGAAGTCTGCGGCCCACCCTCTCAATTAACTTTCCTTCATCTATCCTGCTTCTTTCACGCGGCAATCGACAGCCTCTCGGCCATCCTCCAGAATGCCAGCGCTTCGTCAGCGGGCCCTCCCTGACAGGCCAATGACAGACTCTTTTCTAGTGAGCTTCGATGTGAAAACCGCTCTTCCTTTGCTCAGCCTGCTTGCGTTGCTCACGACTTCGACCCTGCTGCCCGGCACGGCGCTGGCCGCCCAGCCAGCAACGGCGACCCAGCGCGACCCGAGCGCGTTGCACCTGGCCTCGGGCAGTGCCCTGCTGATCGACCTGAACACGCGCAAGGAGCTCTACGCCAGCCATGCCGACCGGATCGCGCCCATCGCCTCGGTGACCAAGCTGATGACCGCCATGGTGGTGCTGGACGCCAAGCAGCCGATGAACGATAGGCTGACCATGACCATCGCCAACAACCCCGAGATGAAGGGGGTGTACTCGCGCGTGCGCCTGGGCAGCGAGCTGGACCGTCGCGAGACCTTGCTGATCACCCTGATGTCATCGGAAAACCGCGCCGCCAATACCCTGGCCAACCATTATCCGGGGGGCTACCCGGCCTTCATCAAGGCCATGAACGCCAAGGCCCGCAGCCTGGGCATGAGCCACACGCGCTATGTCGAGCCCACCGGGCTGTCGACCCAGAACGTCTCCACGGCCCGCGACCTCAGCAAGCTGCTGCTGGCCGCGCGCAACTACCCCTTGCTCAGCGAGCTGTCGACCACGCGGGAGAAGACCGTGGCCTTTCGCAAGCCCAACTACACGCTGGGCTTTCGCAACACCGATCACCTGGTCAACAAGAGCAACTGGGACATCACGCTGACCAAGACCGGCTTCACCGACGAAGCGGGCCACTGCCTGGTGCTGTTGACGCGCATGGACAACCGCCCCGTCGCCATGGTCATCCTCGATGCGTTCGGCAAGTACACACACTTCGCCGACGCCAGCCGCCTGCGCCAGTGGCTGGAAACCGGCACGGCCAAGCCCGCCCCAGCTTCTGCCCTGCAATACAAGGCCGACCGTCATGCGCGTAATGGGTTGGCGGCGGACTGAGCCACAAGCCACAAGCCACAAGCCACAAGCCACAAGCCACAAGCCACAGCATCGCGATAGAGATCTCCTTCATCTACACCTTTCTCACCGCCCTGCTGTTTGCTTGAAGCTTGAAGCTTGAAGCTCAAAGCTTGAAGCTCAAAGCTCGCGCCCCCTGCCCCATAAATTTACCCGAAGACCACTCGTTCCCCTGATGACCCGAACCCTGCGCAGCGTGCTGTCTCGCGCTGGCAGGCCGTTCTGCATCCGCCCGCAACGAGATGGCCATGACCCCGACCCGTTCTCGCAACGCCCTGCTCATCGGCGCGCCACTGGCCCTCGCGGTCGCCGTGGGCAGCGCGCTCACCTACCACTTCTGGCCCCGCGAGCCGGCCTATCCGGTGAAGATCGTGGAGCAGGCCGAGCGCCTGCATCGGCACATGCTTTCTTTCGACAGTCGGGTCACCGTGCCGCTGGGCTTCGGCAGCGCCGGGCAGGAGGCGGACAAGGACGGTCCGGAACAGTTCGACCTGGTCAAGGCCGGCAAGGGGCGTCTGTCGGGTGCAGCGCTGGCCATCTTTGGCTGGCCGGAGATCTGGAACGGACCGAACGCCCCGCACCGGCCCACGGCCGGATTCGTCGAAGAAGCGCGCCATCAGCAAGAGGTGCGCTACCAGATCATCACCGGGATGGTGCGCGACTTTCCGCACCAGGTCGGTATCGCCTACACCCCGGCGGACTTCCGACGCTTGCACGACGAAGGCAAGTTCGCCGTGTTCATCAGCCTGCTCAACGCCTACCCGCTCGGCCATGACCTGTCGCAGTTGGACCGCTGGACCCAACGTGGCATGCGCATGTTCGGCTTCAGCTACACCGGTAACAACGACTGGGCCGATTCCTCGCGCCCACTGCCGTTCTTCAACGACACCGCCGATGCCTTCGGTGGCCTGTCTCCGTTGGGCGAGCAGGCCGTCACCCGGCTCAACGACCTGGGCGTGATCATCGACGTGTCGCAGATGTCGACCCCGGCCCTGGAGGACGTCGCGCGCCTGAGCCGCGCACCCTTCGTGGCCTCGCATTCGGCGCCACGCGCCCTGGTGGACATCCCGCGTAACCTCAGCGATCGGGAAATGCGCCTGATCAAGGACAGCGGCGGCGTCATCCAGGTGGTCGGCTTCGGCCAGTACCTCAAGCCACTGAGCGCGCCGGTGCTGGACAAGCTCGACACCCTGCGCGAACGGTTCGATCTGCCGCCGTTGCAGGGCAACCTGACCAATGCCTTGATGCCAGGCGATGCGGTCATCGCCGGCTGGTCCGAAGCGCGCTTCGGCGACTACGCCAGCCAGCTGTACGGCATTCTCGAGGAGGAACCCAAGGCCACGGTCGCCCAGTTCGTCGACGCCATCGACTACACCGTCGCCAAGGTCGGCATCGACCATGTCGGGATCAGCTCCGACTTCAACGACGGCGGTGGGCTGGACGGCTGGAAGGACGAGAGTGAAATTCGCAACGTCACCGCGGAGCTGCTCAGCCGCGGCTACAGCGAGACCGACATCGCCAAGCTGTGGGCGGGCAACTTTCTGCGGGTCTGGGAGCAGGTCGAGCGGCTGGCCACGCCCGTGGCGATGCGAGCGCCTTGAGGGCCCATCGCACCGGGCGAAGCGTGCGAGCTTTTCACGCGCAGCCATGAGAACGGGGCCCTGGACGGCCCCGATGCAAATGTTCAGCGGCGGCAGGCGAGCCTTGCACAGGGACGAAGGCTGCGGCGAGGCTCTGTCAGGGCCCTCGCCTCGCTCGCCTAGCCTGCTGCCGCCAGCCGTGCCTCCTGCCGCGCCTCGGCATGGCTGCGCGCACGCTCCTGCTCGTAGACCGACGCTGCGATCTCGTCGGCGCGCACCGGCAGGATCGACAGCAAGGTATCGCTCAACCCATGGCTGGCCTGGCTGAACCCTTGCATGTAGATGGCGGCCTGGCAACGCTCGTCGGTTCGCAACCGGTAATCGCGATCGACCTCGAAGCCCTTGAGGTAGCCCTCCAGCGGCGCCAGCAGCTGGCGATGCAACTGCCGCTCGTAACCGGTGGCCAGGACCACCGCATCGTAACGTTCGACGTCCACCTCGCTGGTGGCGTTGTTGCGCAGGGTCAGTTCGACGCCCTGCTCGGTGGCGCGGGCCTGCTGCAGCGTGGTTAGGGTACGGAACGCATGGCGTGCGATACCGGAAACCTTCTGCCGGTAGAAGATGCCGTAGATGCGCTCGATCAGGTCCAGGTCGACCACCGAGTAGTTGGTGTTGTGGTACTCGTTGACCAGCCGTTCGCGTTCGTCGGCGGGCTGCTGGAAGACCAGGTCGGTGAACTCGGGCGAGAAGACTTCGTTGACGAAGGGGCTGTCATCGGCCGGCTTGAGCGCCGAGCCGCGGATGATCATGTCCACGTGCACGCCCGGGTAGCTGTCGTTGAGGTCGATGAACGCCTCGGCCGCGCTTTGCCCACCGCCGATGATGGCGACGCGCATGGGCTGACCGTCGGCGCAGGGCTGCTCGGCCATGCGTGCCAGGTAATGGGAGTGGTGGAAGACGCGCGGGTCGTCCTTGAGCGCGGCGAAGGCCTCCGGGATGCGCGGCGTGCCGCCGGGGCTGACCACCAGCGTACGGGTGATGCGGGCGATCTGTCGGCCCTGGACGTCACGGGAGACGACCCGTAGCGCCTCGACCGTGTCGTCGCGCAGGACCGGCTCGACCCTCAGCACTTCTTCGCCATAGCGGCTGTGCGCCTCGAAGTGCGCGGCAACCCAGCGCAGGTAGTCGTTGAACTCCATCCGGCAGGGGTAGAACGTGCCCAGGTTGATGAAGTCGACCAGGCGGCCGTGGTGCTTGAGGTAGTTGACGAACGAGTACGGGCTGGTCGGGTTGCGCAGGGTGACCAGGTCCTTGAGGAAGGAGATCTGCAGCTCGCTCTGGGTGACCAGGGTGTTGCCATGCCAGCGGTAGTCGGCCTGCTTGTCCAGGAACAGCGCATCCAACGGCCCCTGGACCTGGCCGCGCTCTTCCAGCGCGATGGCCAGCGCCAGGTTGGAGGGGCCGAAGCCGATGCCGATCAGATCGTGCACGACGGTCGATTCGGTTGCCTGAGTCATGTCCAGCGTCCTCTATGGGGTCTCCCCGAAAGGAGAAAGAAGTTGACCTTGTGACCGGTCGGCCAGGAATCAGGCGGCAGGTCGCATGTGTCTAGGGGACGACGCAGATGTAAGAAAATTTAACTGGCAGAAGCGTCATGCGACGGGTAAATGGCAGGCCCTGATTGCAGTGATGCAGTCCGAATACCCACGATCACGCAGTGGCGGGACCGGCCGCCACGGACCTGTGGAAGCGGGCTTGCCCGCGATAGCGTCCGGTCCGTCGCCGCCTGCATCGCGCACAAGCCCGCTCTTGTAGGTTCGGGGTTCCAAGCGCGTATCCGTCGATGATCGAGTACGCCTAAATTTTCCACGTGCACGCTCGTTCATCGAGCAGCTCCTCTATTGCCCCACGAGACCGCCCCGCATGGCCATTTCCCGTCCCCGCTGGCGCGTACGCGCGATCCTGGGCTTGCTGCTGGTGCTGGCGGCGACCGTCGTCTGGCTGACCTGGATCCCGGACAACCCAGGCTACTCGCGGGCGATCATTCGTCAGGCCGACGCCTTGCAGGCGCGCCTGCTGACCTTCGATGGCCAGGTGACGGTCTCGCCTGCACTGGGCAGCGCAACCCCCTCCTCCAGCCATGAGGGCCCTTCCCCATTCGACCTGCGTACCCTGGAGAAAGGGCACCTGTCGGGCGCGGCACTCAGCCTGACTGACTGGGCGGGCGACGGTGCGTCGCAGCCGCCCGAGGCCTGCCTCGCTGAGCCTGCCCAGGCGCGGCAGCTTGCCCGTTTCACCGCCCTCGCCCACCAGGTCCGCGACCATCCCGAGCAGCTGGCGTTCGCCTACGGCCCCGAGGATGTCCGCCGACTGCACGGCGAAGGCCGCTTCGCCGTGGTGCTTGGCCTGCTGGACGCCGCCTCGTTCAGCACCGACCTCGATCAGCTCGACGCCTGGACGGCACGCGGCATGCGTCTGTTCGGTTTCGCCTGCGCAGGTGACACGGCCCAGATCGACGCCGCACAGGCGACGCCGTGCGCGAACGTCGGGGGGTCGGGCGGCCTGTCGCCACGGGGCGAGCAGGCGGTCGCCCGGCTCAATGACCTGGGTGTGATCATCGACGTGTCGCAGCTCTCGAGCCAGGCTCTGCGTCAGGTGACCCGGCTCAGCCGTGCCCCACTGGTCGCCTCACGCACGGTGCCGGACCTGCAGCGCAGCTCCGGCGACAAGGACCTGCGGTCGATCGCCGCCACGGGCGGCGTGGTGGTGATCCCGGTCTACGGCGATGAATCGCGCCCGTTGGAGGCAGCCACGCCCAGGGCCACCCTGCGTGCCTACGGCGAGACCATCGACCATGCCGTGAAAACCGTCGGCATCGCGCATGTCGGCCTCGCTTCGGGCTCCGACGCCAGGAGCGGCGTGACCGGCTTCGCGCCGGTCGGCCAGGCACGCAACGTCACTGCCGAGCTGCTGCGCCGTGGCTACGACGAAGCCGACATCGCCCAGCTCTGGGGCGGCAATTTTCTTCGCGTCTGGGCGCAGGTCCAGCGTTCTTCCATCTCCCTGATCACCCGTTGACAGGCGTACGGCGCACTTTCCATGTCCAATCGCAGAACCTTCATCAAACAGGCCGGCCTGCTGGCCGCCTCGCTGCCGTTCACCAGCCTGGCCAGCGAGCCGCCCATGGCGCACGCTCCCCAGGGCGCGGCCAAATGGACCTGGTTGCGCTCGCTGTTCGAACAGGACCCGCGCTACCTGCATTTCGCCAACTTCCTGATCACCTCGCACCCGCGGCCCGTGCGCGACGCCATCGCCCGCCATCGCGCCGACCTCGACCGCAACCCAGGCCTGCTGATGGACTGGGACCTGGAGGAGGGCTGGAAGCGTGAGGATCAGGTGCGCCGCGCCGCCGGTGCCTATCTCAAGGCGCACCCTGCCCAGATCGCGCTGACCGGCAGCACCACCGATGGCCTGGCCATGGTGTTCGGCGGGATCCATGTGCGCTCCGACCAGGAAATCCTCATCACCCATCATGAACACTACTGCGTGCAGAACGTGCTGGACTTCCGGGTGGCGCGCGAAGGCACCCAGGTACGTCGCATCGGCCTGTTCGACGACCCGCGCCAAGTGAGCACCGACGAAATCCTCGGCAACATCGCCAAGAGCCTGCGCGCCAATACGCGAGTGCTGGGCATGACCTGGGTGCAATCGGGCAGTGGCGTGAAGCTGCCGATCGGCGAGATCGGTCAGCTGGTGGCCGAGCGCAACCGGGACCGTGACGAGAAGGACCGGATCCTCTACGTGATCGACGGCGTGCACGGCTTCGGCGTCGAGGCGCTGGACTTTCCCGACATGCACTGCGACTTCTTCATCGCCGGCACGCACAAGTGGCTGTTCGGCCCGCGCGGTACCGGGATCGTCTGCGCGCGCTCGTCCCAGGTCAAGGACCTCACCCCCCTGGTGCCGACCTTCTCCGCCGACAAGGACTTCGCCACCACCATGAGCCCCGGGGGCTATCACAGCTTCGAACACCGCTGGGCCCTGGACCAGGCATTCGACCTGCACCTGCAACTGGGCAAGGCCGAGGTGCAGGCGCGGATCCACCAGCTCAACGGCTACCTGCGCGAGCGGCTGGTGGCGATGCCCCAGGTGGAGCTGGTGACCCCCCTGGACCCGGCCTTGTCTTCGGGTTTCAGTTTCTTCCGGGTCAAGGGGCAAGACTGCGATCGCGTGGCGGCGGAGCTGATGCGCCAACGGGTGGTGGTCGATGCGGTGGACCGAGACGTCGGGCCAGTGGTGCGCACGGCGCCAGGGTTACTGAATGACGAGGCGCAGGTGGAGGGGTTGCTCAGGGCGTTGCGAACGGTGGTGTGAGACAGGGGATTGCTGATCGATCTTAGAGCTGCTTCGCGGCCGGTCCGACGCCACAGTGGTACAGGCAAGCGTAGCCCTGTGGGAGCGGGCTTGCCCGCGACAGCGCCCGGTCCATCACCGCCCAAATCGCGGGCAAGCCCCACACACAAAAGGCGAACCGCTCTGCCAGGTCAGCGATAGGATCCACATCGTGTTAGGTAAAGACGTTGAAAGCACCAGGACCCATGACACCCGCGAGCGACGCTTCACGGACCGAGAGAACACGACAGACACACCTGTCCTCCGATCCTTTCCAGCAGAAACATTTGCTTGCACTTAACCTGCGAGGAATTTCGATTCTCGTTCGTCTTTAGGGTTAAATCCCCAAGCTTCGCCCAGGGTGCGCTTTTCCCCTGCGTGCGTTGCGCCGCGCTCATCCTCCATCGACACCGCGACATCCAGGTTGCCCGCTCATCATGTCCAAAAAATCACGCTCGAAACTCTGGTTCCTGGTCCACAGCTGGCTCGCGCTGCCCATCTGGTTCTTCGTGCTGATCGTCTGCTTCACCGGCATGCTGGCGGTGGTGAGCCAGGAGATCGTCTGGCTGGCCAACCCGGACGTGCGGGCCAGCAAACCGAACGACGAGGCCGAGCGCCTGAGCTATCAGCAGATCCTCGATGCCCTGCACAAGGCCGAGCCGGACATGGCCGTGCGCTCGCTGCGCCAGCCGGACGGTTCGCACTTCGCGCTCAACGTCGACGTGACCTTTCCCGACGGCACCGCGCCGACGCTGTACGTGAACCCCTACACCGGCGCGATCCAGGGCAAGAGCCCGGACTTCAGCTTCGAGCAGTTCACCCGGGCGCTGCACGGCTGGTGGCTGGTGCCGTTCACCAACGGCTACAGCTGGGGCTGGTACCTGGTCTCGCTGCTCGGCCTGCCGATGCTCGCCTCGCTGGTCACCGGCCTGGTGGTGTACAAGAAGTTCTGGCGTGGCTTCTTCAAGCCCGTGCGCACCGGCCAAGGTTCACGCATCTTCTGGGGCGACGTGCACCGCCTGGCCGGCGTCTGGTCGATCTGGTTCATCGCGGTCATCTCGATCACCGGTACCTGGTTCCTGATCCAGGCGATCCTTGGCGACAACCACATCACGATCTCCAGCGAACCGGTAGTACCCGTGATCGCCCGCGAGGACGTGCCGCGCACCGTCGACGGCACGCCCGCGCCACGCATCGACCTGGACGAGGCGGCACGCATCGCCAGTGCGCAGGTCCCGGGCCTGGACATCAGCTTCGTCGCCCTGCCCGCCACCGCCTACAGCCATGTCAGCCTGGGCGGCCGCGGCTGGTATCCGCTGATGTTCCAGAGCGCCGACGTCAACCCCTACACCCGCCGCGTGGACAGCCAGTTCCTGCTCGAGGACCGCTCGGCGCTGGAATTCGTCACCGAGTCCATGCGCCCCTTGCACACCGGCGACTTCGGTGGCCTGCCGATCAAGCTGATCTGGTTCTTCTTCGGCCTGGTCCTGACGCTGATGGTCCTCAGCGGGCTGCTGATCTGGACCAAACGCACCGCCCAGGCCACCGCCGCTGCACTCAAGCGCAACGAGCGCAGCGTACGCCCGCGCACCGCGCGTCTCGAGACCGCCGTGGAGGCGCAACCATGAGCCAGGCTACTGCCGTGCACCACAGCCCCGTGCGCCAGTTCTGGCTGAAATGGCGCTTTCACCTGAACATCCTGCTGATCCTGATCCCGTTGGGCTTCATGCCCAAGTACTTCGCCGATGCCAAGCTGTTCCGTGGCGAAGGCGGTCTGGGTGCGCACCTCGTCAAGGACATCCAGGTCGGCCCCTACCGCCTCGACCTGGCAGAGTTTCGTGACGAAGCGCCCCAGGCCGATGGCCCGGCCGGGCACTTCAAGCTGTTCAACGCCGCCTTGTGCACGACCTGTATCGAGGGCGCCAAGGCCGTCTATCTGCGCATTGGCAAACCACGCAGCCTGCGCACCGCCGGCACGATCTTCTTCGGCCCGCCATACCGCATGATCACCTCATTGCCCATCCCACCCCGCACCCGCCCCGACGCCGAACTCTGGATCAGCATCGAAGGCTGGGACGGCAGCCTGCACCAGGCCTCGATTCCGCTGGCCCAGGCCTCGCCCGCCACCGTGGCCTGGTTGAACCGACAAGGAGCCAAGAAATGACCCGTCCATTGCGCATCCTCACCCTGCCGCTTCTGCTGCTGGCCGCGACACCCGCCCTGGCGCACAACCCGATGTGCGAATGCGCACCGGTGGCGGCCGACCAGATCAAATGCACCGGCGGCTTTTCCGACGGCAGCGGCGCGCCGGGGGTGACCCTCGACGTGATCGGCTACGACGAGCAGGTGCTGGTCGGCGGCAAGCTGGGCGACGACTCGAGCCTGACCTTCAAGCGCCCCGACGGTGAGTTCTACGTGCTGTTCGACGCCGGGCCTGGTCATGTGGTGGAAGTCGATCACGCCGACATCGGTGAGCCATGAGCCGTACCCAGGTCGTTCGCCCGGCCGGTGCCGGGCATGAATCGCTGTACGTGCTGCTGGTCGCGCTGCTGATCGTGATCGTGGCCGGTACGGTGGTGACGCTGCGCGGCGAGCGCGAAGACGAGGTCCGCGTCGCCGCGCACCAGATCGACGCGCGCCGCGACCTGAGCGCTGCCGAGCAGGGGCTGTTCACCGACCTGCACGTGGCCTTCGACGAGATCCGCCTGCTGCACGAGGAAGAGGGTCGATTGCCCGATGTCGCGCAGCTGGCCGACGAAGGCCTGCCGCCGTTCGTGACCGACACCAGCAGCGCCACCCGCGGTGGGCATCGCTGGACCCTGCTCGACTCGGGGGCCTACCTGGGGCGCAGCCAGGACCGTCAGATCGCGGGCGACCTGCTGATGCTGCCGCCGGGTGCGCCCGAGGCATCGGCCGAGGTCTGGCTGCTGCGCGAGCCCGGCGGACCGCTGCCCGATGCGTTGACGCCAGAGGCCCTCGCCGCCCAGGGCTGGCGCCAGATCACCACGCACTACGACGCCGGGGTCACCCGCCAACACCGCCACTGAACCCAAGGACTCCCCATGCTCCGCTCCGCCTTCGCTCGCCGCCTGCTCGGCCTGTTCCTGGCCTGTGCCCTGCCTGCCGTGGCCCTGGCCGACGGCGACAAGCCGCTGCGCATCGGCATCACCCTGCACCCGTACTACAGCTACGTGAGCAACATCGTCGGCGACAAGGCCGAGGTGGTACCGCTGATTCCGGCCGGCTTCAATCCCCACGCCTACGAGCCACGCGCCGAGGACATCAAGCGCATCGGCACCCTCGACGTGATCGTGCTCAACGGCGTCGGCCATGATGACTTCGCCGACCGCATGATCGCCGCCAGCGAGACGCCCGACATCAAGACCATCGAGGCCAACGCCAACGTGCCGCTGCTGGCGGCTACCGGCATCGCCGCGCGTGGGGCCGGCAAGGTGGTCAACCCGCACACCTTCCTGTCGATCAGCGCGACTATCGCCCAGGTCAACAACATCGCCCGCGAACTGGGCAAGCTGGACCCGGACAACGCCCGCTACTACACCCAGAACGCCCGCGCCTACGCCAAACGCCTGCGGGCCCTGCGCGCCGAGGCCCTGGCCAAGGTGTCCCAGGCCCCGGACGCGACCTTCCGCGTGGCCACCATCCATGCCGCCTACGACTACCTGGTGCGTGACTTCGGGCTGGAAGTCACGGCGGTGGTCGAGCCGGCCCACGGCATCGAGCCGAGCCCGGCGCAGTTGAAGAAGACCATCGACCAGCTCAAGGCGCTGGACGTGAAAGTGATCTTCTCGGAGATGGACTTCCCTTCTGCCTACGTCGAAACCATCCAGCGCGAGTCGGGCGTGCGGATCTACCCGCTGACCCACATCTCCTACGGCGAGTACACCGCGGACAAGTACGAGGTGGAGATGAAGCGCAACATGGACACCGTGGTCCGCGCCATCGAAGAGCGTCGCACATGACCGCCGCCGCCCCTATCGCCGAGCGTGCCGGTCTCGCCTGCGGCCCGCGCATCGACTTCGACGGCATCGACCTGACGCTCGGGCGCACGCGCATCCTGGACCAGGTGCGCTTCAGTGTCGCACCGGGCAGCGTGCACGCGATCGTCGGCCCCAATGGTGGCGGCAAGAGCTCGTTGATCAAGACGCTGCTGGGGCAGATGCCCCATCGCGGGCGCTTGACCCTGGAGTGGCCGGGCGAGGCCCAGGTGATCGGCTATGTTCCCCAGGCCCTGGAATTCGACCGGGGCCTGCCGATGACGGTGGACGACTTCATGGGCGCTTTGTGCCAGCATCGCCCGGCCTTCCTGGGGCTGTCCCGGCGGGTGCGTGCGCCCATCGACGACGCCTTGGCGCAGGTGGGCATGCTCGACAAGCGCACGCGGCGCATGGGTGCGCTGTCCGGTGGCGAGCGCCAGCGCGTGCTGCTGGCCCAAGGGCTGGTGCCCACGCCGCAGTTGCTGGTCCTGGACGAGCCGATGTCGGCGTTGGACGAGGCCGGTATCCAGGTGTTCGAGCGCCTGCTCGACGGCTGGCGTCGGGCGGGTACCACGGTGCTGTGGATCGAACATGACCTGCAGGCCGTCCTGCGCCTGGCCGACCGGGTGACCGGGCTGAGCCGCCAGGTGCTGTTCGACGCGCCGCCGGCCCAGGCCCTGACCCCCGAGCGTCTGCTGACGCTGTTCTCCGTCCACACCCGCAGCGAGGGCACCGCCTGATGAGCCTCGATACCGTTCGCCAACTGGTCCAGGACTGGGCACAGGCCGGCTGGTTGCCCGAGGCCTTGGCCTACGGCTTCGTGGTCAATGCCCTGCTCGCCGGCCTGATGATCGGCCCGGTGCTGGGCGGGCTCGGGACACTGGTGGTGGTCAAGCGCTTCGCGTTCTTCTCCGAAGCGGTGGGCCACGCGGCGCTGACCGGTGTCGCCATCGGCATCCTGCTGGGCGAGCCGTACACCGGTCCTTATGGCAGCCTGTTCGGCTACTGCCTGCTGTTCGGCCTGCTGCTCAATTACCTGCGCAACCGCACCGGCCTGTCGCCCGACACGCTGATCGGGGTCTTCCTGTCGGTCTCACTGGCCCTGGGCGCGAGTCTGCTGCTGATGCTGGCGGGCAAGATCAACGTGCACATCCTCGAGAACGTGCTGTTTGGCTCGGTGCTGACCGTCAGCGGCCAGGACCTGCTGGTGCTGGGCATCGTCGCGTTGCTGGTGCTGGGCCTGGCGCTGCCGCTGTACAACCGCATCATCCTGGCCAGCTTCAACCCCCAGCTCGCGGCAGTACGGGGTGTGGCGGTGAAGCGTCTGGACTACCTGTTCGTGGTGCTGGTGACCTTGGTCACGGTGGCGGCGGTCAAGGTCATCGGCGCGATCCTGGTCGGCGCCCTGCTGGTGATCCCGGCGGCGGCGGCGCGCCTGGTCAGCCAGTCGCTCAAAGGGTTCTTCTGGCTGTCGGTACTGATCGCCACCCTCAGCACCCTGCTGGGGATCCTGCTGCCTATCATGGTCGACCTGCCCGTGCCCTCGGGCGCCGCGATCATCCTGGTGGCCGGTGTCTGCTTCGCCCTGGCCGCCCTGGCCCGCGCCCTCGTCCCTCGCCTGCAAGGAAACCCGGCATGACCTTCGATCTCAAGCCTCTGACCCTGGCTCTGGCCTTGTCGCTCTGCCCAGGCCTGGCGCTGGCTGCCTCCTCTGCACCCGGCCCTGAAGCGGTCAGCGTGCTGACCACCCTGCCCGTCACCCACAGCCTGGCCAGCGCCCTGCTGGTGGACACCTCGGTGCAGGTGAGGCGCGCGGCACCCGCCACCCTGCCGGCCAGTCGCCAACCGTCGTATTTCGAAGGACGCGGGGGCGCCAGCCTGGTCAAGGCCGCCCAACAGGCAGACGCGGCGATCGGGCTGCGTTCGATCTGGCACGACGATCCGCTGTACCCCATGGCCCGACGCAGCAACCTCCGCATCGTCGAGATCGACGCGGCCCGCCCGGTCGATGGCGCTCTGCCGGGCATCGCCGTGCAAGGCGAAAACGCCTTCGCTCACTACCCCTGGCTGCATCCGACCAATCTCGGGCGCATGGCCGACGTCCTGGCCAATGACCTCGAGCGCCTGGCGCCCGCTGACAAAGCGAAGATTCAGGCGAATCTGGCGAGCATCAAGCGTGAACTGCTGACGCTGACGGCCAACAGCCAGACGCGCCTGGCCGAGGTCGACAACCTCAGCGTGGTGAGCCTGTCCGAACGCCTGGGCTACTTGGCCAGTGGCTTGAACCTGGACGTGGTCGAGCAGCCGTTGCCGGCCGACGACGCCTGGGATGAAACGTCGCTCAAGGCACTGACCGAGCAGCTCAAGGCGCAGGACGTGGCACTGGTGCTGCATCACCGGCAGCCGACCCCTGCACTGGTGAGCGCCATCGAGGCAGGCGGTGCGCGCCTGGTGGTGGTGGACAGCGATGCGCCGGATACGCTGGCCGGGTTCAAGGGGGCGGTGGATCAGGTGGTGAAGGCGCTGGTAGAAGGTTGATTACACGAGCGATGTTGGGCGGGTCTTGATCATCCGAGAGTTCTAGGCGCCGTCGTCAAGGGCTATACAATCGATGAACCATCAAACCGATACGCGCCTGGAGCTCAACCTAGGGGAGCTGACTTGCTCGCGATGCAGGCGGCGCTTGACAGGGCCCTATCGCTGGCAAGCCAGCTCCCACCCAGACCTCTTTAGCCTGTCGATGCAGGCATGGCTGTGCCAGCACCCTGTGGAGGCCTGTCGATGCAGGCATGGCTGTTCAAGCACCCTGCGGAAGCCTGTCGATGCAGGCATGGCTGTTCAAGCACCCTGTGGGAGCGGGCTTGCCCGCGATAGCGCCCGGGCCGTCACCGCCTGCATCGCGGGCCAGCCCACAGATAGGTTGTGCCGGTCTGACAAACCAGCGTTGACATCAACCGAGGCGGCGTGCCAAAGCCCTGGTCCAATCCTGACCAGGCCTGGAGGGCCTGCCGCTCAAGCAGGCCGAAAGGGCATGGCGCATGGTGTCTACCGCGCCATGCACCGCTGGTAACGCTGATCCACCCGTTCGGCGAACCAGGCGGTGGTCAGCTTGCGGGTGATCTTCGGGCTTTTCAGCTCGATGCCCGGCAGGATCGCCCTGGGCACGGGCTTGCCGGCCTTGGCGTCGGCCAGGGCGAACACACGCTCGTGAATCACCGTCTGCTCGAAGCTCTGGTCGTTGCCCTTTTCCAGCTGGCTGCGGATTTGCGGGTTGCGTAGCCCCAACTGGCGCCCCAGCAGGCGCGCTGCCTTTTCGGTCGTGCCCGGCAACAGCGAGCCGGGCGCGATCAAGTCACCGTCCAGTGCCAGCTCGACCCCGGTGACCTGGCTCAGCGCCGCCTGGAACGCCGCGTTGCGACTGGCATACCAGCCGGCATTGAAATCGGCGAAGCGGTACAGCGGACGCGGATAGTCGACCGGATAGCCCAACAGGTGCGCGATGCCGAAGTACAAGCCACCGCGCCGGGTGAACACCTCCTGGCGAATCGTGCCTGGCACGCCGTAAGGGTAATCCTGGGCATGATGTTCGGCGAAATCGACGCTGACCTGCATCGGGCCGCCCGTGTGCACCGGGTTGAGGCCGCCGAGCAGGGTGTTGCCCAAGGGCAAGCCACTGATCACGTCGTCGTACAGCGCACTGAGCTGCTTCTCGCTGCGCACCGCCTGCAACCGCTCCTCATAGGTCTTGCCATTGCTCGAACGGGTGCGCAGTGCGGCATTCACCAGGGCGCCCGGAATCAGCACCCGCTTGGCGCGACGCTCGATTTCGGCGCGGGCGATGCGCCCCAGGCCTGGCACTTGCGGGTCGGCGTTGAACGTGGACTCCTGCTCGACCACCGCCAGGACGGCGCACAGGTTGTCCTGACTCGGCTCGAGACGCTGGGCCGCGAAGGCCACCTGAATGTCCTGCGCCCAGCCCGCACGATCCTTCACGCTGGCCGGCAGCAGGCGCAACACGGTCTGGCGTACCTCGGCCGGGTCGGCCGGTGGCGTACGGTCCTGACGCCCGGCGCACCCTTGCAGCAGCGCCAGGGCCACCAGCAGCCCGCCCAGGGCCCTGCGGTTCAGGGCTGTTCTCCGACCAGGTAGGTCTTGCTGATGTGGCGAAACGCCGGATGCGCCGAGCTGCCGAGCAGTTCGAACAGCACCATCTCGCGGGTGACGATCTGGGCGCCAGCATGGCGCATGCGTGCCAGGCCCAGCTGCTTGTTCTCCGCTCGGCGGCTGTCGCAGGCGTCCTCGACGACGAACACGGTCTTGCCCAGGGCCAGCAGGTCCATCACCGTCTGCAGGACGCAGACATGGGTTTCCATGCCGCACACGATGACCTGTTGGCGCGCCAGCAACGCGGCAGGCAGACATTCGCCGGCCACGCAGGAAAAGTGCACCTTCTGCACCACCTCGGCCTGGGGCGCCACGGCCGTCAGCACGGCGACGGTCGGCCCCAGGCCCTTGGGGTACTGTTCGGAAATGACCACAGGCAGCGCCAGATCGGTGCACGCCGCCAGCAGCCAGCGCGTGCGCGCCAGCATGCCGTCGGGGTCGCTCATGGAGCCGATGAGTTTTTCCTGGATATCGACGACCAGCAACGTGGCCTGTGCGGGATCGATCAACATGTGCGGTCCTTGCCTGGGTGCGGTGCCGTCAAGCCTCCATCAACCCAGGGGCCGGCGTCAATCCAACCGCCGAGGGCGGCGGAAGTTCCCCAGGCTCAGGCGTGCCCGCGTAGCGGCTCCAGCGCGGCGGTGAGCGCGCCCAGCACATCGGCTTCCTGCTCATGGATGAAGAAATGCCCACCGGGGAACAGGCTGAGGGAGAAGTCGCCCGCACTCTCCTGACCCCAGGCCCGCAATTGCGCTTCGTTGGCCTTGTCCTGCTCGCCGGCGAACACGTGCACGGGGCACTGCAGCAGGGGTCGCTGGCGATAGGCATAGCGGCCGCACAACAGAAAGTCTGCGCGCAGGACCGGCAAGGTCAGGCTCATCAGTTCCTCGTTGGCCAGCACCTCTTCGGGCGTGCCCTGCAAGGTGCGCAACTCGTCGATCAACACGGCGTCGGACTTGGGTTCGCGCCAGTCGGCCCCGTCGTAGCCTTCACGGCGCGTCGGCGCAGCCGTCCCACTGGCGAACAGGGCCACCGGTGGCGGGCATCCCAGCGTGCGCAGGGCGTGCACCAGCTCGAAGGCCAGCAGCGCGCCCAGGCTATGGCCGAGCACGGCATAGGGTGGCTGCGCGTGATGACGGACCTCTTCGGCCAGCTGCCGGGCCAGTGCCGACAGATCGGTCTGCAACGGTTCGCCCAGCCGCGCGCCACGTCCCGGCAACTCCACGGGCGTCACCCGCACCCAGGCAGGCAGCGTGCGCCGCCAGCGGCTGTAGACCATGGCACTGGCGCCGGAGTACGGCAGGCACAACAGGTTGAGGATGGACATCGCGGTTATGGCGCGCTGGCCGATTCGGCCATCTTCTGGCGCAGGCTCAGCGGACGCATGTCGGTCCAGACCTCTTCGATGTAGGCCAGGCACTCGGGCTTCAGGCCGCTCTTGCCGACCGCGCGCCAGCCGTTGGGAATCTCCTTGTAGTCGGGCCAGATGGAATACTGTTCCTCATGGTTGACCACTACCTGGAACACGATGTCGTCGCGATCGAATACGGAAGTCATTGCCTGTCTCCTTGATTGTCAGGGGCGCGCGAGGCGGTTGGGCGTTCGGCGGCTATGGGGGAGACGAGCCGGACGACCGGGAATTTAACCCGGCACGCGCAGGTGCCCGTTTCGCCGGCTCCCCTCAAGCCAGACCACCGAGCAGGTCGTGCGCATCGAGCAACCGGAACGCGACCTCCGGGTTGCGTTCCAGCCCACGCCGGATCGCTGCGGGGATCGCCTGGCGGGTGCGTCGGCACAAACCCGGTTGTGGTGGGATCTCGATGACGATGCCGCGCATGCTGCGCACTTCGTTCACACCGGGCGCGATCCGTACCTCGATGCCCAACTGCTCGCGCAAGCGACGCTGCAAGTGCTGCAAGTCGTCGAAATCCCGCAGGTGCTCGAGCCGCTCGATCAGGCGCTTTTCTTCCGGACGCGTCAGCAGCAGCACCCGACAGGCTTGGTCGGGGGCCTGGTCAAGGAGCGCTCGGCCGCAATCGCAGACACCGGCCGGACAGGAGGGATGCACAGGCATGGAAGACGTCATGGGACTGAGCATAGCGTGATTCGAGTTCGTGGGGTGGAGTCGTCAACATCGCAAGAAACGGCACGAGGGCATTCTCTGTACTTTTTATTGACGTCAATAAAGTCTTTTTATTCATTTCATTCTTCGTTACCGACGATTTCACGCGTAACACACGCAGTTTTTCAGTCACATTGACGCCATTAAGTCGGCACGTCTCATCAACTTTACTGACGTCAAAATAGTGTAAATAAAACATTACACGATTAATGGCGCATTGCCATTTTCTCGCATACAGTGGCTCCAACTTCACGGAACTACTGCCCCTTATGAACGTCGCCGTCCTGACCACTGTGATCGCATTGTCCGTGTGTGCGGTGTCCGTCGCTCACGCGCAGACCGCGCTCGAAGCCACGGGCAGCCTGACCGACCCGCGCCCCCTGAACCGCGAGCACTTCGGCGGCCTGGTGGTCGGGCAGACGGTGACGCTGGCAGGCCGGGCCTTCTACGACAGCTTCGCCGCCGCCTGGCAGGAGCTGGACGAGCCGGGTCGGTTCAACGTGGCCATCAGCGAACGGCCGACTGCCCGCCTGGGCAGCCAGGTGTTCGTCGACTACGGCAACCGCCGGCTGTTGCAGATGTTCATTCCGCCCAACCGCGCCTTGATCCCGGCGATTGGCGCGGAAGCCGCGGCGCAGGTGTTCCAGGCGATTCTCGATTACCAAGTGGCCCAGGTGTTCGGCGACCCCGACCTGGCCCGTGACGAACTGTGAAAGGAGGTCGAATGTCTCGCCTATCCCCTGCCCTGCTTGGCCTGGCGCTGAGCCTGGCGATCGGCGCCGCGGCCCAGGCCAGCGAGCTGGTCTACGTGCCCAACAACCCATCGTTCGGTGGCAACCCGCTCAACGGCCCGGTGCTGCTCAACCAGGCCACGGCGCAGAACACGTTCACCGAGAAGTCGGCCTCCGGCTCGGCTTCCGCACAGAATGCCCTGACGCAATTCAACAGCATGTTGCAGAGCGCCATTCTCAGCCGTGTGTCGTCGGCCGTGACCTCCAGCATCGTCGGGGCCGATGGACGCCTGACACCGGGCACGGTGGAAACCACCGACTTCACCATCAATATCACCAACTTGTCCGGCGGACTGTTGCAGATCGTCACGACCGATAAAACCACCGGACAAACGACTCAGTTCCAGATCAATCAGCCATAACGCTTTCGTTGTAACCCCCCGCTGTACCGTTGTGTGGTGCGTAGTGCTGTGCAATCGACGGGCAGGCCCGCCTGTGCAAGAAAAACCGACATTCACTTGAATACGAAACATAGGAAGTCAATCATGAACGCACGTAAATCCCTTCTGTCCATGGCTGTCCTGGTCGCGGTCTCCGGCGTGGCCTTCGCTGACGGCGGTTCGGTCAACACCTCGCAGATCGGCGACAAGAACCTGCTCAACGTCCTGCAGTCCGACGCCAACGGCTCGAACGTCACGGTCAACCAGACCGGCGCGCGCAACGACTCGATCGTCAACCAGAACGGTGCCCGCAACAGCGCCAGCGTCAACCAGAACGGCGGCTCGCTGCAGGACGGCGTCGAGCAGTCGGCGCGCCTGAACCAGGGCGGCGATCACAACGATGCCAAGATTCGCCAGGAAGGCACCACCGCCTCCAAGGTTGGCGCCACCATCAACCAGGCCCTCAATGGCGGCAGCTTCAACAAGGCGAGCATCACCCAGGTCAGTGGTCGTGACGATGCCCAGGCCCGTGTCGACCAGGCCGGCAGCGCCAACAAAGGCTACATCTACCAGGAACAGACCGTCGGCGGCGTGGCCAGCGTCAACCAGTCGGGTCAGTTCAACCAGTCGCAGATCAACCAGAACGACAGCTACTACAGCCAGTCGGTCAAGGTGAACCAGAACGGCTTCGCCAACAAAGGCCTGATCACCCAGACCGACACCGACTTCAAGAACGCCAGCATCCGCCAGAACGGCCATGGCAACTACGGCTACGTCGAGCAGACCGGCACCAACTTCGGCAGCGCCGACATCACCCAGAACGCCTGGGGCAGCGAAGCGACCGCCACCCAGCGCAATGGCAACAACCTCAACGCCAGCATCTCGCAGACGGGCCTGGGCAACCGCGCCATCACCGACCAGACCGGCCACAACCACACTGCCACGGTCAAGCAGGAAGGCGCCAGCCTGGGCTTCGCCTCGGTCGACCAGAGCGGCCTGAACAACACCGCCAGCGTGACCCAGAGCTGGGGCAGCAACAACGCCGGCTACGTCACCCAGTCCGGTGCCTACAACGAAGAAGCCCTGCTGCAGAGCGGCCGCAACAACACCGCCAGCATCACCCAGAGCGGTTTCGGTGGCGCCGGCCAGTCCCTGGTCAACAGCGTGAGCGTGACCCAGACCGGCAACCTGCACTCGGCCACCGTCAGCCAGGCCGGCGGTGCCAGCAACAGCGCCGTGGTCGTGCAGCGCTGATCGCCCCACCGTTCTCGATGATGCCGTTCCCTGCCGCGCCATGCGGCAGGGAGTTCACTGGAGTAGACCCATGCGTGCCCGCACCCTTTCACTGATGATCCTCGCGGCGGTTCTGGCCAGCGGCTGCGCCACGTCCCGCCCGGCCGGCACGACCTCGGCGGCCAGCATTTCACCGCCGACCCACAGCACCCGTGACCTGATGCGCCTTCCAGCTCCCGCTGGCCCGATCGCCGTTGCGGTGTATGGTCTGCGTGACCAGACCGGCCAGTACAAACCGTCTCCGGACAGCTCTTTCTCCACCTCGGTCACCCAAGGCGCCGCGTCGCTGCTGGTGACCGCGTTACGCGACTCGCGCTGGTTCAAACCGGTCGAGCGTGAAAACCTGCAGGACGTGCTCACCGAGCGCAAGATCATCCGCGCCCTGGAGCAACCACAGGATCAGGCCCAGGCCATGCTGCCGTCGTTGCGCCCGGCCAACCTGTTGATCGGCGGCGCCATCGTCGCCTACGAAAGCAACGTGCGCACCGGCGGCATCGGCGTGCGCTACCTAGGCATCGGCCCGTCGGAGCTGTACCGCCAGGACCAGGTCACCATCAACCTGCGCGCGGTCGACATCCGCAGCGGCGAGATCATCCAGAGCGTGACCACCACCAAGACCGTGTACTCGACCCAGGTCGACTTCGGCGTGTTCAAGTTCGTCTCGCTCAAGCACCTGCTGGAAGTCGAGACCGGTTTCTCGCGCAATGAACCGGTCCAGCAGTGCGTGCGCGAAGCGATCGAAAGTGCGCTGATCCACCTGATCGCCCAAGGCGCCCGCGATGGCAGCTGGCGCCTGCGCGATCCCGAGGCACTCAAGCAGCCGTTGCTGCAAGGCTACCTGAGCAGCTACGACGAACAGACCATGACCCGACCGGTCGCACCGACCCAGGTCAACTGACGTGACGGAGGCATCCATGACTCAGCACAGGCTACGCTGGTCTGCGGCCCTGGCGGCGGCCCTCTGGCTGTACGCCGGGTCAGGCCAGGCGAACGACCTGGTCGCCGAAGGCCGCTATGCCGGTCTGGGCACTGGCCATCGCGTCGAACTGGAGCAGGCGGGCGGCCTCAACCGTGCGCGCATCGATCAGGCCGGCGTGGCGCAACGGCTGGTGCAGTCACAGGCCGGCCTGGCCAACGTCGCCCGGATCGACCAGCGCGGGGCCCACAACCTGGCGGCCGCCTACCAGGTCGGGCTGGGCAACACCCTGAACCTCGACCAGTCCGGCAGCTACAACCAGGCCGCCATCGTCCAGGCCGGGACCCGCAACCAGGCCAACGTGGTGCAGAGCGGCGCCTACAACCAGGCGTTCGTCGGCCAGTACGGCCAGGGCAACCAGGCCAGCGTCACCCAGAGCGGCTTCGGCGGCACGGTGTCGGTGACGCAGTACGGCAATCATTCCACGGCCACGGTGACGCAACAATGATCATGGACTATTCGCACCTGACGGTGAGCATCGACACCGAGCGCAGCGACAACGCCGTGCTGATCCGCCCACGCATCGACAACCCGGTGCCGCTGACCTTGGGCTACCGCATGACCATCCGCCAGGACCGCGGCGGCAACACCTCGAGCATCGATCAACAGGGACAGTTGCAGACGGGACAGGCTTCGTCGAGCGTGCGCCTGGGGTGGGTCGACGGTGGGTCGTGCTCGGTGCACCTGGAGGTGTTCGCCGATCAGACCCTGATCACGGCGATCGACCGTGATTGCGCGGTGCGCTGAAGGGGACGGGTCTGGCACTGTCGGGGCACTTTCCGAGGTTGGACGTACCGGCCTCATCGCGGGCAAGCCCCACAGGCCAGCATTCCAGGCTGCCGACGCAGCGCAGCAGGTTTTGTTGTACAACTTGCAGGCCCCTATAGACCCACACCTCAACCTGCCCGCGCAGCGCAGCAGGCCTGTGGGAGCTGGCTTGCCAGCGATGAAGCCACCCTCTCTCCAGGTGGACGGCCCCTTGGATGCCGAAGCAGGCCTTGATCCTTGACCCTGGATTTACTGCTCACGCAGGCCGCAGGCGCGCCACGGCACGCTTGCCGGCCAGACGCGAGGCGCGGCGCTCACGGTCGCCATCGCACATCGAGCGCAGGTTCTGCTCGATGGTCCGGCACAGGTCTTCGGTACGGATCCGGTGCTGGCTGTCGCCGAACGGCGCCTGCAGGTCGGTGCCGATACGCTCCATGGCCAGCAGCATGCAGCCCACCACGGTAGACACCACCGGCGTGAACCAGCCCAGCGACGGCACCAGGCTCAGCGGCATGATCACGCAGAACAGCGTGCTGAACAGCCGTGGGAAGTACACATATGGATACGGCAGCGGCGTGTTGGCGATGCGCTCCATACCGCCCTGCCAGTTGGACACGTCCACCAGCGTCGACTCCAGCCGCGCCAGCCGCACGCTGTCCAGGTGCCCGGCCTTGAAGGCCTGGGCGATGAGGTCGGCCGAGCCGCTGAGGATGTCGTTGGGCAGGTTGCTGGCCCCGTCGAGCTGGCGCAGCTCCTGTTCACCCAGCAGCCCCATCAGCGCCGAAGGATCGCGCTCGCCCTTGAGGTGCAGACGCAAGGCATGCAGGTACGCCACATGGCGCTGGATCAGGCGGGCCTTGAGCGGCTGGGTGGTACGGTCGTCATCGATCAAGGTCAGCACCTGGCGACCGAAGCTGCGCGAGCTGTTGACCATGGCGCCCCACAGGGTACGGGCTTCCCACCAGCGGTTGTAGGCGCTGGAGTTCCTGAAACTGATCAATACCACCAGCGCCGAACACAGCAGCGTCAGCGGCATCAGCGGCAGTTCGAGGCCCAGCCCTTCGGCGAGCATGGCCTCGGCCGTGACCACCACGTCCCACAGCAGCAGCCAGAACAGCGACCAGCCGACGTACCCGAGCGTACGTACCAGACACTTCCATTTGTTTTCCAGTGCGATTGCCATCGCCTTACTCCTGTCCGAACCGTGCGACGCTGCGTCCCGGCTTCCTGACTGGCATCGTAAGGCGCGATGCTTAAATGCAGCTTAATCTCATTTTCAGCTGGCATTGCCCTCCGGCAGCAGGCTGCGTTCGAAGGTGAAGACCTCTCCCGCGCAGGGGATATGCACATAGACCTGCTGGGGTCGGCCGAGCTTGGGTTGCAGGGTTTCGCCGGTGGCCTGGATCCAGCCCGCCGTCCGTAGGCGCTCGAGGCGCTTGCGCAGCGAGGTGTTGTTGACCGGCGCACCTAGGCAGGCCTGGGTGGCCTGCAGCGCATCGAGCACGGTGAACCGTGTAGGCGTCAGGTACAGCGGTAGGCTGCTGTAGACGGTCTTGCTCGCCAGCCGCTCGCGGGCCAGGCGCACCAGCACGGCATGGTCGAACGGCAGCGCCAGCTCGCCGCCGAGGATGCGTTCGAGGTCGAAGAAGGCCAGGCCTTCCCCCTCCACCGGCACGTCGGGGTCGAGCAGCGCCAGGTAGTACGTGCTCATCGACCAGCCGCGCGGATCGCGCTGGGCATTGCCTTCGGTGCCGACCTGCTCGACATGACGGGGCGTCACCTGGGCCTTCTCGCGCAACGCACGCTCGGCCGCAGCCGCCAGGCTGGCGTCGGCACTGCGACCGTTGACCAGGACGCCCGGCAGGGCCCACTGGCCTTGGTACGGCGTGCGCTCACGCCGGTGCAACAGCACTTCCAGGGCGGGCGCACCGGCAACCTTGCGCATGGCCACGATATCCACGCTGGCCAGGACTTCGGCACGGCTCATCATTCACTCCTACGGGTTCGGACCGACATATTCCACCAGGAACATAAAGTTTGGCAAGCCGACGCACAAGGGCTTGACAGACTTATATCACCAGGTGAAATATATAGCCATTCCCGCACAGGAGCTTTCCGATGAAGATCGCCAGTTTCGACGTCGACGCCCAGAACGGCTTCACCCGCAACGCCCCGGACGAGCTGCCCGTACCCGGTGGTCACGAGATCGCGCCCGCGCTCAACGCCATGGCCCGCCGCGCCAGTCTGCGCCTGGGCAGCAAGGACGCCCACCCACGCAACGCCGCCTGGGTCGTGTCCGAACACGCCCAGATGCTGCAGCCGCTGACACTGCCCAACGCCGACCTCACCTGGGTCAGCCACTGCGTGCCCGGCACCTACGGCTTCGAACTGCTCGAAGGCCTGCCGGCGCCGATCGACTACGACTACTTCGTCTGGAAAGGCGTCGAGCCCGACCTGCACCCCTACGGCGCCTGCTACCACGACCTGGCCGAGCGTCGCTCGACCGGTGCCATCGAATACCTCAAGGCCCAGGGCGTCGGCCTAGTGATCGTCGGCGGCCTGGCCCTGGACTACTGCGTCAGCACCACCGCCCGGCAGCTGCGCGAGGCCGGCTTCGAGGTGCTCTTGTTCCTGCCTGCCTGCCGGGCCCTGAGCCAAACGGGTGCCGATGGCGCCTGCACCACGCTGGCCACGGCCGGCATCCGCCTGTGCGCCGACGAAGCGGCACTGGACCAGGCGATCAGCGATTATCAGGAGGCACGACCATGAGCGAAGGCGTCTTTGGCGAGCGGATCGTCCAGAACCTGCTGGACACCGACTTCTACAAGATCACCATGATGCAGGCGGTGCTGCACAACTACCCCAACGCCGAAGTGGAATGGGAGTTCCGCTGCCGCAACGACGAAGACCTCTCCCCCTACCTGGCCGAGATCCGCTATCAGGTCGAGCAGCTCGCCGACGTCTCGGTGACCCACGACCAGTTGGCCTACCTGGAGAAGATTCCGTTCATCAAGCCGGACTTCATCCGCTTCCTGAGCCTGTTCCGCTTCAACCTGCGTTACGTGCAGATCGGCCTCGACGACAGCGGCCAGCTGGCGATCCGCGTGCGCGGCCCCTGGCTGCACGTGATCCTCTACGAGATCCCGCTGCTGGCGATCGTTTCGGAAGTGCGCAACCGCTACCGCTACCGCGACGTGACGCTCGAGCAGGTCAACGAGCGCCTTTACGAGAAGCTCGACTGGCTGCGCCGCGAAGCCAGCGCCGATGAACTGGCCGGCTTGCAACTGGCCGACTTCGGTACCCGTCGGCGCTTCTCCTACCCGGTGCAGGAAGAAGTCGTGCACACCCTCACCCGCGACTTCCCCGGCCGCTTCGTCGGCACCAGCAACGTGCACCTGGCCCGCGAATACGACCTGCGGCCCATCGGCACCATGGCCCACGAGTGGTTCATGGCCCACCAGCAGCTCGGCCCCCGGCTGGTCGACAGCCAGGTCGCCGCGCTGGAGTGTTGGGTCCGCGAGTACCGCGGCCTGCTCGGGATCGCGTTGACCGACTGCATCGGCATGGACCCGTTCATGCGCGACTTCGACCTGTACTTCGCCAAGCTGTTCGACGGGTTGCGGCATGACTCGGGCGACCCGCTGGTGTGGGCCGAGAAGGCCATCGCCCACTACCAGCGGCTGGGCATCGACCCGGCGAGCAAGACGCTGATCTTCTCCGACGGGCTGGATTTCGCCAAGACGCTGGAGCTGTACCGCGCGCTGCACGGGCGGATCCACGTGAGCTTCGGGATCGGGACGAACTTGACGTGCGACATCCCCGGGGTCAAGCCGATGAACATGGTGATCAAGATGACGGCGTGCAACGGGGCGCCGGTGGCGAAGATCTCGGACAGCCCGGGGAAGACGCAGTGTCGGGACGAGAATTTCGTGGCGTATTTGCGGCATGTGTTTGGGGTGCGGTGAGAGGGTGTTGCGCTACGCGCTGAATGAAACAGTGGCATTGCGCTTACGTAGCTGGACTGCTCAATAACCCTTCCAGTTGATCGAGCGATGTTCTCTTTGCCCAGGAGTGATGCCTGCCACCACGCACTAGAACTGCACCTTCCCCCGGCCCGCCTTGACAGTACCGCGCCGGGCCTTCCCCTCGAGACGACGGGTCTTCGAACCGAGGGTCGGCTTGGTCGGCCGGCGTTTCTTCTCGGTCTTGCCGGCCGCGATGATCAACTCGGCAAGACGCGCCAGCGCGTCGGCTCGGTTCTGTTCCTGGGTGCGGTACTGCTGGGCCTTGAGGATCAGCACGCCGTCGCCGGTGATGCGACTGTCGCGCAGCGCCAGCAGCCGCTCCTTGTAGAACGCGGGCAGCGACGAGGCAGGAATGTCGAAGCGCAGGTGCACCGCGCTGGACACCTTGTTGACGTTCTGCCCTCCTGCGCCCTGCGCGCGGATGTAGGTCAGCTCGATGTCGGCATCTGGCAGGTGCACGGTATTGGAAATGGTCAGCATGGCATGGCCCTTGTGATTGCCTTCTATTATCACAGCCTTCACTGCGCTACCCCAGCACAAAAAACGAGCGGGCCTCTGCGCGCCACTCACTGCCACAAGCCCCCTGGCGAATCTGCAAAGCGTTTCCTTCCTGCTTGCTGAAACGTTTCCTCCAGTCTATAAAACGGCACAACCCCAAGAAAGGCCACCCGCCATGACCTTGCTCAGACTGTCCCTTGCCCTCGCCGTCCTGTCCGCCACGCCCTACGCCATGGCCTGGGACTACGTCCTGCTCGACACCGACAAGGCCGCCCAGCCCTGGCAGGTCACCAGCGCGCAGCTGGGCGTCAAGACCGACAAACCCTTCAGCGTCACGCTGCGTACCCTGCATGGCGGTCGCCAGGAAGGCGTCAGCATCGTCGACATCGACAACGGCACGATGAAACTCTCCGTGGTACCGACCCGTGGCATGAACGTGTTGCAGGCGTCGGTCGGTGACGTACGCATGGGCTGGGACTCGCCGGTCAAGGAGGTGGTCAACCCGTCCTTCATCGAACTCACCGGCCGTAACGGCCTGGGCTGGCTGGAAGGCTTCAACGAGCTGGTCGCCCGTTGCGGCTACGAATGGGTCGGCCATCCTGGCGTCGACAACGGCGAGCTGCTGACGCTGCACGGTCGGGCGGCCAACATTCCGGCGAGCACGGTGACGCTGCACATCGACGAGACGCCGCCCTACGCCATCACCTTGCGTGGCGAGCTGAAAGAGCAGGCCTTCAAGAAGGTCGATTTCTCGGTCGCGACCGAGCTGGTCACCGAACCCGGCAGCGTGACCTTCACGCTCGACGACACCCTGACCAACAACGGCGACTACGCCAAGGAGTACCAGGCGCTGTACCACAGCAACTTCGGCGCCCCGTTCCTGGAGCAGGGTGCGCGCTTCGCCGCCCCGGTGAAGCAGGTGTCGCCGTTCAACGACAAGGCCAAGGGCGACCTGGCCGACTGGCAGACCTACCGTGCGCCGACCCAGGATTACGACGAGACGGTCTACAACGTGGTGCCATACGCCGATACCAAGGGCGACACGCTGACCGTGCTGCACAACAAGGCGGGCACGCTGGGCGTCTCGGTCGGTTTCAACACCGGCACGCTGCCGGTGTTCTCGCTGTGGAAGAACACCGACACCCAGGGGCAGGGTTACGTCACGGGGCTGGAGCCAGGGACGAGCTTTTCCTACAACCGTCGGTATCAGCGGCCGCTGAACCTGGTGCCGAGCATCGAGCCGAAGGCACACAAGCAGTTCCGCATCCAGTACAGCCTGTTGGCGGACAAGGGGGCCGTGGATAAAGCCCTGCAACAGGTGAGCGACATCCAGGACGGACGCGAGACCGAGGTACGGCAGGCGCCCTTGGTGGACCTGAGCAAGGAATGATGTCCTTCTGAAGGCGCGAAAGGACCGCCTGGAGTCAGTCTCCAGGCATCACGGTGTCGGCGCCGCTTCCCGCTTCTGCTCGGAGAGCGCCTTGACGGCGCGGTACAGCTCGCCCACATCGGCTTCGAGCGTCTTCAGGCACTGGTCTTGCTCGGCGATGCGCTCATGCGTCATGCACCGCGCCGCTTCCTGCGCGATACCCTGCTCGCCAGCGCCGAGTTTGTAGGCCAACACCATCGCGCACACGGTGATGAACAGGTACACACCATACAACGTCTTCACGATCACCTCTTAACCATGCCAAGCGCCTCCATCGGCGCTGGACGTTCGATCTCCAGCCGGTTTCTACTCGGATCTGGCATCACGGGCTTGCTTCCACCGAATCTCGAAGCCTCCATCGCTTCACGCCTGCGCCTTGAGGAACAACGCGAACAGCTCGGACTGCGACTTGATGCCCAGCTTGCTGTAGATGTGCTTGCGGTGAACCCTCACCGTTTCCGAGGAGATGGCCAGCTTGCGGCCGATCTCCTTGCTCGAACACCCACTGAGCACCATGCGCCCGACCTCCAGTTCCCGAGCCGTGAGCGGCGCATCGAGCCTGCCACTGCCCTGCTCCAGCTGATGTTGCCACTGCGGCGCAGGGGCCACCTCGAGCGCAGCCTTCTCGAAGCGCAAGCGCTGGCGCATCATCGCCAGCACCCAGGGCTGCGCCAGGTGCAGCAACGCGATCTGCGGCCCGCTGAACGCCGAGCGGCTGCCCAGCGACAGGCACAGCGTGCGTCCTCCCTCGAGCGGGACATTGTACTGCACCTCGTCGGCCACCACGTTGAGGCGAAAGTAGCGCTGGTAGTAGTCGGTGCGCTCGAAGCACTCCGGGGCCACGTCGGCCAGGTGCACCAGACCGCCGGTTCGCGCTTCCCGGCTGGCGATGTAGAACGGGTCGAGCAGGTAGAGGCCCTTGAGGTAATCCTGGAACAAGGGGTCTTCGCCGCCGTCCGCGCCCGGGCATTCCGCATACACCAAGGGCCGTCCTTCACTGAAGAGCAGCGCCACCCAACTGTCGAACGCGACGTACTGCCCCAGCAGACGCACCAGGCGAAGCCAGAACGACGGTTGGTCCAGCACCTCGATCAATTGCCCGACCGAGCGGTGCCAGGCGATGTCCTGCAGTGTAAGGTTCATCTCTACCCCATCTGGGTTACCACAAGGGCGTAATTACCCCGGCCGGCGCAGCGGCGGCATACTCGGTCGAGCATGGCCGACCCCCGGCGCGCCGTGGCCATGTTACCTCAAAGGTGCATGGACACTGTCGCCAGGCCTTTTCGCTGTCAGAACGTTCGGCCACCACCGTGTTGTCAGGAGCAGACATGAACGTAGAACTCGTCCAACTGGCCGGTCGCGATGGCGACACGGCCCATAACCTGGCGCGCACCCTCGAGGCGATCCGCGCCTGCGCGCCCGGCACCGACCTGGTGGTGTTCCCCGAAACACAGCTGATGGGCTTTCCCACGGCGCAGAACATCGCCCACCTTGCCGAGCCGCTCGATGGCCCGACCCTCACGGCCGTGGCGCACGCGGCGAAAGAAAAAAACCTGGGGGTGGTGGTCGGCCTTGCGGAAGCCGGCAACGACGGCCGCTTCTACAACACGACCGTGCTGGTCACGCCCGAGGGCATCACCCTGACCTACCGCAAGACCCACCTGTGGGCCTCGGACAAAGGCATCTTCAGCGCAGGCGACCGCTACGCCACGACGCTGTTCAAGGGGGTGCGGGTCGGGCTGCTGGTCTGCTTCGACATTGAATTCCCCGAGAGCGCGAGGGCGCTCGGTCAGCTCGGCGCCGACGTCATTCTGGTCACCAACGGCAACATGGACCCCTACGGCCCGACCCACCGCACGGCCATCAGCGCACGCGCCATGGAAAACCAGGCGTACGCGGTCATGGTCAACCGTGTCGGCGTCGGCGATGGCGACCTGGTATTCGCCGGCGGCAGCGCGGTGGTCGACCCTTATGGGCAGGTGCTGTGTGAAGCAGGACGCGAACCGTGCCGGCTGCAGATGGCCCTCGACCTGGCGCGTGTGCAGGAGGCCCGCCAGGACTACAGCTATCTGGCCGAGCGACGCGTCACATTGCCTGGCCAGCACATCGAGCATGCCTGCGGCCTGCGGGAGCTGCTGATCCAGACCCACTGATCGCCAGCGCCCGGCCGCTCGGATCTGCACACGCCAGGGTCACGGCTGGCCTTGGCGTCTTCACTCCATAACAAACACAATCCGGAGTCACGCACATGCCCCAATTGAAGCGCACCTTGTCGCTGGGTGCGGTCACGCTGTTCGGCATCGCCTACATGACGCCCATCATCGTCCTGGGCACCTTCGGCATCCTGGCCGACACCACCGGCGGTGCGGTGCCTGCCGCCTACCTGGCCGCCGCCATCGCCATGCTGTTCACCGCCCTGAGCTACGGAAAAATGGCCAAGGCCTTTCCGGTCGCCGGTTCGGCCTACACCTACGTACGCAAGTCCATCAGCCCCAAGCTCGGTTTTCTCGCCGGTTGGGCGGTACTGCTCGACTACCTGTTCCTGCCCATGGCGATCTGGCTGATCGGGGCGGCCTACCTGCACTCGGCCTTCCCGCACGTGCCGCAGTCGATCTGGGTGATCGCCTTCATCGCGGTCACCACCGCGATCAACATCGTCGGCCTGCAACTGGCCAAGACGGTCAACGGCGTGCTGATGCTGCTGCAGTTCCTGGTGCTGGCGGCGTTCGTCGGGCTGGCCGCCCACTACGCCACGGGCGACCTGCGTCAGCCGTTCTGGACGCTCGCGCCGTTCTACCAGGACGGGTTCCAGCTCCCGCTGGTGATGAGCGGTGCGGCCATCGCCTGCTATTCGTTCCTGGGGTTCGATGCGGTCAGCACCCTCACCGAGGAAACCCATGAGCCGCGCAAGACCATCCCGCGGGCGATCCTGCTGATCACCTTGCTGGGGGGCATCCTGTTCATCGGCGTCAGCTACGTGGTCCAGCTGGCCCACCCCTCCTCCGAGTTCGCCAACGCCGATTCGGCGGCCTATGAGATTGCCCAGGCCATCGGCGGTGACGTCTTCGTCAGTGTCTTTCTGATCGGCCTGATCGTAGGGCAATTCACCTCGGGCCTGTCTGCCCAGGCGAGTGCCTCGCGGCTGCTGTTCGCCATGGGCCGGGACGGCGTGCTGCCCAAGCGCTGGTTCGGGCGCCTGAGCGAACGCTTCGGCACGCCCGTGATCAGCCTCGTGCTGTGCGGCGTCGTGGCGCTGCTGGCGTTGCGCATGGACGTGACCACCTCCACCTCGTTCATCAACTTCGGCGCATTCCTGGCCTTCAGCCTGGTGAACCTGTCGGTGGTCTTCCACTACTGGATCGATCAGGGCGCGCGTGGTGCCAAGGCTGCGGTGATCTACCTGCTCTTCCCACTGATCGGCCTGGTCGCCGATCTCTGGCTGATGGCCAGTCTGGATTCCATGGCCCTCTACCTGGGTGGGGTCTGGCTGGTCATTGGTATGGTCTATCTGCTGGTGCTCACGGGCGGCCTGCGTCGGCAGCCGCCGGAAATGCAGTTCGAGGAGGCCTGATCGGGGAGCCTGGGCCCGCAGCTTCAGACCGATGTCCTGCCAGGTCTGGATCGTGCTCGCCCACGAGGGGCCGCGCTCGCCGCCCTTGGCACGCGAGCCACGCGGTCGCAACGACAGAAGTTAGCGGCGAAATGCCACAAAAAAACCCGCGTTCACCTCCCCAGGCGAGCGCGGGTTTTTCATCACGCCCAAATCAGACGCGCTTGGCACCCCGGATCTGGTGCACCACACCCATGGCCACCACGATGGCCGCCGCAGCGCCCGTGGAGATCACCAGGATCTGGTAGTCCGGCAGGAAGGCCATCACCACCAGGCAGACCACGATGAACGCGATCACCAGGTAGGTCAGCCAGGGGAACAGCCACATCTTGAGCTGGATCTCCTTGCCCTCGGCGATCAGCTTGCGGCGCATGCGCAGCTGCGAGAAGGCGATCACCAGGTACACCAGCAGGGCGATCATGCCGGTGGTGTTCATCAGGGTTTCCAGCACGTCCTGCGGGCGCAGGGTCTCGCTGAAGTTGATCAGGGCGCAGAACACCGCGACCAGGCACGAGCCGACGATGGCGAACACCGGCACGCCGGAGTTGGCGCGGGTACGCTTGAAGATCGACGGCGCATCGCCGCGCTTGGCCAGGGAGAACAGCATGCGCGAGGCAGTGTAGTGGCCGGAGATCAGGCAGCTGCTCACCGAGGTCAGCACCACGAAGTTCATCAGCAGCTCGGCGTACGGCACGCCCAGCAGTTCCAGGGTACGGCGGTAGGCGCCATAGCCGGAGACGCCCAGGTGCGGGTCGTTCCACGGCACCAGGCAGACGATCAGGAAGATCGAGCCGACGTAGAACAGGCACACGCGCCAGACCACGGAGTTGGTGGCCTTGACGATCTGACGGGCCGGGTCCTTGGATTCGGAAGCGGCGATGGTGACGATTTCCGCGCCGAGGAAGGCAAACATCACGCCGAGCAACGCGCCGACCACCGTGGTGATGCCGTTGGGCATGAAGCCTTCGGCGGTCAGGTGGGTCATGCCGCGCACTTCGCCGAACTGCCAGATGTTCATGACGGCGGCGGTGCACACGATCAGGAAGCAACAGATCGCCACGACCTTGATCAACGCGAACCAGAACTCGAACTCACCGTAGTGCTTGACGTTGAAGAAGTTTACCGTGATCAGCAGCAAGGTGGTCGCCAGGACGAACACGTTGACGCTCACGTCGGGGAAGAAGCCGTGCAGGATCTTGCCTGCCACGTAGGCTTCCCAGGCCATCAGGATCACCCAGTACCACCAGTACAGCCAGCCGATGGTGAAACCGGCCCAGCGGCCGATGGCGCGGTCGGCGTAGGTGGAGAACGAGCCGGTGTCCGGCGAGGAGGTCGCCATCTCGCCGAGCATGCGCATGATCAGCACCACCAGGATGCCGCCGGCCAGGTAGGCCAGCACGGCGGCTGGGCCGGCGCTGTGAATCACGCTGCCGGAGCCGACGAACAGGGCGCCGCCGATGACCCCGGCGATCGACATCATCGTCAGGTGGCGCGGCTTGAGGGTGGCACTGAGCTTGCTCTCGTGCGCCTCGTTCGCGGCGAGGGTGGAGGAGGATGTTGCGTCCATCAGTTGTGTACCCCGTGTTTCTTTTTATCCAAGGAAGATCCGTGAAACCCCGATGGCTATCGGTTTCACCCGTACATCAGTGCCAAGCGAGCAGGAGGGCGTGCACAACGCACACGCAGGCCTTCCATGGCGGCCTGCCTACGCGTCCGGAGAGCGATCCCCGGACGAACTGAACCGTGCAACGGCCGAATGACGGCTAGACTCCGTCATACCCGGCCTGGAACAGGACGCGAGGCGGACCTCGGCCGTACTGCGGCGGTCTCTTTGCTGTCGTTCACGACGCATTGTCATGCTGGGTGTGGCGATAACTGACACCTAATGTAAAAATGTCCGTCGCAATGAGCCATGCACAGGCAGGTGAAATCTTCACTGCACTGTACAGGCCACCCATGCAATACACCCGCGATACCCTGCTGGCGCCTGGTTGCCACGCCCTCCCCTGAAGGCCTACCCCATGCTCGAACTTCACCCCGACTCACCCATCCCGCTGGTCAACCAGATCATCGACGGGCTGCGCGAGCGGATCGACGACCAGACCCTCAAGCCGGGTGCCAAGGTGCCTTCGATCCGCGCCTTCGCCGTGACCTATTCGGTCAGCACCTTCACCGTGGTGGAGGCCTACGATCGCCTGGTTGCCCAGGGCCTGTTGGTGAGCCGCGGCAATGCCGGCTTCTTCGTCAATCGTGCGGTGAACGAGCTGCTCGAACAGCACGCGCACCGGCCCGACACGCCACGTCCGCGCTTCAACTCGGAGTGGTACCTGCAACAGATCTTCGAGACCCGCCAGTTGCCCTACAAGCCCGGCTGCGGCTGGCTGCCCAACGACTGGATGTACGAGGACGGCCTGCGCCGCGGCATGCGTCAGGTCGCAGGCAGCCCTCTGGAATTGTCGGGCTATGGCGATCCGATGGGCCTGCCCGAACTACGGGCCTTGACCGCGCAGAACCTGCAGCAGGAGTTGAGCATCGTCGCCAACCCGACGCAGCTGCTGCTGACCCACGGCGCCAGCCAGGCCTTGGACCTGGCGGTGCGCACACTGGTGCGGCCGGGCGATGTAGTACTGGTGGATGACCCCGGTTATCCCAACCTGATGAGCATCCTGCGCTTTCAGGGCGCGACACTGGTCGGGGTGCCTCGGACACCGGCCGGCTATGACCTGGACCAGCTCGAGCACTTGCTGGACCAGTACCGTCCGACCGTGTTCTTCACCCAGCCGCACCTGCACAGCCCGACCTGCTCGCGCACGCCCCTGCCCCAGTTGCACCGGCTCTTGCAACTGGCCTCGCAGCATGGGTTCCGACTGGTGGAGAACAACCTCTACGCCGACATGATGGCCGAGCCCCAACCTTGCCTGGCCAGCCTGGATCACTTGCAGCAGGTGGTGTACGTCGGCAGCTACTCCAAGAGCATTTCACCGAACGTGCGCGTCGGCTACCTGCTGGCCAATGCCGAGTCGATCCAGCAATTGCTGCGGTTGAAGATGCGTTCAGGGCTGACCACCTCGCAGGTGATGGAGCGGGTGGTGTATGCGGCGGTCATCGATGGACGCTGGCGCAAGCACCTCAAGCGTCTGCGCCAGCGACTGGCCGACGCGCACCGGGTGGTCGGCCAGCAGTTGCATCGCCTGGGCTTCGAGCTGTTCGTCGAGTCGGACGAGGGCCTGTACATCTGGACGCGTCACCCTGACCTGCCCGACAGCGCCGCGCTGTTGGACGACACGCTGGAGCACGGCATCATGCTGGGGCCAGGCCAGCTGTTCATGGTCGATGCCCAGGCGAGCGGCTGGATGCGGTTCAATGTGGCGTTCAGCACGGAGGCGGCGATGTGGGGCCTGTTCGAACAGGTCCTGGCGCGGCATGTGCGTTCGGGAACGACCCCCGCAAAGGCGTAGGTTCGCTCCTGGAAACCGACGCACCGCCCAACGCTGCAGCGCGGTTCATCGCAGGCTTGCCCGCGATGATGGACGCAGCCTCACCGCAGCGCCAAGACTGCCCCACTCGTCCGCGGCGCCCGCGTGCGCTACTCGTCGTACCCCATCGACCAGAAGTCGGCCTCCAGCCGTGAGGCCTGAGCGAAAGTCGCGGCCAGTTCGATGAAGCGCTGTTCGGTCATGCCACGACTGGCCAGTTCGTCCAGATGGGCACGGGCTGCCGTCGCGACGCCTTGGTAGGCTTCGCCGGCATACTCGCCGATCCATTCGCCGTAGGGATGGCTCGCCAGATCCGGCACATCGCGCGCCAGGCGCTCGCCGATCTCGGCGTAGCCCATCACGCAGGGCGCCAAGGCCACCTGCAAGTCGAGCAGGTCGCCGGCGGCGCCGCAGTCGAGCACGAAACGGCTGTAGGCCACGGTGGCGCGGTGCTCGGGGGCATGCTCGACATCGTCCCGGGATAGCCCCCAGCGCGCACAAAGGCGCAGGTGCAGTTCGGTCTCGTCGAGGATCGCCGCCAATCCCGCCTGCGCCGCCCGAATGTCGTCGGGACGCCGGCTCTTGTAGGCGGCCAGGGCCCAGGCACGGGCGAACTGGATCAGGAACAAGTAATCCTGCACCAGGTAGGTGCGGAACACCGGCTCGGGCAAGCTGCCCTCGCCCATCTGCCGCACGAAGCGGTGATCGACGTAAGCGCTCCAGTCGGCCGCTGCAGCGGCCTTGAGGCGATCGAACAGGTCCATGGGTCACGCCTCCTCGGCATAGGCAGCATCGAAGAAGGCTCGCTCCAGCGCCACTGCCCGCCGGAAGAAGTCCTGGCTGATCTCGGCCTGCTCAGGTCCGACCCGGTCCAGCTCGGCGCGCAGGAAGGCGACGACGTCATGGAAGGCCGGGTTGTCGTGCAGGGTGATCCACTCGGCGTGCTCGAAGCGCGTGGGCAACGGGCGAGGCGCGCGGCTGGCCCAGTCCAGGTACAGCCATTCGGCGACCACGAGCACCGACAGCGCAGCGGCATAGCAGCGGGACTGCGCCGCGTCGCGCATCAACGCCTTGAAACCGGCGGTGGGCGTTGTATCCGCAGGGGCATGGCGTTGCGCCTCGTCCACGCCCAGCGCGGCGAATGCTCGCAGGAAATAGGTGTTCTCTTCGCCAGCGATCAGCCCGACGAAACGCCCCAGCCGAAGTCGGGCCTCGACATTGTCGGCACTGGCGATGGCGGCGCCGAGCAAGGCCAGGAAGCTGTCGAGAAAGCGGTGGTCCTGCACCAGATAACGGGCCATGGTCGTATCGGCCACGCGCCCCTCGCACAGCTCGGTCACGAACCGGTGTTCGACGGCAGCTGCCCAGTCAGGCGCGTTCTGGTGACGCAGGGTATCGGTGAAACGTTCGGTCATCGGGCTGTCCTCGTGCAGGTGACAGCGAGACCCTGAGGGTGTGGCATGGGGCTGGCCTCGCAGTGAGGCCGGCAGAAAGGCAGGTGCTTGCGCCCATCCCTTCGCCGGCATGATCCGGATCAGGTTCGAAGGGTCACCGCGCCAGCGGTTTCTCAGCCCCTTGCAGGACTCCCCTTGGTACAGGCTCTGTATACAGCAGACTGGCACTGACGTCATGCATGGACCGACTGGACACGGCTGTCGTGCATTGATACAGATGCACGGAACGGAAAACTTGGATCCGATCCATGGGCAGGGTAAGCTGCGCGATAGCTATATGCCACCATCTACACCAACGTCTTGTCGAGACTTCGCCTTGCCCAGCCACTCCACGCGTCAGACCCTCGCCCGCCAGTGGGCCATTCTCACCCTGCTGCCTGACGCAGCGCCTGGCCTGAATGCTCGCGTACTGCAGCAGCTGCTGCTGGAGGTCGGCCACGACACCAGCAAGCGCACCGTGGAACGTGATCTGCTGGAGCTGTCGAAGGTGTTTCCGTTGCGCTGCGAAGACCAGGCCTTGCCTTATCGCTGGTCCTGGCAACCCGGCTGCAAGCCTGCCTCGACATGCCCCGCCGTCGATCGCGCTACGCCCGAAGCATCCCGTGCGACGCTCATCGAACCTCGCCACATCCGTGTGACCTTCAAGGCTGAGCCAAGGCTGACGCAGGATTTCGCCCGGACCTTCGGCATCTCGGACCTGACCCTCGAATCCACGCCAGAAGGCGACACGCTGACCTGTGCAACGCTGGAAGACACCCCGAAACTGTTGCACTGGCTGTTGTCCCAAGCGGGTGCCTTGCAGGTGCATGCACCCACTGCGCTGCGCGATGCCATGCTGACGCGGTTGCGCCAGGGCCTGGATCTGCACGAGCGCTAAGGCCTCATCGCCTCGCCTATCGCCGGATTTTGAAACACTCTGAAACGTTTGCATGCGCTATTCGTGCCGCTTGTCCGTGCAGGCGAGCCCACCACGCCATCGGACTGAACTTCTTTCGCTGACGCCTCGTCCCCTTTTGTAGCGGCACTTGAACCGGCTACACGCCGGGACCACTCATCGAAGGGAGATCATCATGGACAAGACCGATCGCGATCCAGCCGCCTCGGCGTCTGCCGGGAGTACGCAAGATCACGTGCACGCCATCGCCGACGAGGCAGGTTCCTTGCTCAACGAGGCCAAGGCCCAAGGCACCGAGCACTACGAGCAGTACCGGGACACGGCCGCCGACCAGCTGGAAACGCTCAAGCAAGGGGCAAAATCCGCCGCCGAGGCCCTCCAGGGCAACGATACGCTCGGGCTGTCGCAGTATCTGGGCCAACTGGCTGGCTACCTGGGCACCTTCGCCGAGCAGGTGCGTCACCAGAGCGCCGAGGAACTGCTGCAGAAAGGCTCGCGCCTGGCCAAGGACAACCCAGGGCTGTTCATCGCCGGCAGTGTCGCGATCGGATTCGGCCTGTCACGTTTCCTTCGCGCCAGCGAGCATGGCCACAGCGCATCGTCCGGCAATCATCCGCCAGCGGCCTACGGAGCCAGTGAACCCTTCCACAGCACGCCACCGACGCCGGATCGTTCCAGCGACGTGTCCACGCACAAGCCCTACACCCCCGTCGATGCCCAGGGCAGCGCAGCCTCGGTCGATCCGATCGGCGCGACCCACGTGAGCCCGATCACCGGCTCGAGCCGTGACAACGACCCGCTCAAAGGAGGCCTGTGATGAACCACGATCCGCTCAACCCTACGCCGCCCGTTCCTCCCCATGCAGAAGACTCGGTCGGTATCGGCGGCCTGTTGCGCCAATTGATGCATGAAGTCCCGGCGCTGTTCACCAAGGAACTGGCCCTGGCCAAGTCCGAACTTCAGCACAACCTCAATACCCTGAAGGCAGGCACCGCAGCTGTAGCCGCCGGGGCGATCGTGCTGCTGGCCGGTTTCATCATCCTGCTGCTGGCCGCCGTCTATGCCCTGGCCATCGTCGTGGCGCCCTGGCTGGCCGCGCTGATCGTCGGCGCCATCACCGTGATCATCGGCTTCATCATGCTGCAGTCGGGCAAGAAGCAATTCGAGCCTTCGCACTTGACGCCGGACCGCACGCTCAACGCCATGCACCAGGACAAGGAAGCGATCAAGAGGAAACTGCCATGAGCCCGTCGTTCGAACACGAGTCGCACAAGAACCCTGACCAGCTGGAACAGGAAATCAACGCCAAGCGCGAGCACATCAGTCACCTGGTCGATGCCATCGAGCAGCGCATGACCCCTGGCCAGCTGTTCGACCAGGCGCTGTCCTATACCAAGGGCAACGGCGGTGAGTTCTGCCACAACCTGGCGCTCACGTTGAAGAACAACCCGCTGCCCACCACGTTGACGGCCATCGGCCTGGGCTGGCTGGCGCTCAACCAGAACAGACCCTTCAATCCGGGGCCGGCCTCCCACGGGCCGGGGCTGGGCGACAAGCTCGGCGACATGGTCGATACGGTCAAGGGCGCCTTCGCACAAGCGGGCGACAAACTGCATGACGCGGGCGACAGCGTCCGCGCCAAGGCCTATGACCTGCGTGACAAAGCCAGCGGCATGAGCGAAAGCACACGCCATTCCGCAGGCGACACCGCGGACTCGCTGCGTCGTACGGCCCACGACACCACCGACTCGCTGCGCCGCACGGCCCACGATGCACGGGACCAGATCAAGCAGCAGACGGACGTGGTGAAAGGCCAGTTCGACACCTTGCTCAAGGAACAACCGCTGGTCCTGGCGGCCATCGGTATCGCCCTGGGTGCGGCCATCGGTGCTGCCTTGCCGTCGACGCGCAAGGAAGACCAGTTGATGGGCAGTGCCAGCGATCGCCTGACCGACACGGTCAAGGCCAAGGGTGAGCAAGCCTACAAGCAAGCCAAGGACACCGTGACGCAGACCGTGGCCGAGCAGAAGACGCCTGAAACGCACGAAAAGAGCGGCACGGCTCAGTCCGTGAGTTCGGCCGCAACGACGCAGTCGTCGTCCACCCAGGCCGGGACCGATCTGTCGTCGGGGCTGGGCTTTGCGCCGGAGAACGACAAGCCGTAAGACCCCACTGTACTTCGCCAAGGCCTGCTTTGAAGCAGGTCTTGGTGAAGTGTGAGGTCGACCCTGCCGGCAGAGGGGACCGTGCTCTGCCTGCCGGCCAACAGCCTTGAGCGACTGCACAGGCTGGCCATGGCGTTGGGCCTGCAGGTGCTGGTCGAGACGTTCGATGAAGCGGACATCGACCAGGCATTGGCGATGGACGTATTTCTTACGCCCGGCACCTTGCCCAGGTCGATGCTTGCAACCTGTCTTTGGACGAGTAGACGGCCATCACGCGCTTCATGGGCGAGCCCTGCGCGCTGGAGGCAGGCCGATGCTCGAAGTGATTGTGGATAATCGCGGACAGATGTACCCCTCAGTGTGTTCGGCGTTGACACGAACCGCTACGAGGTGTTCGTCGAACCGATGCATCATGCCGGTGAATCTGTGGCTGCACCCACGATCCTATCCTGGGTTTTTTCCAAAGACGTTGAAAGGCCTGGCCCTGAAAGGCTCATGAGCCGGGCTCACCTCTCCTGCTGCACCCTCAGGCTCACGACCGTCCATCGCCTGCCCCGAGCAAACAGCGCGCCAATCATCCTGCCATAGCACATTTCATGGAATTTCGCCGTCGCCCAGGCAGTCAGCTAATTACATGCAAGAGAAGTGACCAAAGCACAGGGGGTATTTCATGAGCCTTGCGATGATACTTTTCAGCCTGATCAGTGCCTGGATGGCGGTTGCGCTGGCGATGGTGTGGGGTGTGTTGCGAATTGCCAGACGGCATCAGGGGACGACAGCCATGGCACCTGCCGAACGCGAAAGACGACCGGCGAATCGCGCGACGCCTGCCTTGTCGCTGCACTGATGTCTCTTGCCGGTAGGGCCAGGGGCGGCAACCGAATGCTGACCTGTCAGACCGTGTGACGAGCAGAAAGACGAAGACGCCGCCGTTGCGCCAGACACAGGCAGGTCAGGCCGACCACGCCTGCCAATGAACAGCCGAGCAGCCACAAGAGCGGTGTGCGGTACTGCGCCACATCGGCGTCCAACCCCGTGAAGGCGCGGTAGATGTGCAGATCGGCCTTGCCCTCGGCATCGCGAATCGAGAGGCTGCCCTGGCGGATCTCGCTGTAGTCACTGTCGAAATAGACCCAGACCTTGGCATTCCCACCGGGGCTGATTTCAGGAATGTCCACCGCACCGGCCGGCAGTTCGTGGACCTCGTCGTTTCCGGCGTCGTTGCGCACCTGCACCAGCCCCTTGGCCGGCAGGCGGATGTGAATGTCCCTGACGGTCTGCTCGCTGGTGTTGTTCAGGTCGATGTACAAGGCCGTGCGATGGTCCACCAGCCCAGCTTCGAACGGTTTGGCGAACATCTGCCGAAACGGCGCCTGGGACACTTCGACCAATTGCGCCACCTGATCCTGATCGAGTGCGCCAGCGCCGATGCGCTGCACCTGTCGTGCCAGCACGTCGTACTTGAGTTGTTCGCTAGCGGCACTGATCCGTGCGCTGAACTGGGTGGGATAGGTCAGGCTGTCGTACGTCAAGTAGGCCTGGAGCCTGGCATCGGCTCGGGTGAGCACGAACCCTGCGATCGCCAGGGTCAGTACGGCCAAGACGCCCACGAGGGATTTTCCAACTTTTTCCCAGCTCAACGGTACGCTCCCTTCTATGAACGGCTTAGGGGTGGTCGATTGCGGGCAAAGCGTGCCAACTTCGACGCGCCTGGGCAAGCACAGACTTGCCTCCATCGCGAAAACCCCGCCTCTTCGTCGCAATGCGCCGTAACACGCCACTCCCGCCAGGACGGAACAGGCCTGCCCGCAGCGCACTCCACTGTGTCAGTACCTGCGCCACACATCCAAAGGAGCCTGTATGCCGCCCAAGACCGGATTCACCTGCAAGCAAGCGCTCTTCGTGGGTTTCGCGGGGGTCTTCATCGTGTGTGGCTGGGCACCGCTGGACCGCACCACCTGGTTGGTGGAAAACGCCCTGGTGCTGATCGGTGCCGCACTGGCCTGGATGTACCGGGATCGCCTGGCGCTGTCCACTCCCGCCTGGGCGATGATCGTGGTCTTCCTCTGTCTGCACGAGATCGGCACGCACTTCACCTACCCCAAGGTGCCGTACGACGCCCTGGCGCTTCGGTGGTTGAACGTCAGCCTCGATCAGGCTTTCGGTTGGCCGCGCAACCAGTACGACCGGCTGGTGCACCTGGCCTATGGCCTGCTGCTGGCCCTGCCCTTTCGCCAGCTGCTGGTGGCGCGCTGTGCGCTGCAAGGCGCCTGGGCATCGCTGATCGCCTGGTCCTTCATCCTGGCGACGTCCCTGCTCTACGAACTGATGGAGTGGGTCGGTGGTGCCTACCTGGGCGGTGGCGATTCCTCGTTCGTCGGAGCCCAGGGCGACTTCTGGGACGCCCAGAAGGACATGGCGTTGGCCACGGGCGGCAGCCTGCTGGTGCTCGTGTTGCGCGGTCGGCAGATCCGGGCCAAAGCCTCTGCACTGGTCCAGCATTTTCAGCGGCCTACGTAGGTGTCCTGCCCCGAAGTGACAACGCATCAACATTTTTCTGAACCTCGCGCGCATGCCCCCAGTCACACGAATGCGGACCCCACCGCCACATGGATATGACTTAAGGAGCTATCGCCCATGAACAAGAAACTTCAAGCTGGTATCTGCAGCGTCCTCTTCGCCTTCGCCGCTCAGGCCGTCATGGCTGCCGACCCTGCCGATTTCGTCGATGAAGCCTCTGCCAAGGGCATCGCTGAAATCGAAGCCGGCAAGCTGGCCCTGGAAAAGAGCCAGTCCGCCGACGTGAAGACCTTCGCCCAGATGATGGTCGATGACCACACCAAGGCCAACGAACAACTCAAAGGCATCGCTCAGACCAAGAACATCAAGGTCGCGACCGACGCCGAATTGATGGACAAGGCCAAGAAGCTGATCCTGGACATCCGTGAGGACTCGTTCGATCGCTCCTACGCCAACAACCAGGTCAAGGCCCACGAGCAGACCATCGAACTCTTCAAGGAAGAGATCAAGGATGGCAAGGACGCGGACGTGAAGAAATTCGCGACCGACACCCTGCCCAAGCTCGAAGCTCACCTGACCCAGGCCAAGAAACTGGCCGCTGCCCACGGTGGCGACGCTGCCCACGACAAGACCCAGTAAGCTCCAAGGGTTGGTCGACGAGGCGCCGTGATCACGATCCGGCGCCTTTTTTCATTGTTCATTGTCTCGCCAGGATGCCCCCGATGAATCCACCGCCTGCCCGTGCTCTCAAACGCGTCGTCACCTTGCCACTGCTGGTGTTCTTCATCCTGGGCGATGTACTCGGCGCGGGCGTCTACGCCCTGGCAGGCGCCATCGCCGACCGGGCCGGTGGCGCGATCTGGGCGCCGCTGGCGGTGGGCCTGCTGTTCGCCCTGTTCACCACAGCGTCCTATGCCGAACTGGTCAGCAAGTACCCACGGGCCGGTGGCGCCGCGGTCTTCGCCCAGCGCGCCTTCGGCTCGCCGCTGCTGTCGTTCCTGGTCGGCTTCGCCATGCTGGCAGCCGGTATCACCAGCGTGGCCGGCCTGTCATTGGCCTTCGCCGGGGAGTACCTGCGCGTGTTCCTGGACTGGCCGACCCACGTGCTGGCACCTTTGTTCCTGCTGCTGATCGCCGCGCTCAACCTGCGCGGCATCAAGGAGTCCCTGGGGGCCAACCTGGTGATGACCGTGATCGAGCTCAGCGGCCTGGTGCTGGTGATCGTCGCGGTGGCCGCGTTGTGCGGGCAGGGTCGTGCCGAGCCTGCGCGGCTGCTGGACTTCGGTGGCCACGCGCCGGCCGGCGCGATCCTCGGCGCGGCGCTGCTGGCGTTCTACTCCTATGTCGGCTTCGAAACCTCCGCCAACCTGGCCGAGGAAGTGCGTGACGTTCGCCGCACCTACCCCAAGGCCCTGTTCATGGCCCTGTTGATCGCCGGCCTGGTCTACCTGGCCGTCGGCGCCGGAGCTGCCCTGGTGATGCCGGCCACCGACCTGATCGCCGCCAAGGCCCCGCTGATGGACATCGTCGGCGACTCGGGCCTGGGCATCCCCCGCAGCTGGTTCGCGGTGATTGCCCTGGTCGCGGTCGCCAACGGCGCGTTGCTGACCATGATCATGGCCAGCCGCCTGACCCTGGGCATGGCCCGCGAAGGCCTGCTGCCGGCCTGGCTCGGCCAGGTATCGCCAAACCGGCGCACACCAGCACCGGCCATCCTGGCGACCACCGTGCTGGCCGCGCTGCTGACCCTCACCGGCACCCTCGAAGTGCTGGCCGAGACCGTGGTGCTGTTGCTGCTGTTCGTGTTCCTGAGCACCAACCTGGCGGTGCTGGTTCTGAAGAAAGACACGATCGACGAGCCCCACTTCAGCATTCATCCGATCGTGCCGCTGCTGGGCATTCTCTCGTGCCTGGTGCTGCTGACCCAGCAACCGGCCGGGAACTGGTTACGGGCTGGCGTCCTGTTGGCCGTCGGCGTCGGCCTCCATGCCCTGGCGCGCCGCTACGGCAAGCAAGCGATCGCGCACTGAGAACGCCACGGCCATGACCGGCTGCAAGCGCCCTTTCAAGACCTGCTGGTGCATGCACCGGCCGAACGAGGACCTGTGAACGTGACCCCTCAAGCCCCCTGGCACGCTGCAGACACGATCGCCCAGATGCAGCGCTTCAACCGTACACTGGCCTGGCTGCCGCGGTTCCGTATCCGCAATCGTCTGGCGCCGACGGCGATCCAGACCCTGCTGCGCGCCGGCCAGCTCGCCGGCCTGCGAAGCCTGGCCAAGCAGGGATTGCAGGCCCGCACGCGCCTGGGCGGCCTGGCGGACACCCCCGTGCCGGTGCGCATCATCCGCCCGGACGGTCCGTCGAAAGGCCTGGTGCTGGACATCCACGGCGGGGGCTGGGTCATCGGCAACGCGCAGATGAACGACGACGTCAATGCGGCGCTGGTCAAGGCCTGTCAGGTGACGGTGGTGTCGGTGGACTATCGTCTGGCGACCACGACTCCGCTCCAGGGCCTGCTGGACGATTGCCTGTCGGCCGCACGTTGGCTGCTGGAGAGCGAGGACGAAGCCTTCGCCGGCCTGCCGGTGATCGTCGTCGGGGAATCGGCCGGCGCCCACCTGGCCGCAGCGACCTTGTTGTCGCTCAAGGCCTGGCCCGCCCTGCTGGCACGTATCACGGGGACGGTGCTCTACTACAGTGTCTACGACCTCACCGGCACGCCCAGCGTGCGCAGCGCCGGCCCCGACACCCTGGTGCTGGACGGTCCGGGCATGGTCGAGGCGCTGCGGCGCCTGACCCCAGACATGAGCGACCAGCAACGCCGTAGCCCACCCCTGTCGCCGTTGTACGGGGCTCTCGAAGGCCTGCCGCCGGCCCTGTTGTTAGTCGGCGAACTCGACCCGCTGCGCGACGATACGCGGCTGATGGCCGAACGCTGGTCGCAGGTGGCGGCGGTCGAAACGCACCTGCTGCCCGCTGCCCCCCATGGTTTTCTCCACTTCCCGGTGCCGCTGGCTCAGCAGGTGCAGGCGCACAGTCACGCCTGGGTGAATCAGCGTCTCGCCGGCTGAGGTGCTGTCTTCGCTCAGACGACACGACCAGGCGTCGCATTCGGGTGCAGCCAACCGAAGACGTCATGGAGGCTGTGGCATGACGCCATGTCGAAGGCTCACCCTTGACTCGAGAAAGGTGTTGCCGGGCACCTGCGGGCGCCCGGCCAGGTGGCGCTGAATCTCAGGGCTGCGCCGAGGCTCTTGTCCGGCACCGCCCTGTCGTGCAGGTCATTCCACGCTGTCGAGCACGCCCTGGTCCTCACCCAGGAATCCGCCGCTCTGGTGCTGCCAGAGCCGTGCGTAGACGCCGTTCTTGCGCAGCAGCTCGGCATGGGTGCCCTGCTCGAGGATCCGCCCGGCATCCATCACGATCAGGCGATCCATGGCCGCGATGGTCGAGAGCCGGTGGGCGATGGCGATCACGGTCTTGCCTTGCATCATCTCGTCCAGGCTTTCCTGGATGGCCACTTCGACCTCCGAGTCCAGTGCACTGGTGGCCTCGTCGAGCAGCAGGATCGGCGCGTTCTTGAGCATCACCCGGGCGATGGCGACCCGTTGACGCTGCCCGCCGGAGAGCTTGATGCCGCGCTCGCCGACCAGGGTGTCGTAGCCAGTGCCGCCCTGACGGTCGCTGAGCTGGCTGATGAACCCATCGGCCTGGGCGGCGACCGCGGCTTCGTGGATCTGCGCATCGGTGGCATCGGGCCGGCCGTAAGCGATGTTGTCGCGGATCGAGCGGTGCAGCAGCGACGTGTCCTGGGTGACCATGCCGATGGCGCTGCGCAAGCTGTCCTGGGTCACCTTGGCGATGTCCTGCCCGTCGATGCGGATCTGCCCGCTGTCGACGTCGTAGAAGCGCAGCAGCAAGTTGATCAGCGTCGACTTGCCCGCCCCGGAACGCCCGACCAGGCCGATCTTCTCGCCCGGGCGGATGTCCAGGTTCAACCCCTGCAGGACCTGACGCTCACCGTTGTAGTTGAAGCTGACGTTGTCGAAGGTCACCGCGCCGCCATGGGTCACCAAGGTGCCGGCGTCGGGCGCATCCTGCACCTTGGGGCCCCGGGTGAGCGTGTCCATGCCGTCCTGCACGGTGCCGATGTTCTCGAACAGCGAGGTCATCTGCCACATGATCCAGTGCGACATGCCGTTGATGCGCAGCGCCATGGCGGTGATCGCAGCCACTGCCCCAGTGCCGACGTCACCCTGGTGCCACAGCCACAGGGCATAGCCGCCGGCGCCCATGATCAGCCCGACCACCAGCGCCTGGTTGACGATCTCGAACTGGCTGACCAGACGCATCTGGCGGAACCCGGTCTGCTTGAAGTCCTCCATGGCCGCGCGGGCGAAGTGGGCCTCGCGCTTGGAATGGGAGAACAGCTTGACGGTGGTGATGTTGGTGTAGGCGTCCGATACTCGGCCGGTCATCGACGAGCGTGCGTGCGCCTGCTCCTGCCCGACCTTGCCCAGGCGCGGCACGAAGTACGCCATGGCCAGCCCGAAGAGCACGATCCAGGCCAGGAACGGCAGCATCAGCTTGAGCGCGAAGCCGCCGGCCAGTGCGACGATCGCCACGAAGTAGACGCCGATCCCCGGGATGATCTCGACCAGCGTGAACAGCACCTCGCGCACCGACAGCGCGGTCTGCATCACCTTGGTGGTGACCCGACCGGAAAATTCGTCGGAGAAGAACGACAGGCTCTGGCGCAGCATCAACCGGTGAAAGTCCCAGCGCAGCCGCAGCGGCAGGTTGATCGCCAGGATCTGGTGCTGGACCATGGTACGCAGCGCCACCAGCCCGACGCTGGCCACCAGCACGAGGCCGATGCCCCAGAGCACGCGCTGCTCCTGACCGCTCGCCTCGCCCCCGGCCTGCCAGGTGGTCAGCAGGTCGACGACCTGGCCGAGGAAGGCGAACAGCCAGGCTTCGTAGATCGACACGCCAGCGCTGAGCACGGCGAAGGCCAGGATGTACCGGCGCGCGCCACGGGTGCAGGCCCAGAGGAACCGCGCCAGGCCAGCGGGCGGTGGCGGTGCCTCATCGGGCGGAAAAGGGTCGAGCCGTTGCTCAAATACACGCAGCATGAGGGTCTCCAAAACGATCGAATCAAAGGCATTGTGCCACCGAAGGGTTGGAATGCCGTCCGGGTAGGTCACTGTCGCCTGAAGGTAGGACCGTGTGCGGCGGTGTGTGTGCCGTCGAGCTGCAAGCTGCAAGCTGCAAGCTGCAAGCTGCAAGCTGCAAGCTGCAAGCTGCAAGCTGCAAGCTGCAAGTCAGAGCGTCAGCGCCGTATCAATGTCCTGTCAACACCTGGCGTATCGCACTACTGTCCGCTTGTAGCTTGTAGCTTGCAGCTTGTGCCTTGCCACTCACCCCCAAGCGCCGACGACCTCGCGCATCGCTGCGGCGATGAGCGCACTGTCACCAGGCGATGAAGGATCCGGGCCTCGGGTGAACGCCACCACGATCCATGGCGCGCGGCCAGGGGGCCAGACGATCGCCACATCGTTGGCCACGCCGTAATCGCCCGTGCCGGTCTTGTCGCCGACGCGCCAGTCGTTGGGCACACCAGCGCGGAGCCGGGTGGCGCCGGTGGTGTTGCCTTCGAGCCAGGTCTGCAACTGACGGCGGCTTTCCAAGGTCAGTGCCTCGCCGAGCAGCAGCCGCTGGAGCGTCATGCCCATGGCCAAGGGCGTGGTGGTGTCGCGGGGATCATCTGGCAGCGCAGTGTTGAGCGTCGGCTCGTCACGGTCCAGGCGAAACACGGCGTCGCCCAGCCGTCGGGCGAACGCGGTCAGGCCGGCAGGCCCGCCGACCTGCGCCAACAGCAGGTTGGCGGCCGTGTTGTCGCTGTACTGCAACGCCGCAGCGCACAGGTCGGCCACGCGCATGCCGGTCTCGAGATGCTCCTGCGTGATGGGCGAATACGTGACCAGTGTGGCGGCGTCATAGTCAAGATGCTGCGCCAGCAGGCCAGGTTCGGCCTCGTTGCGTTGCAGGATGGCGCCGGCGAGCAGCACCTTGAACGCGCTGCAGAAGGCGAAGCGCTGGTCGGCACGGTAGGCCAGACGCTGACCACTGCCGGTATCGAGCGCCCAGAGGCCGAGCGTTCGGTCGTGGGTGCGTTCAAGTGTCGCCAGGCGTTGACGCACGGCGTCGTCGGCCCAGGCCGGTAGCGTCAGGGCGGCAGCACCACCCACGGCGCCGGCCAGCAAGTGCCGGCGGCTGATGACAGGGCGCATCGTCTTTCCTCAAGATGTCCAGAGGGCGCCGAGACTAGAGCCTGGGCGCACAAAAGCCAAGCACGCACCACACGCGGGCGCGTCCTCGGGCTGACCAGCAGACGCCCGAGGGCTACAGTGAGGGGCACGTTGTCAGCCATTGGAGACCTGCCGAATGACCACCCCTGCCCTGCCCTCACAAAACTGGTTCGACCAAGGTGGCCAGGCCTACGCCAGCTTCAGGCCTGAATACCCCGCCACGCTGGCTGCGTATCTGGCCAATGCCGCCCCTGACCGCCGGCTGGCCGTCGACGTGGGGTGTGGCAACGGCCAGCTGACCACGTTGCTGGCCGAGCATTTCGACACCGTGTGGGGGTTTGACCCCAGTCAGGACCAGCTCGATCATGCCCAGGCGCACGGCAACCTTCACTACGCCTGTGCCCCGGCCGAAGCCTTGCCGCCGTCGGCCCAAGGCGCCCAGCTGATCACCGTGGCCCAGGCCGCGCACTGGTTCGACCTGCCCGCCTTCTACGCCCAGGTGCGCACCCGCGCCGCACCGGGCGCCGTACTGGCGTTGATCAGCTATGGGATGCTGCGCCTGGAGGATGACCTGCAAGGGCGTTTCATGGACTTCTACCACCACGAGATTGGCCCGTTCTGGCCACCCGAGCGGCAACTGGTCGACAGCGGTTACGCCACCCTGGACTTCCCGTTCGCCGAGTTCAAGGCACCTGTGATGAGCATCGAGCTGACCTGGACCTTGGAGGCGTTTCTGGGCTATGTCTCGACATGGTCGGCAGTGCGCCATGCGCGCGAAGCAGGCGAACAGGCCTTGTTCGAACGGTTCGCCGCCGACCTGGCGACCTTTTGGGGGCAGGCGCAGGTCCAGCGGTTGGTCCGTTGGCCGATCAACCTGCGGATCGGCCAGGTGTAAGGCCAGGCGACCAAAGGCTCGCCTCGCAGGGAAGCGGCTCTCTGTGCCGCACGGGCTGTCAGCCGTTCTCGGACGTGTTGTCGGCCATGGTCTGACGGTACAGCTCGATGAACGGTGCCTCGGCCGGGTCGATGCGGTCCATCTGGGCGGCGATGCGGTGCCAGTACGGGTACTGGGGCGCCAGGCGGGTCGCCCGTTCGAGCTGGTCGAGGTCTTCCGGCTGCAGCACCAGTTCGACCGCCTTGAGGTTGTCCTGCAACTGGTCCTCGGAGCGTCCAGCGGTGATCACGCTGGTGATGCCGGGGCGGTCCTTCAACCAGGCCAGGCACACGCGCGAGGGCGAGCAGTCATGGCGCTTGCCGACCTCGATCAGGGTCTCGATGATGTCGTAGGCGCGTTCGCGGTCATGCACGTAGGGTTCCGGCCAGTCGTTGCCCTGGCGGGTGCCTGGCGGGGTCTTCTGCCCGCGGCGGACCTTGCCGGTCAGCAGACCTTCGCCCAACGGGCCCCAGACCAGGGTCGCGACGCCCTGGTCGAGGGCCATCGGCAGCAGCTCGTACTCGGCCTCGCGGGCTTCGGGGGTGTAGTAGATCTGCTGCGACACCGGTTGCTGCCAGCCATGCAGGCGTGCGCTGCCCAGGGTCTTCATCATTTGCCAGGCGGTGTAGTTGGAGGTGCCGAAATAGCGGATCTTGCCGCTCTGCACCAGGTGATCCAGCGCGGCCAGGGTCTCTTCGATCGGCGTGACGCCGTCCCAGTTGTGCATCTGGTACAGGTCGAGGTGGTCGGTGCCCAAGCGCTTGAGGCTGGCCTCGCAGGCGCGGATCAGGTGATAGCGCGAGGCCCCGCTGTCGTTGGGGTTATCGCCCATCGGGCTGCGGGCCTTGGAAGCCAGGATGATCGACTGGCGACGGGCACCGAGCGCCTTGCCGACGATTTCCTCGGCCAGCCCCTGGGAGTACAGGTCGGCCGTGTCCACCAGATTCACGCCGGCCTCGAAGGCCAGGTCGAACATGCGGGTGGCTTGACCGACGTCCACGCTGCCGGTCTTCTCGAAGGCACCACGTCCGCCGAAGGGGACGCTGCCGATGACGAGTTCGGACACGAACAGGCCGGTATTGCCGAACGCACGGTATTTCATTGAAGCCTCCTGGATGCCGTTGAGTCATGAAGGCGGCCGGTAGGGCGTGGCGGCCTTCACAGGTACGGACGGCAACGCAGGGAGGAACGTTCAACTGGATACAGACGGCGCGTGACCGGGCCCTATCGCTGGCAAGCCAGCTCCCACACCCGTAGCCACACCACGCTAAGGCAGGCTCTCACACCCGTAGCCATACCGCGGTAAGCCAGGCTCCCACGGGCCCTGTGGGAACGGGCTTGCCCGCGATACAGGCGACGCATGACCGGCTCCTAGCTCGGCTGCACACCTCACTCATACCGCAGCGCATACGCCGGCTCGACCTGCGAGGCCCGGTATGCCGGGTACAGGGTCGCCAGGAAGCTCATCACCAGCCCGGCGCAGCAGATCAGTCCGACATCCCCCCACTGCAGTTCGGAGGGCAGGCTGCTGACGAAATACACGTCCGAGGTGAAGATGTGCTGCCCGGTGGCCCGCTCCAGCGCCCCGACGATCGCACTGACGTTGAGCGCGGCGATGACACCGAGCACCCCGCCGATAAGCGTGCCGACGATGCCGATCAGGCTGCCCTGGACCATGAAGGTCCCCATGATCTGCGCCGGCGTGGCGCCGATCGTGCGCAGGATGGCGATGTCCGCGCCCTTGTCGTTCACCACCATCACCAGCGTGGCGATGATGTTGAACGCCGCCACGGCGATGATCATCAGCAGCAACAGGCCGATCATGGTCTTTTCCATCTTCATGGCACTGAACAGGCTACCCTGGGTGTGCGACCAGTCATCGGCGCGGTAGCCCTCGCCCAACTGCGCCGCGATGGCCTTGGACACCTGGGGCGCGGCATACAGGTCGTGCAGCTTGAGGCGCACGCCCTGCACCTGCCCCGGCGCCCAGCGCTGCATCTCGCCCGCATCGGCGACGTGGATGTACGCCTGGGAGCCGTCCAGCTCGGCGCCGACCTTGAACACGCCGACCACCGTCAGGCGCTGCATGCGCGGGGTGATCCCGCCCGGCGCGCTGCTGATCTCGGGCACGATCAGGGTCAGCTTGTCGCCGCCACGCAGGCCGAAGCGTCGCGCGGTCAGCTCGCCGACGATCACGCCGTACTCGCCGGGACGCAGGTCTTGCAGGCTGCCCCTGAGAATATGCTGGCCGACGATGGACACCTTGCCCTCCTCGGCCGGGTCGATGCCGCTGACCTGGATCGGCTGCATGGCGCCCTTGTAGGAGAGCATGCCGTCCAGCTCGGTCAGCGGCGCGGCCGCCATCACCGCCGGGTTCTTCAAGGCGGTGTCGGCAACGTGGCGCCAGTCATCGAGGGGGCGCTCGCCCAGCAGGCTGGCATGAGGCACCAGCCCGAGGATGCGTGAACTCATCTCGCGCTGGAAACCATTCATCACCGACAGCACGACGATCATGGCCAGCACGCCCAGCGCCAGGCCGATCATCGAGGTCATGGAGATGAACGAGATGAAGTGGTTGCGGCGCTTGGCACGGGTGTAGCGGGCACCGATGAACAAGGGCAAGGGTCTGAACATGTACGAAAGCACCAGTTGAACGGGTAGACGGACCGCGCGGCGGCCCGTGGGGTCGACTCGGATCGAGCGCTCTAGATCGGAACCAGGCGGCCATCTTCCAGGCGCAGCACGCGGTCCATCTGCCGGGCCAGGCTCAGGTCATGGGTGACCACCAGGAACGCCGTGCGCGAGGCACCGGACAGTTCGCGCATCAGTTCCTGGATGCCCTGGGCCGTATGGTGGTCGAGGTTGCCGGTCGGCTCGTCGAGCATCACCAGGCCGGGCCGGTTGACCAGGGCACGGGCGATCGCCACGCGCTGACGCTCGCCGCCGGACAGTTCGGCCGGCTTGTGGCTCAGGCGGTGGCCGAGGCCGACGCGCTCGAGCAGGGCCTGGGCCCGCTGGCGGGCTTCGGGAATCGGCGTGCTGCCGATCAGCAGCGGCATGCAGACGTTTTCCAGCGCGGTGAATTCCGGCAGCAGGTGGTGGAACTGGTAGACGAAACCCAGGGCGCGGTTGCGCAGCAGGCCACGGGCGCGTTCGCCGAGCGCCGACAACTCCTCGCCGGCCAGCCAGACGCTGCCCTCGGTCGGGGTGTCCAGGCCGCCCAGCAGGTTGAGCAAGGTGCTCTTGCCCGAACCGGAACTGCCGACGATGGCCACGCGCTCGCCCGGCTGGAGCTCCAGCTGCAGGCCGGACAGCACCTGCACCCGCTCCGGGCCTTCCTCGTAGGACTTGCCCAGGTTGCGGCAACTCAGTACGGCTGTATCACTCATGCGCGACTCACTCATAACGTAGCGCCTCCGCCGGCTGCGTGCGCGAGGCGCGCCAGGCCGGGTAGAGGGTGGCGAAGAAACTCAGGATCAGGGCGGCGCCGCAGACCATCCAGACGTCGCTGGCCAGGATCTGCGACGGCAGGTAATCGATGAAGTACACATCGGCATTGAGGAACTTGTGGCCGATGAGCCGTTCCAGCCCGGCGATGGCGGCGCTGACATTGAGCGCGGCGAGAATGCCCAGCACTCCGCCGATCAAGGTGCCGAGCACGCCGATGATGGTGCCCTGGACCATGAAGATGCCCATGATCTGCGCCGGCGTAGCGCCCAGGGTACGCAAGATGGCGATGTCGCCCTTCTTGTCGTTGACCACCATCACCAGGGTGGAAATGATGTTGAACGCCGCCACGGCGACGATCAGCAGCAACAGCAGCCCGATCATCGCCTTCTCCATGCGGATGGCCTGGTACAGGTTGCCGTGGGTCCGGGTCCAGTCGCGCGAGTAGTACTGGTCCTCGCCCAGCTGCTGGGCGATCTGGTAGGCCACACGCGGGGCCTGGAACAGGTCGTCGAACTTCAGGCGCAGGCCCTGGACCTGATCGGCCTTCCAGCGGTGCAGCCGGGACAGGTCGGACAGGTTGGTCAACCCCAGGTAGCCGTCGATCTCGCCGGCCCCGACGTGGAAGATGCCGACCACGGTGAAGCGCTTCATGCGCGGGAACATGCCGGCGGGTGTCACGCTGACTTCCGGGGCGACGAAGGTGAGCTTGTCACCCACGCCCACGCCCAGCTTGGCAGCGGCCTTGTCGCCGATCATGATGCCCCAGCTGCCGGGTGCCAGCTGGTCCAGGCGGCCCTGGCGCACGAACTGGTCGATGATCGAGACCTGCCGCTCGCGGGCCGGATCGATGCCGTTGAGCAGCACCTTCTGCACCTTGCCGTCGCTGGTCAGCAGCCCCTGCATCTGGGTGAATGGCGCCACGGCCGTCACCTGCGGGTTCTGCTGGACCTGTTTGGCCAGGGCCGGCCAGTCGTCGATGGCCTGCCCGGTCTCCAGCGTGGCATGGGGCACCATGCCCAGGACGCGGGTGCGCATCTCGTGGTCGAAACCGTTCATGACCGAGAGCACCACGATCATCACCACCACGCCGAGGGCGAGGCCGATCATCGAGGTCAGGGAAATGAACGAGACGAAATGGTTGCGTCGCTTGGCACGGGTGTAACGTGTGCCGATGAATACGAAAAGAGGTCTGAACATGAGGGGGCTTGTTCGGATGAAAGGGAACGTCCTTGGTGGCGAGGCGCCCAAGGCGGCTTTACACTCGGACCATCGCCGCCACCTTGGGTTCGCCATGACGACAACAGACGAAGAAGATCGCCGCGAATACTACCGCATCGAAGATCACGTCGCACTGCAAATCAGCCCGCTGAGCGCGTCCCAGGCCGACCCGGCCACTGTGTTACGGGATGCGTCGCCACTGTTCAATCTGCTGGGCGAGCTGCACGTGGCCGAATTCGAATCCCAGCACCTGCTGCGCCAGCTGAGCGACAAGGACCGCACATTGGCGGCCTTCCTGCGCGCGCAGAACAAGCGCATCGACCTGCTCGGCGCCGTGCTGGCGCAGACGCTGCTCGGCGAGCTGGGCGAACCGCGCCGGGTGATCCTCTCCGAAGGCGGCATCGAGTTCACCCAGGCCGAGCCGTTGCAGGCTCAGGCACGGGTGGCGGTGCGCATGCTGCTGATGCCCCAGGGCCTGGGCCTGCTACTGCGTGGCCGCGTGGTGCACTGCCAGGGCAACGCCCAGGGCGGGCATGACGCCGCCGTGGAGTTCGTCGACCTCAGCGATGCCCAGCGCCAGCTGCTGGCGCGCCATGTCCTGCAACGCCAGCAGCAGCAACGCCGAGACGCGCTCGATCACCCGGCGGCCACGGCCGACTGAGCCCTACCCCATTCCCCTGACTGAAGGAACGAACGTGACCCTGATCTACGGCCATCGCGGCGCCAAGGGCGAAGCCCCCGAGAACACCCTGAGCAGCTTCGAACAATGCCTCTCCCACGGCATCGACCGGTGCGAGCTCGACCTGCACCTGTCGGCCGACAATCAGCTGATGGTGATCCACGACACGACGCTCAAGCGCACCACCGGGCGTCGCGGCAAGGTCGCCGAGCATACCGCCGAGGCGCTGGTGGCGCTGGACGCACGGGCCAGCGGTCCGCAGTGGCCCCGTCCCTGCCCCGTGCCACGGCTCGAAGAGCTGTTCGAGCGCTGCGCGTTCACCCACTGGCAGCTGGAGGTCAAGAGCGCCTCGCGCACACGCGCCGCCAGCACGGTCCTGGCGATCCGCGACATGGCCGAGCGTCATGGCCTGCTGGACAAAGTGATGGTGACGTCAAGCTCGCGTACCGTACTGCGCGCCGCCCAGGAGCTGGTGCCGGACTTGGCGCGCGGCCTGGTGGCCGAATACGCCTGGCTCGACCCGCTCAAGGTCGCGCGCAACTACGGGTGTACGCTGCTGGCGCTGAACTGGACGCTGTGCACGCCCGAGCGCCTGCTCAAAGCGCAGAAGCAAGGGCTGCACGTGTCGGTGTGGACGGTCAACGAACCGGCGCTGATGCGCCGGCTCGCCGACTTTGGCGTGGACAGCCTGATCACAGACTTTCCCGGTTTGGCCAAAACCACCCTTGGGAAGGACTGAAGCCATTCTCCCCGGCCGGCTCAGGCAGCCGGCCGGAGCCGCTCAAAAAAGCCGATTCAGGCCGTCGTAGGCGGCGACCCGGTAGGCCTCGGCCATGGTCGGGTAGTTGAAGGTGGTGTTGACGAAGTACTTGAGGGTGTTGAGTTCGCCCGGCTGGTCCATGATCGCCTGGCCGATGTGCACGATCTCCGAGGCCTGGTAGCCGAAGCAGTGCACGCCGAGGATCTGCAGCGTCTCACGGTGGAAGAGGATCTTCAGCATGCCTTGCGGCTCGCCGGCGATCTGCGCGCGGGCCATGGACTTGAAGAACGCCTTGCCGACTTCGTAAGGCACCTTGGCCTGGGTCAGCTCCTGCTCGTTCTTGCCGATCGAGCTGATCTCGGGAATGGTGTAGATCCCGGTCGGCACGTCGTTGACGAAACGCCAGCTGCCATTGTCGACGATGCTGCCTGCTGCCGAGCGGCCCTGGTCGTGGGCAGCGCTGGCCAGGCTCGGCCAGCCGATCACATCGCCGGCGCCATAGACGTTGGCGACACCGGTGCTGTAGGTCTCGTCGACCTCGATCTGGCCACGGCTGTTGGGCTTGATGCCGATGTTCTCCAGCCCCAGACGATCGGTGTTGCCGGTCCGGCCGTTGCACCAGAGCAAGGCGTCGGCCTTGATCTTCTTGCCGGACTTCAGGTGCAGGATCACCCCGTTGTCCAGGCCTTCGACCCGCTCGTACTCCTCGTTGTGGCGCACGGTGATGTGGTTGTTGCTGAAGTGGTAGCTCAGCGCCTGGGAGATCTCCGAGTCGAGGAAGCTCAGCAGCTGGCTGCGGTTGTCGATCAGCTCGATCAGCACGCCCAGGCCGCTGAAGATCGAGGCGTACTCGCAGCCGATCACCCCGGCACCGTAGACGATCAGCTTGCGCGGCGTGTGGCCGAGGCTGAGGATGGTGTCGCTGTCGTAGATGCGCGGGTGGTTGAAGTCGATGTCCGCCGGACGATAGGGGCGCGAGCCGGTGGCGATGATGATGTGCTTGGCCACCAGTTTCTCGACCACGCCGTTGGGGCAGACCACTTCGATGGTCTGCTCGTCGGCAAAGCTGCCAGTGCCGAAGAACACGTCCACCCGGTTGCGCGCATAGTAGCTGGTGCGCGACGCCACCTGCTTGGCGATGACCGTCTCGGCACTCTTGAGCACGTCGGGGAAGGAGAACCAGCGGGGGTCGCCAATGGCGCGGAACATCGAATTGGTGTTGAAGCGCATGATCTGCCGCACCGAGTGGCGCAGCGCTTTGGACGGGATGGTACCCAAGTGGGTGCAGTTGCCGCCGACCTGGCGGCGGCTGTCGACCATCGCGACCTTGCGCCCCGCCTTGGCGGCGTTCATCGCCGCGCCTTCACCGGCTGGGCCGGAACCCAGCACCACCACGTCGTAGTTGTAGACAGCCATGCGTACTCCTTCAGAACTGGCCTGCGGTCACGGTGGCCGCAGGACTCGCTCATGCCGCCGTCGGCGCCATGAAAAAAATTCGCGTACAGTCTACTCAAGACCGGACGATGTGCACATTAACCCTTGGTCGTGTCGTAGGCCATTTTCGGCTGCACTACATCGCCTGGGGGCAGCGGCAAGAGGGGGAGCTGCAAGCTGCAAGTAAAAGCGGCGGCTGGTTGCCTGGTGGAGCGCTCTCGCTTCTCGCTTCTCGCTTCTCGCTTGTAGCTTCTCGCTTGTAGCTTGTAGCTTGTAGCTTGTAGCTTGTAGCTTGTAGCTTGCAGCTTGCAGCTTGCAGCTTGCAGCTTGGCCCCAACGAGAAACGGGAGCCCATGGGCTCCCGTTTCTCGTGAACGCTTCGCTTAGCGTGGGAACGCTGGCGGGTTGACCCCGGCCATATCTTCCATCACGCGCACGACCTGACAGCTGTAGCCGAACTCGTTGTCGTACCAGACGTAGAGCACGACACGGTTGTCGTTGCTGATGGTGGCTTCGGCATCGACTACACCGGCGTAACGCGAGCCGACGAAGTCGGTGGAGACCACTTCCTGCGAGCTGACGTAGTCGATCTGCTTGTGCAGTTCCGAGTGCATGGCCGTCTGGCGCAGGTACTCGTTGATCTCTTCGCGGGTGGTGGCCTTCTCGAGGTTGAGGTTGAGAATGGCCATCGAGACGTTCGGCGTGGGCACGCGGATGGCGTTGCCGGTCAGCTTGCCCTTGAGCACGGGCAGGGCCTTGGCGGCAGCGGTGGCGGCACCGGTTTCGGTGATGACCATGTTCAGCGGTGCGGCGCGACCACGGCGGCTACCCTTGTGGAAGTTGTCGATCAGGTTCTGGTCGTTGGTGAACGAGTGAACGGTTTCGACGTGACCGTTGACGATGCCGTACTGGTCGTTGACGGCCTTGAGCACCGGCACAATGGCGTTGGTGGTGCAGGAGGCCGCCGAGACGATCTTGTCGTCCGCGGTGATCTCGCCGTGGTTGATGCCGTGCACGATGTTCTTCAGCGCGCCCTTGCCCGGTGCGGTGAGGATCACGCGGTCGACGCCCGGGCACTTGAGGTGCTGGCCCAGGCCTTCGGCGTCTCGCCACTTGCCGGTGTTGTCCACCAGCAGGGCGTTCTGGATGCCGTACTGGGTGTAGTCCACGGTGGTCGGATCGTTGGAGTAGATCACCTGGATCAGGTTGCCGTTGGCGGTGATGGTGTTGTTGGCTTCGTCGACCACGATGGTGCCGTCGAACGGGCCATGCACCGAGTCGCGGCGCAGCAGGCTGGCACGCTTGACCAGGTCGTTGTCGGCGCCCTTGCGCACGACGATGGCACGCAGGCGCAGGCCGTCGCCACCACCGGTCTTCTCGATCAGGATGCGCGCCAGCAGGCGGCCGATGCGACCGAAGCCGTACAGCACCACGTCGGTGCCCTTGCTCGCGGCGGTGCTCTGCTGACCGACGACATCGGCCAGTTCTTCACGCACGAACTGCTCGGCGCTGCGGCCATTGCCTTCGCGCTTGAACTTGTTCGCCAGCTTGCCCAGGTCGACCGAGGCGGCGCCCAGCTTCAGCTCGCTCATGGCCTTGAGCAGCGGGAACGTCTCGTGAACCGACAGCTCGGCTTCGTCGCTCTGACGGTGACGGGCGAAGCGGTGGGCCTTGAGGATCGAGATCACCGAACGGTTGATCAGGCTGCGGCCGTAGATCGAGCTCACCACGTTGTTGTTGCGGTAGAGCTGACCGATAAGCGGGATCATCGCTTCAGCCAGGGCTTCACGGTCGATCCATTCACCAAGACACTGGTCGGGCTTCTGATTCACGTTAACCTTCCACACGTAGGGACAGAAAAAAGGGGCTACATTATGACGCCCCGCGCTGCATCGGGCAATGCGTCCCTGCCAGGGTCGTGAAACCCGTGCACCGACCGAGCACGAACCTGACAGCAGGCACGCGCCCCGGTACAATCGACCTCTTTGCCGAAACGCTGGGAGTCCGAGAGACCGTGTCAGTTCTGCGCCTACCGCACCTGTCGGCCACGGCCGGCAAACAAACCTGGGGCAACCTCCCCGGCGCCTCCCTCAGCCTGGCCATCGCCGAGGCCGCCAGCAGCGCCAAGCGCTTCACGCTGCTGCTGACCGCCGACAGCCAGAGCGCGGACCGTCTCGAACAGGAGCTGCGCTTCTTCGCGCCCGACCTGCCCGTGCTGCCGTTCCCCGACTGGGAGACCCTGCCCTACGACCTGTTCTCACCGCACCAGGACATCATCTCCCAGCGCATTGCCAGCCTCTATCGGTTGCCGGAGCTGCAGCACGGGATCCTCGTGGTACCGATCACCACCGCCCTGCACCGCCTGGCACCGACGAGCTTCCTGCTCGGCAGCAGCCTGGTGCTGGACGTTGGCCAGACCCTCGACGTCGAGCAGATGCGCAGCCGCCTGGAAGCGAGCGGCTACCGCTGCGTCGACACCGTCTACGAGCATGGCGAGTTCGCCGTGCGCGGCGCGCTGATCGACCTGTTCCCCATGGGCAGCCGCCAGCCCTACCGCATCGACCTGTTCGACGACGAGATCGAAACGCTGCGCACCTTCGACCCGGAGACCCAGCGCTCGATCGACAAGGTCGAATCGGTGCGCCTGCTGCCGGCGCGCGAATTCCCTCTGCAGAAGGAGGCCGTAACCCGCTTCAAGGCCCGCTTTCGCGAACGCTTCGACGTCGACTTCAGACGCAGCGCGATCTTCCAGGACCTGGCCAGCGGCATCATCCCGGCCGGCATCGAGTACTACCTGCCGCTGTTCTTCGAAGAGAGCTCGACGCTGTTCGACTACCTGCCGGCCGACACCCAGGTGTTCTCCCTGCCCGGCGTCGAGCAGGCCGCCGAGCACTTCTGGAACGACGTGCGGGGCCGCTACGAAGACCGGCGCGGCGACCTGAGCCGGCCGCTGCTGCCGCCGGCCGAGCTGTTCCTGCCGGTGGAAGACTGCTTCGCCCGTCTCAAGCAGTGGCCGCGGGTGGTGGTCAGCGCCGATGACCTCGACAGCGGCGCCGGGCGTCAGCGCTTCCCGGCGCGCGTGTTGCCCAACCTGGCGATCGAAGCCAAGGCCAGCCAGCCGCTCGCTGCGCTGGCGGGCTTCCTCGAGGGGTTCGACGGGCGCGTGCTGTTCACGGCCGAATCGGCGGGCCGTCGCGAGGTGATGCTGGAGTTGCTCGAGCGCCTCAAGCTGCGCCCGCGCACGGTCGATGGCTGGATCGACTTCGTCACCGGCGACGAGCGCCTGGCGATCACCATCGCGCCGCTGGAAGACGGCCTGCTGCTGGAGGACCCGGCCCTCGCGCTGGTGGCCGAAAGCCCGCTGTTCGGTCAGCGCGTGATGCAGCGCCGCCGTCGCGAAAAGCGCGGCGAGGTGGCCAACGACGCGGTCATCAAGAACCTCACCGAACTGCGTGAAGGCGCGCCGGTGGTGCACATCGACCACGGGGTCGGGCGCTACCTGGGCCTGGCCACCCTGGAGATCGACGGCCAGGCCGCCGAATTCCTCACCCTCGAATACGCCGAGAACGCCAAGCTGTACGTGCCGGTGGCCAACTTGCACCTGATCGCCCGCTACACCGGCAGCGACGATGCCCTGGCGCCGTTGCACCGCCTGGGCTCGGAAACCTGGCAGAAAGCCAAGCGCAAGGCCGCCGAACAGGTACGCGACGTGGCCGCCGAGCTGCTCGACATCTATGCCCGGCGCGCGGCACGCAAGGGCCATGCGTTCGCCGACCCGGCAGCCGACTACGCGACCTTCAGCGCCGGCTTCCCGTTCGAGGAGACCCCCGACCAGCAGAACGCCATCGAGGCGGTGCGCCTGGACATGCTTGCCGGCAAGCCGATGGACCGCCTGGTCTGTGGCGACGTCGGCTTCGGCAAGACCGAAGTGGCCATGCGCGCAGCCTTCATCGCCGTGCACAGCGGGCGCCAGGTGGCCGTGCTGGTGCCCACCACCCTGCTCGCCCAGCAGCACTACAACAGCTTCCGCGACCGCTTTGCCGACTGGCCGGTGACGGTCGAGGTGATGAGCCGCTTCAAGTCGGCCAAGGAAGTCTCGGCCGCCGCCGCGAGCCTGGCCGAAGGCAAGATCGACATCCTCATCGGCACCCACAAGCTGCTGCAGGACGACGTCACCTTCAAGGACCTGGGCCTGGTGATCATCGACGAGGAACACCGCTTCGGCGTGCGCCAGAAGGAGCAGCTCAAGGCCCTGCGCAGCGAGGTGGACATCCTCACCCTGACCGCCACGCCGATCCCGCGGACCCTGAACATGGCCGTGGCCGGCATGCGCGACCTGTCGATCATCGCCACGCCGCCGGCGCGGCGCCTGTCGGTGCGCACCTTCGTCATGGAGCAGAACAACAGCACGGTCAAGGAGGCGCTGCTGCGCGAACTGCTGCGCGGCGGCCAGGTGTACTATCTGCACAACGACGTCAAGACCATCGAGAAATGCGCCGCCGACCTGGCCGAACTGGTGCCCGAGGCGCGCATCGGCATCGGCCACGGGCAGATGCGCGAGCGCGAGCTCGAACAGGTGATGAGCGACTTCTACCACAAGCGTTTCAATGTGCTGGTGGCCTCGACCATCATCGAGACCGGCATCGACGTGCCCAGCGCCAACACCATCGTCATCGAGCGGGCCGACAAGTTCGGCCTGGCCCAGCTGCACCAGTTGCGCGGTCGGGTCGGGCGCAGTCACCACCAGGCCTACGCCTACCTGCTGACCCCGGCGCGCCAGGGCATCAGTGCCGACGCGGAGAAGCGTCTGGAAGCGATCGCCAACACCCAGGACCTGGGCGCAGGGTTCGTGCTGGCCACCAACGACCTGGAAATCCGCGGCGCCGGCGAGCTGCTCGGCGAAGGCCAGAGCGGCCAGATCCAGGCGGTGGGCTTCACCCTGTACATGGAAATGCTCGAGCGTGCGGTCAAGGCCATCCGCAAAGGCACCCAGCCGAACCTGGAACAGCCACTTGGCGGCGGCCCGGAAATCAACCTGCGCCTGCCGGCGCTGATCCCGGAAGACTACCTGCCCGACGTGCATGCCCGCCTGATCCTCTACAAGCGCATCGCTTCGGCCGCCGACGAAGAGGGCCTCAAGGACCTGCAGGTGGAGATGATCGACCGCTTCGGCCTGCTGCCGGAGCCGACCAAGAACCTGATCCGCCTGACGCAGCTCAAGCTGCAGGCCGAAACGCTGGGCATCAAGAAGGTCGACGCCGGCCCCCATGGCGGCAAGATCGAGTTCGAGCCCGACACGCCGGTGGAGCCGATCACGCTGATCAAGCTGATCCAGTCCCAGCCCAAGCGGTACAAGCTCGAAGGCGCCACGCAGTTCCGCTTCATGGTGCCCATGGAACGGCCGGACGAGCGCTTCAACACCCTGGAGGCGCTGTTCGAGCGCCTCGCCCCACAGCCTGCCTAAGGACGAGCCATGCGAACCTTGCGTCTTCTGATCCCGTTGCTGGCGCTCGTCGCCCCCGCCGCCTTCGGCGACACGCTGTACCGCGTGGAGATGGTCCTGCTGCGCCAGAACGGCGTACCGGCCATCACCAGCCCCTATGCCCCACCGCGCTGGGGCAGCGATGTGCTGCGCCTGGGCGAACGGGACAGCCGGCCCACCACGCTGGACGAGCGGATCGAGCCGCTGGCGACCAACACCGACTACAGCTTCCTGCTGCACCGTGCCTGGCAACAGCCGGTGGGTGCCGAGCCGGTGACCGTGGCCGTCAGCGCCGGTGATGAACAGTTCGGGCGCTTCCCCATCGAAGGCACCTTGTCGATCGCCCAGGCGCGTTTCGTCGAAGTGCAGGCGCACGTGCGGGTCAACCAGCTGGACGGCAACGGCAGCGTGGTCCAGAGCGAGCTGTTCGACCAGAACAATCGCACGATCAAGCACAATCAGCTGATCTACCTCGACGGCGGGCACCTGGCCATGCTGTTGAAGATCGCTCCGGTCGGCGCACGCACCGCGCCCGTGCCGGACGAGCAGCTGCTGGAGCCTTGAGGTGAGCGAAACCGACCTGCCGGACCGCCTGTTCAAGTACGACACCTGGTTCAGATCCTTCGACCGCGCGACCCTGGGCCGCGCTCGACACTATGCTTCGCAAGGCCGGGTGACCTTGACGCGGCTGCAAGCGCATCACGTCGAGGCCACCTGCGAAGGCTCCGCCGGCCAGCGCTACACGCAATCCATCGAGATCTCGAGCGGCCGTGACTTCACCGTCATGGGCGCCTGCTCGTGTCCGATCGGCCTGAACTGCAAGCACTGCGCCGCCGTGCTCTTCACGTTGCGCCAGGGGGCCTTCAAGGACACGCCCGTCGAACAGGCCCCGGCGCAACTGTCGCCGCGCCTCAACCACTGGCTGTCAACCTTCACTTCAGCCGGTACCGACTCGTCGGCGTGCGTCGACAAGAAAGGCCGCGCGCTGTTCTACCGCGTCGGGATGGACGAGGACGTGTGCGTGCTGCAGGTCTGCAAGGGGACGCGGAACAGTAGCGGCGAGCTGCACCTGGCCCGGCAGACTTCACTGGTCGACCTGCTCTATTACCCGCCCAAGTTCGTCACCGAGGACGATGCGCGGCTGCTGCGGCTGATGGAAACGCAACGGGTCGAGCACCGGCACGTCGATGGCGTCGTTCTCGACGGCAAAGCCGGGGCCGAGCTGCTCGAGTATGCGCTGGCCACCGGACGCTTGCTGCACGACGAGCAGACGCTGACGCTGCAGGCTGGCCAGGCGCAGTCCGCGGAATTTCGCTGGGTACGCCAGGACGACGGCAGCTACCAGGGCGCCTGGCATCCCATCGACGGTGCCTTCGACCATGTGTTGCCGCTCAATCCGTTGTACTACATCGACAGCGCAACGTCGCGGGTGGGCAAGCTGCGCCACGACTTCGACCCGTTCATCGCCAGCCAGCTGGCCCGTGCGCCCCGGGTGCCCGAACACCTGATCGTGCCGCTCAGCCTGCGCCTGAACGAGCTGAACCGGCAGGTGCCGACCCCGACCCAGGTCAAGACCGAACAGCTCGACGACATCATGCCCACGCCCTACCTGGCGTTGGGCAGTGTCGAATTCAGCGCCTATGCGCCCAAGAGCGGGCGCATGCAGCGGCAGATGCAGCACCGGGCCGCGCTGGCGTTTCTCTACGATGGAACACGGGCCAATGGCGAGGCGAACCAGCCGTTGACGCGCATCAAAGGCGACGTCAACCAGCGTATCCAGCGCCAGCCTGCCGAGGAAAAGCGCCTGCGCCAGACTCTCAAGGCATTGGGCTTCACGCCCGCCACACGCCAGAGCAAGGCCCTGCCCGTACAGGCCGGCGAAATGCTGCAACTGCCTGACGACGAGGCGTGGCTGCGCTTCGTTCGCGATGACGTGCCCGCCCTGCGCGACGCCGGCTGGGAGGTGCACGCCCAACGCGATTTCGCCTTCGACCTGCGCCCGGTACAGGACTGGTACGCGGACATCGACGAAGCCCAGGGGCGCGAGTGGTTCGACCTGGAGCTGGGGATCGTGGTCGATGGCGAGCGTCACAGCCTGCTGCCGATCCTGCTCCACCTGCTGCGCAGCAACCCCGAACTGCTCCGGCCCCACGAGCTGGCCAAGCGGGGCGATGAGGAACACTTGCTGATCGACCTCAACCGCGTGCGCCACGACAGCCCGCCCTTGCGCGTCGCCCTGCCCTATGGGCGGATCAAGGCGGTGATGGGCACCCTGGCCGGGTTGTACATGGACGATCCCGTTCACGGGCCGAGCATCCGCCTGGACCGTGCGGACGCCTCACGGCTCGACGCCCTCGAAGGCGTGCCGCTGCAGTGGCAAGGCGGCGAAAAGACCCGCGCCCTGGCCACCGGCCTTCGTCAAGCACGCGAGCGCCAGGTACAGCCTCCGACGGGCCTGAATGCCACCCTGCGTCCTTACCAGCTGGAAGGGCTCAACTGGCTGCAAGCCCTGCGCGAGCTTCAGATCGGCGGCATCCTTGGCGACGACATGGGGCTGGGCAAGACGCTGCAGACGCTGGCGCACCTACTGCTGGACAAGCAGGCCGGGCGGTTGACCGCACCGGCCCTGGTGGTCCTGCCCACCAGCCTGATCCCCAACTGGCTGGATGAAGCGCAGCGCTTCACGCCGCAACTGAAGGTGCTGGCCGTGCACGGTCCTGGCCGCGCCAAGCTGTTCGACCAGCTGCACGAGCAGGACATCGTCCTGACCACCTACGCACTGCTGCCGCGTGATCTCGAGCACTTCAAGCCGCTGACCTGGCATGCCCTGATCCTGGATGAAGCGCAGAACATCAAGAATGCCCGCAGCAAGGCCGCACTGGCCGCACGCGAACTGCATGCCGGGCAGCGCCTGTGCCTGACCGGCACGCCGATGGAAAACAACCTGGGCGAGCTGTGGTCGATCTTCCACCTGCTCATGCCGGGCTGGCTGGGTGACCAGAAGCACTTCAACCAGGCCTATCGCAACCCGATCGAAAAGCATGGCGACAACGAGCGCCTGGCGCACCTGGTGGCGCGGCTACGCCCGTTCCTGCTGCGCCGTACCAAGGAGCAGGTGGCCCGCGAACTGCCGCCCAAGACCGAAATGGTGCACTGGGTCGAACTCAGCGATGCCCAGCGCGACACCTACGAGACCGTGCGCGTGGCCATGGACAAGAAGGTTCGTGACGAGGTTTCGCGCAAGGGCGCGGCGCGCAGCCAGATCGTGATCCTCGACGCCCTGCTCAAGCTGCGCCAGGTGTGCTGCGACCTGCGCCTGGTCAAGGGTCTGGAGCCACCGGTCAACCAGACCGACAAGGGCAAGCTGGGCAGCCTTTTGCAGGTGCTGGACGAGTTGCTGGGCGAAGGGCGGCGGGTGCTGGTGTTCTCGCAGTTCACCTCGATGCTGGCCTTGATCGAAGAGGAACTGATCAAGCGCCAGGTGCGCTATACCGTGCTGACGGGCGATACCCAGGACCGGCGTACGCCGGTGCGGCTGTTCCAGGAAGGCGAGCGCGACGTGTTCCTGATCAGCCTGAAGGCTGGTGGCACCGGCCTGAACCTGACGGCGGCCGACACGGTGATCCACTATGACCCGTGGTGGAATCCGGCCAGCGAGAACCAGGCCACCGACCGCGCCTACCGTATCGGCCAGGACAAGCCGGTGTTCGTCTACAAGATGATCACGCGCGGTACCGTCGAAGAGAAGATCCACGCGCTGCAGCAGGAAAAGGCGGCGCTGGCCAACAGCCTGCTCGAGGGTGGCGAAGCCAACCAGTGGAAGCTGGGCGACGACGACATCGACGCCCTGTTCGCCCCACTGCCCAAAGCGCGCTAGGCGCCGGACGCCCGTATCGGTTCGACAGGGAATGCAGCCTGCGATGCAGGCGGCGCCTGACAAGGCCCTATCGCTGGCAAGCCAGCTCCCACCCAGATCTCGGCAACCTGTCGCTGTGGACATGGCTGCGCAAGCAACCTGTGGGGCTTGCCCGCGATGCAGGCGGCGCCTGACAGGGCCTGTCGCTGGCAAGCCAGCTCCCACCCAGACCTCGACAGCCTGCCGGTGTAGACATGGCTGCGCAAGCAACCTGTGGGAGCGGGCTTGCCCGCGATGCAGGCGGCGCCTGACAGGGCCTGTCGCTGGCAAGCCAGCTCCCACCCAGATCTCGGCAACCTGTCGCTGTGGACATGGCTGCGCAAGCAACCTGTGGGAGCGGGCTTGCCCGCGATGCAGGCGGCGCCTGACAAGCCCTGTCGCTGGCAAGCCAGCTCCCACACAGATCGCTGCAATCTGCCATGTAGGCATAGCTGCGCTCGCAACCCTATGGGAGCTGGCTCAAGCCAGTTCAGCCTGCCAGTACCTGAATGACCTGAGGTACCCCTACACCGACAAACCCGCCACTGGACTCAGAGCGGGAACACTTCATCCAGCAGGTTGTACATGGCGCGGAACGCCCGTGCCGAGGTGCGGGGGTCGTACTGGGTCTTGCCGGGCACGTTGGCCTGCGGGTCGGTGAACGAATGCACCGCGCCGCCATAGCTGACCAGCTGCCAATCGACCTGGGCGGCGCTCATTTCCTGCTCGAACGCCGACAGCTGCTCTTTGGGGACCAGCGGATCGTCTGCCCCGTGCAGCACCAGCACGGAGCCTTTGATGCGCTGAGCATCGGACGGGTCGGGCGTGTCCAGCGTACCGTGGAACGACACCGCTGCCTTGAGCTCGGCACCGGCACGCGCCAGTTCCAATGCGCAGCAGCCACCGAAGCAGAACCCGAACGCGGCGACCTGCCCCGGCTCCAGCACGGCCTGGGACTGCCCGAGCAGTTGCGCCAGCGCAGCCTCCATACGTGCGCGCAGCTCGGCGCGGTCGTCCTTCAAGGGCATCATGGCTGCGGCCGCCTCATCGGCATTCGAGGGCCGCACCGACTGCCCATACAGGTCGGCGATCAAGACCACATAGCCCTGTTCGGCGACCTCCCGAGCGATGCGTTCGGCGCCTTCACCGATCCCCATCCAGTTCGGCGCCATGATCAGCGCCGGACGGGGCACGCCGTCCTGCTCATAGGCCAGCCGGCTCTCGTAGACCTGGCCGGCGACGTGATACTTCAGCGACTCGATGATTACCTTGCTCATTGCATTCTCCTGGTCCATGAAAAAGGCCCGCCAGGGCAACGCGCTACGCGTCACCCTGGCGGGCCTCTTGTACGTCAGACGTCACTTCAAGCAGACAGCTCGACCAGCAGCTTGTTCAGACGGCGCACGTAGGCGGCCGGATCCTTCAGGCTGTCGCCTGCGGCCAGGGCAGCCTGGTCGAAGAGGATGTGCGACAGCTCGGCGAAGCGGTCCTCGCTCTGTTCGTGATCGAGCTTCTCGATCAGCGGGTGCGTCGGGTTGAATTCGAAGATCGGCTTGGACTCCGGTACCTTCTGCCCGCTGGCTTCGAGGATCTGACGCATCTGCAAGCCCAGGTCCTGTTCGCCGATGGCCAGGATCGCCGGCGAGTCGGTCAGGCGGTGCGAGACACGGACTTCGGCGACGCTGTCGCCCAGTGCGCTCTTCAGGCGCTCGACCAGCCCTTCCTTGTCCTTGGCGACTTCTTCCTGGGCCTTCTTGTCTTCCTCGGAATCCAGCTGCCCCAGGTCCAGGTCGCCACGGGCCACGTCGACGAACGACTTGCCGTCGAACTCGCTCAGGTAGCTCATCAGCCACTCGTCGATGCGGTCGGTCAGCAGCAGCACTTCGATGCCTTTCTTGCGGAAGACTTCCAGGTGCGGGCTGTTCTTGACCTGCGCGTAGGACTCGCCGGTGAGGTAGTAGAGCTTGTCCTGACCGTCCTTGGCACGGGCCAGGTAGTCGGCCAGGGAGACGCTCTGCTCGCCGCTGTCGTCGTGGGTCGAGGCGAAGCGCAGCAGGCCGGCGATCTTCTCCTTGTTGGCGAAGTCTTCGGCCGGGCCTTCCTTGAGGACCTGGCCGAAGTTCTTCCAGAAGCCCTTGTACTGCTCGGGGTCGTTCTTGGCCAGCTTCTCCAGCATGTCCAGCACACGCTTGGTCAGCGCCGACTTCATCGAATCGATGATCGGGTCTTTCTGCAGGATCTCGCGCGAGACGTTCAGCGACAGGTCGTTGGAGTCGACCACGCCCTTGATGAAGCGCAGGTACAGCGGCAGGAAGGACTCGGCCTGGTCCATGATGAACACGCGCTGCACGTACAGCTTCAGGCCGCGGGGCGCTTCACGCTGGTACAGGTCGAACGGTGCACGGGCCGGCACGTAGAGCAGCGAGTTGTACTCGAGCTTGCCCTCGACCTTGTTGTGGCTCCAGGCCAGCGGGTTTTCGAAATCGTGGCCGATGTGCTTGTAGAACTCCTGGTATTCCTCGTCCTTGATCTCGGTACGCGGACGGGTCCACAGGGCACTGGCACGGTTGACGGTTTCCCATTCCTGGGCCGGCTGTTCCTCGCCTTCGGCCGCTTCGGCCTGCTCCTTGGGCAACTCGATCGGCAGCGCGATGTGGTCGGAGTACTTCTTGATCACGTTGCGCAGGCGCCAGCCATCGGCGAAATCCTGTTCGTCCTTCTTCAGGTGCAGGACGATGCGGGTGCCGCGCTCGGGCTTGTCGATGGTGGCGACTTCGAACTCGCCCTCGCCCTTGGAGGACCAGTGCACGCCTTCGGAAGCCGGCGTGCCGGCACGGCGGGTGTAGACGTCGACCTGGTCGGCGACGATGAACGCGGAGTAGAAGCCCACGCCGAACTGACCGATCAGGTGCGAATCCTTCTTCTGGTCACCGGTCAGGTTCTTCATGAAGTCGGCGGTGCCGGACTTGGCGATGGTGCCCAGGTGCGCGATGACGTCATCGCGGTTCATGCCGATGCCATTGTCTTCCAGGGTGACCGTGCCGGCCTCCTTGTCGAAGCTGACGCGAATCTTCAACTCCGAGCCGTCTTCGAGCAGCTCGGGCTTGGCCAGGGCTTCGAAACGCAGCTTGTCGGCGGCGTCCGAGGCGTTGGAGATCAGCTCCCGCAGGAAGATTTCCTTGTTCGAGTACAAGGAATGGATCATGAGGTGCAGCAGCTGCTTCACCTCGGTCTGGAAGCCCAGGGTTTCTTTTTGAGTATCCACACTCATGGTCTTCAAACTCCGATCAATGGCAGATGTCGCCATACGCCAGGTGGGCGTGATGGGCGCGATGACTTCCAGATGGGGGCAGCCGAAAACTTTTCAAGTGCGCGATACGCGACAGGGTGAAAACCGGTTCGTTTCGCGAGGGTGCGCCGCCTGAACAGGCGGTGTGATGCAAGTGCGCGGGACGCCTTGAAACACAGCACCGCACCGACGCCAGATATCTTTTGAGCGCGTGGAACTAATGCCTCAGGCCCAAGCTCGAAGGAACAACTCACTTATTCAACAAGGAGAAACACCCATGCGTAAACCTTTTGCTTTTGCTCTGATGCTGGCTGCTGCCATGGGCCTGGCCGCGTGCGATAAGGCAAGCGAAAACAAGGCGCAGGACGCTCAAGAGCACCGTGAAAATGCTCAAGAGAAAATGAACAACGCCCAGGACAAAGTGAACGACGCTGCCGAAGAAAATGCCGAAGCCGCCAAAGACCAGGCCGAAGCCAACCGCAAGGCCGCTCAAGAAGCTTCGCCGAACACCACCGCTCCGGTGACTGCTCCGGCCGAGCCTGCTCGTCAGTAAGACGGCACGCTGTTCAAGAAAACCCGACGCTGTCGGGTTTTTTTATGGGCGATCGTCGCCCTTCTGCTTCACTGCTGACTACACGACCGGCTCTTTGCCAGGCTCGGAAACCTGCAACTGCGTCGGGGTGAACACCATGACCGACAGCACGTCCGAATGAAACTCCCGCCGATACAGAATGAACACCACGCCGATGCTCATCGCCATGAACAACCACGGGCTGATGAACCAGCTCAACATCACCATGCCGAAGTAATACGAGCGCAAGCCGAAGTTGAACTGGTTGGCCGCCATCGACAACACCCGCGCCGCCCGGGTGGCGAACGCCTGGCGCTCGAGGTCGCTGACGTTACGCTCGCTGATCATCGGCGCCGAGCCTACCAGGGTGGCGGCGAAGTTGTACTGACGCATGCACCAGCTGAAGGTGAAGAAGGCATAGACGAACACCGTGGCCAGGCACAGCAGCTTGAGTTCGGAGACGCCTTGCGAGGTCGGCTGCACGAGTGGCAGGTCGGCCAGCAACGACAGCGCACGGTCGGACGCGCCGAGCACGGTCAGGATGCCGGCCAGGATGATCAGGGTGCTGGAGGCAAAGAACGACGCATTGCGCTCCAGGTTGCCGATCACGCTAGCATCGGCGATGCGGTTCTCGCGCAGCAGCATGCGGCGCATCCAGTCGTGCCGGTACAAGTGCAGGACACTGGCCAGGCAAGCCGTGTCGCGGGCCTTCCAGCTGGCATAGCGGGTGTAGCCGGCCCAGCAGGCGATGAACCAGCAGGCGGCGAGCAGGTTGGCCAGATTGTTGTTCAGGTAGTCCATGGCGTTCTCGTGCGTGTTCGGTGCAGGGGAATGACGTCGGCATTCGACAGCGTGAAGGGCGTGAACGACACCCCGATGGGCATAAAAAAACCCCGCCTCTGCACGAGACGGGGTTGGATCGACTTACCGAAGAGCGCGACAGGGCTTGTGGCCAGCGCCATTCGGGTTACCCATCAGACCAGCACGTGGCGGGGCTTGCCAAGCATCAGGTCGATGACGACCACCACAGCGAGTGTCGCCACCGACGGCACGAGCCAGGCCAGGTTCTGCTCGCTCAGCGGCAGCTGGTTCACGACCTCTGGCAAGTAGACCTTCAGGCCGGTGCCCTTGAGCGCATCGATCAGGCCGAAGATCAGCGAGACCAGCATGACTGGGCCGAAGATGCGTGCGGGCGACTTGAACAGACCCTTGCAGAAGCTCAACGCCACCACCACGATGCATGGCGGGTAGATGGCCGTCAGGACGGGCACCGAGAACAGGATCAGCTTGGTCAGGCCCAGGTTCGACACCAGCAGCGAGAAGCCTGCCAGGATGATCACCAGGGTGCGATAGGACAACGGCAGCACCTGGCTGAAGTACTCGGCGCAGGCGCAGGTCAGGCCCACGGCCGTGACCAGGCACGCCAGGGCGATCAACACCGCCAGGAAGCCGCTGCCCAGGGAGCCGAAGGTGTGCTGCACGTAGGCATGCAGGACGGCTGCACCATTGCTGGCACCGGCAGCGATCGCGTGGCTGTCGGAGCCCAGGCGGAACAGGCTGACGTAGACCAGTGCCAGACCGACACCCGCGATCAGGCCGGCGATGATGGCATAGCGCGTGATCAGCTTGGGCGACTCGACGCCGCGCGAGCGAATCGCGTTGACGATGACGATGCCGAAGACCAGCGCACCCAGGGTGTCCATGGTCAGGTAGCCGTTGATGAAGCCGTTGGAGAACGGCGCCGCCACGTATTCCGGCTGAGCCTCACCGACGCTGCCTGCCGGCAGCATGAAGGCCGCGATGCCCAGGGTCGCCAGGGCGACGATCTTCAGGGGCGCGAGGAAGCGGCCCACGGTGTCGAGCAGCTTGCCCGGGTACATGGACACGGCCAGCACGATCAGGAAGTAGACCAGGCTGTAGAGGAACAGCGCCGTCGGGCTCTCGCCGGTGAGCGGCGCAATGCCCACTTCGAAGGACACGGTCGCGGTGCGCGGGGTGGCGAACAGCGGCCCGACCGACAGGTAGCACACAGCCGCCAGCAGCCCACCGAAGAACTTGCCGATCGGGCTGCTCAGGGCATCCATGCCACCACCGACCTTGGCCAGGGCGATGACCGTGACGACCGGCAGGCCGACGGCGGTGACCAGGAAGCCAAGCGCCGCCATCCACACGTTCGGACCGGCTTGCAGGCCGACGATGGGCGGAAAGATGATGTTGCCCGCGCCGACGAAGAGCGCGAACGTCATGAAACCAAGTGCCAGGATGTCCTGGCCTTTTAAGACTTTCATCGAAAGAAGTACCACACTGCTGAAATCGGGGTTCGAGAGGGGAATTCCCATGGGATAGCGGGAATGCTGCCCGGCTTGGTTGAGCCAGACCCGTTTAGCGTGTCGTCCCCTTTTGGGAGACGGGCACAGAGTGGCGCGTAGGGTACCGAATTTGCCGGCCGAACGCACTGAAACAGTGACGGGAAGCGCGGTTTGGGAAGCCTTCGCCGTCTGTGCTGATGACGATAGGCGCCATTATCGAGGGTTTGGTGGCGGTGTCTGTCGGAAAATTCCTATCATGGCGATAGAAGCAAGCTGCAAGCTGCAAGCTGCAAGCTGCAAGCTGCAAGCTGCAAGCTGCAAGCTGCAAGCTGCAAGCTGCAAGCTGCAAGCTGCAAGCTGCAAGCTGCAAGCTGCAAGCTGCAAGCTGCAAGCTGCAAGC
>NZ_JAAMQJ010000119.1 GCF_013523125.1 Pseudomonas entomophila | reverse complement strand
ACACCACCACCGAGGCCGCACCGGCGCCGGCGCAGGTGACGTTCCGCGATACCGTTTTCGCCTCCCGCGTGCTGATCCTGCCGGACAGCATGCGCGAACTGCCCGTGCGTGCTCACCTGGTGAGCGTTGCCGAGGGCGACGCTGAGGCCATGACCTTCCTGCAGGCGCATTCGGACCTGGTACGCGAGGGCTGACCCCATGATCGGCGTCGACCGCAACACGGGGCTGTCGCTGTCCGGGGTTGACCACCTCAAGCAGTCCATCGGCGACATCCTGACGACCCCCGTGGGGAGCCGGCGCATGCGCCCGGAGTACGGCAGCACCTTGCGCCGCTACGTCGACATGCCGGTCAACGACGGTTGGAAAAGTGCCGTGCAGGCCGAGGTTGCCCGCTCACTGGGCCGCTGGGAACCGCGCAT
>NZ_JAAMQJ010000118.1 GCF_013523125.1 Pseudomonas entomophila | reverse complement strand
ATCGTCACCACCGACATGGCCTTGCCGGTGGTGCTCTGCCCGCCCTGACGCGGCATGACCAGCAGCTTGCCTTCGGCCACCTTGGCGGTGCAGTCGTATTGCTTGGCCAGGCGGGTGATGAAGTTAAAGTCGGACTCGTTGCGCTGGTCGACGCGCTCGACCTTGGTGGCCACCGAACACACCGGCTCCCAGCCGTTGCGCTTGGCGATGTCGCCGACGATCTGCGACAGCGGCACGCCCTCCCAGCTGCCGCTGCGCACGGTCTTGCCGCTGCCGCGCATGTCGCTGGCCTTGCCCCGCACGACGATGGTGTCAGGCGGGCCGGTCAGCTCGACCTCGTCGACCGTGTAGGCGCCCAGCCGGGTCAGGGCCTGGCCTTCGTAGCCCATCAGGACCGCGACCTGGCTCCCGCGCGCGGGCAGCGCCACGGCCTGATC
>NZ_JAAMQJ010000117.1 GCF_013523125.1 Pseudomonas entomophila | reverse complement strand
ACGACGACCGCCTTGGTCGCGCCGCGCTGGCCCTTGAACGAGCCACGGAACGTGCCGTTGAAGGCGTTACCGTCGGCCAGGCCGAAGAACTTCAGCGACTCCTTGCGCACGCCGGTGGTGGTGAAGTTGGATTCCATCTTCTCCATGCCCATGTCCAGCTCGATGCCGATGTCCATGCCACCAGCACGGTGCTCCTCGGTCTTGAGCGTGAGCTTGGGCAGGGTCAGGCTGGGCACGTCGCCCTGAAAGCTGACGCCGTCGACGAACAGGTTGGTGTTCGCCAGGGTTTCGGGAATCAATGCCATGCGGGGCGCTCCTTAAGCGGCTTTATCCAGGACTTCGGTGAGCCACTGGTTGGTCACCTCGACTTGGAAAGTGGGGTTCTCGGCAGGTGGCACGTCGGTGAAACGGATGTTCCAGTACACCTTGCCCTGCTCGAGCTGGGTCGCGGTGTTCAGCACGGGATC
>NZ_JAAMQJ010000116.1 GCF_013523125.1 Pseudomonas entomophila | reverse complement strand
GGGCATCGAGCCCGCATTGTAGATATGCTCGGGCCTTCCACCCTCACTCGAACAGTTCGAACGGTATCTAGTGCCCGCCCCCGGCGTGAGCACGCATTCACAAGGTTGAACCGAGTGCTGGATGATCCACCCCTTATCGTCTGAAGGAGAAGATCATGCCTGTTGTTGTTGGCGTCGATGTCGCCAAACGATCTTTCGACATTGCTACCCCGCTTGCCAACGGCAAGGTCCGCACCAAGGCCAAATTGGCCAACGATTCAAAAGGCTTCGAACAGTTCGAGGCCTGGCTGCAAACACACGCCGAGCCTGGCGCCTGGGTGGTGATGGAGGCTACTGGCACCTACCACGAGGCGCTGGCCGAATACCTGCACGCTCGGCACTACCGGGTGTGCATCGTCAACCCAGCGGTGATCGCGAAGTTCGCCGAATTCGAGCTGCGCCGCGTCAAGACCGACAAGGCCGACGCCAAGACCAT
>NZ_JAAMQJ010000115.1 GCF_013523125.1 Pseudomonas entomophila | reverse complement strand
TTGTACGCTTTATGTCGGGTGTTCAGCCGCTCTGCCAGCGCCTTGATGACCGGGTTGAAGCGCATCGAGACCGTGCCGGCCATGAACAAGCCTGCCCGTAGCCTGGACGAGCCCACGCGCGAAATGGTCGTTTGCCCGACCTTCTCCCCAGACTGGTGAACCATCGGGTTCAGCCCGGCGAACGCAACGATGGCAGAGGGGCTTTCGTACTTCAGCGGATCGCCCAGCTCGGCAAGCAGCAAGGCTGCCGTGGTATCGCCCAAACCGTCGATGGAGGTGATCAACTCACGTCGCCGACGCAGGTCCGGGTCGTCATCGATCGTCTGCTCGATGGCCTTGCGAGTCTTTTCCATCTCATCGGTAATGTGCCCGATTACCGCCTTGATCGATGCCTGCACCGTCAGCGGCGCCACATCCAGACGGTTCTGCTCCATCTGGCGCATTTCTTTCAGGTCATCCAGGCGGCGAACCAGCGCCCG
>NZ_JAAMQJ010000114.1 GCF_013523125.1 Pseudomonas entomophila | reverse complement strand
CGCCGTCAGCTCGGCCTCGTAGGCCCGCGCCAGGCGCTCGATGGTCGCCGGGGCGAACATCTGCGCGCTGAAGCTGAACGCCAGGCTCAGCTCGCCGCCGTAGACCTGGCCGTTGAGCATCAGCCAGTTGTTCAGCGGCGCCTGCGGGCTGTGTTCTTCGCCCGCGCTTTCGGTCGCCGGCGACAGCAGTGCATCACCGTCGAACTGGCCGTCCAGCTGGCCCAGGTAGTTGAAGGTGATACGCGGGCTCGGCAGCTGCGCCAGGGTCTGGCGTGCGCCTTCGTTGCCCAGGTAGCGCAGCAGGCCGAAGCCGATGCCCTTGCGCGGCACGCCGCGCAGCTGTTCCTTGACCTGCTTGATCGAATCCCCTAACCCACCGGCCGGCGTCAGGCGCACCGGGTAGGCGCTGGTGAACCAGCCCACCGTGCGGCTCAGGTCGACGTCGTCGAACAGGTCTTCGCGGCCATGGCCTTCGAGTTCGATCAGCGCCGATTCGGTACCGCTCCAACGGCAGACCACGCGG
>NZ_JAAMQJ010000113.1 GCF_013523125.1 Pseudomonas entomophila | reverse complement strand
TGCTTGCCTTTCAGGCGCAGCGCGCGCAGCTCGTAGAGAGCCTTCTTCCAGGCAGCGGCCTCGGCCAGAATGCTCTCGGTTGCAGGCTTGGCCTCCAAACTGGTGGCATCCATCCAGGCTTGCACTGTAGGAGGCACGTCGCCGCTGTAGTCGGCTGCAGCAAACGCCGTTGCCTCCTGAGCGGTCAATTGGTACTCAACGGCGCGCAGCGAGTCACCCAGAACAGCACGGCGCGCCGTATCGGCTGCCTGATCAATTTGGCGACACGCCACTACATGCGCAGCCGCCAAGGGCAGAGATGTGAATTCAAAACCGTTGTAGGTTTTGCCGCCGAACTCAACGGACAGGTTGGTGGTTTGCATGATTTTTCCTTACAGAGGCGACACGTTGGTCAGTACGTTGGAGAGCGTGGCGGCGTTGGTACCGGCCGAGACCCCGAAGACATAACGCCCGCCGAAATTGGCCGGGAAGATCGTGTCGATGACTTGCAGCACAACCGCACTTTGAGTTGCGCCGATCAGGCAAGCAGAAGAATCTGC
>NZ_JAAMQJ010000112.1 GCF_013523125.1 Pseudomonas entomophila | reverse complement strand
AGATCAACGCGGCATTGGCCGCTGCTATTGCCGCAGTGCCATCGAACACCAAGCGCTACTGGGTCAACCAAATCAGTGGGGACGATACAGCAGCAGGTACTGCTGAGGCGCCGTTGAAGACCATCATTCAGGCCTTGTCGCGCACTCCTTCGGGTGGATTGGTAACCATCCACCTGCAGGCCGATTACGTCATGGACTCGCGTATCACTATCGAGAATCGGCGCATGTACATCGAAACCGATAAGGAAGGGGTGAAGCGTAAAATCAAGGCGGGCTATTACAAGACTGCCGACGGGGTGGCCACTTACATGGCGGGATTCCTCCTGCGCGGCGGGGAGGCGCTGCTGACGTATACCCAGGTAGAGCTACCTTCGCAGGCCGGCTTGGTCCCAGTGCCAGCGGGTATGCGTAATTCGTTCTTCACCGCCGATGTTCAGGGCGGGTCTGTTGCCGCCTCCGTAAAGCTCTCGTCCAGCGAGGTGATCTCTGCTGCAGATTCTTCTGCTTGCCTGATCGGCGCAACTCAAAGTGCGGTTGTGCTGCAAGTCATCGACACGATCTTCCCGGCCAATTTCGGCGGGCGTTATGTCTTCGGGGTCTCGGCCGGTACCAACGCCG
>NZ_JAAMQJ010000111.1 GCF_013523125.1 Pseudomonas entomophila | reverse complement strand
CGGCGTTGGTACCGGCCGAGACCCCGAAGACATAACGCCCGCCGAAATTGGCCGGGAAGATCGTGTCGATGACTTGCAGCACAACCGCACTTTGAGTTGCGCCGATCAGGCAAGCAGAAGAATCTGCGGCAGAGATCACCTCGCTGGACGAGAGCTTTACGGAGGCGGCAACAGACCCGCCCTGAACATCGGCGGTGAAGAACGAATTACGCATACCCGCCGGCATTGGGGCCAAACCGGCCGGCGAAGGCAGCTCTACCTGGGAGTACGTCAACAGCGCTTCCCCGCCGCGCAGGAGGAATCCCGCCATGTAAGTGGCCGCACCGTCAGAAGTCTTGTAATAGCCCGCCTTGATTTTACGCTTCACCCCTTCCTTATCGGTTTCGATGTACATGCGCCGATTCTCGATAGTGATACGCGAGTCCATGACGTAATCGGCCTGCAAATAGATGGTTACCAGTCCACCCGAGGGAGTGCGCGACAAGGCCTGGATGATGGTCTTCAACGGCGCCTCAGCAGTACCTGCTGCTGTATCGTCCCCACTGATTTGGTTGACCCAGTAGCGCTTGGTGTTCGATGGCACTGCGGCAATAGCAGCGGCCAATGCCGCGTTGATCT
>NZ_JAAMQJ010000110.1 GCF_013523125.1 Pseudomonas entomophila | reverse complement strand
TGACTGGGGTGAAGTCGTAACAAGGTAGCCGTAGGGGAACCTGCGGCTGGATCACCTCCTTAATCGACGACATCAGCCAGCTGATGAGCCCCCACACGAATTGCTTGATTCTTTGTACGAAGACGATGCTGTAACGCGACCCTGTTATAGGTCTGTAGCTCAGTTGGTTAGAGCGCACCCCTGATAAGGGTGAGGTCGGCAGTTCAAATCTGCCCAGACCTACCATTTCATGGTGCGGCTTGACGCTACGACACACGGGGCCATAGCTCAGCTGGGAGAGCGCCTGCCTTGCACGCAGGAGGTCAGCGGTTCGATCCCGCTTGGCTCCACCACTTACATCGTCTGCTGTTCAGAACTTAGAAATGAACATTTGCAGCCCAGCGCTGTGAAATGTTGATTTCTGACTTTTGTCAGATCGTTCTTTAAAAATTCGGATATGTGATAGAAATAGACTGATGGCCACTTTCACTGGTGGTGATCAGGCTAAGGTAAAATTTGTGAGTTCTGCGCGAGAGCGCAACATGCGAATTTTCGGCGAATGTCGTCTTCACAGTATAACCAGATTGCTTGGGGTTATATGGTCAAGTGAAGAAGCGCATACGGTGGATGCCTTGGCAGTCAGAGGCGATGAAAGACGTGG
>NZ_JAAMQJ010000010.1 GCF_013523125.1 Pseudomonas entomophila | reverse complement strand
AGGCTGAGTCGGCCTCAATGCGCAGCTTCTGTTCGTCCTGCAAGGCGCCGCTCGTCTTGCCCAGATCCCCCGTCAGCTTGGTCACGCCGTCAGCGGTGACCGTCAGCTTTTCGCCCTGCTTGGACACAGCTGTGTCCAGAGCAAAGACAGCATTGGCCTGGGCGATCATCTGGTTGGCCGAATTGCCTGGCGTGAAGGAAGATGGCGCCGAAGCTTCGCCGACCTTTTCTTCGAGCATGACCCCGTCGAACCATGTCGTTCCCGCGGCCGAGCCGTTCTGGGTGTAGAACACCAGACTGGCAGGCCCAGTCAGCGCGCCTGGTGCAGTTATGACGCAGCTCACGCGGGCCAGCGTGGTGCTCACGTCCACACTACCCAGCCCAACCTCCGTTGCCCCTCCGGAGGTGTTCTGGTACCGCAGACGGACCGCCACGTTGTGCGCTGCACTGCCCTTCATCCAGGCCGAGAAGATGTAGCGCTTCCCCGGCACCAGCCGCAGCGTGTAGTTGGCGGCGCTGTCGGCCAAGTACAGCCACCCCGAGCCGGCACTTGAGTCAGCCTTGAGCAGGTAGCCCGAATAGGCGGAGTCGTCCTTTTGCGCTGTTGTCGTCACCTGCGCCGCACTGTGGATGCCCGGCAGCCTCTCGGAAAAGGTGGAGTACTGCGCGGGCAACAGGTTGCTGCCAGCACCACCAATCGCGTTCAGCTTGCTGGTGATGTCCGTGAGCGTGCCGCCTGCTGCGTAGATGTCTCTTTCGGTCTGGGTGACGCGCCCACCGAGCTGGTTCAGCGCCGTGGTACTGGCCTTGGAGCCGAGGCCATTGGCCGGGCTGCTTATCGTGTTCTCCAGGAAGGTGGCGCGGTCGGACACGCTTTCGATCTTCTCCCCCTGCTTCGTCGTGGTGGAGGTAAGCGAATCCACAGCCTGAGAGGTCGCCGACTGGTCGCCTGCTATGACCTGTCCATTATCCCGCCACCCTGTAGCACGCGATGACTGCTCCAGCTGAGCCCTGTCCACCTCCATGAACGCGGTGCTGATCGAGTCAGTGCCATAGCAGGTCACGAAGAAGTTGCATTCCACAGTGCCGTCCGGCACCACAGCGCTCAACGAGATGCGCGCAAACTCGCCTGATGCGACGGTGAAACTCCCTACCGGTCCGGAGATACCGCTGCCCGCGCTGTTCAAGAACTGAATCTCAGGCCGGGCATTGAGACCTGCCGTGCCGCGCATGTAGGCCGAGAACGTGACCGGCGTTCCGGGCTTCAGCGCGACGCGCCGATTGCCTGGGTTGCCGATGCGCGCCCAAACACTGGCGCTGAGGCCCGTCACGTTTATGCGCTGTGCCCACTCCTTCGGGTTCAGCGCAGAAGCCACCACAGAAGGCGATACCGTGGCGCCCGAGCCGCTGGCGACCGCCCAGCCGTCAGCCAAACCATTCGTGCCCGGTTTCTCGAACGATGGGTTGTAGATCAGATTCTCGCCGCCTACGTCGCCAATGCTGTTGCGCAGCTCGGTAATTTGCCCCGATGCACTGGTGATGGCGCCTTCGCTAACCGTTACCTTGGCGTCCAGTGCGGCGGTGGCGGCGGCATTGGCCAGGCTCTGATCGAAGCTGTTGCCGGGTACATAGGTCGATGGCTCGGTCGCACCGTTCACCACCGGCTCGACCATGATGCGGTCAACCCAGACTGACCGATTTGCCACGCCCGAGCGGTTGAGCTGGATAGCCAGGATCATCTGCGAGCCGGCGAATGCACTCGCGCTCATGTCGGCGACGTAGGAGTACCGGGTCCATCCGGCAGTCAGTGCCTGCTGAACAACGCCAGGGTTATCGTACGAACTACCGTCGTTCTGGAACCCTCGCAGGTACAGCGCGATGACGTGTCCGGCCACGCTGGCCTTGGCGTAATACGACACGATGTACTTCTGCCGCTTGGCGCCCATGTTGGCATCGCCCAGGTTGGTCGCCTTCGAGAAGAAGGCAGTCAGCGCGCTGGAGGTGGTTGACCAGTCGAACTTCAAGGCATACCCGCGCAGTGCGGCGCTATCGGCTACCGTAGTTGCGGCATAGCTGCTACCCGCCAGGGTCGGCGGTGTCTTTCCGAACACGCTGTACTCGGCAGGCAGCAGATTGACACCGCTGGCACCCAGGTTGGCAAGGCTGGCATCGATCCGTGTGAGGGAGGAGCCTTGCGCGGTGATGTCACGCCCCTGTTGATCGACCGTGCTTTTCATGGCGCTGACCGCAGACGCATCGGCTTTCTTGGCCACTTCGCTCAAGGCCGACGCTGCAGCTGCTGCGGCCTCGGTCGCCACCTTGTCGGTGACGGCAGCCCAGGCCGACCCGGTCCAGCGCTTCGGCGTATTGCCGTTGCCGGTGGTATCAATCCATAGGTTCTGGGCGGCCTGGTCCGCCGTCGCCGGCGCGGCAGCTTGGACAATGACTTTCCCCTTCCCGCCTGCCAATGAGTTCGCGGCCTCGGCAGCCTTCTGCGCTTTGCTCACATTGCTATCGGTTGTGGTCAGGCTGTTGGTCAACTGGGTAATGGATCCCGACTGGGAGGTCAGTGACGACTCGGTCTGGTCCACCCGCCCTGACAGACTTTGAACGGCGGAGGAAACGGCGGCCGCTGCGTCGACATTGACCGCGCCGTTATCTCGCCAGCCACTCATAGAGGGGCTGAACTCCAATTGGCACCGGTCTACCTCAAGGAACGCCGAGCTGATCGCTGCGGTGCCGTAGCAGGTGACAAAGAAGTTGCACTCAACTGTTCCCTGCGGCGCCACAGCACTGTGCGACAAACGGGCATAGTCCGCGGTCACCGAGGTATTGGCGGCCACAGGCGTACCGCTGATACCACTGCCGTCGGAGGTGAGAAATTGAATCTCGCACCGCACGCCCAAGCCGGCCGTACCGCGAGCATATGCCGACAGGGTTACAGCAGTGCCTGGGCTGACTTTGATCCGCCTGTTCCCAGGGTTCCCGATCCTGGCCCAGGCCGACGTTGATACCCCCGTCACATCGATGCGCTGAGCAGACTCTCCAGAGGCGAGAGCTGAGGGCACAATGCTCGGATTGACGGTGACGCCACTTCCGCCTGCCCGCGCCCACCCATCGGCCAGGCCGCCGATACCGGGCTTCTCGAAGGAGGGGTTGTAGATCCAGTTTTCCCCGCCAAGCTGGCCGATTGTGGAGTTGATTGCGACCAGGGATTGCCCCTGCGACGTGAGCGTCTGCCCCTGCTGCTTCACCTCGTTGCTCAGGGACTGAACCGTCGACGAGTCGGCCTTCTTGTCTACGGTGTCTTTGAGCGAGGTCAGCGTCTGGCTCTGTGAACTGATCAGCTGATCCTGCGCCTTGTCCTTGTCTTCGGTCGCCGTCACCCGGCTGGTCACCTGGGTCAGCGCCTGTGAACTGGCCTTGCCGTCGATCGCGGTCTGCATGCCGCTCAAGGTGGAGCCCTGGGAAGTCAGGTCACGGCCCTGCTGGTCGACCGTCAGCTTCAGCGAGTTGACAGCGCTGGCATCGGCCTTCTTCGCCACGTTGTCGTTGGTGGTGTTGAGGCTCGCCTGGAAGCCATCGACCTTGCCCGACGTGGCCGTGACCTTGTCGCCCAGGGTGGTGACGTCGGTCTGCAGCTTGGTGACGCTCGCGGCGGTACCGGCAGCAGTGACGACGGCCTGGCCTACGTCGGTCCAGTAGGTGGCGTTCGGCGGCGGCGTGTTCAGCGGTACCGCCTTGAGGGCCTGGTACAGCTTACCGTCACTGCCCAAGGCGCTCTGGTTGGTGCTGTAGGTCTTGTCCTTGCGGTACGGCAGCGACCCGGCCAGCGTCGAAACGGCGGTGATCTGCTGCTGCAGCTCGGACTTGGCGTCGGCCATGTTCTTGCTGAGTGTGGAGACCTGCCCCTCAAGCGTGCTCTTGACGCCGGCCAGCGTGTTGTTGACGTCGCTGATCTGCCTGGCCAGCTCGGTCTTGGCGCTGCCTACTCGCTCGTTGACCGAGCCCGGGCCGTTGCCATCGATCAGCTTGATTTTCTCGATCTCGCTGGTCAGCGCCTTGCCTAGCTCGCTCGCAGTGATCTGGTCCTTGATCTGCTCGAGGATCGGCCCGGCATCCGCGCTGGCCATACCGGCCACCAGGGTGGTGCCGCTCGGGAACCACGGCCCGATGTTGCCCGACTTGTCGACCAGGCGTGCCCAGAAGTAGAACCGCTGGCCAGCGCGCAGGCCCTGGAGCGTGTGCTTGTCCTGCGGGTAGGCCAGGTCGGCCAGCTTGGTGGCTTTGGCCAGGTCCGTGCCTTCGCTGTACCACAGCTCGGTGCGCTGGGTGTCTTCCGCACCTGGTGGGAAAGCCCAGGCCAGACCGATGGCAAACAGCAGGCTTTCGGCGGTGAGGCTGGTGATCGAAGGCGGCAGACCTTTCTTGCCGTTGAGCTGGGTCAGCACCGAGCTTTTCCAGGTCGACGAAATGTCGTAGGCGCTCACTGCCCGCACCTGGGCCAGGTAGGCGCCGGCGTAGATGCCAGTCACGTCGATCGAAGTGGCGCCGGCGCGCTGTAGGCGGACCCAGTTGCCATTGTCCTTGCGCCACTCCACCTCATAGGCCACCGCGCCGGCAACAGCCGCCCACGAAATGGTCATGGTGTTCACGGCGATGCCCTGGTCGATCATGTAGCTCGACGCCAGCGTGACGCTTGCCGGCGGCTGCACGGTGGTTACCGGGATGACGCTGATCGGGCGCTCATCGAGCTTGGCGCCCGTGTCGATCGCAGCGAACTTGCTCGGGTTGAACTCGAGGGCAGTGATCTCGTACTGGCCCTTGTCGGTGCGCGTGGTCCTCAGCACACGGAAGAGCTGGACGGCCAGGTCCTGGTAGTCGATCGCCCATTGCAGTTGAGCTTCGGGCTGGGTCGAGTAGGCCGTGGTCACGGTGACGGCTCGGCCGCTGACCGATCTCACCGTGCGCGCCTGGGCGGTACCGTTGGGCAAGTTCACGATCAGCCGATCGCCGGCCTTGATCGGCGTGTCACGGTCCAGCGTGATAACCAACCCGGCAACAGCAGAGATCCGCCCGCCGTTTGGGCGGCCTGCTACAAGCTCATCGGCCACAGGGATCACGTAGCCTGGCAGCGGGATACGCCCCTCCATGCCGGTCCTGAACGTGACGGTACGATCCTGGCTGTTGCTCAGCAGCGCCCACTTGCCGCGACGCTGCGCCTCGCTGGCACGCGTGCAGCCGATGGCGGAGATCTCGATCGGACGGTCGCGGAATCGACGCTGCAGACTGACGTCTGTGGATGGGATGACGTCGGTTTCGTAGTTGTTGGCTGGGTTGTCATAGCTGACCAGCGCACGGCTGTAGTGCGAGTTGCGCTCGGCGCCGCCGTACACGAAGTCTCCGCCTACCACGTTGGATCGGGTGAAGACGTAGTCGATGTCTTGGGAGCGTGGCATGTCCGCCTGCATGAACAGCGCGCCGTGCGCCCAGTACACCATGCCCCGGTAGATGGCCGACAGGTCGCGCAACAGCACCCAAGCCTCGGAACGACCCTGCAGGTTCATATCGCACAGGAACCGCGGCTCCGTGCCGCCCACGCCATCGGGTACCCGCTGATCGCAATACTGCGCGATCCGGTACATCTCCCACTTGTCGACCATCCACGGCTTGATGCGCTTGCCCAGACCGAATCGGTCCTCGACGCACAGGCCATAGGTGACGAAGGCTGGGTTATTGGTCCAGGCCTGTTTGAACGTCCCGTCCCAAATGCCAGTGTACGTTCGGGCGATGGGGTCATAGTTGCTGGGTACCGGCCAACGCTTGGCCTTGCACTTGACCGTCACGGCAGGGATGTTCTGGAACTGCTGCGCATCGAACTCGATGTAGAGCAACGCGGTGTTCGGGTAGCAGAGTTTTTCGTCGATGATCTCGGTATAGCCGGCCACTGTCATGGTGTCGGCGATCGCGCCCTTGTTGGCATTGGGTGTGATGCGACGAACACGCATCATCCAGCCCGAGGTAGACGCGGGCAAATTCACCCGGATGGAGCGCTGATAGCCGTTGGCGCTCTTGCCATCCACCGCGCCTCGATGAGCCTCAACATAAGCCCCACCATCGGTGGCGATGTCGATGGCGTACTCGATGCGGTAGCCGTTGGTGTTGCCGTTGCTGTCTTGGCTGAGCAGGCGTGGCCAAGATAGCCGCACCCGTACAGCTGACAACTTCGTGTCGCTCAAGGCACGCGTGAATGGGCTGTCGCTTCGCAGTTCGACGCCTACAGAATTCTCGTTCTCCACGGCTGGGATGCCTTGGATGTAACTCTGCTCAACCGAGCCGCTTCGCCATTCCCACTTGACCCCTGGAAAGTTCACGTTGCCGCTGGCATCCATGATCGGCGTGTTGTCCAAGTAGATATCACGGTCCGTTGGCTTGCCCTCGAATTCACCCTCCCCCACTGCCAGTAGGATTTTCGCGATGTTGGTGGACTGCAAACTGTCGGGCGCCTCGACGGGCGACTTGGGTTTGCTCTCGCCGCCCTTGGCGCCGGTAATTTCCAGGTGAGGTACTTCGCCCATACTTTCCTCCGGGCAGAAAAAAACCGCCCGGAGGCGGCTGGTTTGCTGGTTCGGCCTCAGGCCTTGTCTTGCGCTTCGATCGAGGCGGAAATAATGGCGCCTCCCCAACGGCGATCGCCAATGCAGATCGGGACTGGGTTACCGCTGGCAGTGGTGTTCCTGGCACTACCAAAGGCATAGGACGGCTTGTTTTCAGCTGCAGCACTCAGTGATAAGCCCTGGGCCTGGGGACTAAGCATCTGGATGACGCCGCCGATGGCCATCGATGCGCCCACCGCTGCTGCAACTCCCCAACCACCAGCCCCAGCAGCGAAGGCGGCTCCCAGTCCGCCAGTCGCGATGGTTGCGGCAGCAATGAGGGCTATTCCAACAACAGTTTGCAATAAGCCGCCACGCTTGCTCCCACCGACCACTGGAACAATACGCAGCTCGCGAACACCACTGCGGTCAAATGCATCCGCTCCAACATTTTGTCGATTCCGAAATATCGCGAACTGTAGGCCCAAACTGTCGAGGCGACGGATCTCGTCTTCGAATCCTGCCAGCGTGGCTTTCAAGGCTTGGAAAGCCTCCCAGGTGCCACCACTATCGAGTTGTCGCTGGTGAGTACGACCAAACTTCTGAGCCAATGAGCCGGACAGCTTAATGATTGTCATAGGCGTGTAATGAATCTCTGAACCAGGCATCTTTACCTCCGGGCATTAAAAAACCGCCCGAAGGCGGTTTGATTAAAGGCAGCTCTCAACTGCCTCAGTTCGTCGGTTTTTTCTCCAGTCCATCAAGCCGGTCTGGAAGTAAAGACGTACTTGGGTTTCGCTGCTTTTAGCACTAAAGTCCGCAAACTCAACTTCCCCCGCGCTGATAACAGTTTTCCCGCCATCAGCCGATGGTTGTAACGTCGCAGAGTAATGACCCCCCATCAGAGATTGATTCTGCCAGGCGAACAAGACGCATTCTGCGACTTGATCCAGGGGTTTCGTGCTGTTGCCAGTAAAGGCCGGTCCAGCAGCACGCTTCTCATTCATCGAGGCGCATCCGCCCAAGAGCGCGAGGCTCAGTATCGTGACCATTACGCGCATGGCATCACTCCTTGAAAAGGCGGAATGTATCACTTGGCGTCGTGATGACGCAGCACCAGTCGTGTGCGCTCGAGCCATGGGCCGCCGAACACGATCACCTCCGACAGCCGCCCCAGCAGGTGATGCAACATGAAGGGGCCGGTACCGAAGACAGCAGACTCCTCGCCAGGCAACCGCGGATCATCGCCCAGGAAGATCCCGGCATGGTTCGGATGCGCCGTCCGGCCCACGGCCATGACGATCATGTCGCCACGCGCAGGCTGGTCGACCCGGTAGAAGCCTGCCGCCTCGTAGGCTTCCTCGTAGAGGCTTGGCCCATCGGCCTTTTCCCACCACCCTTCCTCGCGGGCGTAGGCTGGGAACTCCAGGCCCCACTCGCGTTGGTACCAGTCCGCGCAGGCCTGCCAGCAGTCCCAGGCGCCGTGCACGAATGGCCGGGCCAGCAACGGGGTGTTGCCCGTGGGAACGATGGTGCGCAAGTCGCCCTCGGGCCATGACAGGATGTGCCAGGGCAGCGCCGTCGCTTCGCACATCGCCAGGTCGCGGGCGGATGGCCTGCTAGTGGCGTCGGGGTGGGAGTGCACGATGCCGATCACCTGGCCCTGGTCTTCGGCGTCGGCATACTGCTCGGGCGAGATACGAAACTCCTCGCCTGGCTCAGCTGCGGTGTTCTCGCAGGCGATGTAACGGTGGGCCTTCCCTGCCGCCACGATCAGGCCGCAGGCCTCGCGCGGGTATTCGGCTGCAGCATGCGCTTGCACGGCAGCCAGGATGTGCTTGTGCATGGTCAACTCCGCGCGATCAGGGAGACGGCTGGAAAGCCGCCGAAGGGGACCGGATTTCCTCGGCCAAACCGCACCGTGCACCCGGAGTCGAGACAGCCGTTGCACTGGTCCTTGGCAGGGTCCGTCGTGGGCTTGCCGTCCATGTCGTAGTAGGGGCCGGTATACCCACAGTTCGGCCCCCGGTAGCCGTTGGTCATGGCCCAGTGGCAGAGCTGGGTCATCTGCCGGCCGATCGTTTCGCCCCCGATATCACCAGGACTGGCAAGCTCCCAGCCAACCGCGGTGCCGTTCTCCGACACCTTCTGATCGATGTACCAGATCTCGACCGCCTCCTCGTTCGGGTCGGCTGTGGGGTTGCCGTCCGGAAAGTTGGTCGCATCCAGGTACTGCGCCAGCGTGTGGTGCATGGTCAGCTTGAACTCGAGCAGGTCATCGAAGGCCAGGCACAGGGCCGTCACCCTCCCGTTGACGTTGCCCACGGTCAGGGTCGGCCGCACAGCCGATCCATCGGAGTTCGCCTCGATGCCCTTGAGCTCGAGCGGCCAGGCGCCGTACTCCTTGCCCTGCCACCAGAGAGACTTGGCCGGCAGCTTGTCGGCGTTCGCCCCGGCGGCGGCCAGCTCCTGGGCGGTGTGTGGTATGGCGTGGCCGTGGAAGCGAAGGACATCGGCGCCGAAGTCAGAGCCATCCAGCTCCAGCAGGATGATCTCGGCGCCAGGCTCAAGCTTTTGAAACTGACTGATCAAGCTCATGGGTGATAGGCCCTTTCGAAAGTCGCGGTCAACTGGAAGACCTGGCCGGGCTGCGCCTGCTTGCGGTGCTTCTCGCAGCGGTACAAGCCCAGCTCACCACCAGGTGGTGTCCAGAGGAAAGCCCGGATGCCACCGTGTGCACGGATGAAGTCTTGGATGGGTTTGATCTCCTCGGCCAGGCCGCCGAAGGACAGATCCCAGCTGTCCTCCTCGATGTTCAGGCCGTCGCCACTGACCTGGGTGTAGCCGTCGCCAAACTGCGACTTGCGGGTGCGCATCGTGCTGTCACAGGTCGCCGAGTCATCCGGCGCCCACTTGAATGTCTGGATTGCCATCAGCCCCTCCTGATGCTGTTACGGTAACTGGTGCCGCCCGGGCGCCAGGAGTCAGCGACGGCACGCTCGGCCACGCTCTGCATCTGCGACTGCATGCTCTGTTGCAGCGCCGTTTCATCCAGGTGCATGCCTTCGTTGCTGCGGTCCTCGACGGTGAGGTAGGTTGGCGCGCTGACCTGCACGACCGTGCTCCCGCCGCCTCCCCCACCGCCTACCATCTGCACGCCTAAGGAGCCGTCTGGACCGCGCGCCAGAGGCATGATCGCCTCGGGACCAGCCTCACCCATGACGCCCAGGCCGCCGCCTGCCATGCCGAAGGCAGTCGGCGTGTTGAGCACGCTGTTGGTGAACGCGCCGCCCTTGGCGAACATCTGCACGCCATCGGACCAGGCGCCGCCCAGTGCCTGGAAGTAGGCACTGGAGTAGCCGGCCTGGGAGGCGCCCAGGTTTGACGAGATCGCACCCGCCGAGCCTGCTTCCATGCCGTTACCTGCGCCACCGCCGAAGTAGGCACCGGCCATGGAGATGCCCATTTTCACCACGCCACTCAGCAACGAGCTGGCCGCCTGCTGGCTGGCGATCCTGGCCATGTCCGAGAGCACGCTGACGGTGAAGCTCTTGAAGTTGGCCTTCCCGGTCAACGCGAACTCAGCGACCGCATCCCGAGCCGAGTTGAATCCAGTGGTCAGCATGTCGTCTGTGGCGCCGGCGACGTTGGCGGCATCGGCCTGGATGTTCGCCCAAGCACGCTTGGCGCCGTTGCGGTAGTCGCTCTGTGCCTGCAGGCGCGCTTCGAATCCGTCGACCTCCATCTGCAGCTCGCGCACCTGGTAGTCGGCAAGATCGGCTAGGCGCTGTTGGTAGGTCTCCTCGCTGAGCCGGCGAGAGCTGTCTTCCTGCTGCTCCTCCAGCTGGCGCCGGGCCTCGGCATACTTCTGGCGGACACCATTCAGGCGGTCGGCCTGCTCGCGCTCCTGGTCACCCATGCCCACACCGGTCACGTCAGCATCGATGGCATCCTGGCGGGTCTGCAGCACCACCTCCATTGCCTTGCGGTAGGCCTCGGCGCTGTTGCGTCGGGCCTCGGCCAGTGCCTTTTCCTCGGCCGCCTGCTTTTGCAGGGCGGGCTGAGCATAGGCCTGGTTCAGGTTCTGGATGCCCTGCTCCAGCTCGGCGGCCGTGATCTTTCCAGCAGCCTGGGCCTTTCGCAGGCCCTGGACGCCTTCGGCCAGGTCTTCGAGCCGCTTCTTCTCGGGTAGTGCCCGGTCGATGATGGCGTCGAGCGCCTTGATCTCATCGTTGAGCGCCTTGGTGCGCGTCTTGCTGCTGGTGGTGGCGTCCTTATTCGCCTTCTTCTGCACCTCGATCGCAGACGCCGCCGACAGGATGGCCAGGCGATCCGTCTCGGTGAGGTCAGCATTCTCGGCGATGTACCGGTTGGCGATCTTCGTGGCATCGCCGTTGTCCTGCAGGCCGGCCAGCTGCTTCTGCAGCGTTTCCAGATAGGTCTGACCAGCCGTACTCATGCCGGTCTTGGCAGCGTTGTTCTGTTGCGTGGCCGCGGTGTTCTCGTTCGTTACACCGGTGAGCGTGCGCAGTGTCTGGGCGATCTGGTTCGAACGCTGATCCGCATCGCTGACGGCGCCAGCCTGGGTGAGCCAGTTCTGGATCGTGCTGGCGGGGAGCTGGAGCCGGGCGCCGACCTCCTGCAGGATGGGCGCCAGGTCTCCGCCAGCGGCGCGCGCTTCCTTGAGCCGGGCGATGACCTGCTCATACTCGGCAAGCTGCTTCGTGTACTGGCCGCCTGAGTCACGCACCGGGGCGGTGACTGTGGCCGAGCGGATCGAGCGGGACAGGTCGCCGTAGGCATCCTTGACGCTTTCGACCGCCGTGACCTGTTCCTGCTGCCACTTGACCAGAGCCGCCTCGCGCTGGTCACGATTCAGCTTCTGGAACTCCTCACGCACCTCGGACAGAGGCCGCTTGAGTTCCTCGAGGCTGACGCCCGCCTTGTCGGTGTTATCGCTCAGCAGCAGAAAGCTCGCTGCAGCGGTACCGGCCATCAGGGCCAGCCCAAGCGGGCCGCCCAGCGCACCCAGCAGGCCACCGGTCGCGGCGCGCGTGAGGTTGGCCTGGGCGATGGCCAAGGCGTCAGTAGAGGCCTTTAGCGCTGCCTGCTTGGGAATCAGCTCGCTCTGCACCAGGGAAAGGCGTTGCAGCCCGGTCGCCGCGGCGACGGACGCCTCCGCCTGCTGAAGCTGGGCCTGGGCGTAGAGACGCTGGGCGTCTGCGGCGCGCAGGGCAGCTTGAGCATTCTGGACCTCGGCGGCGCGCTGCATGAGCCCAGCCTTGAGCGCCAGCCCGGACTTGGCCACGTAGTTGACCAGGGCCGCGACGCCTGCGCCAGCCATCGCAGCTGCCACCACGTTGACGTTGTCGGCCAAGGCGATCAGCAGGCTGGACAGCCCAGCCACGGCGCCGGTGCGCTCCTCCATGCTCGCCAGGAAGGTGCCAACTGCGTTGTTGATGTTCACCAGCGCGTCCTGAACGCTGGTGGACATTTCAGCCGCAGCCTTGCGGTTGGCCTCTACCGTGCCCAGCAGGCCGGTGTTGAGGTCATCCAGCGAGAGCTTGCCCTCGACACCCAGCTTGCGGATCTGCTCGGCGCTCTTGCCAGTGGCCGAGGCGATCGCGTTGACGATCGTCGGCATCGCGTCCTGGATCGAGACCCAGCCATCGGCCTCGACCTTGCCGGTCTGCAACGCCTTCGAGTAGGCGTCGAGTGCAGACCCGGCCTTGTCGGCGGCCGCAGCGTTGGTCACCAGCAGGAAGCTGAAGCTGTCGGTGATGTCGAGTGTCTGCTGGGTGTTGAAGCCCAGGCTGCGCATGACGTCTGCCGTGCGGATGTACAGCTCCTGCGCTTCGGCCAGGGGCCGGTAGGTTTCCTGGGCAGTCTGCAGCAGGTGCTCCTGCACCATCTGGTATTCGCCAGCACTGCCAGCGGCGGCCTGCATGCGGTCGGACATCTGCCCGTAGGCGTCCACCTGCTTGATGATGCCACCGATCAGGCCTGCACCAGCCACAGCCGCGAACGCGCCGCGCATCAGCGCACCGGCCTGCTGGGCTGCACCGCCAGCACGGTCGAATGCCGAGTCTACCTGGGACAGGCTGCGATCGATGGACCTGGCGTTGCGCTCCACCACCGAATCGGCGTTGGCCAGCTCGCGGCGCAGCTGAGCTGTGGTCGCCTCGATCTGGACCAGCATGCCCTGGACTTGTTGGTCAGCCATTCATTTCTCCAAGCCAGCGCGGCTGTATGGGTTCTACGCTTCTCCACGTCCGCGCATGAAGGCCTTGAGCCGATCAGCAACGCTGGCCTTCTTGGTCTGGGCAGGGGCTGGTCGCCCGGTAGGAGTGCTACGGTTCAGGTTCATCCAGTCCAGCCGCGCATTGAGCGTCATCATGAGCTGGGGTATGGGGGTGTGCCAGGCGGTTTCAGGCGGCCAGCCAAGCCAGCCGGTGGCCACGCCGAACAGGTAGTCGACGTAGCTGCCGTTCTTCACTGCGCTGTGCTGTCCGCCTCGGTCTTTCCCTGGGCGACAACGCTCGGCGGTACCGGGTTGAGCAGCACGGTGATGAAGCTGGTCAGCTGGGCCGACACCTTGGAGACGCCGGTTTCGAACACCTGGTTGGCCACCACCGTGTGTTCCTCTGGCTTGAGCGTGGCGCCAGCGATGACGATGTCGGCGCAGGCGGCGATGCTCATCAGGCGCATGGCCTCGAGCGCCCCACGCAGACCGCCGAAACGGGCCTCGATGCGCAGTGCCGCGTCCAGCGTTGGCTTGAGGGTGTAGGTCCGTGCGCCAAGCTGCACGGTGACGGTGCCGTAGAGGGCATCACTCATCTGGTTGTCTCACAAGGTGAGGGGCCGAGGCCCCATGGTTAGGCAGTCGCCACGCCCGGCAGGATCTCGAGGATGTCCGAGTTGATGGCGATGGTGAGGTTGCGGCGCACGACGTTGTCTGCTGCACCAGGCGCGACCGTGTTGTTCATGACCTTGCCGCGCATGTAGAACGTGGTCGGCAGGATGACCGGGTTGGCAGTGGGGTCGCCGTCGTTGAGCGTGATCTTGAGGTTGTAGTCCCCCTTGCTCCGATCCTTGTGGGCGGTCTTGACGGCCTTCTGGCCGGCATCGCCGTTGTCCAGGCCTACGGTGACGGTCAAGTCGCCGGCATCGGCCGTACCCTTGTACTTGCGCACCCGGCCATCGCTCAGCGAGGTGAAGGTGACCGAGCTGAAGGTGTCCCCGAACTCACCCAGGTCTTCGATCTCGCCGATCCCGATGTAGGTGTCTTTCTTGTAATCAGCCTCGGTGTTGGCGCCGGTTTTTCCGCCCAGGCTCAGGCGGCAGCCTGCGGCGGTGTTCAGATTGTCAGGCATGGCAAAGTCTCCAAATGCACTGGATAGAGCCGCGTGGCGGCAGGTAAATGGATCAGTGGGTGGTGATCACGCGAACGGTGATCGAACCCTGGTAGGTCACCCCGTCGGCGTCTCGCTGCGCACCGACCTGCTCGACCCGAACGGAGACGGCCCGTCCGACCGACAAGGCCAGTGGTCGCTCGTCCAACGCGGCAACGATCTCGCCGTTGATGCGCTTGACCTCAGCCTGGCCGATGGCATTCGACCAGACCGAGAGGTAGATCAGCCGCTGCTCACGCTTGCGCCCGGCAATGGGCGAGGTGTTCACAGCGATCTCGCTGTCGATCGACACGTAGGGCATGGGCGCGTCCATCGGTGCCCCGTCGTAGACCGGACAGCTCACCTCGGCATCGAGACGAGCAAACAGCGCTTCCTGGAGGGAGACGGCTGGATCAGCCATTGCCCACCCCCTGGCTTGCCTTGCGCAACGTGCGCCGGATAGCCGTCTCGATGTCGATCAGCACGTACTCGCGGTTGACCTGCATCGCAGGGCGCAACCACGGATGCGCCGGCCGGGCCGGGATGTCTGGATATTTGCCGAAGAAGTGCACGCCATCGCTCTTGTTCTTCGCTCGGCGGTTGCGGTTGCCCGAACGCTTGCCGCCCACATACCCCTTGGTCCCGTACTCGATGAAGCGCAGGTAGAAGAACTTGCGGTTGTCGCGTTTGCCCCGGATGCCGATCTGGGCGTCCAGTCCGCTTGGGGACACATACACTTTCAACGCCTCGGCAGCGGCGCCCGTGTCCCTGGGGATCATCTGTCGCATGCTCGCCAACACACGGTCGGCGGACTTCTGCATGGCCGGCTTGAGCTCGTTGTCCATGTTCTTGTGGATGTTGCGCAGCGTGCGGCGCAGCTTGATGTCGCCGCGCAGACTGGAACGGCGGGCCATGGGACTACTCCTTGGTCTGGGCAGCCTTGGCGGGCTTGTCGACCTTGTCGGGGACGGCTTCGGCGTAGCCTCGGGCGATGAGGCCCTCGGCCTCCTCCTTCGTCACCTCGAACTCATCGCCTTGCTCGCGCTCGCCATTGGCGCCGGTCAGCGGGCCGAGTGCTCGAATTTTCATGATTCACCTCATGGATTGGGGACCGACGAGCACAGAAGTCTCATCAAGGTCTGCTCGTTATCGGGTAGCACGGCCTCCACCTGGTAGGTGGTGCCGCGTCGGGTTAAGCGCCAGCCCGCGGCGATGTCACTGCGGGGCCGGACGATGATTTCAGCTGTCACCACAGCGTCCAGCTTCTCGGCAACTGCGATCAGACGGCCACTGGGAGACCGGATTTCAGCCCACAGGTGATCCGGGGTCGCAGGCTTCCATACCTGCACAGCACCGCCAGAGGCGTTCCGTTCTCGATGTGGGAAGGTCACCAGGCAACGATGCCGAAGCGGCCCGGCCCTCATATGCCCCACCCGACCCGGTACGGTGTCAGCAGTGCCTGCGAGCCTCTGGGCAGCTCGGCAGCGATGGTGCCGATCACCACGTCTTCGCGGTTGGCGTACAGGTGGCCCAGGATCAGCAGGCACGCCGATTTGAATGGCGCGTTGCTGAGCATGGGCTTCTCGCCGGCAACTTCGGCTGCGATCGCCTCAGCCAGCGACTGCGCATCGGCGTAGACCTGGCGGTTGAGATAGTCCATGGCCGACTGCTCAGCGGAGTCGATCAGCAGCTGCAGGTAATCGTCGTCATCGTCTGGATCACGCAGGTGGGCGCGGGCCTGCGCCATGCTGATCACTGACATGGCTCACTCCTCCAGCGGAGTGCGCGATACCAAGCTCCGGCGCTCGAGGTCTTCGGCGTGGAGCCGCGGCACCAGGTAGCCCGGACCACCACGCCGACGCAGCTCGCCCTCGTCCATGAACGAGCGCAGCGGGTAAACCTTGACCTGGGCCGGGTTCACCTCTGCCGGCGCGCTCGAGGTGAGTTCGTCCAGCCCTGCCGTATCCGCGGCGGCACCTGCAGCATCCTCGGCCGAGGGGGCAACCGGCGCCAGCTGTACCGGCAGCTCGGTCGGCGGGCCGCCAGGTTCTTGCGCAGCGCTGGCGCCCGGGTCAACGCCGGGCACAGCGGTTGCCACACCGCCCGCAGCCGCATCTGCACCGCTGGTGTCGCTGCCGCTGGGCGGCGAGTTCTCGACCTGATCTCCGGGAACCGGTGTAGCCTGCTCCGGTACCGGGCTGGGTTTGTCCTGCTTCTTGGTGTTGGCCATGAGATCGCTCCTGTGCGGCGCCATCGCTGGCGCCTTTGAAGTGGAAGGCTTACGAACCGCTGCCGGTCAGCGGGCCGGTAACGAACGCCTCGCCACGGTAGATAGCGAAGGCCAGGCGCTCCTCGGCGCGGATGGTCGCCATGTTGTTCTCGAAGTCCTTGTCGTTCTCGGTGGAGATCAGTACTTCGATTTCCATGCGGTCGAAGATCTGTGCGCCCAGCTTGAACGCGCCGACCAGGAAGTCATCCTGCGTCATGGCCTGGGTCGAGACGACCGGGCGGTTCCACAGGCGCGGGGTGGTACCGTCTTGCGGCTCGCCGATGATGTAGCGACCTTCGCCATCCTTGGTCAGCTCGATCGCGGCCCAGTCGATGGGGTTGAGCACGATGCCGTCCGATGGGAACTCGGCCAGCTCGGCCTGCAGCAGCGCCAAGCGCAGGCGGTCGATACGCTGCTCACCCGTCACGGCCACGCCAGCAGGAGCGGCGTACAGCTGGGCAACCGTCATGAGGCCCTGCAGGTTGGCACCGGTACCGTTGCCGTACAGCAGCTGAGCCTCCTCGGCCATCAGCAGACCGTAACGAGCGCGCGCATCGATGTAGCTCTGCAACGCTGGGGCATCGTCGAGCATCTGGCGGCTGGCCTTGAACAGATGCGCGATGGTGCGCACGTTGGCCGTGGCCAGCTCGAACGTGATGTCCGAATAGGGCTTGGCCGTGTTCTCGGCGACAGTTCGCGCGTTGTTCGTGAAGCCGCTTTCACGCACGTACTCGATGGATTGGGTTTGAGTGGATCCCGGCGCCACCAGGTCTCGGATGGTCAGACGACGCTGAGGTGGAGCGATGATGCCTGGCTGGCGATCCGCAGTGGTCAGAGCGCCACTGGTGGCCGTGGTGATAGCAGCGCGCGGTACCGATACGCGGCGCGAGCCACGGAAGGAGGAATTCATGCCCTGCATTTCTTCGCTGCCAACGACCAGAGCGCCGACCGACTTCTGCGGCTCTTCGCGATCAGCCGGTGCGCGGCTGGCGTTGACCAGCTTCTGCTCGGCTTCCTGCAAGCGCGCCGATACCTCGCCCTGCTTGGTCAACAGCTCGTCGACCTTGGCGCGGGTCTCGGCGTTCATTTCGCCGGAGGCCTTGATTTGCTTTTCGGTGGATTCGGCCTGGGCCTTGATCTGATCGCCAATGCCCTTGAGGGTGGCGTTGAATTCCTTGACTTGGGCTTCGTAGTCCATGGTCACTTTCCTTTCAGAGAATTGAGAAGATTGGTTGCCGCGCTCAGTGAGGCGGAGAGGTCTGGCGCGGCAGCGCTTGGCGTGCCGGTCGGAACAGCGCGCGGCGTGCTCCCGCTGGCAGCGCGAGGCGTGCCAGACTTGAAAGTGGCGAAGAGTTCGCGGCGCTCGGAGCGCGGCATGCCGGCCTTGGCCAGAGCTGCGTCCATGGCCTTGAGGGCATTGGCCTGGCCGGTTTCCTCGGTCTCGCGCTCGGTGACCTCGGTCGCCGCCAGCAGGCCGGTGGCCAGCCCCAGTTCCAGCGCGCGCTTGCCGCGGATGAACGTCTCGTCATCCATCAGCTCAGCCATGTCCTCGACGGGCTGGCCGCTGGTCTCGGCGTAGAGGTCGGCCATGGCGGCGTCGAATTCCTGCATGTCGTCAGCTACATCGCGCAGGTAGTGGCGATTGCCGGAGAGGAAGGTCCAGCAGTTGTGGATCATCAGGAAAGCGCTGCTGGCCACCTGGCGCTCGGTACCGGCCAGGTAGATGATCGAGGCCGCGCTGGCGGCCATGCCCAGCACCTTGGTGGTGACCTTCTGGCTGTGCTCGCGCAGGCGGTTGTAGATGGCGATACCTTCGAACATGTCGCCGCCGGGCGAGTTGATGTACACCGTCACCTCTCGGTCGCCGATGGCGCGCAGCGCTGCATCGATGCGCTTGACGGTCACGCCCTCCCCGTACCAGTCCTCGCCGATCACGCCGTAGATGGTGATGGTTTCCGAGGTGTTCTCTACGGCCGCCTGGATGGCGGGGTTCCATTTGTCGAGCGCACGCGGGCTCATCTCGCTGCGCAGGCCGCGAGACTGGATCTTGTGTTTCATGGGTTACTCCCCGGAGTTGCTTTGGAGCCAGTTCATCAGCGCCGCGCGTGCGGCTTGGCTGTCGTTTTGTTTACCCAGCTGGTCAAGCGGCACCAGGTTCGATTGCACGGTGAGAATGTCGCCGCCGGGCATGCTGGGCAGGTTCTCTTTGTGCCGACCTTCGTTTCGGGTCATGTAGCCGTTTTGGCCCATGGTGCTGAGGTAGGCGGCGCGGCCAGCGCTGTCAGCGCGTAGGAAGGCTTCCAGCGAGAATTCCGAGTAGTGCTTGATCCGGTCAACTGCCGTCATGCAGCGCTTATTGACGCACTGCTCGATCGGCGCCGTGTACGTCATGATGCAGTAGGTCAGGAACGCGATCTGCTGCTGCTCAAGGCCGGTGCCCCAGTTGCTACCCTTGTCGGTCTTCATCACCATCCAGGGCGGCACGCCGAACCATCGGCAGATCTCCTCGATGCTGTGCCCACGCGATTCGAGCAACTGAGCGTCAGCCGGGTTGATGCCGATCATCTCGGGCTTCACGCCCTGCTCGAGCACGGGACTTTTACCCGCATTCAGCGCGCCGGAGATCGTCTTGACGTAGTCGCGGAACTCGGCACGCTGCGTCGGGTTGAGCGTCTTGTCCACCGAGAAAGCAACGGTGGGCATCATTCCGTTCTTGAAGGTGGTGTTGGCCGCATCGTCGGCCGACATGGCCGAGCCAAACACGTCGGCGCCGTAGCGAATCGCCGACAGGCCCATCCGGCCATCCAGGGTGAAGGCCGGGATGTGCAGCATGTCGCCCCGGGCGATCTCCCGACGGGCGCCCTTGCGCGGCTGGAAGAAGTAGCGCAGCCGACCATCGTCGTCCGCCTCCGGGGTCACCCGCGAAGGCATTAAGAAGTCCAGCGCGATGACCCGCCCGCCGGCCCGGTGAATCTCACAGTAGGCATTGCCCCACAGCAGCATCGAAGCGACAACCGCCTGCCAGAAGTGGAAGGCCGCCATGTCCTCGTTCGGGCTGTTGTGCACCACGTCGTAGAGCGGGAAGTCCCGCGCTGTCTCGCGCCCGCCGTCCGGGAGGCGCCGGTAGATGCTGAGTGGCAAGCCCGCGACCGAGGTGGAGATGATGCGCACGCAGGCCCAGACAGCAGACAGGCGCATGGCCTTGTCGACCGTGACCGCCTTGCCGCTACTGGACTGGGCGCCAGAGAAAGCGCTCCAGAACCCGCCGTCTGACAATCGGATGGTCTTGCCCAGCCAGCTGCTCATGCTTGCCGAGGGCTTGGCGGCGGCAGTGCCGAGCGCTTGAGAGAGGTTTTTAATCACTGCTCAGCCCTCGGCGAATGAACGCTGCGATGCTGAACAGGCTGATCGAGCCTGCGAGCAGGGACCAGCCCGTGCCCGCCAGCATCCAGACGCCCGCGCAGGCCAGGCCGAATCCGCACAGCGCGCAGATGATGAAATAGTGAAATGCGTTCATGCGATCAGTGGATCCCGAATGCCGGCCATGAAGTTTTCCATGCCGCCCTGCCCCTCTGGATTGAGGGCCATCAGCGTCACGGCGTTGAAGAGCGCCATCAGCGGGTCGATCTTGGCCGAGCCGCTGGCCTGCTTGGTGATGAGGATCGAGTTGCCGCGCGGTTCGACCTTGGCGTTACCGCAGCACCAGGCCATCATCGGCTGGCCACCGTGCAGCAGCGTGCCCTCGGCCAGCTTGCGCTCGGCGGTCTTGATGGCCCCGCCCAGGCGCCAGCCCTGTGAAATGCCGTCGATCTTTTCGCGTGGGATCCCCACAGCCTCCAGCGCATCGAGGATCGCGCCGACGCCGGCTGGGTCCAGGCCGACCTTGTCCAGCAGGCCGGCCTGCTCGACCTGCGCCACCAGTTGCGCCACTTCCTCGATGTCGTCACCAATGCGCTCGACCAGGGTCAGGTGTCCATCCTTGGCGAAGTCGCGGATGCGCGGCGCCTCGGCCTTTCGCCGCTCGAGCACCGAAGGGTGAGCCCAGGCGTGCGTCCAGGTCAGCCAGCGCCGCGTGCCACGCTCGCGCCCAACCCCCGCCAGGCCCAGCAAGTCGTCCAGGCCGCCACCGTCGACGCCGATGTCGATCACCTCGCAGCGCTCGATCAGGTCTTCCAGCGTGCGGCATAGCTCGGAGGCCTGCTGCTCCCAGAAGTCAGCACCTGCCCAGCGATCCGAGAGCATCGCAAGGCCGATCTCGACGTTGAGGTGTTTGGCCAGAAAGCCGCGGAACGACTCCTCCCCGTTGAGCTGGGCTTCGGTGTATTTCCGCTCGATGAACGGAATGTCCACCGACAGCCCAAGGTTGGGATTGGTGACGTAGGCATTGGCAAAATCACGATGCGCTCCGGCATCGATCATTGACTTGGGGAACTCGTAGAGCACTGGCAGGAAAGCTGGATCGTGGATTTCTCCAGATCGAACCTGCCGGGCGTATTGAAGTTTTTGCCTGAAAACACCTGCAGGCGGCGCATCAGACTGGGTAGTCGCCCAGATAATGAAGCCTTCAGGCCGTGAGGCCAGCCCCCCGGTTGCTTCCTGCAACATCGCCTCGGCGTGGGCACGCTTGCCGAAGACCCACAGCTCGTCGATGAAAACGCCAATGGCCTTCTTGCCAGAGACCGTCTCGCTGTCGGCGGCGACCACCTTCAACGTGGCCCCGGTGTTCAGGTGCGTGACGGTGCGGATGTGGTCTTGCACCTTCAGCAGCGCCGACAGCTCCTCATCGGCCCGAACCATATCCCGGATGGGGATATAGGAGTTGTCGGCGATTTCCTTGGTCGGGGCCAGGATGATGTACTCGCCCGAGGTCCGCCAGTTGAGGATCAGCGCGGTCAGCATGATGCCGGCCGCGATCGTAGATTTGCCGTTCTTCTTGCTGATGAGCAGCATGAATTCGGTGATCATCCGGCGACCAGCGTCAGCGTCGTAGGCGCCGAAGATGGCAGCGACGAACTCATTGACCCATGGCCGAACCGTCTCGCACATCAGCGGACTGCCGGTGGCATCGACCATGCGCAGCGCGCCGAACACCTCCAGCGACTCAGCCGCCTCGGCGGGAAACAATGGCTCGAAGGGGATCAGGCTCTGGCGCGCAACGATGCGCTGCTCCCAGTCGGGGCATGCAGTTGTCCACTCCATCACTTCACCGCCTTGAGCGGACCGCGCCGCGTGCCGAACTTGCCGGCGCCGACCTCAGCAGCCTTTTCCTTGGCCTGCTCCTTCTTGCCGCCCTCACCCTTGCGCTGGTGCAGGAACGGCATCAGCGCCTTGGCCGCATCGACACGCAGCTTCGGCTCGGTACCCAGGTCGTTCATCACCGATAGAAGGAAGTCCTTCGGGTCGCGATGCAGGAGCACCTGTGACAGGTCGAACCCGGCCGGCTCAGGCTCCTGGTCCTCTGTGGGAGCGGGGTCAGTCGGCGCCGACTCCTTCGCAGGCTTGGTCGCCTTGGCAGGCGGAGCTTTAACATCTGCTTTAACACTTTTAACAACTGGCGGGAGCAGACCGAGCGCTTCCAGCTTGTGCAGCTCGGCTATCACGTCAGGGTCTTTTGCGAGCCTCGAACCGGCCGCAGACGCCGTCTTTTCGGGGCATCCGGCTGCAATGGCTGCGTCTCGATTGGACGCACCTTCCCTAAGCGCTTCGATGAACGCGCGCTTTTTGGGTGTTAAAGCCATTAACAAAAAATCCTGGGCGGAAAAAAATCTGTGCGTGGGGTCGGGAGCGGTCTAGTGAGCGAAAAATCGTGAAGTTTCGACCCCCCTACCCCATAAATGAGAATTCGTCTCATTTTCGATGAGATTCGAGGAAAACCGGCCGATTCCGCACCTCAAACGCACCAATCCGGTGCATTTTCGGTTGATCGGGACGCTCGCCCTACGCCAGTCCGGCGGTTTCCTCGGCCTGCTTGACCGAGTCGTGGCATGGCTTGCAGAGCGGCTGCCAATTCGCCTGATTCCAGAAGAGTTCACGGTCTCCTCGGTGCGGAACAATGTGGTCGACGATGCGAGCGGCAGTCGTTCGGCCGATCTTCTCGCAGTAGGCACACAGCGGATGCTCCTCCAGGTACCGCTCCCGCGCCTTCTGCCAGCGATAGTCGTAGCCGCGCTGCGAGCTGGTCTTGCCGCTGCGCCAGCTACCTGGCGTAACGGTCTTGATGCGGCTGTCGGTACCTTCCTTGAGCCGCGGGCTGATCGTCTTGAGCCTGGCCATCACCATCCTCCTGCCATCTTCGTTCCAACCACCACGCCCATCAGGAACACCGTCACCACCAGCGTCACGCCTACACCTGATGCATGCGGCATAGCGCCGCCGCGCATTGGTGGCGGCGCAGGTGGTGGCTGCCAGCCTGCTGGGCGCCCGCGCCACTCGACGGTAGGTGGTGGATCGTCTTGCTCAAGCGGAAGGCGACATTGAGAGCAACGCATGATCACCTCCGGTACCAGGTCAGTTGAAAGCGCCGGGCGTCGGCGGGCACATCAGCCAGGGGCCAGCGTAGGCAGTCCATGTGTTTGCGCTCCGGCCTTGTACGGCTGACTCGAAGCGTCTGTACCAGGTAGGCAGACCCAGCGGCGGTGGTGATGTAGTCGCCGACCGCGATACCCTCGGCGCCATCCACGTACAGCTTGCAGGGTGTGTAGGGGGTCTTGGCCATCAGCTCTCTTGAGCCAGCTTGATCGTGGCCAGGAGTACGCCAAGCGAAGCGGCCGGGGACGACTTAGCCAGCTCAGTGACGAGATCCTCAACCCGCTTCACTTCTGCCTGCTCCTCGGCCGAAAGCTCACTGGCCATGCCTTTGATCTGGTAATACTCAGCGCTGACTTTGCTCATGATCTCCTCCAGCGCTATACGGCAGCGGACTTGGGGCGAATATGCTCAGTCGCCTTTGGCTCAAGGCGGTCGATCTGCATGTCCAGCAGTCTGTCCAGATGGCGACTCAGCCGCTCAGCCAAGGCGCCAGCCGACTCACCCACCAGCCGCACAGATTGATCAATCGCTTGCTCGAGCGGGTCAAGACCTGCAAACGCTTCGGCCTGTGCGAGAGCAGGCACATTCGATGGGCCACCCTCACCGAGGTGGAAGATCACCTGGCCGACGTCTGGTTTAACGCCTGGGCAGCCCAACCGGCGCTCTGCGTCCAGTTCGGGCGATACGATGCATACGTTGAGGCCATACTCAGCACACAACGCACGCTCGATCAGCGCCAGCACATGGGACTTGCCCGAGCCAACTGGCCCACTGACGACGATTTCGATGGTCTTGCTCACAGTCGTTCCTCGCTTTGGACCGGTCGTGGCTGTCGCTTCACAAAGCCGACGCGTCCACGCCCTGGCTTCGTTGGGAGGCATACGGCCAATATTCACCAGCCTCTGAATCATATTCTCGATACCGCTCAGTGTGGCCACCTTGCTTGGCCGACGCAGGTGAACGTGTGGCATGAACATCAGCTGCCCCTGGCGCGCTGAGTCCGGCGCCAGCATGACCTTGCCTTGATGGATCATGGCCTCCACCACCCGCATGGCTTCTCGCTGCTCTACAGTGAATGGTTCACGCTTGCTCACGGTCGCTCCTCGTTCTGTACGCGGTTGAGTGCTTCGTCAGCCTTGTCGGCGGCCTGGGTGGCGGTGGTTGCGGCTTTCGAGGCCTTGGCAGCAGCGCTGCCGGTCAAACGCGCCAGCTCATCCAGACGTCGATCACGCTGCTCGGTCGCGGCGTCGTAGGCCTTGCGCACCTCGGCGACCTGCTCCAGGTAGGTCTTGGCCAGCGCCCACTGCGCCAGCTGATAGCCGCCAACGCCACCGCCGGTCACCAGCAGCATGGCGATCACCCATACCTCGACGCGGCGCCACCAGCGCCGGGCCATGAATTCCAATACGCATCTGTCCATCACGACATACCCCCGAGCTTAGTGCGAAGGCGGGCGATCTCCTCGCTTTGAAGTGTCACGCGTTCGGTGAGCTGACCCACCTGGCTGGTGAGGGCTTCGATCTTGCCTTCCATGCGGCCAACCAGGGCTGCCAGGTCATTTCGCTCCTTGGCGAACTGATCAGCCCGGCCTTCGGCCTGCTTGCGGGCCTCGCGCTCAGAGTCGAGCAGCTCGTTGAGGCGGCGGACGGTACCGATGTCGGCGTTGTCCATGACACGGTCGGCGGCATCTTTCGAGAGCCATCGCCGCAGCCAGAAGAAGGCCCCGAGAAGTACGGTGCTGGCGCCCGTGCCGCCCAGCCAGGTAGCTGTGCCTGGGCCGAGGTCAGTAGGGTCCATATAAATTCCGTAGCTAGCCAGTAGCCAGCCTTTAATTGAAAGAAATAACCTCGCGATACGCGGGTCGCGATGATTTGCTACTCAGCCCGGCCGCCCATGGACTAACCTTGCGACGTTTAGGCGCAATGAGGAGCGATGATGCAAGAAGAAACGTGGCAAACGGTGATAATCACTGTGTTCGTGACGATCATATCTACCGTTATTGCTAACCAAATAAGCAAGTCTCAAGTAGTCGAAAGGCTTGGCCAGGTTACTGGAACGGTGATAACCCGCGTCACCAAATTTTTCTTGCGCTTTGGCCTTAGCATATTTGCCATCGCATGGCCCATTTGGGTAGTGATTGACTTTGGGTCAAGCGAGAAGCCCATTGAAAGATGGGAAATAATTGGAGTGATTTATTTTTGCTTCATCATCTATTTGAACCTTAGATTCTTAGCAAGCGAGGTTATGGATGCCCTCAGCCGACGCAAGTGATTAAGACAACAAAAAACCCGGCTTAGGGCCGGGTTCTGAGTTATTTTCGCCTAAGGCGAAATTATGACGATGGCGAAATAGTGCCAGAATGCTCCTCAAACCGTCAAGCGGCCATTTCTTCCTGCTCTCGAAGTCTCTCCACAACTGCCGCGACTGGCTTCAGTGCCTGCTTGTCCAGCTTGTCGATGTGCTTGCACAGCACCTCCCAGACATCGCTCCAATCACGCGCCCAGTTCTGAGGGCCCATCTTTTCCCCGGTGCGCTCCTCGACGAACACGCACGCTGCACCTGGGGCCATGCCCTCGGCCCCAGCGACCAACTGCTTGTGGGACTGAAGCGCAGCCATTGCCATCCAGTAGGCACGCTGCTTCTTCCGCTCAGGCAGCGATGCATCGAGACCGCTGCCGATCCAAGCCAGCCCATGGGCCACCGTCAGGTCAATGCCGTTAGCGGTTGGCGAGTAGAGGAAGTTCCCCAGGTGACGCAGCGACTTGGGCAGAGAGTCGATGGCGCACAGCACCAACCCGGCCGCCAGCATGTGGGCGCACCGCGAATCGGTTAGGCGGCGACCCGAGCGCGTCTCCATGACACCCTCCTTGCGGACCTCATAGACCTTGGCCACCTCTTGGCCGTCGTGGTTCTCCAGCATGACCATGATCTTGACGTTACCTCCGCCGCTCTTCTTGCCCAGAGCCGCAGCCTCGGCGGCGACCGCCAAGGCTGAAGGTCGGTGTTCGTGCAGGGCGTCGTGCCAGACTTGACGTGCGCTGATGATTTTCATGTTCGGTTTCCCCTCAATCTCCGGTGTAGTTCGTTCCGCCGGCACCGCGACGGTTATTCGTTCGGTAGTCCGCGCCAGCACCATCTGGCTGGCGCCTGGTCGCTTGCTCAAGTTGCCTGCTCATGGCACGCAGCTTCATGTTCAGTTGGGTCACCAGCTCCTCGAGCGGTACCGCCTCGCCTGTGGCAGCAGCCACCCAGCCGGAGGCGTTGCACTTCATGCACGGCTTCGGGAAGAACAGGTCTTTGTAGTAGCCCACACCTCGGCATCCCCGGCATGGCGCCAGCTCGATCACTTCTTTTTCGAGAGATGGCCCGTGGCTCTTCTTCATGCTGCCACCCGTGGCGTCGGCGCCAGCGCCAGGTAAGCCCTAAGCGTCTGCATCGCGTCGAAGTGGCCACGGCACACCACGGCCAGGTACCCCTGCTCGTTCAGCGCCTGGATGCAGCTGTGCTGGGAGGGACTGATATCTGCGTCATTCGGCGGCGTGGCCTTGAACTCGATGTACAGGCCGAAGTACCCACCCCGCGCCATCGGCAGCACCAAGTCGGGAACGCCCGCACGCACGCCTTGGGCCTTGAGCTTGATCGCCACCAGCTTGTGCCGGTGTCCGCCGTTGGGAACGTGGTAGATCAGCTTGGCCACGGCCGGGTAACGCAGCTCGATCTCTTTGATCAGCGCGGCCTGCTCCTGGCCTTCATGATCAGCCGGACGCTTGCGTGGGCCCGGGTTGCGAAACGGTGGCTTCTGAGTGATCACGCCGCCCCCTTCACAGTCAGGATGCCCGCGCGGATCAGCGCCTCATGCGTCTCGGCGATCGCGCGCGGTACGTCCGACCAGTCCACCTTGCCCCGGCCGCGCCCGTCGAGCACGTCATGGCAGGCCGAGCAGGCGTAGACGGCCACGGTGTCGAAGCCCTTCATGCCCATACCCTTCTGGCCGCATGGCAGGTGCGCCAGCACGGTCGTCTCCGGGTTGAAGTTACAGATGCCGGGGATGCGGACCGTGCAGTCCTGGCCGCGCGCGCTGTCTCGCAGCTTCTTGCTGGTCACACGCATGGCTCGACCTCCCTGGCTTTCGTCTGCTCTGGCTCGAAGTCCCCAAATAGCGGCATGAGCTCACCGTCACCGTATGCGGTCATCTCCGGGCTCAGGCTGGGGCACGTGACGAACCATCCAGCAGTCGGCGCAACGAAGGAAGGACGACCCTTGATAGATAGCGTCTCGCCCTTCGCGATTCCTTTCACGATCTCAACCTGGCTGCCTTGGGCGACTACTGCATCCGGGACCAGGGTCAGCGCCAGGTCACCTGGCTTGAATTGATGGCTCACGCTGCGGCCTCCCATTGCTCGGGCATTCGCCCCTTCGGTTCAGTCCAGCGCACGCCCCGCTCGGTGCCGAACACATACATGCACTCGATCACTTCGCCCAGCTCGGCTACGGTCATGCGCTTGGTGCTGACGCCCAGCATCACCACGCCTCCGTTGATACCCGCAGCCATGCGCACCTCCTGGCGGGCGGCGGCGGTCATAAGCGCTTTCCAGTCCTCGGCATCCAGCTTCTGCATGACCCCGTTCACCGGCCAGTCCACCTGGCGCGCTATATCGCCCAACATGGCCCAGAGCTTGGCGTTCTGCTCCAGCGTGCGCCGAGACTTGACCGGGCGCACGATGATCTCGATGGCGCCAGCAACAGCCAGCTCGGTAGCGAAGAGGTAGGCCAGGCGGCAGACCTCCCGCACTCGCGCCGGCCCAGACGACCAGAAGTGTCGAGGTTTCGCGATTAGATCAGCCACGGCTCGCCTCCTTGGCCATGGCCGCGTCGAACCTGGCAATCTTCGAATCCGTCTGCTGGTCGAATTGCTCGTCTGTGAAGCCTTGGCGGTTAGCGACCCGGCGTACTCCGCGATACCGCTCTGCATCCTTGCGCAACGCCTCGCCCTCGGCCTTGGCCTGATCCAACTGGCGGCCCTGGATCTTGAACTCTTCCCAGCAGGCCTTGCGATCGGCGCCGATCAGCTCGATCTCCTCGATCAGCGCCAGCACGAACTCAGGCGTAAGCTCGCTGTAGAACTCGGCCAGACGCCGGCTCTCCTCGGCTTCGTCTGCGCACCTGGCTGGGGTGCAGGCCAGGGCCAGGACCTTGATTTCCTGCTTGTCGACGGTCATGGCTTCACCCCGCGATAGGCACGGACGCCGGCAGCAATGGTCTCGCCGAATACCAGCCAAACAGCCCCAGCCGTAAGCAGGGCCCACACCGCCCATTCGGGAAGGAAGGAGATAGCCAGGATCAATGGAGCCGCGATTACCGCCGCGGCCGCCCCGAAGATCACCATCACGAACAGCTCGCGCAGCTCGCGCTTGGCGGCTTTCTTCACAGCGAGTGCGACTTCGCGCATCTTGTTGGTGTCCATCAGTGCTGCTCCTTTGCGCGGGCGACCGCGGCATTGAACTGATCAACCTTTGCCATCAGCTCCTTATGCTGCCTCTCGGCCTCCTCCGGGCCCTTAGCGAGCAGGTCGTAAATGTCTGCGCTCACATACATGGTGTTGTTCGGGAGGACCGCTGACCTGATGACGGTGGTGCCGTCGGCCAGCTTGAAGCCTGTAATACCGTCCATCACTTGCACTCCTGGCCGGCCACAGGCCCGCGCTTGATGTTCAACTTGGCCAGCAGCTGCGCGCGGCAGGCCTGGGCATTGCCGGGGATCGCCTGGCGGCTCATGACTTGGCCCAGACGCCACTCGCCGTACTCTTCGGCCAACTGAAGCTCGGTCTTCTGGCTGTCGTGGCCGATCCCGGTCAGCACCGCCTCGAGCGGCCGGCCCTCGACCAGCGCTCGGATGGTGATGTCGTAGGCCCGGTCGAACACGGCGCGCGCCTTCTCAGGCAGCAGATCGGCCAGGTTGTACATCTCGCACTGCAGGGCGGCGTGACGCACAGCCTCATGGGACCAGGTACGAGCGCCAGCCCGGCTCGGGTGCAGGTTCACCAGCGCTTCCCGGAATGCCAGGTTGTGGCTCGGGATGTCCAGCGACTCGGCTGTAGGTAGGCACATGGCGATGAACTCGCCAGCGCTGGGCGCGAACGGGCTGCCGAGGGCCCGGCAACGCTGGATTCCGTAGCCGATCTGGTTGATATCGTGGATCTGCGCGTCCATGAACGCCTTCATCCAGCTGCGCTTGGCCGCGCCCAGGGCCAGGTCATCCGGCCAGGCCTGTTTCCAGGCAGGGAAGATGGCCTGCAGCTCGCGGAACAGCTTGTTCACCACGCTGATGGTGCCGGGGTCCAGCTGCTTGGGCTGGGCCGGGGCTGCCGGCGCCGGTATGTGCCCCATCTTCTCGACGAGCTGGACACGGTCGTTCACGTTGCCGATCAGCGCCATGGCGCTCTGGGTTGGTCTTGGCTTGCTCATGCGTCCTCCGGGTCAATGGCCCAGGTGTCGTCGTCGAAGTTGGGACCGGCCGGCTGGCGGGTACCGGATGGTGAAGCCTTGGCACTTTTGGCTGCGCTGGCCAGGTCACGGCGGATCCAGCTGACCAGGGCGGCCAGCCACTGTTTCTCGGTCTGCACCAGCCCCTTGGCTTCGTGGTAGCTCACGAACCCGGCGATCGCTTCCGACGAGAAGTGCTCGAGCGTCAGCCCTGCCCGCTTGGCGTACGGATACAAGCGCTCAGGGTTTGGCTCCCAGTCCAGCGTCAACTCGAACGTCGCGCGGTGTGAGTGAGTAGATTGGTTTAAGGACGGATTGGGTGCAGCTCCTGCACCCCGTTCGGTCGTGAGCTGCACCCCGTTCTGCTGTGAGCTGCGCCCCGTGCCGTCAGCTGCACCCCGTTCAGCGCGAGGTGCAACAGATGCACCCCGTACCATTTGCAGGTCGTACACCACAGGGCGGCGATCGCGACGGTCGATGTAGGCGGCGGCGATTGCCTGATTGCCACGGCTGATCCAGCCAGCGGCCTCGAGCTCGTCCAGCTTGGAGCGCACGGTACGCTCGGACAGGCCAGTGTCCTCGGCCAGGGTCGCAACCGATGGAAAGGCAGCGCGCCCGTCGGTACCGGCGTAGTTGGCCAGGCACAGCAGCACATGGCGCGCCGGGGAGCCTTGAAGCTCGCTGGAAGGGATCTGGAGTGCCCAGGTCATGGCTTGTACGCTCACACCGAACCCCCGATGCCCTTCTCGGCCAGGTAGGTCAGGCCCTTGGTGGTCACCAGCACGCTGTAGGCCGCCCGCTCTTCGCCCGTCTCTCGGTCCGGCTTGAGCGACGTCACCTTGTGCTTGAGCAGGCCGGCGGTGATGCGAGGCTGGAAGGCGACCCAGCGTGTCGACCCAGCGCGGCGGTAGATCCAGCGGTTCTGCTCCATCCAGGCGAACAGCTTCGCCGGCGCCAGCTGCAGCTGCTTGGCCGCGTCGGTGATGCAGATCGCACCGCCAGCGCCAGCCAGCCGGTTGATGGCCGCGATCTTGGGGGCCTGCTTGGCCAGGGCGTCCTGCAGGCGCTGGTTTTCCTCGGCCTTGTCAGCCGCCAGGCGCAGGGCCTCGGCGAAGGTGGTCGGGATCTGGACCTGGGCCACTACGCGGGCCTCCAGCTCTTGCCAGCGGTCGATGATCTTGGCGCGCAGCTCGGCGTTGTAGCCGGAGACCAGCACCAGCGCATCACGCTGGGTGAGCAGGAATTCGGGGTAGCTCTGACCGTTCTGCGGGTGCAGGTAGGGGGTCTCCTCAGATTTGAGGACACCCCTCCTGGCCAGGGATCGGGCGTCGCGCAGCACGTTGTCGTGGCTCTTGCCGGTGAGTTCGGCAACCTCGCGGGTCGACATGAGCTGCTGGGGTTGGGCCTGGGCTGGGAGCGTGTCGCCGGTGGGGGTGTTGCATGCATCGAGTGCTGTGTGCATAATCGACCTCGATCTCGTTGTTGAAGAAACCGCCCCGCCAGGCGGTTTTTTTATGCCTGCAATTCAGGTACTGGATGGATCATCAGTCACATCAGGAATCTTTCGATGCCTGTCTTGAGGGCGCAGAATTCCTACCTGTCAGGCGGCCAGCTCATCCCATGGGAAGCTGGGGCACAGCGCCTCTTTCTTGAAGGCGCCAGCGGTAACCCGCTCGGCGCGCTTGGCGACTACAGGGGACATGCCGTGCTTACCGCGCACCCATCCGGAGACAGTGCTTTGGTCGACGTCCAGCTTCTCGGCAGTGATGTCCTGGGTACCGAAATGGGCAACCAACTCTTTGTAGATAGTGCTCATGGCACCTCTCCTTATGGGAATTCTCATAAGGTAGCCTATGAGAATACTCATTTGCAAGGATATGGGCGGCCCCGTGATACTCCGAAAATGGAACTCAAAGACCGAATCAAAGCCGCCAGAGCCAACGCCAAGCTGACCCAGGTACAGCTTGCTGAAAAGGTTGGGATGGACCAAGCATCAATTTCCAACCTGGAGCGCGGTAAAGCTCAAGGCACAAGCTATATCGCCCAGATCGCCAGCGTTTGCGGCGTCAGCGCGCTATGGCTCGCCAACGGCACGGGCAACATGCTGGACAAGAAAAAGTCCGCACCTTCCAACGTTGCGCCTATCGCGCAGGGAGAGGTGACCTACCGATATCCCGTCATCAGCTGGGTAGCTGCTGGCGCCTGGGCAGAGGCGGTAGAGCCATTCCCGCCGGGCTTTTCTGATAGGTATGAGCTCTCGGAATATGAGGCCAAAGGCCCCGCCTTCTGGCTCGAGGTCAAAGGGGATTCGATGACCTCGTCGGTTGGCCAGAGCATCACCGAAGGCACGCTGATTCTGGTAGATACGGAAGCAGATGCTCAGCATGGAAAGCTTGTTATCGCCAAGCTCGCGGATAGCAATGAAGCCACGTTCAAGAAGCTTGTCGAGGACGGAGGCCGTCGCTACTTGAAGCCTCTGAATCCCGCCTACCCGACCGAAGTATGCTCAGGTGACTGCCGAGTGATCGGAGTCGTTGTCAGGGCACTGATCAAGCTGTAGGTCCGCCTCTCCCAAATCAAGCCCGCCGCGCGCGGGCTTTTTCATGCCCGCCTCATAAAATATGAGCCAACTCATTGACAGCCAATATGAGCCTACTCATAATTAACTCATCGCCGGCTCATACGGCCCTGCCGTTAGCCGCCACCGCTCTTTACACAACCAGACGTGACCACCTCGACGCACCCGGGACACCACCTGGGTCGGGACAAGCTAAGTCGTCGACCACGCAGCCTCTGGATAGCTGCCGGACTCCCCTCATTGGGAGGACGCCAGACCATGCAAGCCAGCCGGGAAGAACACCGAACACGAAATGTGTGACCCGGCCAGGTGGGAATAGCCGCGGCGACGCGCATGGCGAGGAACAAACACCAAAGGAGGAACCAGCCAATGAAGTAGCAAGACCAGTCGGCACACGGACCGGCACCCCACGACGAGCTGCCCTACCCAGTAGGCCACAGAGCTGCAGCTGCCAGTCGTGTAGCGAACACCTAACCCCATGACCATCACGCCGAGGCCGATCGACGCGCGCTGACCAGGGAAGCTCAAGGCCAAACAAGATCCGCGCAAAGCCATCGGTGGCAGAGCGCGAGCAAGGCTTCACTGGCTGGCCTGCTCACGCGGGCCAGACGGGAAACCAACCACAGCAACAAGGAGCTCGCATGAGCGGATTCAAGAAAGGCCAAGACGTCATCTTCACCAACCCACGCGGCGCCGAAAGCGCTGGTAAGTACGTGGGCACCAAGAACCTGGGGCACGGCCGAGGCGGCGGCGAGTACCTGGTGGTGGATGTGGGCGGCGTAGAGAAGAAGGCGCGGGCCAGCAAGGTGCGCGCCGCCTGATTTCACTGGCTGGCCTTGGCGACAGGGCCAGACGGGAAATCAACCAAGAGTATCGAAAGCCATGGTCACATCGACGCTACAGGTAGAAGTACGAATGCCGAAAGTAGGAGATGATGGATTTGAGCAGTGGGTCGAAGAGCTCGCTGAAGCAATTTATCAACGCGTCAAAAGGCGCCTTGAGCATGACGCAGAAGGCGCCAAACCGACGTCAACGACGCCTGAAAGCTTTGTCTAGCCGCTTTTTCATGTCCTGAACAAGCTTATCAGCCTCCTTCTTAGCAGCCTCCCTTAGCTTTGCGGTAACCGCTGCTTTATCTCCAATGTCTGCATTGCACTCACTGCAGCGGATCATCTGATCTGCCTCGTCGTCATCTGGGATGACAAGCTTCTCGCATCCACAAGCCGCGCATACTGCCGAAATCTGCATACGTATTCCCTCGCTGATTGGTGGAGCTCTCAGCATATCCGGGAAGCGCGTCACCTGCGTAGTGGTGAGATGGCCGCTGGCCATTGAAAAACCAGCGCCACGGCAGCCTGCCGTTAACTGCCCGATGTCCTGCACGCCATCGCAGGCCGCATCGGAGTGTGATCTGGAAAGGCGACTCCATACCGGGCACGGCCTGTCACCGTGCTGAGCCCTCGAGGCGGTACCGAATGGGCGTCCTTGCGATGACAAGCGCAGATCACACCCCGATGCGGACGATTCTGCACCGCGCAACGCGGCCCCCTGTATCCCCCTCCCCTCAACTTTTCGACCGCATTGGCAGGCGCCAGGCACGCGCCTCCGGCTGCGCGTGGGTTTGGTCACCCGCCCTGGCGCCTGACCAATGCGGTCCACCGAGACAGATTATGGAAACGATCACCTGCGGTACATGGACTGGCCAGCTCGGCGATGCCCTGGCGCCCCGTGAGCTTGAAGCTCTGCTGTGGGTCGCCCAGGGCCTCACCACGAAAGAGATCGCCCGCCAGATGGGCACCACCCCCGGTACCGCCGCCAACCGCGTGAAGCTGGCCCTGTTCAAGATGCAGGTCAGCCGGCGCGTCGAGGCCGTCACCAAGGCCATGAGCCGCCAGATCATCAGCCCCATGTGCATCGCGCTGGCCAGCCTCATCGCGCTGCACGCCGCCATCGACGTGGGCGACCCCATGCGCCGCGACCGCCGCGTGCCCGAGCGCCGCGCCGCCCAAGTTCGAATCGTTCGCAAGGCTGAGGCCTTCGAGCTTCACGTCTGACCGAGGAACACACCATGCACCCAGCCATGCAAGAGCGTGTGGACGGCTTGGCCGCCCTGCGCGAACGAACCACCCTGGCGACTGCCGATTTCTACAGCCTCATTGGCCGGCCCGCACCAAAGTCCAAGCCTCGCTATCAAGCCCGATCGAAGGGCAACATGTGGCACATCATCGACACCCACACCGGCAAGACCTGTGCGTTTCGCTCGAAACACGCCAATGCGATTCGAGTTCTCGATGGGCTGGAGGCAGCTGCTCGGTGCAGGCTGGTCGGGCGGCAATGATCGGCGAGAACGTCTCGGAACAGCATGAGAAAGCTCGCGCAGACCTCGAGGCCAGCGTGGCTCAGTTCCTGGCGGGTGGCGGCAAGATCCAGGACTGTGGCGCCGCCGCGTCGGTACCGCGCCGACCCAGCTTCCGGTGGTACCCGGACCAGCAGCCGCAGGACAAGCAGCCGGTGCAGGTGCAGTGCAGCCCCCAGCTGCTGGGCCGGGCCATCCAAGCGGCCAAGACCATGACGGTGGACGAGGCCAGCGCGCACCTGGGCGCCAGCCGGGCGCAGTTGCTGACGCTGTCCCGGAAGCACTCGTTCTGCTTCCGGGTAGACGCCAAGCAGAGGATCGAGCGCGAGCTGAGGCGCAAGAAGAGGGCCCAGGCCCAAGACGCGCTGGTCGATAGGATCCGCGCCTACGCCCACAGCGGCCTCAGCCGCGACGCGGTCGCCAAGCTGATCGGCATCAGCCAGCAGCGCCTGACCAGGCTCGTCGACGAGCACGACATCGACTTCCCCAAGTGGCGCCAGCCCAAATGAAACGAGTCCTCAACCGCGCCCGCCTCGGCCGGCGCCAGCAGCACATCAATCTGCCGCCCAGCGGCTTGAGAGGTACCGGCCATGGCCGAGAAGAGGACGGGAGCAGCCAAGCACTCGGCGGACTACCGCAAGAGGAAGAAAGCCGAAGCAGCAAGCCTGGGCATCGAGAAGCTGTACTTCAACATGCCGGCCGGGGCCAAGCCTGCGATAGCGGGCGAGCTAAAGCGACTCGGGTACACCCAGGAGCAAGAGCTCTGGCAGGACCTGGTGCTGTCGTGGATTGCTCAGGACCCGGAGGAGCGAGCGCGTCGACTCGAGAAGCCTGACGCGCCAGCTTTTTACATCTCATCGAAACTAGCGCGCCAGTTCGAAGCGGCCAGCAGGGCTGAACTGAGGCGCGAACCTGGTGACGAGATTATCAACCCAGGCTTCAAAGGAAATAGAGGTCGTCTTGCGTGAATGGGCGAGAAATGCTTTTCGATTCTGTAGGGCACTGAGAATGGCCAATCAGGCCTTTCCAGAAGTCTTCGTCGAACCATTCAAGGAGGAAGAAGTAGCGACACGCCCCAATCAGCCCAGCCCTGTCCCAGACAGGGCCAGGCCTGGCGGATCCATTTACCTTATAGTGGCTCTCAAGTTCGTAAAACGTGATGGTTTTGCCGCTTGTCCACAAAGTATCTAGAAACTCAGCAAGCTCTCCCACCTGAGCTTCATTCACACGGAACTGCTCTTTGTAGGGAGTGTGCCAAGAGGCTCCATCATTGCCGTAGGGATAAATACCGCGATCCCAGGCATACGCGTACGCAGGCGAAATATTCGCTTTTGCCGCAGGGTTAGCGAACAACGCAAGCAGTTGAAACCGCTGAATATTGAAAAGCATTTCCGCAGTTGCTGTCATGTAAATCTCCTAAGCCGGCTCCATGCCGGCACCCTGTAATACCCCATCCCAAACCAAATTGCCACCATGCCGCCAGCCGGCCACGGAGGAACATCCATGCCTATTCGCCATGCAGTAATTCACCTGGTCGACAAGAAGCCTGACGGCAGCCCTGCTGTCTTGCATATGGCTCAAGCCGGCCTGCCCAGCAGCGCCGCTATCGATGGTCTGCTGTTCGAGCTGAACGGCGCCTACAACGCCAAGGCTGGCAAGGCCTGGGGCTTCTTCCATGCCGAATCCGGCGCCTACCCACTCAGCGGATGGCTGGCCAAGTTCGTGAGCGGTGATCTGGAGTTCATCGACTTCACCCGCAACGCCGTTGACCACCTCACCCGGCTGATGGAAGAGTCCAACCTGACCGTGGGCGGTCATGTCCTATTCGCGCTGTATCAACAGGGTATGACCGACTACCTGACGATCGCTGTCCTCCAGCAGATCGAGACGATCTCGGTCGGCGAAGACCTCCAGGCCTCGGTATCGCGCCATCTGGACACGAACGCTCTGCACTTCGCCGCACGCATCAACCTGAGCGAGTGGAAGAACAACCCAGCGTCGCGCCAGTACATCTCGTTCATCAAGTCCAAGGGCGGGCGTAAGGCCACGGCCTACTTCCAAGACTTCATCGGCTGCCAGGAGGGCGTCGACGGGCCAGGCGAGACCCGCACGCTGCTCAAGGCGTTCAGCGACTTTGTCGAGCGAGAGAATCTGCCGGAAGAAACAGCTCTGGAAAAGACCCAGGCCCTGGTCGAGTACGCCACAGCCCAGACCAAGCTGGGGGAGCCGGTGACCGTGCAGGAACTCTCGGAACTGCTCGATGAAGAGCGCCCACAGAGCTTCGCTGAGTTCGTCCACGGCGCCGATTACGGCTTGTCTGCCGCTATCCCCGCAGATAAGCGCACGATCAATCAGTTCCGACGCTTCACCGGCCGCGCCGAGGGCCTTTCGATCAGTTTCGAAGCTCACCTCCTGGGCAGCAAGATCGAGTTCGACCAGCAGGCAAAGACGCTGATGATCAAAGGCGTACCAACGCAGCTGGTGGACCAGCTGAAGAGGTCACTTGAAGCTTAAGGTTTATCGCCTGGCAAGGGGTCAATAGCTTCGTATGCCTCAGGAACGATCAACCGCAAAGCTCCACTAAGACATAGAGCTTTCAGTTGCTCTTCAGCCCCTCGCATTGCCTTTTCACTAGATCCGAAAGACTCTACGGTCGGTATTGGTTTAGACCGATACTCATGACCTGCCTTCACTCGGACATTAGCCTCCCCACGCCAAGGGTCTTGCCCTTGCGATGAGGCGGATAGGAAGTAATGTATCCCGGCAAACTCGTGATCGAATTCCACTTCACATCCTCAGAATTGTCTGTGTGGCGGTTTAATAACTCATTCCAGGCCGAATGACCACTATACACCCGCCCCACCATGGAGAGCGGCGCATGCATGGAGAAAGCCATGAACGATCAAGAGCGCGATACCCTGGCCACTCGGGTGGCCGAGGATATGGCCCAGCACCAATACACCCAACTGGTGAACGAAAACGGTGTCGAGGTCTGGCGCTGTCAGCAGCCAAGCGAATGCTGGTATGCGTTCGACATTTGCGTCACTCGCTACGGCATGAGCGTGATGGGCGACATTGGATCGCTGGTATTCCATGTCGGCGAAAGCTACGGCATCAGCTTCTTGCGCCATCAAAGCGACGGCTACCTGTACGAAAAGCTGGACGAATCCAGCAGGCGGCAGGTGATCGACTTCGACAGCATCCGCGACACGGTCTGCAGCTGCATCGCTGGCCGCATCGAGCAGGAGTTCGACACCGAACAGGTACCCGCGTGGATGGTGGGCATCCCTGACCAGGGTGCCACCCTTGAGCAGGCTGAGCAGTTGAGCGAATGGCTGCGCGAGCAAGCCGAAATCGACGAGCGCTTGCCATTCGATGAATTGGCTGACGTTATTGAAGAGGTCGAGACCTTCGCCGAGGGCCGGGATGCAGAGATCGTGCTGGCCTATGACTTCCTCCAAAACAACGAATCGCTGATCGGCGGAAGCGATCTGTGGGAGACCACTATCAGCGGGCCGTGCCCGAAGGTAATGGCCCGACTGTACTACGTCCGCCACGCCGCCAAAGCCATCATGGCAATCAAAGAGCAGGCTGCCGCCGCTTGATCCCCTCACACAACTCATCAGGCGATACTGCTGCTACTCATCAAGCATGCCAATCAAGGAGGGCTCTCTTATCTCGGTTGCCCAGAACTCAACGGCACGCCTCAGCACCACAAGTATTTCGTGTTCCTCTCCTGAATCAATGACCATTAGCTGCCATGGACGATCGACTAAAGGTCGACCAGCAGCCATGCCTGCGGAGAAAGCTGTCTCTATCTTCCAGTCCACGAACACCTTTAGATCTTCGTCGTAATGACTATCCACCCCGAAATGTTTGTTACTGTTAGCGATATGCTTACAGATGCGTAGAGCTGAAGATTGTTCGCTGACCCAACCCTGAAACTTAGTAAAAGGCTTGCACCCCTGATACTTCGGATTTTCCGATCGCGGTAAATCTACTTTAGGCGAGTAAAACTTCCACACCCAATCTGTAAGCTGCCAAGCAGTAATACATGCATCAAAAGCGCTGTACACAGATGGAAAAAATGCAGCCGCCCGATCTTTATTATCGAGGTGAATACGAAGCTGTTTAATGTTCCAAATGAGCTTGATAAGTAGCTGCAGGGGCGTATCTATCTGGAAAGTTTGAAGTGGTCTGCTCATTTTAACTTACTCCCGCCGTGAACTCAGATCTAGCGATCCTACCATCCTATTTTCACTACTCAACGATAATGCCTATCCGGAGCAAAATATGAACCAGTATCGCATCCTGATAGGCGACTGCATCGACATGATGCGAACGCTGCCGGACCAGTCTGTGCACACCTGCATCACCAGCCCGCCCTACTTCGGGCTGCGCGACTACGGGGTCGACGGCCAGATCGGCCTGGAGGCCTCCCCGCGAGAATTCATTGACAGGCTGGTGGCCGTGTTCCGCGAGGTGCGGCGCGTGCTGCGTGACGACGGAACGGCCTGGGTGAACATGGGAGACAGCTACGCGGGCAGCTGGGGCGCGCACGGCCGCGACGATATGGGTCTGGGCGGGCAGTCGCTCAGCGCACGTCAGGTTGCGGCCAGTGCGCGAAGGCTCAAGAAGCCGAACCACCATGGCTTCAAGCCCAAGGATCTACTGGGCCTGCCCTGGCGCCTGGCGATCGCACTGCAGGACGATGGCTGGTACCTGCGCCAGGACATCATCTGGCACAAGCCCAACCCCATGCCCGAGTCGATCAAAGATCGCTGCACCAAGGCCCACGAGTACGTGTTCCTGCTCAGCAAGGGGCCGCGCTACTACTTCGACCAGGCCGCCATCCGCGAGCCAGCCAGTGCCCAGGCCGCGCCCGAGAGCGCCAGCAGGCGCAACAGCTTCGCCCGCCAGACCAAGTACACCGAGGGCGAGCACGGGCAGACCGGCCAGCACCGGGAAACGCGCGCCGACGTCCTGTACGACGAGACCAGGAACAAGCGCAGCGTCTGGACGGTGGCCACCGCCAGCTTCAAGGGCGCCCACTTCGCCACCTTTCCGCCTGACCTGGTCCGGCCATGCGTGCTGGCAGGCGCCCCGCGCGGCGGGCTGGTGCTCGACCCGTTCGGCGGCGCCGGTACCACAGCCCTGGTCGCCATGCAGGAAGGCAGGCGCTCGGTCATCTGCGAGCTGAACCCTGAGTACGCCGCCCTCGCCCACCGACGCCTTGATACTGCCTGGGTCGAGGGCGCGGCTCAGATGGACATTCTGCTGGACCAGTCGCCAGCCGCTTGACGCCCCAGCCTTCCCCATTCAGTCACGCCATCCGGCGAGGAACGCCCATGTCCAATCGCATCGTGTGTCAGTTCAGCTGCGGCGCCGCCTCGGCGGTGGCCACCAAGCTGGCTCTGGCCGAATACAGCAGCACGCATGACGTCCAGATCGTGAATGCCTTCCTGGCCAATGAGCACGAAGACAACCGTCGGTTTGCCCAAGACTGCGAAGCCTGGTTTGGCCAGCCAATCACGGTCCTGCGCGATGAAAAGTACGGCGCCAACGTGCTGGAGGTGTTTCGACGCGAGCGGTACATGAAGGGCCGCACCGGTGCCCCATGCACCAAGATCTTGAAGCGGCGTCTGCTCGACAACTGGAAGCAGCCCGGTGACGTGATGGTCTTCGGCTACACGGCCGAGGAGGCCGACCGGCTCGACGACTTCCGCGAGCGCAATCCGGAACGCCCTGTCATCGCCCCGCTGATCGAACGCGGTCTGGGTAAGGAGGACTGCAAGGCCATGATCCAGCGTGCCGGCATTGAGCTGCCGTTGATGTACCGCATGGGCTACGAGAACGCCAACTGCATCGGCTGCGTGAAGGGTGGCGAAGGTTATTTCCGGGCGATCCGTGAGGACTTCCCAGTGCAGTTCGAGGCGCTGTGCGTGATCCAGGACGACCTGGGGCCAGGCTCCTACCTGTTCCGCAACCGCCACACCAACGTGCGCTTTTCCTTGCGCGACCTAGGCGACGGCCCGGCACGCCGCAACGAGAAGCTCCCCTCCTGCTCATTCTTCTGCGAGATGGCAGAGGCAGACATCATCGCCTCTGCCTGAACTGGATGGCTGAACAGCTCGGGCGCCAGATGCCGCTGGACCTGGACTTCGCTGAAGACGAAGACCTCATCGACTGCATGTGTGGGGACTAACTATCTCGCTTAGGGAGATACCATGCAGGTTTAAGGTAGTGAGATTCTGTTAATCCCTTTCGCTTGATGTACTCGATGGTGAGATCAGCTTCACGTATTAGCACATCTGCCCACCAGCCACCATGAACTGTGTCCCAGCTTTCTTTCGAGCGCTCGAGAATTCTGACCGTTATCGGGTAGTACTGGGGAAAATTTCTGAGTTCATAAATGACCGCCAGCTGCTGATCTACATATGGTTTGCTCGACTCATCATCCCCTCGAACCAATCCCTTGACCATCAAGTGGAAAGCTTGAAACTGCCTAGTTTCCTCTTCCGCTCGCTTGATTAAAAAATAGTTCCAAACTGCCCAGCATGCAGTGAGGAAAGCAAGAGCGAAGCCTAACGGCCCATTGTTTTCCTTGAGAAAGTCCCACAGTGCTTGAAGCATATCCCTGCTCCCAAATTTGACCGCGAGACTATAGCGCGGAGGTATCCCCATGCCCACAGAAAACGACTACATCGACGTGCGCGACCTATTCGTCAGCATAAACCCGCACGGCCTGGACCAGAGCGAGCTGGCACGCGATGGCGCCAGCTTCGTCGAGCCGCAGACGATCAACGACTACTACCTCTTTCGTGCTGGATACCAGGCGGCGCTGGAGGCCCAGCAGGGCCAGGGCGAGCCAGTGGCGTGGCTTGCCAAGGCACTCAAGGGCGCCCTGGCTGGCACGCTGGGGTTTGTCCGGCCTTACAACAGGCTGAACCCTGATCTGTACGAGGGGCCATTCCCAGTGTTCAGGCATGCCGACCCTGCCGAGGTTGAGCGACTGCGTGCCGACCTGGAATCCGTGCAGGCTGACCGCGACGCCTACGGTCAGAATGCCATTGACCTGCGTGCCCAGCTGGCCGAGGCGCGGGCGCTGCTGGCTCGAATCCTCGGCAAGCGCGATCCCTGCCCGGCCAGGTACTGGTTCGAAGAAATCGAAAAGGTCCTATCCGCTAGCGCAGAGCCGAGTGTGCCGAACGACTGCGCCATCTGTCGTGACCTGGGCAACCAGTGCACGGAGTGCGAGGAAGGCGAGTTCCGCGAATGGGCCGACCGACACTTCGCCGCAGCCGACTACCGCAAGACCGATGCCGGGGTGTTCATCCAAGAATGGATGCGTCACGCATATAGCGCCTGGTGCGCACGCGGCACTCTCGCCAGCAAGCAGTAGCCCCAATCCCGCTGTAACCCCTCTCCCCTCTATTCACTGCCGCGATGTGGCGGCAAAGGAGTTCCTGTGCTCGACGCAAACATCCACGAAGCCCTCGACACCCTCAGCGCCAGCCAGCTGGCCATGCTGCTCGTCATGCGCAAGGGTCTGGAGTTCGGCTACGAATACACCTTCAGCGACGATGATGGGCAGGAGGCCGATGTAGACCTGGCCTTCCTGGCCGCGGCGCCAGGCGACTTGCTCGAGGCCGTCTTCGAAGAGAACGAACACGACGACGCCATCAACGAAGTCCGCTACGGCGCCGTTGACGCCATCGGCATCCCTGAGTGGAGCCATTACAGCTGGGGCCGGCACTTCGAGGTCGATGTGAAGGCCTTCATCCTGCCCGATGGGCGCGCCCTCGCCTTCTGCGAAATGAGCGGTGGCGGCAAGCATGGCGATCCAGGCTCCTACCCGTGGGTCAAGGAAGCGAAGTTCATCAAGGTTGCTGGGGTGCAGGAACAGGTCATCAAGACCTACTCGTTCGTAGAGCTGCCAGAAGCCGCTGAGGTGCAGCCATGATCGAACGATTCACCCTGGTCGAACTGGAAGGAATGCTTAGGGGCCGCGCCATGCCCAGTGACATGCGCTGTGGCGAATCCATCGCCCAGTACTTGCATCGCGAGATCCAGTTCCTGGCCACCGAACGCAACAACCTGCGCGAAGACCGCGATGGCCTACTCGAAGCCGGTGCCCACCTGTAGCGCCCCAGCCTCTCCATTCAACACATACCACTGACCTGCCGCCGTCGGCGGCACGGAGATCATCCATGGAAACCGAAGTACTTTCCGATGAAGAATTGATAGAGATCACCGGCTACAAACCCAGGGCCTACCAGCGTCGCTGGCTGAGTTCGCGCGGTTGGCATTTTGTCGAGAGCAGAGGCGGCCGCCCCTTGGTCGGTCGTCAGTACGCGCGCCTCAAGCTAAGCGGCGCCGTCGTCGACTTGATGCCGATCACACCGCCATCGCTACCGAGACCCGCTTGGACACCAGACTTCTCACGAGTGAAGTAAAATGCGCCCCAGAAGTAACGAGAACCGCGATCTGCCGCCGGGCATGTACCGGCGCAAGCGAGTCAGAAAAAGCGGCAAAGTATGGGTCGGGTACTACTACCGCGACCCAGTAGGCAAGGAGATTCCCCTCGGCACCGACCTTCCCAAAGCCAAGCTCAAGTGGGCTGAACTGGAAGCCAAATCGGCGCCGGTCGAGCTGACGACAATGAAGGGAATTTTCGACCAGTACGAGAAGCACATCATCCCTAAGAAAGCCCCTAGAACCCAGAAGGACAACATCTACGAGCTCAAGCAGCTACGGGCGGTGTTCGATCCGGCTCCCATCGATGCGATCACTCCGTCGATGATTGCCCACTACCGCGACTCTCGCTCAGCCAAGACCCGAGCGAACCGGGAAATAGCACTGCTCTCGCATGTGTTCAACATGGCCCGGGAATGGGGGCTGACTGTGAAGGAGAACCCCTGCCTGGGCATCAAGAAGAACAAGGAGAAGCCGCGCGATTTCTATGCCAATGAGACCGTGTGGCTCGCAGTGTACGAAGAGGCTCCAGAGGAGCTGAGGGACGCGATGGACCTGGCGTACCTGACTGGCCAGCGGCCGTCGGACGTTCTATCCATGCGCAAGGATGATGTGGAAGGGAGCTACCTGCTGGTCAGCCAGGGCAAGACCGGCAAGCGGCTGAGGATCATCCTGGAGGTAAACAGCGTGAATAACAGCCTCGGGACGCTGCTGGAGCGCATCAAACTGCGCACGCAGCAGCATGCCTCGCCATTCTTCATCTTGAACGAGCACGGCAAACGCATGAGTTGGGGGATGCTGCGTAATCGCTGGAGCGATGCGCGGGAGGCTGCCAGGCTGAAAGCCCTTGACGGGAAGAAGCCAGACCTGGCCAACCGTATCGCCCAGTTCCAATTCAGGGACATTCGGCCCAAGGCCGCTTCGGAGATCAACGATGTGGCGGAAGCGAGCCTGTTGCTGGGGCATTCCAAAGAGGGGATCACCGAACGGGTGTACCGCCGCGTGGGGGCCATCGCCAGCCCCACAAAGTGACCGAGTTTTGGAACTCATGCCGAAAAGTTTCGGAACGCTTGGCTTTCTGACGCCCAAAGAAAAACCCCGCAGACCAAGATCTGCGGGGCTTTCGAATATGGAGGCCGAGGTCGGAATCGAACCGGCGTAGACGGATTTGCAATCCGGAGCATAACCACTTTGCTACTCGGCCTCAAAGTCGGATCAGGTCAGCCTTCGCCTTCCTTCACCTCGAACCGCTCGACTTCAAGAGCCCGCTGCGTTTCGATGGGCGCCATTATGTCCGCATTCGATCCACCTTGCAACCCCCTCCCCTCAAAAAATTTCCAGGAGGTTCAAGGTCTTAGCGCAGACGGCTCAACTTGCTCCACAGCCCGACCAGTGCATTCTCCAGCGAACCGCTGGCCGCCATGCCGATGCGCTCCTGCAGGCTCTTGCGCTGGGCGTACTGCAGATGGAACACGCCACCCTCGCGCGCACGGTCGTTGAGGTACTCGTCGCTGGTGCGCAGTTCATCGACCAGTTGACGATTGAGTGCGGCCACGCCCAGCCAGACTTCGCCGGTGGCGACCTCGTCGATGGACAGCTGCGGGCGGTAGCGGGAGACGAAGTCCTTGAACAGCCGGTGCGTGACGTCCAGGTCTTCCTGAAACTTCTCGCGACCCTTCTCGGTGTTCTCGCCGAACACGGTCAGGGTGCGCTTGTACTCACCGGCGGTCAGCACCTCGACGTCGATGTCGTGCTTCTTCAACAGTCGATTGACGTTGGGCAACTGCGCCACCACGCCGATCGAGCCAAGAATGGCGAAGGGCGCGCTGATGATCTTGTCACCGATGCAGGCCATCATGTAACCGCCGCTGGCAGCGACCTTGTCGATGCAGACGGTCAGCGGTACGCCGGCCTGGCGCACGCGCGCCAGTTGGGAGGCGGCCAGGCCATAGCTGTGGACCAGGCCGCCGCCGCTCTCCAGGCGCAGCACCACTTCGTCGCGCGCGGTGGCCATGCTCAGCAAGGCGGTGATTTCATGGCGCAGGCTGTCGGTGGCCGAAGCCTTGATGTCGCCATCGAAGTCCAGGACGAACACGCGGCCCTGGTCCTCGGTCCCTTGCTGCTTCTTCTGTTTCTTCTCGCCCTTGGCCTTGCGCTTGCGCAGGGCCTTGAGTTCGGCCTTGTCGAACAGGCCGGCTTCGAGGCGGTCGCGCAGGCCATCGTAGAACTGGTTCATGCGCGTGACCTGCAGGTGCCCACCTGGTTTGCGGCGGCCCTTGCTGCGCAGGCCGGCGATGGCCGACAGCACGATCAGCAGGGCGATGACCACGGTCGCGGTCTTGGCTAGAAAGCTTGCGTATTCGGCAAGAAACTCCACGGTGACTCCTCATTGAACCCACGCCCTCACGGCGCGTCAGGCTTGCCAGCATACCGTTGCGCCTGACGCCTCGCCAGCGGCCTGCGCGGCCTGCATCAGGTTCAAACGACCTTTTCAAACGCCCGTATGTTTTTCCGTTGACAGCGTTCGAGCCGCACCCTACCCTCGGAGCGTTTCAGCCCCTCTGAGGGCGAACGTTTGCCGTACGCACATCCGTACCTCCACGACAAGGAAACCGCCATGACCTCCGTAGCTGATGCCGTGAAAAAGATGCAAGAGAAGTTCAATCCAGCCGCCGCCCAAGGGCTGGACCTGGTGTTCGGCTTCAATGTCACCGATGAAGACAAGCATTACGCCCTGATCGTCAAGGACGGCACCTGCGAGCTGCAGGAAGGCGAGAACCCGGATGCCAACTGCACCTTGGTCATGGACAGCCAGACCCTCAAGGAGATCGTCAGCGGCGAGCTCGATGGCATGCAGGCCTTCATGGGCGGCAAGCTGCGCGTCGAAGGCGACATGATGCTGTCGATGAAGCTGGGCGAGCTGTTCCCGAGCTGATCGTGCCCCTGCGCTAGACACTCTCCTACGCCGGGCCTTGCGCTCGACGAGGCCTGCCGACAGACGATGGCGCCCGACCTGGGTCCGGCGCCATCGCTGCATCAATGCATGGCGTGACCGTGGTCGGCAGACGCAGTCAACGGGCGCACCGGTGCTTTGATCTCGATGACCTGGCGCTCGCCCTTGTCATCCTCGACCGTCAAGGTCAACGGCACTTCGGTGCCCTCTTTCACCTGGGTATTCAGCCCCATCAGCATGACGTGATAGCCATTGGGGTCCAGGCTTACCGCCTTACCGGCAGGCAGGGGCAAGGCGTCGACCTTGCGCATGCCCATGACATCGCCCTTCATGGTCATCTCGTGTACCTGCACGTCTTTGGCCACCGGCGAAGCGACGCTCACCAGTGTGCTGTCGGTGCTGGCGGTCAGCGTCATGAACGCCCCAGTGGACGACTGGTGCGGCACAGTAGCGCGCACCCAGGCATCGCTCACCGTAGTGTCGGCCAGGGCGGGCAAGGCCAGACCGGCCAAGGCCATGAGGGCCAGGCCACGCGCAAGAACGGAACGGGAAACAGACATTAGCAGATCTCCATCAGGGTAAGCAGGTCTTCGGCGCATTCCTTGGCGTTGAGCGAATGCGACAGGCTCAGGCGCAGGGTGCCACGAGAGTCGTAGACATAGCTGGTGGACGAATGGGAGATGGTGTAGGAATCCCCTTCGGGCTTCTTCTCGTAGAACACCTTGAACTCCCGGGCCACATCGGCGATTTCTTCCGGAGTGCCGGTCAATGCGGTGAAGGACGGGTCGAACGCCTTGACATAGGCGTCGAGCACCTCGGGCGTGTCGCGTTCCGGGTCCAGGGTGATGAACACCACCTGGAGGAAACCGGCGTCACGGCCCATCAGCTTCTTGATCTGCACCGCGCGCGCCAGAGTGGTCGGGCAGACCGCCGGGCACTGGGTGAAGCCGAAGAAGATCATCGGCATCGAGCCATAGAAGCTGGACAGGGTGCGTACGTTGCCCTCGGTGTCCTTCAGGCGGAACGAGCGACCGAGGATTTCGTTGCTCATGTTCTTGCCGTACTTGAACTCCAAGCCACGGGCCGGGCTGCACCCGGCGAGCAGGCCAAGGCCCAGTACGCCCATCCCGGCGACGAGCGTGCGCCGGGTCAACAGATCATTCATGGAACCATCCTTTACAGGGAAGGTGCCGGCCCTCGGGCAGGGCCGGGCGACGACGGGCGCATTCTGGCATGGCCTGGGGTGCGCTTCCACCTGACGACGGGCCATTGGTCTCAAGCCCTTGAAATACGGCGTGCGGCCTGTTGTCGCAGCCCTTGAATCAGTAACATTTTATTGCTAACCAGGCGCTGAGATGCAGGCTTCGACCCGTCCCGGCTCAGGGAGATGCCGGGCTGGCGTCCAGCGCCCGCTTCAAGGCTTGCGCCTCGACGTAGGTGTCTTGCGCCACCAGCGTGCCGTGCTCCAGGCGCATGAGTCGCACGCTGGCATCAGGCACTTCGTAGCGCTCGACCACCCGGCCCTGGCGATCGAGCATGACCCGGTAGGTGTAGTCCCGCATGGCAGGGATGGCGAACAGCGTACTGATCACGGCGGGCATCCGTTCGATGTCGGCCACGAAGACAGCGCTTCGGGCCTCCAGATAACCCGCCGGCTGCCCGGCCAACGCCGCCTTGACCAGCTTGGCGCCTTCCATGTCGCGGGCCACCAGCAGCAGGCGCGTCTCCGGCGTCAGGCTGTAGGGCTGCTCGTGCTGATCGAGCAGCGTCCAGGGGGCCAGACGGTCTCCGGGCTCCAGGGCATGGGCCAGGCCCGGCAACAGGCACATCAACAGCAGTGGCAACCGTTTCAAGAAAGAGACTCCAGCACGTCACGAAGGCCAACAGGATAACCGAACCGCGCTGTCGGCGCGTGCGACATGACGTCTGCCACGGTCGCCCCCAGACACGTGCCTGACGCAGCGCCCGGTTGTCTTTCCCAAGACCGGCGAGCACACTCATCGGCGCCAGCCTGACCCGGGAGCCCGCAGTGCCCACCATTCGCCAGTTCAGCAAGAAAGCCAGCACCACCAACATGGTCAGGCTCAAGCCGACCGCTGCCGATGTCACGCCGTCCTATGGCGTGGGCTTCGTCCTGCTGGAACATTTTTCCATGGCCAGCTTCACGGTGGCCATGGACGTCCTGGTCACGGCCAACCTGTTGCGCACCGACAGCTTTCGCTTCTCGCCGCTGTCATTGGACGGCGAGCGTGTCTTGAGCGACCTGGGCCTGGAACTGATCGCTGCCGAGCTGGAGCCGCGCGCCCTGCGGGACCTGGATTTGCTGATCGTCTGCGGCGGTCTGCGCACTCCCTTGAAGTACCCCGAGCTGGACCGTCTGCTGGTGGACTGTGACGCCCATGGCCTGCACCTGGGCGGGCTGTGGAACGGGGCCTGGTTCCTCGGCCGGGCCGGTGTACTGGCCGACTACGGTTGCAGCGTGCACCCCGAGCAGCGGGCCAGCCTCGCCGAGCGCAGCCCGCAGACACGCATCACCCCGGCCAGCTTCACGCTGGACCGCGACCGGTTGACCGCCGCCAGCCCCAATGGCGCCATGGAAATGATGCTCAGCCTGGTGCGCCGTCTGCACGGCGATGGACTGGCCGAGGGCGTGGAAGAAATTCTGTCGTTTTCCGGTGCGCGGTATCGCCAGGTCGGGCCAGGGGCGAAAAAGTCCATGAGCCTGCACCTGCGCACCATTGTCGAGCTGATGGAAAACAACCTCGAAGAGACGCTCAGCCTCGACCAGCTGGCGGCCTACAGCGGGCGCTCGCGGCGGCAGATCGACCGCTTGTTCCAGGCGCAACTGGGCACTTCGCCACGGCGCTACTACATGGAGCTGCGCATCACCAAGAGCCGCAGGCTGCTGCAGTATTCGGACCTGTCGGTAATGGAGGTGGCGGTGGCCTGCGGGTTCGTGTCGGTATCGCACTTCAGCAAGTGCTATGCGGCGTACTTCGGTTATCCCCCGTCGCGGGAGCAACGGCTGGGCGAGTGACCCAGCCGCTGTACCGAACGCCTGGAAGGCCAGCCTTCATCAGGCCCCCTTCCCTGCCTGCGTCAGGCAGGCTTCATGATCAGCACGCCCAAGGGTGGTAGCTGCAAAGTCAGCGACAACGGCTGGCCATGGGCAGGCACAGGCTCGCTGCCTACCGTACCGAAGTTACCGATATTGGAGCCGGCATACCCTTCGGCGTCGCTGTTGAGCACTTCCTGCCACTGCTCGCCAAACGGCACTCCGATGCGATACCCCTCGCGCGGCACCGGCGTGAAGTTGGCCACCACCAGCACCGGCTCGCCTTCGCGGCTCCAGCGCAGCCAGGCGAATACGCTGTTGCGCGCATCGTCCCCCACCAGCCACTGGAAGCCTTGAGGTCTGCCGTCCTGCTCGTGCAGCGCTGGCAACTCGCGATACAGACGGTTCAGGTCGCTCACCAGGCTTTTCACCCCCTGATGGTCGGACTGCTGCAGCAGGTACCAGTCCAGCTGGTTATCGTGGTTCCATTCGCGCCACTGCCCGAACTCGCACCCCATGAACAGCAGCTTCTTGCCAGGATGGGTCCACATGTAGGCGAGATAGGCCCGCAGGTTGGCGAACTTCTGCCAGCGATCCCCCGGCATCTTGTCGATCAACGAGTGCTTGCCGTGCACCACCTCATCGTGGGAAATCGGCAACACGAAGTGTTCGGAGAATGCATAGTGCAGGCTGAAACTCAGTTCGTTGTGGTGGTAAGGGCGGTAGATCGAATCGTTCTGGATGTAATGCAGCGAATCGTGCATCCAGCCCATGTTCCACTTGTACGAGAAGCCCAGGCCGCCCTCCTGGGTCGGGGCGCTGACACCCGGCCAAGCGGTGGACTCTTCGGCAATGATCAGCGCGCCTGGCGCCTCGTAGGCGGCGATCCCGTTGAGGTGACGCAGGAAGTCGATCGCCTCGAGGTTCTCGCGACCACCGTAACGGTTCGGTATCCATTCGCCATGCTTGCGCGAGTAGTCGCGGTATAGCATCGAGGCCACGGCATCGACCCGCAGACCGTCGATGTGGAAGTGCTTGAGCCAGTGCAGCGCCGAGGCCACCATGAACCCACGGACCTCATTGCGCCCCAGGTTGTAGATGAGCGTGTTCCAGTCCTGGTGATACCCTTCGAACGGGTTCTGGTACTCGTACAGAGCGGTGCCATCGAAGCGGGCCAGCCCGTGCTCATCGGTGGGGAAATGCGCTGGCACCCAGTCGAGCAGTACGCCGATCTCGGCCTGGTGGCAGGCGTCGATGAAGGCTGCGAAGTCTTCGGGCGAGCCGTAACGCGAGGTCGGGGCGAACATCGACAGCGGCTGGTAGCCCCAGGAGCCGCCGAAGGGGTGCTCCATGATCGGCAACAGTTCGATGTGGGTGAAGCCCAGCTCCTTGACGTAAGGCACCAGGCTGTCCGCCAGTTCACGCCAGTTGTAGAAGCCGGCCACCTCGCCCGCCTCGTCCAGCTTGCAGCGCCAGGAGCCGGCATGCAGCTCGTAGATCGACAGCGGCTGATCGAGCCCGTGCCGCTGAGCACGCTGCTCCATCCACGCTTGGTCCTGCCACGCGTGGCCCAGCGGTCCGGCGACCTTGGACGACGTACTGGGTGGCAACTCGGTGGCACGCGCCAAGGGGTCGGCCTTCAGCGGCAGGACACCGTCCTTGCCGAGCACTTCGAACTTGTAGGCTTCGCCCACACCCAGCCGTGGGATGAACAGCTCCCAGACGCCGGCCTCGTGACGAATGCGCATAGGGTGGCGGCGACCGTCCCAGCTGTTGAAGTCGCCGACCACCGACACACGCCGGGCATTGGGCGCCCAGACCGAGAAGCAGACGCCGTCCACGCCGTCGACCTGGATGGGCTGCGCACCGAAGCGGCTGGCCAGGTCGCGATGGTTACCCTCGGCGAACAGGTGCATGTCCATTTCGCCCAGCTGCGGACCGAAGCTGTAAGGGTCTTCGGTCACCTGCTCGCCACTGGCCCAGACGATGCGCAATTGATACGCCATCGCGTGCGCCAGGTGGGCGAAGAACAGGCCCGGCAGCGAAGCCTGGTGCATGTCTGCCAGGACGCGACCGTCCTCGCGTGCGATGACCTGTGCCCTGAGTGCGTTGGGCAGATAGGCGCGCACCCAGGTGCCGCCTGCGCCATCGCCGTGTGGCCCCAATACCGCGAACGGGTCGGCGTGCTCGGCGCGAGCCAGGGCGTCGAGGTCCCGTCGCTCGAGGCCGCCGTTGTCACGCGTGCTTGCATTCATTTATGACTCTCCCCAGGTACTGATCAGTCCATGCAAGCCGTGCAAGGGCACAGCCAGCCAGCTTGGCCGGTTTTCGGCTTCGTAAGTGATTTCGTAGGCCGCCTTCTCCAAGGTGAACAGGTCCAGCGCCGCGCGCTCGCCACTGCCCTGTGTCCAGGCATGGGGCAGCGCGGCGGTGGCTTGGCTGTAGGCCTCGAGAAACGCATGCCGTGAATGGTGCAGGTACTGCCGGGCGACCCGTTGCCGCGCTTGCTGGGCCGCCTCGGAAAGGTCCACGCCAGAGCTGCCGCGCAGCAACATGGCAGCAGCATAGTCGAACGAGCGCAGAACACCGCCGACATCTTTGAACGGGCTGAGCTTGGCCCGGCGCTCGTTCAGTGGCCGGGACGGCTCGCCCTCGAAATCGATAAGGTAGGCATCGCCCTGGCGTACCAGCACCTGCCCCAGGTGCAAGTCGCCATGCACCCGGATCAGCAGGCCACCCTGCGCCTGGTCGGCCAGGGCCTGGACGTTCTGCAGCAGCCCTTGGCGCTGCTGTTGCAGGTCATCGACCAAGGCCTGCGCGTCACTGTCCAGTGCCCCGCGGTGCTGGGCAAGCAGGTCGAGCGCATGTTCGAGTTCGGCTGCGATCTGGCAGCCCCACTGCTCGCTGTCCTGCTGGTCGCTGACGCGCGGCGCGAAGGCTTCGTCATCGGTAGACGCCGCTAGGTGCGCATGCATCTCGCCCAGCCTTTGACCGAACAGCGCCGCGAAGTCCTTCAGCTCGGCCAGCGCATTGGCGCGGCCTTCCTGGTCAGTGACGCCAGGCTCGAGCTCGTCGCGGATCGCCCGCTCCAGGGTGTCCTGGGTCCATGCCCAGGCATCGCCCTGATTGCTCAGGTAACCCTGGGCGATCATCAACAGGTGCGGCTGCTGATCGTCCACCCGCTCGACCCAGGCCAGCAGTGGCGAGATGTTGGCGAAGCCCGCCGTGGTCAGGTAGGCGCTCATTTCCAGTTCGGGATGGATGCCGCCGTTGACACGGCGAATGAGCTTGAGCACCAGCTTGTCGCCGACCACCACCGAACTGTTGGATTGCTCGGCGCCCAGGTAGCGCACCGAACTGTCGGCGTTCAGCCCAAGGCTTGCCAGCTGCTCGGTGGACTCGAAGCGCAATTCGCCCGCACTGCTGGGCAGACGCGTGTGGTGCTGGCAGGCCTGCAAGACAGCGCGCACGAATGGCTCGAGCACGAAGGCATCGGTGATCAGACCGACCTGGCCTTTGCGGCGGACCCGTGACAATGCCAGCTGCTGCGGCAGTGCGGCTTGCACCTGGTCCTCGGCCAGCAGGCCGAATGGCAGCTGATAATGGCTGACGGTGCCCTTGCTGGTGACTTCGAGCTCGCTGAGCAGCACGGGCGTGGTGGCGGTGTCCAGGCGCACGCCATAACGCAGGCGAACCTGGTCGAGCGGTCCTTCCTTGCCGGCGAACCAGCGGCGCTTGGGCAGGTACTGGGGCAGGATGCTGTCCTGCAGGGCGTCTCGGGAGGGGCTGTCGAGCAATTCTTCCATGCGGGCTTTCAATACCAATGTGGTCAATTCGGGTAACCCCTCGGCAGGTTCGACATGCCAATGCGGCATGCGTTCGCGGGACGCCAACAGGAACCAGTAGAACCCGTAAGGCGCCAAGGTCAGCAGGAACGGCAGTTGGCCGATCGGTGGGAATGCGCTGCCGCCGAGCATCTCCACCGGCACCCGCTCGGCATAGGCCGACAGGTCCAGCTCGGCGGCTTGCGCTGCGCGTGAGACGTTGGCGACGCAGAGAATGGTCTCGCTGTTGCCCTGCGCATCGGTGTACTCGCGCAGATAAGCCAGGATGCGTCGATTGCTGGGCGACAGCAGGGTCAGCGTGCCACGGCCAAAGGCCTTCTGCTGCGCGCGGACCGCCAGCAACCGACGGTTCCAGTTGAGCAGCGAGTGCGCATCGTGGGCCTGGGCTTCGACGTTGATGGTCTGGTAGCCATACAACGGATCCATGACCGGCGGCAGTACCAGGCGCTGCGGCTCGGCACGCGAGAACCCACCATTGCGGTCGGACGACCACTGCATGGGCGTGCGCACGCCATCCCGGTCGCCCAGGTAGATGTTGTCGCCCATGCCAAGCTCGTCGCCGTAGTACAGCGTCGGCGTGCCGGGCATGGACAGCAGCAGGCTGGTCAGCAGCTCGATGCGCCGGCGGTCACGTTGCAGCAGCGGCGCCAGACGTCGACGGATGCCCAGATTAATGCGGGCGCGACGGTCTTCGGCGTAATGATTCCACAGGTAGTCCCGCTCACGGTCGGTCACCATCTCCAGCGTCAACTCGTCGTGGTTGCGCAGGAAGATCGACCACTGGCAGTTGGCTGGAATCGCCGGCGTCTGACGCAGGATGTCGGTGATCGGGAAGCGGTCCTCCATGGCCAGGGCCATGTACATGCGCGGCATCAACGGGAAGTGGAACGCCATGTGGCATTCGTCACCGTCGCCTTCACCGAAGTACGGACGCGTGTCTTCCGGCCATTGGTTGGCCTCGGCCAGCAGCATGCGGTCAGGGTAATTGGCATCGATTTCGGCACGGATCGCCTTGAGCACCGCATGGGTCTCGGGCAGGTTCTCATTGTTGGTGCCGTCCCGTTCGATCAGGTAGGGGATGGCATCCAGGCGCAGCCCATCGACGCCCAGGTCAAGCCAGAAGCGCATCACCCCCAGGACGGCCTTGAGCACCTGGGGGTTGTCGAAGTTGAGGTCCGGCTGGTGGGCGTAGAAACGGTGCCAGAAGTACTGCTTCGCGACCGGGTCCCAGGTCCAGTTGGAATGCTCGGTATCGAGGAAGATGATCCGGGTGCCGTCGTACTTCTGGTCAGTGTCCGACCAGACATAGAAGTCACGGGCCTTGCTACCGGGCTTGGCATGCCGCGCCCGCTGGAACCAGGGGTGCTGGTCGGACGTATGGTTGATTACCAGCTCGGTGATCACCCGCAAGCCCCGCTTGTGCGCCTCGGCGATGAAGCGCTTGGCGTCGGCCAGGGTGCCGTAGTCGGGGTGCACGGCCTTGTATTCGGAGATGTCATAGCCGTCATCGCGCCGGGGCGAAGGATAGAACGGCAACAACCACAAGGTGTTCACACCCAGCTTGGCGATGTAGTCGAGCTTGCTGATCAGACCTGCGAAATCGCCGACGCCATCGTTGTTGGCATCGAAGAACGACTTCACATGAAGCTGGTAGATCACCGCGTCCTTGTACCACAACGGGTCATCGATGAAGGCTGCCGGGCGAGAACGCTTGGCCATGTGCGACTCCTTTCAATTCCAGGCGGGCCACCCTGGCGGCCCCTTCTCTCGAACGCTTCACCCGCCCCGTGGGAGCGGGCTTGCCCGCGAAGCAAACGACGCAAGATCCGACCTCACCTAGAACGATGAGCCGGACGCGTCAGCGCTTACGACACCTTTTCGATCCGCCAGATCCCGAACGGCTGGTAGGCCGGGTCGATCCGCATCCACTGCGTCTTGCCATACCAGGTCCAGCGGTGGCCATTCATCAGGTCCTCGCCATGGGTCTGGGCATCGTCATCCAGCCCTAGCTCCCACAGGGGAAGCTCGAAATGCGCCTCCTGAACGTTGTGCGGGTCCAGGCTGATGGCGATCAGGATGAAGTTGTCCCGCGCCGGCGTGCGTTTGGCGAAGTACAGGATGTTGTCGTTCCAGCAGTTGAAGAACGCCACGCCCAGGTGCGTTTGCAGGGCGCGGTTCTGACGACGAATCCGGTTGAGCTGGGCGATCTCGGCGATGATGTTGCCTGGCTGGGTGTAGTCACGGGGACGGATCTCGTACTTCTCCGAATCCAGGTACTCTTCCTTGCCCGGCAGTGCCGCGCCCTCGCACAGCTCGAACCCGGAATACATGCCCCACAGGCCCGATCCCATGGTCGCCAGTGCGGCCCGGATCAGGAAGCCCGCGCGCCCCGAGTGCTGCAGGAAGAACGGGTTGATGTCCGGCGTGTTGACGAAGAAGTTGGGACGGTAGCAGTCGCGCCACGGCGCCTCGTTGAGTTCTTCGAAGTAGGTGGTCAGTTCCTTCTTGGTGTTGCGCCAGGTGAAGTAGGTGTAGCTCTGGGCGTAACCGACCTTGCCCAGGCGCGCCATCATCGCCGGCTTGGTGAAGGCTTCGGCGAGGAACAGCACGTCAGGGTACTGACTGCGCACATTGGCGATCAGCCATTGCCAGAATGGCAGCGGCTTGGTGTGCGGGTTGTCGACGCGGAAGGTCTTGACTCCCTCCTCGACCCAGCCGATCACCACATCGCGCAGGGCCAGCCACAGTGATGGGATGGCATCGGCCGCGTAGAAATCGACGTTGACGATGTCCTGGTACTTCTTCGGCGGGTTCTCGGCGTAGCGAATGGTGCCGTCCGGGCGCCAGCTGAACCAACCGGGATGCTCAGTCAGCCAGGGGTGGTCCTGGGAACACTGGATGGCGAAGTCCAGGGCGATCTCCAGGCCGTGCTCGGCCGCAGCGGCGACCAGGCGGCGGAAGTCCTCACGCGTGCCCAGTTGCGGGTGGATCGCATCATGACCACCGTCGGCGCTACCGATGGCGTACGGGCTGCCCGGATCGTCCGGGCCTGCATGCAGCGAATTGTTCGGACCTTTGCGATGCTGGCGCCCGATGGGATGGATGGGCGGGAAATACAGCACATCGAAGCCCATGTCACGGATCATCGGCAGGCGCGAATGCACGTCGTTGAAGGTGCCATGGCGCGCCTTGTCGTCGGTGATCGAGCGCGGGAACAGCTCGTACCAGCTGGCGAACAGCGCCGCCTCGCGGTCCACGTCGACGGCGAACTCGATGCTGCGGGTCAGGTAGGTGCGGTGCTCGGCCTGGTGCATGAGGCGCGCGGTGTCCGGCGCCAGCAGCGTCGCGACCTGATCGTCGATCGATTGACGGGCCAGCCCCTGCTGCAGGGCGTCCAGCTGCTCGCGCAGCGCCCCTTCGGTGCGTTCGATGCCCTTGCCCAGCAGCAGGCGGCCTTCTTCGAGCTCCAGCTTGACCTCGACGCCGGCATTGAACTTCTTGCCCAGGTCGTAGCAGAACGTGGCATAGGGGTCGATCCACGTTTCGATGCTGTAGAGGTGCGGCCCCAACTCGCTGGGCGTGAACTGCGCCAGCCACAGGTCATTGCCGGCCGACTGCATGGGCACGCAGTGCCAGACCCGGCTGTTGGCCTGACGCCAGTTGAGCATCACGGCCAACTGATCGTGTCCGTCGCAGTAAACCTTGGCCGATACGTCGACCGGCTGGCCGCGTACGGCCTTGGTGGCGAAGGTGCCGCCGTCGAGGGACGGCTGCACGTTCTCGATCACGATCCGCGGGGCCAGCAGCGCCTGGGACAGGCTGACGGCCTGGTCCGGGTGATCATTCGCCATGGGCACGCTCTCAAAGGGCTCATTACGTGACATCGAACCTTGCTCCGTTTAGCTTGGACGGTAAGGGTTCAGAGCAGCGCCCAAGAGTGGGGTTCAATAAAAAACGGAGTGTTTGACCATCGGCGCGTGTCTGAGCAGATGCACCCTTCGTTCAACCGTTTGCGAGGCGCGATCATGAACATTCCCACCCCACCGGAAACGCCCGATCCGAACATCGACGACCCGTCCCTGCCGCCGTCCGTGCCACGGGATGATCCGGACGAGTTGCCGACCCAGCCGACTACGCCGCCGACGGTGGGTGATCCGCCCAGTGAAGAGCCGCCGGTGAAAGCCTGAGCGCGTCCGACGCCCTGGCACTGCGTCCGTATCGAGCATGCCTATCGATGATCGAGCTCACGGCATGGCGTGAGCTTAACCTCGCACCGTTCCTGATTGATGGTACTAGCGCTCATGGAGGCTTTCACGTGTCATGACTTCCAGTGGCGTGAGGAAATAGCTGATCAGGCGACGTTGACGGGTGGTGATTTCAGCGGTGACGGCCATGCCTGGCGTCAGTAACAACGGCGTTGCCTCTGAATAGTCGAGCCAAGGACTGTCCAGACGAATACGCACGGCATAGACCAGCCCCCGTTGAGTGTCCTCGATGGCATCGTGGGAGACGCTGCTGACTATGCCTTGCGCCAAGCCGTACCGGGTGTAGCTGAACGTTTCTACCTTCACGTGAGCCGGCTGGCCCGGGCGTACGAAACCGACATCCTTGTTCGCGAGAAAAGCCTCTACCTCGACGGGTTGTTCCTTGGGCACGATCACCATGAGTGGCTGTGCCTCGGTGACTACGCCGCCTACCGTGTGCACAGCCAGTTGCTGCACAGTGCCATCGACAGGTGCCCTGAGCGTACGCTGCCCATGCCGCAGCCGCGCCTTGTCCATTTCCTGCTCGAGCGTGGCCACCCTGGACTCGGCTTCATGCTGCAGGTCGAGCATGTTGCGTCGCTGTTGCGCCAGGATGCTCGCGCGCCGGTGCGTGGCGACATCGAGCGAGGCTTTCACTTCGCGCCGTCTGGCCTGCAACTGATCCAGCTCTCGCTGCTGTTGCAGGTGTTCCTGCTTGCGCTGCAGGTAGTGGTGCTTCGCCACCGCTTGATCCGCCAGAAGCCGGGCATAGTCGTCCACCAGTTCCTGAGCGATGGGCAGTGCGTGCTGCAATGCCTGGATCGATACATCGATGGAACCTAACTCGTGTTCGGCGCGATTGATTTCGGCAGCGGCTTGGTCCAGTTGGCTGCGCAGCTCAAGATATTGGCCTTCGAGCCAGCGTTGGACCGCCTGACGCTTCGTCAAGTCAGCTGCGCCAAGCTGATCAGCCTGCAACTCAGGCGGCCGGTCGCTTTCTATAGTGGCGATCATGGCCATGGCCCGGGCAATGTCGATACGCGCCGATAACAGATCGGCCGCCAGCCGTGCCAGATCGGCCGCGGTTGCACGCGCCTCGAGTTCGACCAATACCTCGCCTGCCATGACCAACTGACCGTCTTGAACGTGAATGGCCCTGATCACGGCGCTTTCCCGGGGCTGTATCACTTTGCTGCGCCCACTCGGCACGACCTTGCCCTGCGCCGTCGCCACCACATCGATCTTGCCAATGACGGACCACACGAGCGCCAAGGACAGGATGCCGACGATGAGGCCTTGCAGCAGACGTGGAAACACGTGGGGCGGACGCTGTTGAAGTGCAAGCACCGGCGCAAAGAATTGCCATTCTGCGTCTGGACAGGGTCGAGGCGTCTCATGACGCTGACGCCAAGCTGTGCATACAGCCGTTACATAGCGTCGAGCCATCGTTCTCACGCGACTCATGTCCTGTCCTCCTGCTGAAGTCGCAGGAGCCGAGCGTAGTGCCCGTCGGGCAAGGTAGCCAGTTCGGCTGGACTGCCCTGCTCGATCAGCCGACCTTCGTCGAACACCAAAATGCGGTCACACGTGTGAAGAGTCTCTAATCGATGGGCGATCATGATGAGCGTTCGGCCACGACGAATATGGGGCAAAGCTGCCATGAAGTCGGCCTGGGCCTCCTCATCCAATGCGCTGGTAGCCTCATCGAACAGCAGGATGGAGGGCTGAGCCACCAAGGCACGGGCGATCGCGATACGCTGGCGCTGTCCACCGGAGAGATTGCTGCCTGACTCGGCTACCGGCGCCTCATAGCCACCGGGTAAGCGCTCGATGAACGTATGGGCGCCGGCCAAGCGAGCAGCCTCGATGACGTCATGCCGGCTCGCCCCTGGCCGCGCCAGCGCAATGTTGTCATGAACGGTGCCTTTGAACAGAAAGGGTTGCTGCATGACGACACCCATGTGCCGACGCAGGCTGGCCGTGTCGGCCATGGCCAGGTCATGTCCATCCAGCCGTAGCGTGCCCTTGCTGGGTGACGCGAAGCCCAGCAGTAGCTTGATCAGCGTGCTTTTGACCGAGCCAGACGTGCCGGTGATGCCGATACATTGTCCAGGCTCGACCTCGAAACTGACATGATCCAGTATCAACGGGCCATCAGCGGCATAGCGAAAGCACACGGAATCGACTGCCACCCGGCCAGACACGCGCGGCAAGGCCATCGCAGCAAGCCGTCCCTGGACTGGCTGTTGAAGGATCATTCCCAAGCGCTGCAAGGCAACCCGTGCCTGCTGGTAACAGGCCCACACTTGGCCCAGGCGTAGCGCGGGTTGGGCCACACGACTGGCAAACAGGTTGAATGCGATGAAGCTGCCGATACTGAGATCGCCCGCCATGACAGCTTGCGCGCCCAACCCGAGTATGACAGCCGCAGCCAGCTTGCCCGTCAGGCCGATCGACTCCTGGGCAAACGCCGCCGATAAACCGAGACGCCGCTGGGCCAGCGTCGCCTCGGTCAACCGTGTATCCCACTGCTCGGCAGTCCAGCGCTCGGCTCCCATGCCTTTGAGCGTGCGTATCGCATTGAGCGACTCCACGAGAAAGGCTTCGTTGGCTGCAGCACGCACCTGTGCGCGCTCGGCGTGACGATGCACGATTGGCCCCCAGCACAGTGCCAGTAGCGCGTAGATCACCAAGGAACCTGCGACCACTGCAGTCAGGACCGGGCTGTACATCAGCATGACGCTCAGGAAAACGAGGGAAAACAACCCGTCCAACACCACGGCCAGACTGTGGTGCGTGAGAAAGTCGCGAACCGTGTCGAGCTCGCGCATTCGTGCGGCAATTTCACCCAGAGGACGCTCGCTGAAAAAATGCGGCGACACCGACAGCAAGTGCCCGAACAATGCCGCCTTGAGTTCAGCATCCAGCCGAGCCAAAGGGTGGGCGAACACGACATGCCGCACCGCGCTGAACACCGTCTCGAACAGCATGACCGCGACCAACCCCGAGATCATGACGACCAGGGTAGAGAGGCTGCGGTGCACCAGCACGTGGTCCATCACCACTTGAAAGAACATAGGCGTGATGAGCGAAAAGGCCAGCAGGCACACACCCGCCAGCAATACGCGTGTCAGTGTCCCTGTGTACTTGCGCACAATGGGCCAACACCACCGGAAACCCGTAGTACAAGTAACGAGCGACGAGGTGACGGGACGCAAGAGCAACAGGGTGCCGTTGCTTCTGCTGGAAAAGCCGAGGCGACTGACCGCGAAAGGTTGGTCATCGCCCAGGTACTGGATCCACAGCTTCCCCTGCACCTGTCGCCAGACCACATAGGGGCGCTGATCACGCTCATAGCCGATGGCCGGTAGCGGCAATCGGTGAGGGTGACGACAGTCGTGCCGTACCTGAGTATCGAATCCCAATCGACGTGCGGCATGCTGAAGCTGATCGAGGGTCAACGGTTGACCGTTCTCCCCATACTCATGGGCCAGCGCCTGCGTACAGCACGCGACGCGATAATGGCGAGCCAGCTGAGCCAATGCCCAGAGCGCAGGATCCGCTGGACGCTGAGCAAACGTGTACATATCCATCGAAAACGACCGAGAAGCGCGCCGCCCTCGTGGGGACGGCGCTGAAGGGTAGAAGAGGTGTCAGGCCGCGTGCGCCAGCAGCGGCTCATGCCCCGTGTGTCGAGGGACATACGGCGCCAACAGGCTGCCTGCGCCATCCGGCGCGAAACCCGCCATGGCATGCGTCAGCGACGCGACCGCGGATGAGGACGTTGTCGCACCCATCTCGGCCAACTCAGGCACTGCCAGGGTGTGTGCACCGAGCAAGGGCTGCGCCGCTGCCGGCTGAGGATCAGGTAGATAAAGCCCACGCCCTGCCGGTGCGTACAGGAAATGCTCCGGGCCAAGCAGGTTCGGGTCCAGGCCATCGATGTACATCAGATCAATGATGGTTCCTTCTGCGTTGGGCACGGTCGTGATTCGAGTGCCATTGGCCAAGGCCAGACCATTGATGACAATCCGCTCTTGTTTTTCGACCTTGAGCTGCGACCATTGCGTCACGCCCAAGGGTGCGAGATCGAGTTTGTCCATGGTCGGATTGAAACCGCGGATGGCATTGTGCAGGTCGGTTTGCCCTTCCTGTCTGGCCGCTACGAAAATGGCTGGGCCTTCACCGTTGCGCTCATAGACCACCCCGTTGAGGCGGGCCTGAGTACGCCCGTCGGCACCGAACTCCATGCTCACGCCTTTCGCACCGCCTTTGAGGATGACCTCGCCAGGCCGTGAATCGGTCGGTTGCGGCGGTGTCGTGGCAGCCCCGTCGAAGTAGCCTTCGGGCAGGGTAAAGCGACGGTCGAAACGAAAATGTTCCGCCGACAGCATGCCTGCCTGCGTATCGAGCAGGTCGATGCGTTGGTTGCCAGGCAACTGAATGCGCGTCGTGGTGCCTTCCTGTGCCAGGGTCAGCTCGGCGAAGCTGCCGATACCCATGCCCGTCACGGCAATCACCTCGCCCTTGGCTGCCTCGAAGCCCTGGACGGTGTCCTGGCCACCGGCACGCTGACGCACCACGTAGAGATCTCGGCCTACACTGCCGGTCAGCGTATTCGCACCTCGCCCTCCTTCGAGCACGGTGCCTTGCCCCGACGCGATCAGGTGATCATTGCCATCGCCGCTGACCAGATGGCCGAATGCCCCAGGCGAAACGATGGACAAGGGCTGGCCTGCCAGCGTAGCGCTACCGCTTTGAAGATCGATCCTGACATCGGTGGAAATGGCCGCCGCATTGAGGGTGTTGAAGCCTCCCGCACTGCCGTTGACGGCATCGTCCAACACCGCACGTGTCGGCTCTTGAGCGATGCTCGCGAAGGCATCGGTGTATACATACTGGTCGTCGGCCGAGGCCGCCTCGCCATAGACGCGCAATCCCCAGCTGTGCAGCGTGATGGGCTTGCCGCCCTCGGCACTGCTGGCCTCCAGTGTCCACGAGCCCTGACTGTACTCACCCCAGTGGTGGGTCGACATGAAGCTGTAGCTGAAGGCCCCGCTGCGCTCACTGCCTCGATCGGTCTCGCCTGCACCTTCGCCGAAACGTTTTTTGCCAGCCCGGTCGAGCAGCAGGCTTTGCGTACCGGTCGGTGAGATCAGGCGCAGTTGCAGATCGCCCAATTGACCGACTTCGGTATTCACATCGACTTCGACATGCTCGATCCGCACGCCTGCCGGCAGCGTATGTTCAGCTCGCGCAGTCTGGCCTGCGGCGATGACCAACTCCACCGACGTGGCCGCAGCGCCGACCTCGGTTTCGTTGACCAGGGTACGGGTGGCGGTCCAGCTTTCTGCCAGCCGCACCGCGGCGCGTGCATCCACTTTGCCGAACCCATAGTCATCACTTTTGCGCAAGCCGCCGCCATTCCAGTGACGCGCAGTGTTGTATGTCCATGTGGTAGCGGCATCCGCTACATAGGCTGCCGATAGCGCCAGGATGTGCTGCACGTCGCGATAGCCCAGCGACGGATTGGCTTCGAGCATCAAGGCCGCCACGCCAGAGACGATGGGCGTCGCGAAGCTGGTGCCTTGGGTCGCCGAATAATCGCTGCCGAACACGGCCCCACGCGCAGTGTCCAGCTTGCGGCTGGTGGCCAATACGTTGCTGCCTGGAGCCGATACCAGCAAGCTGGTGCCCGGATTGGAAAACGGCGCCGCCTCGATCTGAAGCGTGGAAAGGTCGCCCTTGGCATTGATCGCTCCGACCTGGATACCGTAGCGGTGATTGCTGGTCAGCGAACCTTGCGCACTTCCCCCGGCAGCCCGTGCGTTTCCACCTGCATTAACCATGACGGTACCCAGACCACCGCGGCCATTGCGAGCAGCGTACTGGATGTTGAGCAGCAGCGCGGTTTCCGTGGTGACACGACCACCCGTCAGGTTCGTCAGTGCAAAATCGTGGGTGAACCCCCAGCTGTTGTTGGCCACATCGTAGTGGCCTGTGTTGGACAGCCCCTGCAGGTCGTTGCCTTGGTTGGCCAGGTAATGCCCAGCCAACGAGGCCTCAGGCGCGACACCGACCGCGCCCAGCTCGTCCCGTGCCGCTGCGATCACACCGGCCACCTGGGTGGCGTGGTTCGAGAACTGCGATGGCAACAGCCCCTCCTTGCGCTGAGAGGCCAGCCAGCCCGAGTCGACGTTCGGCGCCAGGTCCGGGTGCTGGATATCGAAGGTTTCCGGCCCGACCGAAAACGCCCCGCCGGGCTCGAAGATGCCTACCCGAACCCCTTTGCCGCTGTACTGCTGCCAGACCGGATACACGCCCACGTCCGCCAGGTACCACTGTCGAGCGGCCAGCGGATCGCTGGGTACCTCGTCGGTCAGCAGGTGCACCTCACCCCGCATCGGCGCCGCTTCGCCGGTCTTCAGGCTCACCACGTTCATGGCCGGGTTGCCCGCGGCATCGAGCAACGCGTATTTGAACCCCATGGCGCCTTGGCCATGCGGGTCTGGCGTGAAGACCACGTTGCCGTGCTCATCGAGCACGGCCGTACCGCCCATCGCTTCACTGACGTCACTGAGGCGCAGGGGGCCTTGGCTCCCCATCGGTTGATCGTTACCCAGCAAGGTTGTCGCCGCGATCACCCGCGCACCGTCTCGTCGGGTCAGTACTGCGCCGCTGGCGTCGGTACGCACGCTGTCGGTCACCGGCATGGCATGGGGGCCGCCCAGGTTGACCGCGGAAATGTCGGCGAAATTGAGTTTCTGGATACGCGTGAGGGTCAGGGTGCCATCGCGTCCGGCAACGGTGTCCTGCAGGCGGTAGCCCGTGTCGGTCGGCGTGATGACGTAGTCGCCATGCGCGCCATGCAGGCTCACCAGGTTGACGCCACCTCCACCATCGATCACGGCATCGCCCTTGCCTGCCTCGATGACGTCGTCACCGTCACGGCCCTTGATCAGCGCTTGCCCGGCCCCGGCGTAGATGATGCTGCCCTGGGCCGAGGCGAAGATGAGGTCATTGCCGGGCCCGGCATAAATGACCGACTTGCCCGTGCCACCGACGATGATGTTGCGGCCCTGCCCGCCGACCAGCACATCCTCGCCGCCCCCACCGATGAGGGTGCTGCCCGCCGCGCCGCCCTTCATGAACACGCCGTGATTGGCCCCGGCGATGAACACATCGTGCCCACGCCCGCCTTGCGCCATCAACACGCCCGCCTTGGCCAGGTTGAGCGACAGGCCCCGGCCGCCCACGACGATGACAGCGTCACGCCCACCGCCGCCGCTGATCTGGGACGTATCGTCGCTGGTGCTGATCAGGAAGACATCATCCCCGACACCGCCCTCGTAGCGATTGCGGCCGCCTCCGCCGACCAGCCAGCTTCCCTCCGGGGCCGCTTTGAGCGTGTCGTCGCCCCACCCACCTTGCACGGTCTGCACGCCCAGGGCCTGGGCGTCCAAAGTGACGCCCTTGTCATCGTGGATCGTGTAACTGGTCCGGGTGACCTCGCCCGCGCGGCTTTCGATACGCTGCCCTTGAGCGTCGGCCTGCACGCGGTGACTGACGGCATCGCTCAAGAAATTGACGGCCTGGGCTTCGCGCTGCTGACCATCGATGACGAACGTGCCGGTAGCACGCAGGGTATTGCCGCTGGCATGGGTGGTGTTCTGGGGCGTGGCCGCGAGCGCAATCTCCGAGATCGACCAGGCATCGAGCGTCTTGAGTTCGTCGGCTTCGCTGCTGCCGTTGCGATTATCGTCGGTCCACACACGCAATTGCGGCCACTGCGCATCGGACGCGGTGATGCGCCCGTCGGCATCGCTGTCGAGAGACGCGAGCGCGGCGAACGCATCCGGGAACCTCGCCTCGCCAGGCTGGCCCGCCTCCCCTGTCTTGCCGCCAAAATACTCGGAGATCAACTGCCCGCCATGCCGAATGGCGCCACTGCCGTCGTCCAACGCCAGCAGGCCCGTGCCCACACCGACCCAGCCCGTGCGTTTCACGGTGCCGCTGTTGTCGATGTCGAAGACCGTGCCGTCCACGATGGACGTCATCGTCACACCCTGCCCGGTCAAATCGAGCAGCAGCGGATCCACGTAGACGTTGTGGGTGGTGTTGGCGCCCAGGTTGTTGAAGAGCAGGCTGTTCTGAAGGCGCTCGGACGGTGTGCAGGCAGTGCCTTTGTCGATGTAGGCCTGTTGCAGGTATTCGTTGGGTTTGGCGTTGGGGTCCAGTTGGATTTCTCCAGGGCGAACGCCGCCTGTGGCCAGACTGGCGATTTGCGTGGACATGAAATCGGTCTTGTCGAGGGCGCCGCGCTCGAAGCGGATCTGGTGAGTGGCTTCGGAGACGGCATAGCCGTTGCGCACCGAGTCTGCGGCCTCGGTTTCTCCTTGGGTGCGGTTTTTGGGGAGTGGGTTGTTTTTGATGAAAAGGGCCAGTTCTGGATCGGGAACGACGTACGTGGCGGTATTGAGCAGTTCTTGGACCGAGTCTTGGGCCAATGTGGTCGCTTGGTCCAGAATGGGACCAGACAGTGCTTGGATCATGCGGGGACTGGTGACTCGGCGAATCCAGCCAGAGACGTCAGCATCTGGGCTGGATGGACCGTGGGCGGCCAATTTGCTGAGTATGTAGCCAGACAGCAGCATTTCTCCAGTAAAATCACCAGCGAGCTGAAGAGCACTACGCCAGAGAGTTTCCCGTTCAGCAATGGGTGTTACTTTAAAAGCAGTATCAAGCGTCCAGTAGCTTATATCAAGCCCCGCTCCTAAGAATACTTGGTTATGAAAGTTAATAGCCTGATCTGCATCAATTTCAAATTGATCCTGACCAATGCTTTTCTCAAAAAGATCAAGCGTGGCCTTTGCCATTGATCGCTTCACTCGTTCGAGGATTACAGGCGGCATTTCTTCTGCATGCCGCTCAGCATAGCGCTCCATCATAAAGGTTACTGCAGCCCTGCCCGCCACGCCCTCATAACTGACAACGCCTTTCGCTAAAGTCGCATATCGAGACCCCTTGGACTCAAGGAACTTATAAAAATCTGCCGGCCCTTGAGCATCAAGCAATGCTTTAGCCGCCTCAAAGTCTTGCCTTGTGATACTCATACTTCTCACCCCTCAACCTTTTTATATTTATAAACTTTCAAGCTCTCCTCATTCGAGAGCAGAAAACTTTTCCAGTAATCCAAGTATCTCATCGGAAATCTAATTTCTATCCGGCTTCCCAACATTTTGCTATAAGCATAGAACGTGCAATATGGCACTCTACTTTCAATATTGCACACCCCTACTACGAGAGAGAATCCACCAACATCTCGCACCCAAAATACCCGCTCCAAATCGATCGGCTTTGAATAAAAATAATTCAGACCCAAGAGCTTTTCGTAATCATCCTCTTTTCCAGTTCCGAACCGATAATAATTCTTGATCACCAAAATGTTTTCTAGATATTCTTCTTTCCCAGGCGCCAACATCATACCGACACCAAAACACTTTTCAGCGTTAGCCGTGTGATATTCGGCCAACTTGAACTCAGGCCAACACCAGCGAAACAATCTGCTCACAAGCCTATCCGTGCATGTGTGGTCACGACTGGACAATCCCTCTCCCCACGGATCATCGCCGACATATTGAGCAAGCCCCCCAAACACTGAATAAGGAAAGCGGTATATCCACTCACCGAACACCCCGCATGTGTATTGCTCCTCTGGCTGGGCGCTTGCGTCATTCCCACGTAACGCTTCGATCGACCTGACTGCTACTGGAGTGAATTGCAAGCCCACCCAACTTAAAAACAACCCGATTACAATAACTCTCGTCAGCGTACACTTACCCATGACGCATGCCTCCGCAGACGTAAGTGACCGTCAGTTACCAGCAGGGCTGATGACGTTTAATTTTCTTTAATGTCAACGCACGTTACCTGTCGCTCCACGGCCTCAAAATGACGCTTCCAGTTCGCCAGGTCGCGCGCTGCAAAATTTACTTGCATGAATTTATTCCCCTGCCGGCTGTACATATCAAAAATGCACTGCGGAGAAGCCATGTCCTGTCGGCAGGCCCCCACGACATAACCGGCAGGCAACGCCATGTTCATATACAAGCGCTCTTGGCCCTCACGCACATCGATATAGTCAAGCGCCAGCGCCTGGTCGTGAAGGATCTTCTCTTTCGAGATAGGCAATAAATAACTAGGGTTTTGCGGAGGCCCAGTGTTCGTGATCGGCCTCAGAACGGGCAACATGCCGGTGACCTCGCACGTTTTACCGCGTGAATAGAACCCGATCAGGCGAAAGTCAGGGACGCACGCTCGAGCCACGTCATTGCGAAACGCTGCAACGAGGGCGCGCTTGCGGGCCGATAGCACCTCCCACGTCGTAGTGATCGCTTCATTCTCAGATTCGAACAGCGGCCTGGGAGACGAAAACAGCAGGGTGTTCATCATCACGCACAGTAGGCTTTGGCCCTCGACCGGCTCGTCGGCGGTCATCGTCGACGCTGTCTCCAGGGGCGCCGATGGCGACCCTTGATCGTGGTGCTCATAGATCAGACCCGACACACCACACACCACCACGAGAAACACAACAGCCCATTTCTTTTTCATTGAATTGCCACTCCTGAAAGTCAATCTTGATGCTCAAGGACGAGACGCTGCATTCCATGAGCGTCCGCACAGCGCACTCACCGCTCGGTGAACTCGACGATTCGCCCGGCTTTTTTCAAGGCTTGCGCGCGATGAGCGATGATCAGCACGGTTCTTCCCCGGCAGATCTCGGGCATGTGTTCGAGAATGTGCCGCTCCGCCTCGGCGTCCAATGCGCTGGTGGCCTCATCCATGATCAGCACCTTGGGATTGGCGAACAGCGTGCGGGCCAGGGCAACCCGTTGGCGCTGGCCGCCGGACAACGAGCTCCCGCCCTCGCACAGCACGGTGTCGTACCCTTGGGGCAGCTTGAGGATGAAGTCGTGGGCACCCGCCAGGCGTGCGGCTGCCACGATGTCGTCGAACGGGGCACCGGGATCGGTGAGGGCGATGTTCTCTCGCACCGTGCCGTGGAGCAGTACCGCGTCCTGCGTGACGACACCCACCTGCTGCCTCAGGGAAAGCGGTTGCACGGTCGCCAGGTCGATGCCATCGATCAGTACCTGGCCCTGCTCTGGGACGTGGAGCTTTTGCAGCAGAAGCGCCAGGGTGCTCTTGCCGCACCCCGAGGGCCCGCGGATGCCCACCACCTCACCTGGCTGGATGACGAGGTTGAATCGGTCCAGAACGAGAGGCTGACCGGGCGCATAACGAAAACTGACGTTGCGAAACTCGATTCGCCCGAGGATGTCGGGCATCGGCTGGCAGGCGGGATCGGTGTCTTCCCGAGGCGCATCGAGCACATCGGCCAACCGATGCATGGCGATTCCGGCTTGCTGCAGATGCACCCACAGGTGCGCGAGCCGCTGCACGGGTTGGGCGATGCGCGTGGCGAGCAGATTGAAGGCGACCAGTTGTCCCAGGGTCAGGCCGGACTGGATCACCAGCCACGCCCCCAGGCCCAGCACGGTGGCGGTCGTCAGCTTGCCGATCAGGCCAACGGCCTCCTGCATCAAGACGGACGTGTTGCCGGCCCGAAGCCCGGCGAATACCGTGCTGGCCTGCAGCATGGCCCAGCGCCGCTTGAACTGCGGCTCGGCAGCCAGCGTTTTCACCGTGTCCATGCCACGCAGGGTTTCCAGCAGGAAGGCGTGCTGGGCGGCACCGTGAACCGCTTGCGCCTCCAGCCGTCGGCGTAGATGAGGCGTGAGCCCCAGCGCCAGCGCCAGGTACAGGGGAAGCGAACCCAGCACGACCCAGGCCAGCACCGGACTCAACAGGAACAGGGCAGCGGCGAAGACCGCGAAGAACAGCGTGTCGATCAGTGCGCTGAGGGTATGTGCGCTGAGAAACTGCCGCAGCGTCTCGACTTCCCCCAGACGGGCGACCAGATGCCCGCACTGCCGCGCCTGAAAGTAAGACAGCGGCAGAGCCAGGAGGTGACGGTACAGCTGACTACCCAGCTTGGCGTCGATACGCGCTGCCGTGTGCTCGAGGGTGTAGGTGCGGATGGCGTTGAGCGCGCTTTCGAGCAGCGCGACGGTCAGGCAGGCGATGACCAGCACGTCCAGCGTGTGCAGGTTGCGGTGCAACAGGACCTTGTCCATGACTGCCTGGAAGAACAGCGGCGACATCAGCGCAAAGAGCTGCAAGGCAAACGCGGCGACCAGCACCTGCCACAACCACCTGCGGTGCTCCACGAGCGCGGGGATGAACCAGCTGAAATCGAACCGGGCCAGGTTGCCGAGGGCCGCACGCGCAGGCTGCAAGACCAGCAGTTGCCCGGTCCACCGCTGCGCCAGATTCTGCAAGGAGAGGGTTTCCGATTGGCCGCTGAGCGGGTCATGTACGAGTACCGTGTCCTGTCGCACGGCGGCCACGATGAAAGCTGACCCGTTTGCACCTGAAGCGATGGCAGGCAGAGGTTGACGCGCCAACTGCGCAGGCGTGCAGGGTTGGTAATGACCTGTCAGGCTGTACTGCTTGGCTTCGTCGAGGACGGTATCCCATCGCAGGTCAGCACTGTCAGCAATGGTTACAAAGCAGCGGTGAAAATGACCAATCGCCTGTAGGCATGCCCGAAGGCTGGAGGTGCACCTGTCCATGATTCGGCCCTGCTCAACAAAGTCAAAGCAAGACTAACCAGGAACGAGAAGGGGCGATGTCAGCTCGTGTCTGAAGATTTCGCAGGACGTTTCGTAGGCAATTCCATAAAGGCCGTAAGAAGAAAGGTAAGTCCAAAAGAGAAAAAGAACCGACTAACGCGCTAAACGCGCTAGGCTGAAGTCAGACGCCCTGAGGGCTAGCCATGAACAAACGAGGCTGCTTGTCACATGCATCGCAGGCGCACCAGCGCCGCCGAGAAATGACTGTTTGATGGCCCTGTGCCTACAGGACCTCCAGTTCCAACGTCATCCCGACGTTCTGCAACAGCCGTTCGCTTACCCTTTCACAACTCCATATTCCGCAGCACTGATCTCCCGCATCCGAAACTTCTGCACTTTTCCCGTGACCGTCATCGGAAACGCCTCCACGAAGCGAATGTGCTGGGGCACCTTGAAGTGTGCGACATGCGCCCTGCACCAAGCCTGCAATTGCGTGGCCGTGACGGCCTGGCCAGGTCGCAGCCTGATCCAGGCGACGAGTGCCTCCCCGTACCGGCTGCACGGGATACCGACCACCTGCGCCTCGGCCACCGCCGGGTGCGTGTGGAAGAATTCTTCCAGCTCGCGCGGATAGATGTTCTCGCCACCGCGAATGATCATGTCCTTGTTGCGTCCGACGATACGCACGTACCCCGCCTCGTCCATCACGGCCAGGTCCCCAGTGTGCATCCAGCCTGCCGCATCGATAGCCTGACGGGTGGCCTCGGGGTCACGCCAATAGCCGAGCATCACGCTGTAGCCACGGGTACACAGCTCGCCGATCTCGCCCCGAGCGACGGTCACGCCGCCGGCATCCACCAGCTTGGTCTCCAGGTGCGGCTGCGTGCGCCCGACGGTAGCCACGCGCAGCGCCAGCGCATCGTTCGGGCCGGTCTGCAACGAGACCGGGCTGGTCTCGGTCATGCCGTAGGCGATCTGCACCTCGGCCATGTGCAATTGGTCGATGACCCGGCGCATGACCTCGATCGGGCAGGTGGCGCCGGCCATGATGCCGCTGCGCAGGCTCGACAGGTCCAGCTGCGTCCGCACGGGGTGGTCGAGCAGTGCGATGAACATGGTGGGCACGCCATAGAGCACGCTGGCACGCTCCTCGGCCACGGTGCGCAAGGTCAGCTCGGCATCGAAGGCGTCGTTGGGATAGATCATCGTGCTGCCATGGGTGAGGCAGGCGAGGTTGGCCATGACCATGCCGAAGCAGTGGTACAGCGGCACGGGGATCATCAGGCGGTCACGTGCGGTCAGGCCCAGGCTGCGGCCGACCATGCGTCCGTTGTTGAGGATGTTGTGGTGACTCAGGGTGGCGCCCTTGGGCGCACCGGTGGTGCCGGAGGTGTACTGGATGTTCACCGGCTGTTCGCACCGAAGCTGCCGTTGACGCGCCTCATAGGCTTCGACCGAGGTCTGCGCTGCCTGCTCGGCCAGGGCCCGCCAGGGCAGGAAGCCGCTTGGCGGCTCGTCCACCAGACTGATCGCCCCGCGCAGGTCGGGCAGCCGTTCGCTGGCCCACTCGCCCGACGTCATACGGGCCATGTGTGGCACCAGCGCCTGCACCATGGCGTGGTAATCCGACGTCTTGAAGGTGCCTGCGCACACCAGCCAGCGGCACCCGGACTGGCGCAGCACGTACTCCAGTTCGGCAACCCGGTAGGCCGGGTTGACGGTGACCAGGATCGCACCGACCTTGGCGCTGGCGATCTGCAGGATGCACCACTCGGCGCAGTTGGGCGACCAGATGCCGACCCGGTCTCCTAGATCGACCCCCAGTGCCATCAGGGCACGGGCCTGCAGGTCGACCTGCTCGGCCAGCTGTCGCCAGGTGTAGCGCAGGCCTTGGTGGCGTACGACCAGCGCTTCGTCATCGGCATGCCGGGCGACGGTGGCATCGAAGGCCTGACCGATGGTCGTGGTCAGCAGCGGCACGTCCTGGTGACCGCGGGTGTGGCTGGGTTGATTCATGGGCGTCCCTTGTTGTGGTTGTTCTGGGCACGGTTGAAGCCAGCGACGGTAACTCTGGACCACAATGACGTTTACGTAAAGGACATGGATCGATTGACAGCACCCGCTTGCAGGCTTACGTTTACGTAAAGGCAATGAGCGACACTTCACGCCCTGGCATGGAATACGGACCGTGTGGGAGCGGGCTTGCCCGCGATGACGATCGTCCAGGCCAGGGTGATGGGCCTGCTGACGCTTTCGCGGGCAAGCCCGCTCCCACAGGGCATTGAGCGTCAGGTACGTGAGCCAGGGTGTCGTCCTCCCATCCAAGAACAACAAGGTGCCCTCGCATGCATTACCCTTCTCTGAATTTCGCCCTGGGCGAAACCCTCGACATGCTGCGCGATCAGGTGCGCACCTTCGTTGCCGCCGAAGTGGCGCCGCGTGCCGCGCAGATCGATCGCGACAACCTGTTCCCTGTCGACCTGTGGCGCAAGTTCGGCGACATGGGCCTGCTCGGCATCACCGTGTCCGAGGCGCATGGCGGCGCAGGCCTGGGTTACCTGGCCCACGTGATCGCCATGGAGGAAATCAGCCGTGGCTCGGCCTCGGTGGCGCTGTCCTACGGCGCCCACTCCAACCTCTGCGTCAATCAGATCAACCGCAACGGCACACCCGCGCAAAAACAGAAATACTTGCCTGGTTTGCTCAGCGGCGAGCACATCGGCGCCCTGGCCATGAGCGAGCCCAATGCAGGCTCCGACGTGGTGTCGATGAAGCTGCGCGCCGAAAAGCGCGGCGACCGCTACGTGCTCAACGGCAGCAAGACCTGGATCACCAATGGCCCCGACGCTCACACCTACGTGATCTACGCCAAGACCGACCTGGACAAGGGCGCCCACGGCATCACGGCGTTCATCGTCGAACGTGACTGGAAGGGCTTCAGCCGCGGCAACAAATTCGACAAGCTGGGCATGCGCGGCTCCAACACCTGCGAGCTGTTCTTCGACGGCGTGGAAGTGCCGGAAGAGAATATCCTCGGCCAGCTCGACGGCGGCGTGCGCGTGCTGATGAGCGGCCTGGACTACGAACGCGTGGTGCTGGCCGGCGGGCCTACCGGCATCATGCAGAGCTGCCTGGACCTGGTGGTACCTTACATCCACGACCGCAAGCAGTTCGGCCAGAGCATCGGCGAATTCCAGCTGATCCAGGCCAAGATTGCCGACCTGTATACCCAGCTCAATGCCAGCCGCGCCTACCTGTACGCCGTCGCCCAGGCCTGCGACCGCGGCGAGACCACCCGCAAGGACGCCGCCGGGGTGATCCTGTACACCGCCGAGCGCGCTACGCAGATGGCCCTGGAGGCGATCCAGATCCTCGGCGGCAACGGCTACATCAACGAATTTCCGGCGGGCCGCCTGCTGCGCGACGCCAAGCTGTACGAGATCGGCGCAGGCACCAGCGAAATCCGCCGGATGCTGATCGGCCGTGAACTGTTCAACGAAACCCGCTGAGCACAAGGAGCAGCGCACATGGCGACCTTGCACACCCAGATCGATCCGCGCTCGGCCGAATTCGCCGGCAACCGCGCGGCCATGCTCGAACAGCTCCAGGCCTTGCAGGGCCTGCTCGCCCAGGTGGCACAGGGCGGCGGGCCCAAGGCCCAGGAACGACACACCGCCCGCGGCAAGTTGCTGCCGCGCGAGCGCATCGACCGCCTGCTGGACCCCGGCTCGCCGTTTCTCGAGATTGGCCAGTTGGCTGCCTACGAGGTGTACGACGACGACGTGCCCGCTGCGGGCGTGATCGCCGGCATCGGCCGTATCGAAGGCGTGGAATGCATGATCGTGGCCAACGACGCTACGGTCAAAGGCGGCACCTACTACCCCTTGACGGTGAAGAAGCACCTGCGTGCGCAGGCCATCGCCCAGCAGAATCGGCTACCGTGCCTCTATCTGGTGGACTCCGGCGGTGCCAACCTGCCGCGTCAGGACGAGGTGTTCCCCGACCGCGAACATTTCGGGCGGATCTTCTTCAACCAGGCCACCATGAGCGCGCTGGGCATTCCCCAGATCGCCGTGGTGATGGGCTCGTGCACCGCCGGCGGCGCCTACGTGCCGGCCATGGCCGACGAAGCGATCATGGTGCGCCAGCAGGCGACCATTTTCCTGGCCGGGCCGCCCCTGGTGAAGGCCGCCACCGGCGAGGTGGTGAGCGCCGAAGACCTGGGCGGTGCCGACGTGCACTGCCGGATCAGCGGCGTGGCCGATCACTATGCCGAAGACGACGCCCATGCCCTGGCGCTGGCCCGGCGCAGCGTGGCCAACCTCAACTGGCGCAAACTCGGCCAGGTGCAGCGCCAGGCGCCGGTCGCGCCGCTGTATCCCGCCGAGGAGCTGTATGGCATCGTGCCCGCGGAGGCCAAGCAACCGTTCGAGGTGCGCGACGTGATCGCACGGCTGGTCGATGGCTCGGTGTTCGATGAGTTCAAGGCGCTGTTCGGCACCACCCTGGTGTGCGGCTTCGCTCATCTGCACGGCTATCCGGTGGCGATCCTGGCCAACAACGGTGTGCTGTTCGCCGAGGCGGCGCAGAAAGGCGCGCACTTCATCGAACTGGCCTGCCAGCGCGGGATCCCGCTGGTGTTCCTGCAGAACATCACCGGCTTCATGGTCGGCCAGAAGTACGAGCACGGCGGCATCGCCAAGCATGGCGCCAAGCTGGTCGCCGCCGTGTCCTGCGCACAGGTGCCGAAGTTCACGGTGATCATCGGTGGTAGCTTCGGCGCCGGCAACTACGGCATGTGCGGTCGCGCCTATGATCCTCGCTTCCTGTGGATGTGGCCGAACGCGCGCATCGGCGTCATGGGCGCCGAGCAGGCCGCCGGGGTGCTGGTGCAGGTCAAGCGCGAGCAACAGGCGCGTCAGGGCCAGCCGCTGGATGCCGACGACGAAGCGCGCATCCGCCAGCCGATCGTCGACCAGTACGCGCGCCAGGCCCACGCCTGGTACTCCAGCGCGCGCCTCTGGGACGACGGCGTCATCGACCCGGCGCAGACCCGCGACGTGCTTGGCCTGGCCCTGTCGGCCGCCCTCAACGCCCCGATCGAAGCCAGCCGCTTCGGCATCTTCCGGATGTGACCCATGAACGACTTCGATACCGTGGAACTGGTCAGAGACCCGCGTGGCTTCGCCACCGTGTGGCTGAGCCGCGAAGACAAGCACAACGCCTTCAACGCCCAGATGATTCGCGAGCTGATCATGGCCATCGCCCAGGTCGGCGAGGACCCGGCCCTGCGCTTTCTGATCCTGCGCGGGCGCGGCAAGCATTTCAGCGCCGGCGCCGACCTGGCCTGGATGCAGGCGTCGGCGGACCTGGACTTCAACACCAACCTGGACGATGCCCGCGAGCTGGCCGAACTGATGTACGGCCTGGCCCGCCTCAAGCTGCCGACCCTGGCCGTGGTGCATGGCGCGGCATTCGGGGGTGCGCTGGGGTTGATCAGCGCCTGCGACATGGCCCTGGGCACCGAGGATGCGCAGTTGTGCCTGTCGGAGGTGCGCATCGGCCTGGTCCCGGCGGTCATCAGCCCGTTCGTGGTCAAGGCCATCGGCGAGCGGGCAACCCGTCGCTATGCCTTGACCGCCGAGCGCTTCGACGCACACGAGGCGCGGGCGCTGGGTCTGTTCGCCGACACCTGCCCGCGAGCGGCGCTGGAGCAGCGTCTGGACACGTGGATCGACACCCTGCTGCTCAACAGCCCCCAGGCCATGCGCGTCTGCAAGGACCTGCTGCGCGAGGTGGAGTCAGCCGACCTGACACCGGCCTTGCGCCGGCACTGCGAGAACGCCATCGCCCGCGTGCGAGTCAGCCCGCAGGGTCAGGAAGGGCTGCGCGCCTTCCTGGAAAAACGTCGTCCCGACTGGCAGACCACTCTGGAGGCGCGCCCATGACCCGCCCTGCCCTGACTCGCCTGCTGATCGCCAACCGTGGCGAGATCGCCTGCCGTATCCTGCGTACCGCCAAGGTCATGGGCCTGACCACCATCGCCGTGCACAGCGCCATTGATCGCACGGCGCGTCATGCCCGTGAGGCCGACCAGTGCGTCGACCTGGGAGGCACCAAGGCCACCGAGAACTACCTGGACATCGATCGTCTGCTACAGGCCGCGCGTACCAGTGGCGCCGAGGCGATCCACCCCGGCTACGGGTTCCTGTCGGAGAACGCTGCCTTCGCCCGGGCGGTCGAGCAGGCCGGGCTGATCTGGATCGGCCCGCCGTCGAGCGCCATCGAGGCGATGGGCAGCAAGTCGGCGGCCAAGGCCTTGATGCACACGGCGGGCGTGCCGCTGGTGCCGGGGTATCACGGTGACGATCAGGGCCTGGAGCGGTTCCGCCAGGCCGCGCACGAGATCGGCTACCCGGTGCTGCTCAAGGCCAGCGCCGGTGGAGGTGGCAAGGGCATGAAAGTGGTCGAGCGCGAAGCGGACCTGGCCGAGGCGCTGGCATCGGCACAGCGCGAGGCACAGGCGTCGTTCGGCGATGCGCGCGTGCTGCTCGAACGCTACGTGCTCGACCCGCGCCATGTGGAGATCCAGGTGTTCGCCGATCAGCACGGGCACTGCCTGTACCTGAACGAGCGCGACTGCTCGATTCAACGGCGCCATCAGAAAGTCGTCGAGGAAGCACCGGCCCCAGGCCTGGACGCCCGCCTGCGCCGGGCCATGGGCGAGGCTGCAGTACGCGCAGCGCAAGCGATCGGCTATGTCGGCGCGGGCACGGTCGAGTTCCTGCTCGACGACCGAGGTGCGTTCTACTTCATGGAGATGAACACCCGCCTGCAAGTGGAGCATCCCGTGACCGAGGCGATCACTGGCCTGGACCTGGTGGCGTGGCAGATCCGCGTGGCGCGCGGCGAAACGCTGCCGCTCGAGCAGTCCCACGTCCCCCTGAACGGACATGCCATCGAAGTCCGGCTGTATGCCGAAGACCCCGCCCATGACTTCCTGCCCGCCACGGGCACCCTGGTGCTCTACCGCGAGCCAGCGCCTGGTATCGGGCGTCGGATCGACAGTGGCGTCGAGGAAGGCGACACGGTGTCGCCCTACTACGACCCCATGCTCGGCAAGCTCATCGCCTGGGGCGAGGACCGCGAACAGGCCCGGCTGCGCCTGCTGGCGATGCTCGACGAGCTGGTGATCGCCGGCGTGCGGACCAATGCGCGTTTCCTCCAGCGCATCCTGGCACATCCGGCGTTCGCGGCAGGCGAACTGGACACGGGCTTCATCCCGCGCTTTCACGCAACACTGCTGCGTGAGGCGCCCCCGCTGTGTGCGAGGTTCTGGGCCGTCGCCGCACGGGCCTGGCTGGAAACCTGTCCTGCGCGCATCGACGAACGCGACCCTTGGAGCCCCTGGGCGCGCCTGGATGGGGTGCGACTGGGCCTACCGAGCGTCGCCTGCCTGACGCTCACCTGCGAGGAGCAGACCCAGACCGTCACCCTTGACCCCCGCCGTTCGCCTGGCATGTCTTACGCCGAGGGCAGCCTGAGGGTCGAACACGAGGGCGTCGGCACGCGGCATGCGGTCTTCCGCCAGGGGGAGACACTTTACGTGCACTGGCAAGGGGAATACCGCACGGTCCGGCGTCATCGGGCCGACACTGCGCAGGCGCCTCGACAGGTGCATCAGGGCAGCCTGGTCGCGCCCATGAATGGCAGCATCGTGCGGGTGATGACGCAGGTCGGCGAGGCCGTCGAGGCCGGCGCGTCCCTGGTAGTCGTGGAGGCGATGAAAATGGAGCACAGCATGCGTGCGCCCTTCGCCGGTACGGTGACCGTCCTGGCGTGCCGCGAAGGCGACATGGTCAGCGAAGGCGCGGTGCTGGTGGCGCTGGAGCCGCACACGCCGGCAGACGCTCCAGGCGCGTCGTCACCGGGCTGAGGCGGGCCGCGACGTTTTCAGAAGCGGGCGTGGGCGCGCATGACCACGCCGAGAATCTCCAGTGCCGGGTCGCAGGCTACCGTGGGGTACATGGGGTTGAGCGGGCGCAGGTAACGGGCTTCGCCTTCCTCGACCCATTGCCGGAACACCGCACCGATGCCAGGTTGGCGGGCAACGATCAGGCGACCTGGGGCAGCCGGCACGCCTGGATCGACCAGAATCAGCATGCCTTCCGGTACGCTGAGTCCACTCGGGGCGTTCATCGCATCGCTCTCGACCCGCAGCCAGAACGCCTTGCCGCGGGCGTTGTAGTCGGACAGCTGGTGAACGAGACTGTCGGCCGGCCGCTCGCCCTGCAGTTCGAGCCAGGCGAACACCGGATAATGAAAGCCCATCGAATCGGCCAGCGCGCCCAAGGTCTCGTCGGTGGAGGCTGCATAGGACGTCACCTGCTCGGCGACCTGCTCACCCTGAGGGACGATGTGCAGGCGAACCTGCAAATGCGGCATGCCCAACGCATCGAGCACCGCATTCATCATGTCCAGCTTGGGCTGCCGCTCGCGGCGCAGCCAGTGCCCTACCGCGCCCTGGGTGACACCCACACGCTCGGCGAGTTTTTCTTGCGTGATGTCGAGCTCACGCATCTTGGCCTTGACCAAGGCGATCCATTTTTCCATGGCAGGCACGATACGGACTGCCCATCGACGCTCAATACACATAATGTATTATTTTTACCGTCACTACGAATACGAAGGGTATTAGTATGTGGGGCTCGTATTTTCCTGCCAGGCAATCAAAGGTAACAGGATGAAACCATCAACATATCTGGAAAAGGATTTGGACAGTGAGGCCGCCCGCCGGGCGCTGGATTTCTATCTTAACCCACCCACTGCCAAGATCGACCTCGACGCCCCCCTCTGGACGCTACATCCCGACATCACGTGTGAACAGGCACAGGAACAGGCCATGAACTTGCTGCGTTGCGCTGCGACCACAGCCGGAGAATCCGCCAGCGCTCAGCAGGGTTCTTCCCGAGAATTGCTGTTCGCGTTGATGCACATGATGAACATGGCGCGTGCCTTGCTGGATCATGTCCAGGCCCATGCGCAGGTGCGGGAGTAGACGAGCGAACACGGTGCTCGGCGTCCAGCGTCAGACATGATTTTAACCGGGCGGCAAAAAAACATTTGACGGGCAAATGATAACGATTATTATTGCACCTAGCAGATCGCGAGATCTGCTGGGTAACCTGAACGCCCTCAGGTCGGACGCTCAGATTATCTCCTCATCAGGCTAATCACGGTTCTTGACCCGGCTTTTCGCTGGGTCTTTTTTTTGGCTCTTCAGGCTAATGAAGGCAGGTGACCGTGTTGCGGGCGATGATAGCAAGCCTCGATCATTTCGTGAACGGATGTTGCAACGTTTCCTACCTCAGCACTTGAGAATCGATCGTCTTTTCGGTGCCCGGATCTGGACGTTGTCGCATGTCCTTTTCAGCAAGGAGCTGTCCATGACCCGTCTTCTACTGCCCCTTCGCCATGAACTTGACGCCTGCGCCTCGCTCGAGGAAGCGGCATGCGTTCACACCTTCAGGCAATTGCCACGGCGGGTGCAGCAGGTCTGGTTGCTCAACGGCCTGGATGGCCTGGATTTTCGCCAGATCGGCGAGCGGCTCGGCCTGTCGGTGCAGGACGTCGAGCACCTGATGCATCAGGCCCTGCGCGGCACGAACCCGGTACGCGATCCCGCCACACGCTGCGCTGGCCAGTGGTACGTGCGGCTGCAAAGCCCGCAGGTGACCGCTTGCGAGCGCATCGACTTTCGCCGCTGGCTGGACGCCCATCCCGACCACCTGCGCGCCTTTCGCGCCACTGAATTGCACTGGCGCAGCCTGATCGCCTGCACTCGGCCGCTCGGCCCGGAGGGCTGGTACCGGCACGGTCGCGCGGCCTTCTCGCTCAGCGGCGGCCTGCTGGCCCTTGCCCTGAGCCTGGCCGCAACGCTGGCGCTCGGTTATTGGGCCTGAGCGGCAGCGGTAGTACAGTAGCGGCACAAGAAACGCCACAGGAGCCTGGCCATGACCGTGACGCTGCTTCCGCTGCACATCGACTGCGACTTCGACGCTGGCAACATCGAGGTGATCGACGCCCACGATCCCGCTGACATTCGCCTGAAGATCCGTCCCGATACGGTCAGCGCGCACTTTCAGTGGTTTCATTTCAAGGTCGAAGGGCTGGTGCCTGGTCAGGTCTACCGCTTCGTGCTGGAAAACGCCGGGCACTCGTCGTACCCGACCGCCTGGCAGGGCTACCGCGCCGTCGCTTCGCACGATCAGCAGACATGGTTCCGTGTCCCCAGCGATTTCGATGGGCAGGCGTTGTCCTTCACGCTCGGCGCGCAAGACAGCACCGCCTGGTTCGCCTACTTCGAGCCATACCCGCGCGCGCGTCACCATCAACTGATCGACCAGGCCTTGGCCCGTCCTGACATCACGCTGCTGGCGAGCGGGCGCAGCGTCGAAGGCCGGGACATTCCTCTGCTGCGCGTGGGTAACGGCGCCGCGCACAAGCGCAAGCTCTGGCTGATCGCCCAGCAGCATCCCGGTGAGCACATGGCCGAATGGTTCATGGAAGGCCTGATCGAGGCCCTGGTCACCCCGACCCCTGACATCCAACGCCTGCTCGACGCGGCCGACCTGTACTTGATTCCCAACATGAACCCCGATGGCGCCTGGCACGGCCACCTGCGCACCAACCTCAAGGGGGTGGACCTCAATCGCGCCTGGCAGCAGGCCAGCCTCGAAGACAGCCCCGAAGTGTTCTTCGCCAAGGCGCAGATGCAGCAGCACGGCGTGGATGCGTTCATCGACGTGCACGGTGACGAAGAGATTCCACACGTCTTCGTGGCCGCCTGCGAGGGCAATCCGGGCTATACGCCGCGTATCGCCCATCTGGAGACACGCTTTCGCGAGACGCTCTGCGCGGTCACCAAGGACTTTCAGACCACGCACGGCTACCTGCGCGATGAGCCCGGGCAGGCCAACATGACCTTGGCCTGCAATGCCGTGGGGCAGACCTATGACTGCCTGTCGCTGACCTTGGAAATGCCGTTCAAGGACCATGACGATGCCCCCAACGCACTGACCGGCTGGTCGGGCGAGCGCTCGAAGACCCTAGCCGGCGCCGTGCTCGAGACCCTCGGGCAGCTGGTTGGCGAGCTGCGTTAACGCTGCGCGCCCTGGCCGTCGCACCAGACGACCCCGTCGGTGAACCGTGCCGGCGGACATTGCTGCAGGAAATCGCACAACCGCTGGAGCGCCGCGCGCTTGGGGCTGTTGCGCGGCCAGTGAAAGCGGTAACCATCGCCGGTGGCCACGGCCTGCCGAAACGGCATGACCAGACGGCCACAGGCCAGCTCGTCACTGGCCAGCGTCAGGTCCACCACCGAGACGCCCAACCCCTGCACGGCAGCGCTGATGCCCTGGTCGAGCGTGTCGAAGACCTGACCCCGCGTGATCTGCACACCCGTGCCGCCTACGGCGGCCAGCCAGCGTCGCCAGTCACGTCGGTCCAGCGAGGGGTGCAGCAGTTGACACCGGTTCAGAGTCGCCAGCCCCAGGTGGGCATCGATCGGATACTGCGGGCTGCACACCGGGACCAGCCACTCGTCGAACAGCAAGGTGCTGTCGGCGCCCTCGCGGCCCTGGGCACTGCCCAGCAGAATGGCACCGTCGTACGGCTCGCTCTGGAAGTCCACCTGGTCGATGTCCATCCACACGCTCGACAAGTGCACATCGTCTCCGTCGGCTTGTGCCTGAAAGGCATTCAAGGCCTGTAACAGCCAACGCACGCTCAAGGTGGACGGCGCCTTGAGCCGGATACCATGTCGCTCGCGCTTGAGCACCGCGCAGGCTTCCTCGATCAGGGCGAAGCCGGCACCCAGTTGCATGGCCAACGAGCGGCCATGCTCAGTGAGCGCCAGTTTCGGCCCGCGCCGCTCGAACAAGGCACAGTCGAACAGGGCTTCCACGGTCTTGACGTGCTGGCTGACCGCACCCTGGCTGATGCACAGCTGTTCGGCGGCACGGGTGAACGAGCCATGGCGAGCCGCCACTTCGAAGGCGCGCAGGGCTTGCAGGGCAGGAATACGTTCTGACATGGCGCGACTCTATCATTAGCTGCACTTATCGTCAGGCCCAGTTCCAGGTCTTTTACAACCGGCTTGCAGCGCTCGAGAATGCTGGACCATGTCGCCTCTCTCCGTGACTTGCCCTCGACGCGTCCTCGTGACGCGCCCCTGACCCTTCTGGAGCGTCCTTCCTTGAACACTGCCCTGCTCGTCACCTATGCCTCGACTGTCCTGCTACTGATCGCCACGCCTGGGCCAGTCGTCGCGCTGGTACTCGCAGCGGCCACCCGTCATGGCGCGAGACAGGCATGGATGACTGCCCTGGGCAGCAATGCGGCCTCGTTGATCCTGATCGCCGTGGCCGCCTGGGCCATCGTCGCGGGAGCAGCGCTCGATCCGGCCTGGCTCATGGGGTTGAGCCTGGCAGGCTGCCTGTACGTGGGCTACCTGGGTATCGAGACCGTACGCGGCGGCCTGGCCCCTGCGCCTGCGCCCGATGCCCCAGCGGCGTCGCTGGACAGGCAGGCGCCGGCTCGATCCAGTGGGCTGCAGCAAGGCTTTCTGGTCGGCCTCTGCAACCCCAAGGACATCCTGTTCTTCGTGGCCTTCTTCGCCCAGTTTCTCCAGGTGACCGATGCCTTCGGAACCAGCCTGGCCGTGCTGACGGGGTTGTGGGTGCTGATCGACCTATCGGTGCTGGGCCTGTACATCGCGCTTGCTCGCCGCTTGGCGTCGGTACGGCATGTCCGCTGCGTGAGCCTGATATCGGGCAGCGCCTTGCTGCTGATCGCCTTGCTCGGGCTGCTGCACAACCTGCACGCAGGGTGGGGGCAGGCGTCTTGACCGGCGGGCCGATGAGTGGACACCGCTGTCGACGGGGCCGGCGCTAAAGCGGTCGGATGGGCATTTGCACGCCACGCCCAGTCGGTGCCGAACGCCTCCGCCTGTCCAGTCAGGTCGAATGGCGAGCGCCATGGCTTTCGGCGAACAGCCGAGCGTGGCTAGAATAGCCCCCTGTAGCCCAGATAGGCCGAGGCGCCACGACACCCGCATGAATACCGATATCGCCCGTTCGCCCCGGCGTCCTGCCGACATGCCCCCTGTCCTGCGGACGTGCCCATGACGAGGGCACGGGCCGTTTCCGCCCTGCTGGCCACCCTCATGCCGATCGCCGCGTCGGCTGTCGAGGTGCACATCGACGCACATGCCGACCTGCTCTACCGGCAGGCATTGCCCTTGCTGGAGCAGGCGGACGTGCAGGAAGACGCCAGCCCCTTGCAGACGGCGGACAACGATCCCGAGTTGAGCCGCCAAGGCCAGGCCATGGCACGGACACTGCCGACCGCAGTGGCGTTGCTGAAGAAGTCCGTGAGCCTCGGCCACCCCGTGGCGCAGTACCGGCTGGCGCTGTACTACATGAACTATCTGCCAGCCGACGAGATTTCCGATGCCGCCTGCCCGTTGCTCGAGGCCAGCCTGAAGCAGGGCTTCGCACCGCCCGCCCCGGCCATCGCCACCTGGTGCCCGCCCTTCAATGCCAGCGCCAGCTATCGCGATGCCCTGCAGGCGATTGCGGGCATGGCCACACTGTATGCAGCTTATTATCCGCAGCCTGCGGTGCGCCTGGAGTGCAGCCGCGACCGCCCCCAGGGGCTGGCCATGCAGTGGGGTCGACAACGGGATTATCAGGCCGAGGTCTATCGCTTGCTGGGGGACCTGGATACCTCGCAACGCCAGGACCTGTTGCTCAAGGCGGTGGAGATCAACGGCTGCGCGGCGGCGCAACGGCGGCTGCTGAGCAATCACTGACGCCTGCGCCCATGGTGGGCGGCGGATTCGTTGCCCCTGCCTGCCCGGGCCCGATCGCGAGCGCGTGCCTCACAGGCACGTGGCGGCCGTTGCACGACGCTGTAGTGCAGCGCCGCCCTGATGCTGGGCATAGAAATCGACCTGGCTGCCCCCCGCATGCGGTTGCACATCCACGAACACCTCCGCATCACGCACATGCACGGTGTACACCCCCCCTTCACGCGCCTCCAGGTAACCACTGGCATCCACCCCAAAGATACGCTCGTCCTGCCAGCTGTATTGAATGCACTGGGCGACCTGCACCGGCGTCTTGGCCGACTCCATTCGCGCATCCGGCGCACGCAGGCGTGCGTCCTGCATCACCGAGGACGCACACCCTGCCAGCAGCATCGCCGCGCCCATCGTCAGGATCAGTCGCATCTGTCGCACTCCTTGAAAAAGAGCCGACTCTAGCACCCACCTGCACATCGAGTGAATTGTTCCCGTCCTGCCGCTGTCGGATAGGGTACATGCCATGTCAGAAAGGAAAATCGCATGAATACTCGCCATCTGTTGTCCGCACTGTTGCTGACTGGCACCTTCGCGTGTCTGCCTATGGCCGCCCAGGCCGCCGATGCTGGCAAGTCGGATGAAACCATCCAGAGCGACCAGACCCGCAATCGTGAGCTGGAGGTGGGCGACAAGGCCCCCGATCAGTACAAGCGCGATGAAGCGGCCATCAAGGACTGGAAAGCCAAAGGACTGAAGGCACCGGAAGACGAGGTCAGCCATTGGGTGAATATCGATGATCATTACGTCCTGGTACAGATTACCAATGGCGTGATCATGGAAATCGTCCCCAAGAAAAAGTGACCGACTGCTGCACATGTCACTGTTCAGCTGGTGAGCAATCGAGGCACCAGCCGGACCCACTCCGTGGCCTTGCAAAGCCGTGACGCCTGAACCTCGCTTCTCTGCTCCCATCACTTCCCTTCACCGTCAAAGGCACCCTCTTCCCGTGGGCGCCTGTATCGCTATATAGTCCTGTCTATAACGAAAATCCAGGACCCTCCTTCATGCGCCCTCTGCTCTCCCATCTTGCGGCTCCTCTGCTGCTGGCCCTCGCCTGTGCCCAGACGGCCTCAGCCGACGAAGTGAACGTCGCCGTTGCGGCCAATTTCACGGCGCCGGTCAAGGCCCTCGCCCAGGCGTTCGAACACGACACCGGCCACACCCTGGTCGCCGCATATGGCGCCACCGGTCAGTTCTACGCGCAGATCAACAATGGCGCTCCATTCGATGTGTTCTTGGCCGCCGATGACACCACGCCCGCCAAGCTCGAGCAGGAAAATGCCACCGTGCCAGGCTCGCGCTTCACCTACGCCATCGGCACCCTGGCGCTCTGGTCGCCCACGCCCGGCTATGTCGACGACCAGGGCGCAGTCCTCAAGCGCGGCGATTTCAAGCACCTGGCCATCGCCAATCCCAAGACCGCCCCCTACGGCCTGGCCGCCACGCAAGTGCTGGACACGCTCGGCTTGACCCAGGCCACGCTCGACAAGCGGGTCGAAGGCCAGAACATCACCCAGGCCTACCAATTCGTCTCGACCGGCAACGCCGAACTGGGCTTCGTCGCGCTGTCGCAGATCTACAAGGATGGCACGCTGCAGAGCGGCTCCGCCTGGATCGTGCCTGCTGCCTTGCATACGCCGATTCGCCAGGATGCAGTCATCCTCAGGAAAGGCCAGGACAACCCGGCGGCCCGCGCGTTCATGGACTACCTCAAAGGCCCGAAGGCCGCCCAAGTGATCAAGTCCTACGGCTATGACATCTGATGCCGCTCGACGCCAGTGACCTGGGTGCGATCTGGCTGACGGCCAAGCTCGCCAGCCTGACCACGCTGATCCTGCTGGTGATCGGCACGCCGATCGCCTGGTGGCTGGCGCGTACCCGCTCCTGGTGGCGCGGCCCCGTCGGCGCCCTCGTGGCCCTGCCGCTGGTGCTGCCGCCCACGGTGATCGGTTTCTACCTGCTGATAGCCTTGGGCCCGCATGGCTGGATCGGCCAGGCGACCCAGGCCTTGGGCCTGGGTACCGTAGTGTTCAGTTTCACGGGGCTGGTGATCGGCTCGGTGGTGTACTCGCTGCCATTCGTGGTCCAGCCCTTGCAGAACGCGTTCAGTGCTATCGGCCAACGCCCGCTGGAAGTGGCGGCCACGTTGCGCGCGGGGCCCTGGGATCGGTTCGTGCATGTGGTTCTGCCCTTGGCACGTCCCGGTTTCGTCACCGCGGGCATCCTGGGGTTCGCCCACACGGTGGGTGAGTTCGGCGTGGTGCTGATGATCGGTGGCAACATCCCCGATGCAACGCGGGTGGTGTCGGTGCAGATCTTCGACCATGTGGAGTCGATGGCATATGCCCAGGCCCACTGGCTGGCTGGCGTCATGCTGGCGTTTTCCTTCCTGGTGTTGCTGGTGCTGTACGCCGGTCGACGCCGTCACGGCAGTTGGAGCTGACATGCACGGGACGCTACAGGTCACTCTGCATCTGACACGCAAGGATTTCGCGCTGGACGTCGAGCTGAGCCTGCCGGGCCGCGGCGTCAGTGCGCTGTTCGGTCAATCCGGCTCGGGGAAGACGACGATCCTGCGCTGCCTGGCGGGCCTGGAGCAAGCCGACGAGGCCTTCATCGAGGTCAATGGCGAGGTCTGGCAGGACAGCGCCCGAGGGCACTTCCTGGCGCCTCATCGACGCTCGATCGGCTACGTCTTCCAGGAAGCCAGCCTGTTCGCGCACCTGGACGTGCGCGCCAACCTCATGTTCGGCTGGCGACGCATCGCTCAGGCGCAGCGCAAGGTGGAGCTGGAGCAGGCCTGCGCCTTGCTGGGCATCGCGCACCTGCTCGACCGCCGCCCCGCCACCTTGTCGGGCGGTGAGGCGCAGCGCGTGGGGATCGCCCGCGCGCTGTTGACCAGCCCCAGCCTGCTGCTGATGGATGAACCGCTGGCCGCGCTGGACGGGCCGCGCAAGCGCGAGATCCTGCCGTACCTGGAGCGCTTGCACGACGAACTGGACATCCCGGTGGTGTACGTCAGCCATGCCCAGGACGAGGTGGCACGGTTAGCCGATCATCTGATAGTGCTCGAGCAGGGTCGGGCGCTGGCCAGCGGGCCGATCGCCGAGACCCTGGCGCGCCTGGACCTGGCGCTGGTGCAGGCCGAGGACGCTGGCGTGACCCTCGAGGTCGAGGTCATGGGCCATGACGCCCATTACCAGCTGCTGGACATGCGCCTGCCCGGCCATGACACCTGCCTGCGGATCGCCCACGGCCCGCGCCCCCCTGGCAGCCGACTGCGTGTGCAGGTGCAGGCGCGCGATGTGAGCCTGAGCCTGGCCGACGACCCAGCCTCGAGCATCCTCAACCGCCTGCCGGTGACCGTGCGCGCCTGCCAGGCGGCGGAGAATCCGGCGCACCTGCTGGTGGCACTGGGGGCCGCCGGGCAACCCTTGCTGGCGCGCATCACCCGCTACTCGGCCGATCACCTGGGCGTGCACGTGGGCCAGACCTTGTGGGCGCAGATCAAGTCGGTGGCACTGCTCGGCTGAAAACGCGGCACGCTGACCGGCCACTGCTGTCCATCGAATGACCCCTTCGAAACGGACCCTGCCATGCCCGAGTGTCTGCTGCCTCCTTCCCTGCATTACGTCGACGACACGCACCCCGGCTACAGCCGCAAGCGCTGGCGTGATCGCTTCATCTACCTCGACACCGATGGTCAGCGTGTGCGCGATGCCGAGGTGCTCGCACGCATCGCGGCCTTGGCCATCCCGCCAGCCTATACCGAGGTGTGGATCTGCAGGGACCCGCAGGGCCATCTGCAGGCGACCGGTCGCGACGCCCGCGGACGCAAGCAATACCGCTACCATGTGGAGTGGCGCAGCCTGCGCGACGGACACAAGTATGGCCGCATGCTGGCCTTCGCCCAGGCCCTGCCGAAACTGCGCCAGCAGATCGACCAGCACCTCGCGCGGCCCGGTCTCGATCGCGAGAAGGTCATGGCACTGGTGGTCAGCCTGCTCGACAGCACGCTGATCCGCATCGGCAACCACCGCTACGTGCGCGACAACAAGTCCTACGGGCTGACGACCCTGCGCAACCGCCACGTGGACGTCAAGGGGCATACCATCCGCTTCCACTTCCGTGGCAAGAGCGGCGTCGACCACGACGTCACCTTGCGCGACCGACGCCTGGCGGCCGTGCTCAAGCGCTGCCTGGAGCTGCCGGGCCAGTCCTTGTTCCAGTACCTGGACGAACACGGCGAGCGTCACAGCGTCGGTTCGAGCGACATCAACCAGTTCCTGCAACAATTGACCGGTGCCGACTTCACCGCCAAGGACTATCGGACCTGGGCCGGCAGTGTACTGGCGCTGGACCTGCTCAGACCATTGCCCTGGGAACCCCCCACCCATGCCAAGCAGCATGTCGCGACCATCGTCAAACACGTCGCCCAAAAGCTGGGTAACACGCCCGCCGTATGCCGCAAGTGCTACATCCACCCGGCCGTGCTCGAACATTTCAGCCTGGGCAAGTTGGCCGAGCTGCGTCACAGCCGTGCTCGCAAAGGCCTGGAACCGGAGGAAGTAGTGTTGCTCAAGTTTCTGGAAACCCTGGATGTGGTCGTCGATTGAGTCCGTCTATCTCGACCATGATTCAGAGAAATTTCCCATCTGCGGCGAAGCCCCCTATCCTTGGCACCAGAGCACCTCGCCAAGCGGTTTCCAGCACGGAAATCGCCGATTCCTGCAACGAAGACCGGCAGGAGATTTCACCTCGAAGGGAATTACTCCGCGTCGCGAACGTCTTTAATGATTAGGAAGAGGGACAAGGCCATGGGGCCCCGCTCCCGACCGTGACAGGACCCTCTGTACGGCGCAGTTCATTACCAAGGAGAAGTACATGCTGATACTCACCCGCAAGGTTGGCGAAAGCATCGTCATCAATGACGACATCAAGGTCACCATTCTAGGTGTCAAAGGGATGCAAGTGAGAATTGGCATCGACGCGCCCAAAGATGTCCAGGTGCACCGCGAAGAGATCTTCAAACGTATCCAGGCTGGCAGCCCAGCGCCAGAGCGAGCGGACGAACCGCGCTGAGTCGACCTGCTTCATTACCTTTTGATGCGCTTGCCTGTCCGTCCCGCCGGGCAGCGCATGATTTTCACCGTCTTCCCTCTAGCAGCTCCCGCACCGTGGCGATCATCCGCCAGACGTCGAAGGGTTTTTCGAACACCGCGCAGAACGCCGTGGGGCCGATCTGTGCCTGACTGGCTTGGGCACCGCTCATGAGAATGACTGGGAGCGTCGACAAGGCGGGCTCGGCACGAATGGCGGCCACCAATTCCTGACCGTTGAGCACGGGCATCATGTAGTCGGTGATCACCAAATCGATCGGCTGGACAGCGAGCACTTCCAGCGCGGCGCGCCCATTGCTTGCCGTATGCACCTGAAAGCCTTCGTCCTCGAGTGCGAACCCGAGGATGTCGGCGATCAGGTACTCGTCATCGACCACCAGGATGGTAGGCATGCCCAGGCCGGTCATGGGGTCAGAGGTTCGCACTGTGCACCGGCAAGCCCGCATCGATCGCGGTACCACCGCCGAAGAACCTGCGCAGGTCGAGCCCTTTGGCCTGCATCAGTACTTCATAGAAGGCAGGATCGAAATCGCTGTCGCGCACCTTCACCACCGAAAGCACGCGCTTGAGCCTGGCATCCTGCTCCACGAAGCGCATCAGCACCAGATTGTCGATGATGCCTGACAGATCAGGGGCCGGTGCAGTGAACGACGTCCCGAGCAGATCGCGCATTTCCCAGGTGGCCATGCTGCTGACGTTGCGCGCGCGCAACTCGCTGGTCAGCGCACGGTAGAACTCGTTCAGGCGTGTCGGATCATTGGCCAGACGGCCGAAGGCGCCCAGGCCATCGAGCAGCACACGCTTGATGCCATGGGTATCCACATGGTGCAACAAGCGTTCGCCGACCTGATCGAGCAACCCTTCGGTGGTGGGTTGCCAGCACCAGTGCAGGGCGCCCTCTTCAGCCAACGTGGCGAAGTCGAACCCCAGCGCAGCGGCCTTGAGCAAGAGCCGCGGTGGCGTTTCGTAGAACCCGAAATGCAAGCCCGGCGCGCTGGGCGTGGCGGCCGCCAGGAAACTCAGGCCGAGCGACGTCTTGCCGATGCCCGACGGCCCCAGGACCAGGGTCACGCCCCCTTCCGGCAGCCCCCCACCGATCATGCGATCCAGGGCCTCGGTGCCGCTCGAGATCCGTTGCAAGGTTGCCTCGTCCAAGTGCGTGGGACGGCTGTAGCGCGCTTCCAGCCGGGGATAGACCTGCAGGCCGTCCTGGGTGATTTCGCATTCGTGCACACCCGACAGTGCACTGCTGCCACGGGTCTTGCGCAACTGCACCTGACGGACCGCGCGGCTGCCCAGGGGCATTTCGCTCAGTTCGATCACACCGTCGACCATGGTGTGCTCGGGGCTGCCCTCTTCCAGACGCGAGCTGGTGAGCAACAACACCGTGCAGCCGGCGAAGGCCGCATGCCCCTGCAGTTCGGAGATGAATTTCTTGGTGTCCAGGCTGCTGTCGGCACGCGAACGCGCGTTGAGCAGGCCGTCGATGATCAGCAGGCTCGCCTGCTGGCGACCGATTTCCCGCCGCAGCAGCTTGACCACGGCTGGCAGGCCTTCCTGCTCCAGCGTGCCGAAGGCGCTCAGATACTGGATTTCTCGCCCCACCAGAGCCGGGTCGAAGAACGACAGACCGGACAAGTACTGGAACAGGCGATCGTGGGACTCGGCCAACAAGGTCCCGACCAGGACACGCCCACCCTGGCGTACATGATGACAGGCCATCTGGTTCGCCATGATCGTCTTGCCAGACCCGGGATTGCCTTGAACGATGTAGGCACCGCCCGTCAGCAGACCGCCCTTGAGCAACGCGTCCAGTCCTGCGATGCCTGTGGTGAGGCGCTTGAGTGTTTCAATCATGTGCGTGACCTGTGTCCTGTCGCATCGAACTGACCGGTCCAGACCGGTAGAAAAAGACTCATGCAGGTGCCCTCGCCCAACGTGCTTCGCACATGGACGGTGCCCTGACTCTGTTTGCTGAATCCATATACTTGACTCAAGCCAAGCCCGGTGCCTTTACCGAACGCCTTCGTGGTGAAGAACGGTTCAAAGACCCGCGTCATCACTGCAGGTTCAATCCCGTGGCCGGTGTCGCAGACATCGAATTTGACATAGTCGCCCTGCAGACCGTCCGGCTCGCCGTGCAGCGCGACCCGGTCGGCACGCAGGCTGATCGTGCCTTGGCCATCGATGGCATCCCGGGCGTTGAACACCAGGTTCAGCAACGCCATCTGCAACTGCCCGACATCCACTTCGATCAACGGCAACCCCGGCTGCACCGCCTGCGCCAACGTGATGCCCTCGGGCAGCGCCTGACCGATCAACCCATGGGTGGACTCGATCACGGCCGCCGGTGCGATCGCCGTCACCTCCAGCTGCCGATGGCGGGCGAAGCTCAGCAATTGCTGGGTCAGCTGGGTGCCTCGTTCGCCCGCTGCGACGATGTGCTCGAGCAACATGCCGATACGCGCCGGATCCTGATGGGTCAAGGCCAAGCGTGCCGAACCGAGGATGATCGTCAGCAGGTTGTTGAAGTCGTGGGCCAGGCCGCCGGTGAGCTGTCCGAGCGCTTCGAGCTTCTGCGCCTGGAACAGTTGCGCGCGCATGGCGTCGAGTTGCGCGGCGGCCTCCTGGCGATCGGTGATGTCGCGCGTCACCTTGGCCAGGCCGACAATCGCACCGTGCTCGTCACGTATCACGTCCAGCGCGACGAGTGCCCAGAAACGTGTGCCGTCCTTGCGCACCCGCCAGCCTTCGTCCTGCGACACGCCTTCGCGCAAGGCGCGCTGCAACAGCGTGTCGGGGCGACCCTGGGCGCAGTCCTGCTCGGTGAAGAACAGCGAGAAATGCTGGCCGACCACTTCGTCGGCCGCGTACCCCTTGATACGTTGCGCGCCCTTGTTCCAGGACACCACGCGGCCGCTGGGGTCGAGCCGGTAGATGGCATAGTCGATCACCGCCTGGACGAGCTGCTCATAGGCATTGGTCTGATCGTGACCAGAATCGAGGCGGTCGCCAGACACCATGGAAGCTTCCTACCGCATGAGAATTCGACAGGCAGAGTACATCAGCCGTGCGCCGGGTGCGAGCATTGACCGACCGTATCGGTCCCGCAGGGCGTCGGCACACAGACAAGCATGGCGACCCTGCCAGGAGTGCCCTATAGTCGCCACATTCGACGTAGTGTCCACGTGCCAACCAGGAGCGTCCATGTCCGCACCCCACCGTATGCAAAGCCTGCAGGAAGACCTCAGACGCACCGCTGGCGAGCTCGACGCCATCTCCAAGGCATTGCAGGGCCATGCTGCCTACCTGAGTCGCAGCTCGCAGCAGGCCGATGTCGCATTGGTGCATCGGCAGATTCATGACCTGCAGGCCTCGGTGAGCGAACTGCGCGGCATCGCCGATGCCATGGCCCCCGAGCCCCAGACAGACGGCGGGCAGACCACCGGCTCGGCTTAAGCTATTGATTTGCGCGGCCTTTCGGTGTCTAATTGGCCGCTTCACATCGTGCCCCGATGGTGAAATTGGTAGACACATCGCACTTAAAATGCGCCGCCGCAAGGTGTGCCGGTTCGAGTCCGGCTCGGGGCACCAGATCAAGGCAGAAAAACCCAGTGTTTACTGGGCTTTTCTTCGTTTAGGCTTAGGCAATGTACTAACCGGTGTACTATTTCGTTGGCGCTGCGCCTGGATGAGGCTTCATCCATGAGCATGATGGCGAGTCATTGTACACGTAGTGTTTCCGTACCGCCGTGCATATGGTAGTGGGTCGCGGCCTTCATCTGCGCCTCATAGATCAGGCGCAGCCTTTCGACCGTGGCCGCTGGTTCTCTCCGCGCTCCTTCGTCTCTAGGTAGTCCCGATGGGCGTTCCTGGCCTGGAGATACAGCGGGTGATCTGGCATAACCTGATTATCCCCCATGATCCTGCTCCGTCAGTGGATTGTCGTTTCACTCAACCCGGCCGCATGGCATTGGTAACCGGCCGCTGCCTCATAGGCTGAGTCTGCCAACAGCTGCAGGCGGGCGACTTCTTCAGGGCTTCGGCTGCTCTGACCTCTCGGGTAGCGGTGAGCGCACAGCAGATCAGGCTTTCACCAGTCAGCACCAGATCATTGAACGTCTTTTTCATGATGAGAGAACCACAGGCCCCAGGCTTCGCAGATAGAACCTAGACTAGCAAAGTTACTGCTTCAAGCGAGCTGTCACACCGTCAAGCCCGTCGTACTCGCGCTCGCACTGCTCTCCCGTTCGCTCATTAGCCCATGCGAGCAGAAGGGGGCTGCCAGGCCTTTGGCGATAGTTGGGGGGCTGGGCCTTGGGCGTCTGCGCCACAACCAGCATTGCCGCTCAAGTCTGGGCTTGCCGAGACAATCCGAGCTCGGTTGATCAACTACCAATCCTGCTCACCCAGTTTGCGTCTCATGGCTTCAACTTTTTCGACGTAGTGATCAACATTCTCACGCAGTAAGTCGAGTGTGTCTGCCGGGGCGGAAAGATCCAATGCATGGCGGTACAGCGTCAGGGCTTCCATTGCTTTCCCCAGCAATGCGTCTAGCTTTTCCCATTCATCTACATCGCGCTCTTGCTCTACGTCAGAAAGGGACCTCTGCATTTTCTACCTCGATGATTCCATTCAATGATAGATTTAGAACGCTATTTTGACGAAAATCCATACTGGGGTCCAGCCGCCCCTCTAACGAGCACTCGTCTTTACATGCTAGGCCCGCTAACTGGACCCGGTCATACGTTGGCCGGTCGGGGTGAAGCACATACTCAGAAGCACCAAGATCATTTTTTCGTCTCCGCTGTTACTACGATGCGCAAGCATTTATCCAAACAGAACGAAAAGAATTTCGCACGCTTCATGCGGTCTTATGAATAGCTGGATACCAAGGAGCTACAGCAATGGGTTTTTCAAAATTTTGCAAGTGGCTTTCAGACCGGGCTGGCAGCCCTAGGACGTTCCTTCTCGCGCTGGCCTTGATCATCAGTTGGGCTAGTACAGGGCCTTGGTTTCACTACAACGAGACCTGGCAGCTCGTCATCAATACCTCGACGACAATCATCACATTCCTGATGGTTTTTCTTATCCAGAACACCCAGAACCGAGACAATGACATTTTGCATATCAAGCTCGATGAGCTGATCAGAACAACGGAGTTGGCGAAGAACTCAATGCTGGATCTAGAAGGCCTCGGAAGTAAGGAGCTTCATGAGCTTCGGCAGGAGTATCGTGAACTCGGAAAAGGCTGTCGCTCTACCGAGCAGCTCAAGCAGGACAAAGGATAGGACGATTTTCAGAATTGATAGCTCTTTCCTTCATTAAGGCCAATGCAGGGAAACCCACATTGGCCTTTCATCGCTAGCGTTTAGCTTTAGCTATTGTCGCCGGCTTTGCGACCCCCGCCATGACTATGCTGGCCGCCTACACGGCCAGCTTCGGACGCTTTCTCACGGTCGTTGGCGAAGTTTCCGCCCGAGGCCTGCCCGCCTTTGTGGCCAGCCTCCGAGGCACGCTCAGGATCGTTCTTGAAGTTGCCTCCAGATGCCTGTCCTCCCTTGTGCCCGGCTTCGGACGCACGCTCAGGGTCATTCTTGAAATTGCCACCGGACATTTGTCCGCCTTTGTGTCCGGCCTCGGAGGCGCGTTGTGAATCGTTGGCGAAATTGCCACCCGAAGCCTGACCACCTTTCTGGCCTGCCATGGACGCTTTTTCTCGGTCATTGGCAAAGTTGCCCGGATTGTTCTGCGCATTACCGCCTTGATTGTTGGTTTGATCTTGATTGTTAGCCATGATCTGTACCTCTCTTCAAGCTCACACAGGACATTCTGTGTTTCTGTAGGAAGGCAGGAACATCCACTTTGCTCAGCTCGCATGATAACAGCCCGACGAAAGGCTCTAAAATCTGAAATGATAAAATTCTAGCGCACTAAATTTCTGCCAAACGGGCGGGAGGAAATTGACAAACGCCAAGTGCGCTAACAAGCTGTTTTTCTTAACTATTAGTTAATGACGTTCAGCCAGCAGCGCCCTACTCTTCACCTTTAGATATCAGTTTTATGCAGGTCGGCAACAGCCCAGGGTGGGTTGGCTATCTTTGCGCCTGACATGGCACAGGGATCGGAACTTCGAGACTCATTGGCCTAGGCTAGCCCCGGCTACGACGTTCTGCCGACATATCACCTAAACTTCAAGCACTGCGCTTTACCAGCCTCGCATTCTTGGAAGACACCTGACACCTAGGCATCTTCCTGCTCATTGAACGCCACCACCGAGCCGCGTCGATCAGCTCGAGCATGTCGGTCATCTACTCGTAGGTCACCTGGTGGTTCCTGTAGCAGCTGTAAGCCAGATCCCGAAGCACGGCGGCGCGCGCCTGGATCGCTGATCAGCTCGAGGCGGTCGCCCAGCTCGGCAATCCAGGCCTGTGGATACGGCAGCTTCAGGAGCAGTTTCATGGCGGGCACTGTATGGAAAACCAGTATCGTACTGGCTGGCGCTGATGCAGGGCAATCACCGGCTGGCGGACGGCCCCAGCACACCATCGCGCAGCCCGTCGTATTCCTGAGCGCATTGCAGCCCTGCTATTCGGGCCTGGTCATACGCTTTCGCCAGCTCTCCCGCTCGAGCATCAGCCCGTGCGAGCAGGTCGGAGAGCACCATGGCGGCGCGGGTGGCTGCCTGGCCTCGGACGACAGCGGCGGGATCCGCGCCGGCGCAACTGACGGTGGCGGCGAGCTGGGCGGCGTCGTGCTGCAGCCGCTGGCCAGCAGCATCGGCGCCAGCAGCGCCAGCGTCAGCCACCTGGTGTTGTTCGTGTGCATGGGTTCTCGCCTCCTCCTGCGCCTGGGCGCGTCGTTGTTCTTCCTCGCGGGCATCGCGCTGGCCCAGGGCCTCGGCCCGCCGGTCGCCGCTGTCGCGCTGCGCCGATGCGGCCAGGTCATGCCAGCGCCCGCCGCACGCCTTCATCGATCACTGCCGCCGAGTACGGATTGCCGCCGTTCTCATGAACGATGATGCCAACCACCATCCCGCGCAGCGTGGCCGGGTTCTTGATGTCGATCGGCGCCGTGGGGTGCACGCCGATCCGGGTGGCCACCGCGCGCATAGGCCTGGGTATCGTTCTCGGTGCTCGGCGCCCAGCGGTTGATGGTCTCGAGCACAGTGTCGATGCCCCTGCCGCCGACACCGGGCATGCCGTCCTTGCCCCGGTAGTTGATCAGCAGCTTGCCCAGGGCGCGGATGCCGTTCTCGGGTGAGTCGAAGCGGGCGAAGCGCGGGTTGGCCACCCCCTCCTCCAGGCCGAGCTGGCCGACCCAGTCGTTGAGTGGGTTGAAATCAATATTGCCCGGATTTCGGTTCCGGATGCCGCGAGGCGTAGTCATGGGTGTTTCTCCAGGCATGAAAAAGCCCGCACTGGGCGGGCCTGGGATGCAGCAGCACTCAGCGCTGCAATATTTATCTTGGATCGAGGTTCGTCGATACTGCGAGAAATACGGTTGATACATGCAGGGAGCCGGTCTATGACGTTCAGCCCTTGCCCAGCCAATCACGCAGGCAACGCCGGCCATTCTATAGCCTCGGGAAACCCAGGCTGGCTCGGGACACGACTCAGCAGCACTCGATAGCGCTTCCACGCCATCAATACTGCATTCTCCTGCTCGGTGGCTTCGCCAATCTCGAGCGCATCCTGCAGGGGCGTAATGGCGTAATCGTCAGCTGCCCGGAGATCTGCCAAAGTTTCCTGAGCAGCAGCGAGCGGATCGATAACGGCAAGGCGAGAATCGGGCATCTGCTCGAAAGGCAGCGCCTCCACGGCGACATGCAACGTGATGCTGTGCTGCAGATCGGCAGGCTCTCCGTCGACCATGACGTTTACCCTGAGCTCGTCCTGCTCGAACCCGATCTCCACACAGGCATCGCGGTCCACCAGGTTCAGGACATACCCCCACCCTTCAGGCGGTGGTGCCATGCCCTGGGTACCGTGCACGACATACTGTCCAACTGCCGGATGCGTCACCCTCAGATCCGCCCGGCCCAGCGATTTGATGTCGATGATCGTTCCATCACCAAGAATGTTGATTGCAGCTCGTGTCATGATCAGATCGCCGTCCGCGGCACGAGTGGTATTGCCCTTGTGGTAGATGCGGTAAGCAAGAGCGCCCATCGACCATCCACCCACCTTCAATTGGTTGTCGGTATCCAAACCTAGGCACAAGCCAAACTGGTTCTCACGCACTAAAGAAATGACCGCCGAAGCGCCCCTGTTTCCATCATTGCTGATCAGAAGCGCTGTCCTGCGCTCGTTGCCTGAGCTGGCGATACTGGCAATATTCGGAGGCGCACCGCTGGCCAGCTCAGTGCCGAGAGAGCCATTCCTCTTCCCTGATTGCAGCGCACCAAGCGCCTGACAGGCAGCGGCCGGAGTTTTGGCACCCGTACCCCCCTGAGCAATCGACAATGCCGTTGTCAGACCACCAAGTGAAGTGATGTCCCTGTTCGCCCCGCTCTTTGCTGCATCGACACTCGAACGCAAACTCTCTGCGTTCGTCGCACCGCCAAACAGCACCAGCGTCCTGCCGAACTGGTCGATCACCGGACGCAAGCGATCAGCTGACGCCTTCACATACCCTTGCACCGGCACCACTGCATACTGTCCGCGCGCAACGGTGCTGCCCTGGTACACAGGCGAAATTGCCAGCACCGTGTCACTGGCGATATTGACGATCTCATACCAACGCCCATCCGGGCCCTGAAAGCCATCACCCACGCGGGGACGAGAGAAGGAGGTTGTTTCGATCCATCAACGGCCTGTGCCGACCTGATCGGGACAGGCCCAAGGCCTTGGGTCTGCTGGCGAGCGCCAGAACAGACAAACGGGCTGGAAGCCTGGGTGCCCCCAGCCCTGAGCGACGCGACTCAGATCGCGTGGCTGTAGAACAGCGAGAACGACTCGATACCGTCGTTGGGCTGCTTGATGCCAGCGTTGGAGTAGTGAATGGCACGCAGACCGACACGCTGAGTCTCGCCAATCTTCAGGCCCGCGCCGATGCGGTCCTCGAAGTTGAAGGCCGAGCCTAACTCCTGATCGCCAGCCGACGTGCCGGAGAACACCGCCACCCCGATACCGGCTTCGACGAACGGCTTGACGTGACCGCTACCGAACTCGTAGACGAACACTGGCGCGAACGACAGCGAGTGCGCGCCGCCTGAGGCATCGCCCGCCTCCCAGTAGGTGTAGCCCGCATCCCAGTAGCCGGTCAGACGGCCGGTGTCGGTCTGGAACCAGGATTTGTCCCAACCGAAGCCCATTCCGACACGAGCGGTCAGACCGCCCTGGCTGGTGGCACCTACAGCACCCGAAATCTCAGCGGCCGAAACCGAAAAGGCCGAAAGGGACAGCAGTGCGGCGACGATAGTTTTTTTCATTTCACGGTGGCTCTGAATGGTGTTGTTTGAACGTAGTCCATCAGAAGCATAGTGCCATCAAAACGTTCCGTGACAACGTGAAAATTTTTGAAACGTCTGAAATCGGACCAAAAAAGGCACCTCAGTCATCACAGTCGTCGAACCAGGCCGGATGCTCCCGTTCTTCGTCGTCGAGGTCCAGTAGATCGTCCGCTTCTTCGTGCGCATCTGGCTCGCCGAGGTCGTCGAGCGCATCGGTAGCGTCCTCGCTGTCCGGGTCATCGAGAAAATCATGGTCGAGCAAGTGATCGTGTTCGGGCTCGTGCAGGTCTTCGTCGTCTTCGTGCATGGGGCAGCGCTCTGGATCGGGCCGGCCTGTATAGGCCGATCCGTACGCCAGGTCAACCGCCCCATCAGAACAGGGCCGGTCTCCCACGTCAGCGCATGCCGCCAGACTCCTCACGCCCATCGTGCTCGCTGATCGACTGACGCTGAAGCTGCGGGTCGGCGGCAATCTGTGCTTCGGTGAACGGCAGGTCATGCCACTGCCCCTGGGCGAACGCCTGGGTCTGATCGTCGGCATGGGGTGAGGCCGCTTCGCTGGACAGCGAGAACGCCAGCACGCCTTGTGCCTTCGGCCCCTGGTCGGTGAAGCTGACCGCCTGCAGGTAGCTCGAGCCGCTGACCACCAGGCGCTTGCCGGGGCCATGCGGCACGCTCTGCATGGCGTTGTAGATGCCCAGTTCCTGCGGCCCACCCGGGATGGACGTGCCCAGCGCCGAGCGTTGAACCTGGCCCCAGGTAGCCTGCTCGTCGATGCCCAGTTGTGCCAGGTTGGCCTGCGAAGCCAGGGCAGCCTCATGCAGCGCGGCGCGTGTATCGGCCTGTTCGATCGCCAGCCCCCGTGGCGTGTTCACGGGGTCGGCAGGGTCGAAAGGCACGCGCCAGCTGGCAGGCTGGGCAGCCATCGCCTCGGCCAGGGCCTGCAAATGCAGCAGCCCTACCCCGCTGTCGAGCCCGGCCTTGCCATCCCAGGCCTGCAGACGTGCGCACACGCCCTTCACGTCGGCATCGGCCTGCCCACACCAGCGCAGCACGTCCGGCAGAACCAGGTCGGCCAGGTAGACGTCGTTGTCGGTCACCAGCTCACGCAAACGCTGGGCGGTGAGCTTCTCGGCCCCCTGCAGGCGATGCAGCGCATAGCGACCGCGCAGCCCCAGGGGCTCGCCATCGCGGCTGACGAGCGGCGAAAAGCCCGTGAGCGGCTGCGCAGGATTGGTCATCCAGGCCGATTCGTTGGAGTTCTGCACGAAGTCACTCCGCTCCAGGCTTGGCAACAGACGCGCCGGAAAGATGCCCGGCTGGGCGGCCTGAGGGTCGGTCTTCCACTGGCAGGCGCTGCGCGAACCGTCGAGTACGATCAAGGCCATGGCCTTGCCACGGGGGTCTTCGCACTGCTCGAGCAGCGCACGGTCCACATAGGGGATGACCGACTGGGTCATGTACAGCGCCTGGCCACCGCCGTCGACGGCCAACGTGTTGACCCAGGGCATGCCCTGGATCGCCTCGGCCGACGTTTTCAGACTGGCCAGGCTGTCGGCATGGTTGATCGCATACCATTGCTGTATCACGCGGGTATTGTCCAGGTTGGCGTCACGCAGCGCGTAGGCATGCCCGGCATCCCAGTCCAGGCGACCCGGCCATTGCACGATCGGCCCCTGACGAGAAGCGTAGACCTGCCGCTCGACCTGGCGCACGTGTCCGTCCTCGCCCTTGACGCTCACCACCACACGCTGCTGCGCCAGCGGCAGTGACTGGCCCTCCCAGAGGTAGCGCGTCGGGTCCTTGGGGTCCAGGTCCAGGCGATAGAGCGTGAAATGACGAGCCGTGTCGACGGTGTGGGTCCAGGCCACGTGGTCGTTGAACCCGATATTGATCAGCGGAAAGCCTGGCAAGGCTGCCCCCATCACGTTCAGTTGGCCGGGAATGGTCAGCTGCATCTGATAGAAGCGCAGCCCGCCCATCCAGGGAAAGTGAGGGTTGGCCAGCAGCAGCCCCTTGCCATTGGCGGAACGCTGCCCCCCTACCGCCACGGCATTGCTGCCGCGCTCCAGGGCGAACCGCGCCTGACGCAGCGCCAGATGACTGAAGTCGGTACCCGCCCTTTGGGCAGCGGGCGTCGGCGGCGAGGCGCCCACCAGCGCCTCGGCGAACTGGCCCAGGCCGCCTTCGGTCAGCACGCGTCGAGTGAGCTTGACCACATCGTCCGGCGTGATCGCACGAACCCAGTCGCCCGCGCCGCACGCCTCCGGCAGCCCCTGGACCCGGCGCTCGGCCAGGGCCCGGTTGTAGCCCCGGGCATAGCCGTCGAGCAAGGCACGAACCGATGCCGGCTGGGCGTTCCAGAAGGCCTTCACCGCCTCGGGCGTGTTGAGCCAAGTGAAGAACAGATCGCTGTCGAGGTTGCTGCGTTGCTCGAGCGTCTGGCCGTCGGCGCCCAGGTAGCGGGAGCGCTCCCCATTCACGGTCAGCACCTCGTTGGCCAGCAGGCACAGGTTGTCCTGGCCGTAGGCATAGCCGATGCCGTAGCCCAGGCCACGCTCGTCCCGGGCCAGGATGTGCGGCGTGCCGAACCCGGTCCGGCGGATCTGTGCCGACACCTCGTCGGCCCCGTCCCGGGCCTGGGCGGTGAACGAGGCAAAGGTCAAGGCAGCGATGAAAGCGAAACGGGGCACGGGGCGGGAATGGCTGATCACGAGGCTCTCCTGGGATTGCGAGGTCATCCCGACCTGACGAATCAGCCAAGGCATTGTTTAACGCATCCGTCGTTGGCAGACCTCGAGGGGACGTTCGTTGACCTCCATTCGATCGAGCATTGCAGATTCGCGCGGCTCGTTCGTCTTACTTCTTAAGGCCATGATGTTTCGGGACCGCCCATGAAAAGGAGTATTCGCATGCACACCCCGCAGCCGTCGCCGCCCGTGCGGCCATCCCCCGTGAAGCCTGCCATTGGAGCGACCCACGATGCCCAGGACCGCGTGTGCAACGAACGGATTCGCGAACTGTTGCGCGTCTATGGGCTGCGCACCAGCCTGATCCGGCTGAAGGTGATCGATGCCTTGCATCGCGCCGAGCGCGAGGGACGACGCATTGGCGTGCGCGGGGTGCATGCGCAGCTCGAACAGCTGGGCCTCCCCTTGTCCTTCCTGAGCGTGCGCGAGGTGCTCAAGCGCTTGTGCAGCGAAGGCGTGATTCACCTGGGCGAGGACAAGTGCTATGCCTTGCATGTCCAGGCCAGCGCCCTGCTCGAGCGGCCCTCGCGCTGACGTCACGGCCGACCCGTCCTGGGTCGGCTGAGGTCAAGGCTTGACCTTGCGCCGCAGGATCCCGTTGATCACCACGACCACCACTGCCACGGCGATGGCCAGGTACTGGAAGGTCTGCTCGCTGATCGCGCCCTGTTTTTGCAGGTGCGAGAGCCCCAGCATGATGCCCAGTACCACCAGGATGATCAGAAGCGAATATTTCAGGCGCTGCACGTGTGTCATTGAAGAAATCCCATTGCGTTGAAGCCGGCTGGCCGTTTTGCGCGGCAGCATAGCCTATCGACCTGGTGCATGACGATGGCTCGCCCCTAACCCAGGCCGTTTTCGCAGGCATTTCGAGCTCCTCGACGTCGTCCCCGAGGGTAGGCCAAGCTTCCCTAGCAGGTACTGCGACCCCTCCAGGAAAACCATCCGCTGCACGATTTTAGTAGGTCAACTTCCTACGTCGGAAGCTCTCACTGCCTGCACACCTAGACTGCCCTAACTACAAACCTGGGGCCAGATAGCGCCTAGCGACTCATCGACCGCTCACCGAGAATCATCACGCCGCCCGCATTGGGAATCGGCACGCTCAAGGCGTGTAGCGACCTGATCACGCCCTGGCCTCAACCTGTCAAAGGAAGCCTGCCCATGGAACTGCATGACCTTAAACTGATCGACGTCGAACAATTGCCCCTGTCGCTGCAGTCGCTGATCGAGTGCATCGGGATCGAAAATGCCTACCGCCTGACCTGCGCCTATGGCGGACGCCCGAAGTACATTCCCAAATACCGCGAGCGCACGAAGCTGATCGACATCCTGCCGCCTGAGGCCCTGGATGCCCTGATCAAGCGCTATGCCGGCATGGCCTTGGAAATCCCCAAGGCCGACCATTTCGAGCGCCAGGTGCGCAATCTGCAGATCCAGCGCGCAAGCGCCGACGGCCTGTCGCGCAGCCTGCTGGCCGATCGCTACGGCCTGAGCCTGCGGCAGATCGGCAACATCCGCCGCCTCGACAACGGTCATCGTCCTGCGACTTGAGGTGGGTGGGGTGTGGAGAGCTATAAGCTGCAAGCAAAAGCGGGATCGAGCTCAGTCTTGATCCCGCTTTTGCTTTAGCTCCAAGCTCGCAGCTTACCGCTCAAAAATCCCGCTTGTAGAAGATGTCCAACGAACTGGCCACCCCACTGGCCGCCTCCACATACACCTTCTGGCTCAACTTGTAACGCAAGGCGATGGTGTTGGCCGGTTCGAAGACGCCGACACCGTAGCGCAGGCTGAGCTTGTCCGTCAGGTTGCCGCTGGCGACCACGCTGGTCGCATCGCCACTGCCTTCGGTGTCGAGCTGGAAATCCTCGATGCCCAGTCCGGTCGCCAGCTTGCTGGTGATGCCGGCGCTGCCCGCCAGCCCCAGCCCCAGGGCGGCCTGGGCGAGCATGTTGTTGTCCTCGCCGGTATTGCCCAGCGGGCGACCCAGCACCAGGTACGACAGCGCCTGCTCCTGGCTCATGGCCGGCTCCGAGAAGACTTCGGTGGTCGGCTGCTCGGCGTTGCCGGTCAAGCGAATGCCCGCCGTCACGTCGTCCACCTGGCGAATGGCCTCGATGTCCAGGTATGGCTGGTCGAGCGGACCGGCGAACAGCAGGCGGGCACGCCGAATGGTCAACCGCTGGCCATAGGCGCGGTAGCGTCCGTCGGCCAGGCGCAGTTCGCCACGGGTATCGAGGTTGTCACCGATATGCACGTGCCCCAGCAGGTTGGCGGTCAGGCCGAAGCCGCTGAAGGCCAGCGTGTCGCGCCCCACCTCCACGTCCACGTCCATGGCGATGGCCATCGGCGGCTTGCCCTCCTCGGTCTGCTGCCCGACGATCACCGTGTCGTCGGACACCTTGACCGTCGATGGCGGCAACTGACGGATGGTGATCTGCCCCTTGGGCACCTGCACCTTGCCGGTGACCGCCAGCTTGTCGTCGACCAGGCGGATGTTCAGGTCGGGCGCCACGTCGAGGGTTGCATAGGGGTCGACGGTGACCGGCAATTGCTGGCCGGTCAACCGCAGGTCCATCGCCAGGGCCTGGCCCCAGGTCAGGTTGCCGGTCAGCTGGCCACGCCCGGCGCTGCCGCTGCGCCAGTCACCGTTGATCTGGACCTGTTCGCCGGCGATGGCTGCCCGCAGGGTCAGGCCTTCGACGCTGATCGGCAGCTCGCCACCTGCGACCTGTCCGCCGGTCAGGGCGACGTTGCCATTGACCTGAGGCGCCAGCAGCGTACCGCTCAGTTGACCGGCGCCGTTGAGCTGCCCGGCCAGTTGCTCGACCATCGGCAGGAAGGGCCTTGCGATGGACAAGTCGACCCCTGCCAGGTCGAAGCTGCCGGACAGCGGCTTGTCCTTGCCCAGCGGATCGATCCGGGTGTCGAGGGTGAGCTCGCCCAGGCGGTTGCCTTGGAACGTCAGGCGCGTGTCGACGCGACGTGGCGCCAGGGTGCTGGACAGACGCAAGGTGCGATACGGGAAGTCGACCCACTGTCCGCGCTGCTGCTCGCGCACACGCAAGGTACCGCCGCTGGCGTCCACCTGGACCGTGCCCTTGGGGCCGCTGGCTGGCAGGTCGATGTTAAGGTCGGCGTTCAACAGGCCCTGCCAGCGGAAATCGTTCGGCATCCACTGCGCCAGACTGTCCAGCGGGAACTGCTTGAGGTGCATGCGCAGGCGTGGCTCGGGCGCCAGGCGCTGCTCGTCGCCGCACAGGCTGGCCGACCCCGAGCGCCAGCAATGGGCGCCGACGTCGATCTGCCCGTTGGCCAGGTACTGCACCCGTGCCGGTGATTGCAGTTGCCAATCCTGACCGCCCGCCTGGACACGTCCGCTGCCCAACCGACCTCGCCAGTTGCCCTGGTCGAGCTTGCCATCGGCGCCGAGCGCCAGCTTGAGCTGCGGGCCCTCCAATCCCACTTGCACGGCCTGCTGCACGCTGTCGCCACGGCCGGTCACCTGCAGGTTGCCCAACGCCGTCTCGCCCGCCTGGATGCCCGTGGCCTTGAGGTCCACGGTCGCCCGCTGCTTGCCGTCCAGCCGCGCCTGCAGGTCGAGCCGCTGCAGGCGGTTCTGTTCCTGGGCCAGTTGCAGGCCGCGCAGTTCCAGGCGCCCTTCAGGGGCTTGGAGCGTGCCGGCCACATCGAGCTGGCCCTTGACCTGACCTTGCAGCCGCGGCCACAGCTGGCCCAGCCGTGGCAGGTCGATGTCGATACGCCCGGCCAGGCGCTGCTCGAGGCTGCCGCTGCCCTGGATGCGGTTGTCGCCCAGCTGGATCGCCAGGTCGGCCAGGGTCCAGCGTTCGCCAGCGCCGCCGGCCTGCACCTTGAGCACCGCCGGCTGACCCCGCAAACGGCCCTTGAGGTCGAGCTGGGCGGTCAGGTCGAGTCGGTCGCCCTGCTTCTGGCCTTGGCTACGCAGAGGGCCGCCCAAGGTGCCAGGCAGTTCGGCGACCCAGTAGGCTGGGTCGAGCTTGGAGACCTGCAGGTCGACGTCCCAGGCCAAGGTGTCGGCGAACCGCAAGGCCACCTTGCCGGCGGCACGCCCCTGCCCGGCCACCAGCGCCAGTGCCGGGAGACTGACCTGGGTGAGATCCCCCTTGAACGGACTGGCCAGGCTGAAATCGCCGGCCGGGCCCTTCAAGTCGCTGGTGAACTCACCTTCGTAGGCGCCATCGCGGTACGTCACCTGCCCATTGAAGCGATGCACGCTGACGGCAGGTGCCTGCTCCATCGGGTAGAGCCGCAGCCAGGGGAAATCCAGCCAGTCGATACGGGCCTCGGCGCTCATCCCGGAGGACCAGTCGGCATTGGCCTGGAGTTTCAAGTGCTGCTGGTCACCGGCCACCAGATCGAGCCCGGACAAGTGCGCGCCCTGGGCATCCACACGTCCCCTGAGCAGCAACGGGATCACCCCGTGCTCGGCAGGCAGGGAGGCCGCCCCCGTCAACGCGAAGCCCTTGAGCAGGTCGCCCTCGGCATTGAGGCTCAGCTGATTAAGGGCCAGAGTATCGGGCAAGGCCGCGCTGGGCTTGAAGGCCTCGGACTTGAGATGCAACGAGGCCGGCAAGTGTTCGGCCAATGCCTGAACCTGCCCTTCGAGCCGACCGTCGAAGTAGCCGCTGCTGTCGGCAGCCACATTGAGGGTCTGCTTCAAGGGCCCGTTCACGTCGACCTGCAACTGCCAATCGCGGCCATCGACCGCGGGCAACCGGACCTGCCCTGCCACCTGCAGTGGCCAGTCGCCCACAGGCTTGACCAGGCCTTTCAGGTCGACGAGCAGGTCGTCGCGCTGCAGCTTGAGCGTGTCGATGCGCAACCCGGCCGGCTCCCAATGCGCCGCCAGTTGCAGATCCCCCAGCAGCTCACTGCCGTCGAGTCGCAACTGGCCGACGCTCAGCGCGCCCACTTCGATATCCAGAGGCAGGTCGAGGTCGGGCAACTGCAACGGGCCGCTGTCCGGATCGGCCTGGCTCGGCGCGAAGGCCATGTCGATGCGCTCGGCCCGCAGTTCGTCGATGCACAGCGTGGCCCGCAGCAGGCAGGCAGGCGACCATTCGAGCAGCGGCGCCTGCAAATCGATACGCGTCTCGCCCTGGGCCCACTGCACGTGCCGGGCCTGCCAGCGCCCGCCCAGACGGCCTTGAAAGTCGTCCACCGTCAGGCCCGGCATCAGGCCCAGCGCCCAGCGACTGCCGGCCGCGGTGCCCAGTATCAGGCCAAGGGCCAGAAGGATCAGCACCAGCAGGGCCAGCACGCTCAACAACACCGGTTTGAGGAAACGCCTCACAGTTCAGGCCCCATGGAAAAGTGCAAACGGATCCCGCCGTCGTCGTCCAGCGCATGGGCCAGGTCCAGGCGCAGCGGCCCGACTGGCGACACCCAGCGCACGCCGACGCCGACGCCGGTCTTGAGGCTGGGCAGGTCGAGGCTGTTGAAGGCGTTGCCCTGGTCGATGAAGGTCGCGATCCGCCATTTGTCGGCGACTTCGTACTGGTACTCGGCGCTGGCCGCGATCATGTAGCGTCCGCCGATGCGGTCGCCATCGCTGTTTTCGGGCGACAGGGTCTGGTAGTCGTAGCCACGCACGCTCTGGTCGCCACCGGCGAAGAAGCGCAGCGAGGGCGGCACGCTGTGGGTGTAGTCATTGGTGAAGTTGCCGCCGAAGGCCAGTCGCCCCAGCAGGCGGTGCCGTTCGCCCACGGTGGTCAGGCCCTTGAGCAGCACGTTGCCGTAGAGCAGGTCGGTGTCCGACACCAGCCCTTCCTTGGCGGCCCGGACGTCGAACTGCAGGCGGTAGCCGTTGTGCGGGTCGATCTTGTTGTCGCTGCGCAGGAAGGCGTAGGTCACCCCCGGCATCAGCAGGTTGCTCAGCCCGGAATCGTCGCCCAGGCGGTACTCTTCACGCTGGTACTTGAGCGAGATGACGCGGTTCCAGCCGCTGGGCAGCTTGCTGTGCCATTCAGGGCCGACCGTGAGCAGCTTGCTGAGCGTATCGGTGCCGGCGATCTCTTCGTTCTGGTAGCCACCGGCAAAGCGCAGCTTGTCGGTCAGCGGCGGATCGAGCGGCATGTCGTACCACAACCCGACGTTCTGCCGGGGCGCGGACAGTTCGGCCTCCCAACCATAGCTGTGGCCCTGCGGGTTGACCCAGTGGCGCGTCCAGTTGGCCCTGCCCCGTGGTCCCACGTCCGTCGAATACCCCAGGCCCAGGCCCAAGGTACGCGGCTTGCGGGTTTCCAGCTGGACCTGCACGGGCACTTCGTCGTTGACGGCCGCCGCTGGTGAGGCATCGACCCGAACCCCCTCGAAGTAGCCACTGGACTGCAAGTCGTTGTTCAGCTCGGCGATCAGTTGGGAGTCATAGGGGGTACCCGGCGTGAACGAGACCATGCGTTGCAGCAGATCCTGGTCCAGGGGCGTGTCGCCGCCGAAGCTCACCGCGCCCAGGCGATAGCGGGGGCCGCTCTGGTAGACCAGGTCGATGTCGGCGATGCCGGCGCGCGGGTCGACCGCCAGCCGCTGCTCGGTGAAGCGACCGCTGAAGAACCCATAGCGCGAGGCCTGGTTCTCCAGCTGGTGCTTGGCGTTCTCGTAGTTGCCGTGGTTGAGCACCGCACCCGAGCGCAGCCCCGGACTGTCCGGCACGCGAAAGCGGTCGAGCGTGCTGGCCGGGCCTTCGACCTTGATCGTGACGTGGCGCAGCCGCACCGGCTCGCCTGGCACGATCCTGATCACCAGCCGCGCCGGCGTGTCCGGACCGGCCGCAGGGACCACTTCGCTGTCGATCTGCGCCTGGTAATAGCCCAAGGCCTGGGCCGCCTTGCGCGCCTGTTCCTCGGCACCACGGCTGAAGCGCGTCAAGGCCTCTTCGTCCCGATCGCCCAGGCTACCGATGTAGCCTTCGACGTTGGACCTGAGCGCCTTGTTGGCGGGTTTGACCTGGACACGCAACTCGCTCTGAGCGCTTGCGGCCAGACTGGAGGCCAGCAGCGCCAAGCCCCAGATGATTCTTCCTGTATGCGTCATGCGGGGCATGCTACCAGAGCTGAGTGCGAGGGAAAGCCTGACATGCCTGCCAGGTCAGGCCTGGGGCACCTCGGCCGATAAAGGCAACGGGTGGTGAAAGACCCGCTCGCGCACCGGACCCAGGGCGACTTCGCCGACTTCCTCGTACCCCTGCTGCAGGCAGAAGTCGAGGTAATGGGCATTGCCGGTCGCCAGCACGACACCGTGCGAATCGGTATCTTCGGCACACCAGGCATGGACCGCCTGCAGCAATTGCTCGCCGTAGTGCCGGCCTTGAAAGCGCGGGTCGATGCCCAGCCACGGCAGCAGGTGCACCTGAGGGCTGGCCAGGCAACCGTTGATGGCCCACTGATAGTCCAGGTAACGCCGGGTGCGCCGCAGCCCCACCCCTGACCACATCCACAAGCGCCAGATCCAGCTGTCGGTGACGCCCAGGCGACGCAGGGGTGGTGTAATCAAGGCGACGCCAATCAGGTCATCGCCGACCATCAGCCCTAGTGCAGGCAGTTGCAGGTAGTAGTGCTGACGCACCCAGGCACGGATCACCGTGCGCAGACGGCGCTCGAAACCGGGCCGGTCGGCATCGAGCAGATGGCCGACGACCGGTTCGCGGCGGTAGGCCTCGAACAGCAAGGCACGGGTTTCACGGCGGTAGCCTCGGTCGAGCAGGCAGAGGCGCGCGGGTGGGGCAGTGGTTTCGGGCATGGCGGGCTGGCCTCCTGGCAGCGGCATCGTGAGAGCCTTGGAGGCGCGCGCAGGGCCAATCGTTCACCGCTGGCTCGACCGCGGCGTGACCTTGCCCTGTCGACCCCGAGAGCACCCGTGACCCGGTGCCACGCTGGTGAGCCACGCCAATGTCCGTTAGGATCGGCACCTTTTTCCCAGGATGGCGCTGCCCATGAAGATCATCTCGTTCAACATCAATGGCCTGCGCGCGCGCCCGCACCAGCTGGCCGCGCTGATCGAGAAACACCAGCCCGACGTCATCGGCCTGCAAGAAACCAAGGTCAGCGACGAGCAGTTCCCCCTCGCCGACATCGAAGCCCTGGGCTATCACGTGCATTTCCATGGACAGAAAGGTCATTACGGCGTCGCCCTGCTCTCGCGCCAGGCCCCCCTGAGCCTGCACAAAGGGTTCGCCACCGATGAGGAGGACGCCCAGCGACGCTTCATCTGGGGCACCTTCGCAGACGCCGATGGCCTGCCGATCACGGTCATGAACGGCTACTTTCCCCAGGGCGAAAGCCGTGACCACCCGACCAAGTTTCCGGCCAAGCAGCGCTTCTACCACGACCTGCAGCAACTGCTGGAAGGCCAGTTCGCCCCTCACCAGCCGCTGGTGGTGATGGGCGATGTGAACATCTCGCCAGAAGATTGCGACATCGGCATCGGTCCGGACAACGCCCGCCGCTGGCTCAGGACTGGCAAGTGCAGCTTCCTGCCGGAAGAGCGCGACTGGATGCAACGGCTCAAGGACTGGGGGCTGACCGACAGCTTCCGTCACCTGCACCCCGAGGTGAACGACTGCTTCAGCTGGTTCGACTACCGCAGCCGCGGCTTCGAGGACACGCCCAAGCGCGGCCTGCGCATCGACCTGATCCTGACCTCCAGCGGCCTGTTGCCACGACTCAAGGCCGCTGGCGTGGACCTTGAACTGCGTGGCATGGACAAACCGTCGGATCATGCCCCGATCTGGCTGGAGCTGGCCTAGGCTTCGCACGTAACGTGCCTGGCCTGCGCACAGCGCGTCGTGCGGCGGAGTGTGCTTTAATGCTCCGCCCATCATTTTCGACACCTCTCATCTAAGGCGGCTATGGACACGGGGACACGACTCAAGCTGGTACGCGAACGCAGCAACCTGTCGCAACGCGAGTTGGCGCGTCGCAGTGGCCTGACCAACTCGACGATCTCGCAGATCGAGCAGAATCGGGTCAGCCCGTCGGTCAGCTCGCTGAAGAAACTGCTCGAAGGCATCCCCATGTCATTGGCCGAGTTCTTCAGCTTCGACGAGCCCGCGCGCGAAGAGCGCTACGTGTTCAGGGCAGGCGAACAGCCGGACCTGGGCCGCAACGGGCTGCGCATGCTGCTGGTCGGCGCCAGCGTCGAGAACCGGCAGATGCGCCTGCTGCGCGAGCTGTATGCGCCCGGGGCCGATTCGGGCGAACCGATCGTGCACACCCAGGGTGAGGAATGCGGGCTGGTCACACGCGGCACGGTGGAGCTGTGGGTCGATGGCCAGGTCAGCGTGCTGGGGTCGGGCGATGGTTACTACATCCCGACCACCTTGCCCCACAGCTTCAAGAACATCGGGCCTGATGAAGCCGAGATCATCAGCGCCAACACACCGGCGAATTTCTGAGGCGCACCGTCGGGCTCATGGTGGGCGCTGGCGTGTCGACGGACTCCATGGGCCGCTTCGCGCCCCATCGCGGCACGGGGCCGCCCACATGGGACTGCGATTGCCTGTACCACTGCGGCGGGTGTAGAGCGGCCCCGTGCCACGATGGGGCGCGAAGCGGCCCTAAAATCGATCAGCAATGGCTGGCAGACCGTGACCACGCTGACCCCGCCTTCCACCTGTCGAGGCGTTCCGACACGGAGTGACGATGTCTCGACCTGATCCCACCACC
>NZ_JAAMQJ010000109.1 GCF_013523125.1 Pseudomonas entomophila | reverse complement strand
ACTGTATGGAAAAACAGTATCGTAATGGCTGTCGCTGCTGCTGGGCAATCACCGGTCAGCGGCACGCACCGGCGGCAGCCGCCAGCTCCTTCTCGTAGCCAATGCGCTGTCGGCGCTCAGCCAGCAGGGCTCGCACCTTCACTTCGAGGCTGTCGGTCTTGCGTAGGCCGGCAGCGGCCCAGGGCGGCACGGCGACGTCGGGCGCGCGGCAAGGAACCTGCACGGGCACCTCGACGCGCACGGTGCGCACCTCCGGCTCGACGTGGGATACGCAGCCGGCCAGCAGCAGGACCACAACAGCCAAGGCAAGGCCAGTTTGCGATTTTGCGCAAGTTGGCAAGTTCATAGGCCAAGCTCCTTGTCGATGATCGAGGTGGCGGCCGCGCACTGATCGCCGCCGGTGCGTTCCTGCTGCAGCCGGTTTGCCGCCTGATAGTCGGCCTGCGCCTCGGCATGTGCTCCTGCAACGGCCTGCTCGGCCTGCATCTGGCGTTGCTGGGCAGCCAATTGCAGGTCGCCCAGCGCCTTGCCCTGCTCATTGGCCAGGGCCACCAGGTTGTTGCGGGCCTGCTGGCACTGCTGCACCTGATCGTTGAGCGATGCAGCATCGGCCCGAGCCTTCTCGATCTGGCCGTGCTGCCACCAGATGACGCCG
>NZ_JAAMQJ010000108.1 GCF_013523125.1 Pseudomonas entomophila | reverse complement strand
CGCTCGCCCAACTGCGGCGAAATGATCGAGCCTTCACCGCTGCGGTTCTCGTTGGCCCAGGCCGTGACCTGGAAGGTGTACGGCACCCCGTTGGGGATCTCCCGCCAGTCCTTGAGATCGGCGTTGACGTTCACCGCCCGCAGCACCCGGCGGATGGCACCGACCGTGCCCTTGGTCTTGTGGATCGGTATCGCTTGGCGGATCAGGGCACGCTGCTGGGCTTCGGTGTCGGCCGCCTCCCAGCCCTCGACCTTCATCGCCCAGCCAAGCCAGGGCAGGAAGTTGGCCGGGCAGCGCGCCGAGTCCGCCACCCCACGGATGATGTCGGGGTCGACGTTCTGGTCGCAGGCCACTTCCAGCGCGCGCTCGAGCTGGGTCGCATTGGGCGGTAGCAGGCTCACGTTACCACCTTCGTACCTAGCGCGATGCCGGTGCAGTTGGGGTAGTGACGCTTATCGCTCAGCACGTCGCCCTTGGGCTGGACCAGGTCGACGCGCTGCACCCCGCTGACGTGCAGCGCGGCGTAGATGGCCGACAACGACAGCTCGCCTTCCAGATCCCGCGCCTTGGCAATGGCCGCGTCCAGGCTGGCTTGTGCGGCCTTCTTGACCACGGCAGGCTCCGGGCCGCTGTCCAGCTCGAGCGTGGCCACCACCTTGAAGTCCACCGGCTGGCCCAGCTG
>NZ_JAAMQJ010000107.1 GCF_013523125.1 Pseudomonas entomophila | reverse complement strand
TGACTGGGGTGAAGTCGTAACAAGGTAGCCGTAGGGGAACCTGCGGCTGGATCACCTCCTTAATCGACGACATCAGCCAGCTGATGAGCCCCCACACGAATTGCTTGATTCTTTGTACGAAGACGATAGAAGCAGCTTTAAGTCTTGAGCTTCAAGCGGCAAGCTTGAACGCGTCGGGCAGCACCTTAGGTCTGTAGCTCAGTTGGTTAGAGCGCACCCCTGATAAGGGTGAGGTCGGCAGTTCAAATCTGCCCAGACCTACCATTTCCTGAAATGTGTAGCATTCTGGGGCCATAGCTCAGCTGGGAGAGCGCCTGCCTTGCACGCAGGAGGTCAGCGGTTCGATCCCGCTTGGCTCCACCACTTACTGCTTCTGCTTGTAGCGGGCTGCTTGCAGCTTACTGCTAGAACCTAGAAATGAGCATTCCTTGCTGAATGTTGATTTCTGGCTTTTGTCAGATCGTTCTTTAAAAATTCGGATATGTGATAGAAATAGACTGATGGCCACTTTCACTGGTGGTGATCAGGCTAAGGTAAAATTTGTGAGTTCTGCGCGAAAGCGCAACATGCGAATTTTCGGCGAATGTCGTCTTCACAGTATAACCAGATTGCTTGGGGTTATATGGTCAAGTGAAGAAGCGCATACGGTGGATGCCTTGGCAGTCAGAGGCGATGAAAGACGTGG
>NZ_JAAMQJ010000106.1 GCF_013523125.1 Pseudomonas entomophila | reverse complement strand
GCTCCAGGGGATCATCGCGACCCAGCACGCCTGATCGAGCTGATTACCCGCGAGCAGGTCAGCACGCTGCACTTCGTGCCCTCGATGCTGCAGGCCTTCATGCAGGACCTGAACGTCTCGCGCTGCACCCGCCTCAAGCGCATCGTGTGCAGCGGCGAGGCGCTGCCAGCCGATGCGCAGCAGCAGGTCTTCGCCAGGCTGCCGGGTGCTGCCTTGTACAACCTCTACGGCCCGACCGAAGCGGCCATCGACGTGACCCACTGGACCTGCCGCGACGAAGGCCGCGACAGCGTGCCGATCGGCCAGCCCATCGCCAACCTGGCCTGCTACGTCCTCGATACCGAGCTGCAACCGGTGCCGGTGGGCGTGCTGGGCGAGCTGTATCTGGCCGGCGAAGGCCTGGCGCGCGGCTACCACCGCCGTCCGGGCCTGACCGCCGAACGCTTCGTGGTCAGCCCCCATGGCACCGGCGAGCGCCTGTACCGCACCGGTGACCTGGCCCGCCAACGCCCTGACGGGGTGATCGAGTACGCCGGTCGCATCGACCATCAGGTCAAGCTGCGCGGCCTGCGCATCGAGCTGGGCGAGATCGAGGCACGCCTGCTGGAACACGCCTTGGTGCGTGAAACCGTAGTGACGGTGCCCGATGGCAAGCAACTGGTGGGCTACGTGGTCCTTGAGCAGGAAGCCGAAGGTTGGCAGGCCGAGCTGGCCCAGCACCTGAGCCATGGCCTGCCGGACTACATGGTGCCGAGCCAATGGCTGGCGCTGGACC
>NZ_JAAMQJ010000105.1 GCF_013523125.1 Pseudomonas entomophila | reverse complement strand
GTGCGCTTCCCTGGTGCTGACCTGGTGCCTCCGGGTTACCGGGAGAAGTACGAAGCCGAGCAGGCCCAGGCGGCGCGAGCCAAGGCCAAAGCGGCGACAGGCGTGCAGCATGGTGCGGCGCCAAAGCTGGGCGAGACGATCAAGGCCAAGCCTGCGCCGGCGGCACCTGCACCGGCATTGGCACCGGCCAAGGCCCCCTTGGTTGTGCCGGCACCTGGAGCCAGTGCGGTGCGGTTCCCCGGCGCAGATCCCGTCAGACCTCAACCGCCTGCCGGACTGGGCGACCTGGTGCGCGACATGAGCAAGAGCGCAGCGCCGTCGGCGAAACTGCCCGACGCCGCTCCCGCCAAGGCAGCGCCGCCGCCGGCGCCGAAGGTCGACCAAGCGTTTTCGTTCTCGCCAAGCATCAAGCTCGACGTGCAGGGCGACGTGAAAGACCCGGCGCAGCTGCTGCGTGAGATGGAGGGCCCACTGAGGCAATTGTTCGAGTCCTGGAGCCGCGAGGCGGCCTCGCGTATGGCCTCGGCCCAGCTGTTCGATCAACCCCACGTCTAAGGAGCCGCTATGGCGTACATGCAGCAATTGGAGGCGTCACTGTCGGGCCTGGTGGCGGCAGGGGAGGCCGGTCGCAAGAGTGCGGACGGCATGCTGGCCCCGCTCAATACTGCCGTGGTCAACATCACCGGCGCGGCCACGGACCTGCAGAACATCCCGTTTCTGCCGTCAGGTGCCAGTGAAAAGCTGGGCCGGATGATGCGTACCATCAACATGGCCCAGGCACGGGTCGGCCAGGTAGCGTCGACGTACAACCGTGTCGTGTCCGGGGTCTCCCAGGTGCAGGAGCGGCTGGGAG
>NZ_JAAMQJ010000104.1 GCF_013523125.1 Pseudomonas entomophila | reverse complement strand
TAACGCTACCCTGCCCGCCATGGATACCTCCCCTGCCCGCTCAGTCCGTGAGCCACCAAACCATGTCGGCATACGACATGGTCATGATTTCTTGCGCGGAAAAATGCAGCTCGGACGCCAGGCGCCGCGCCGCATGCTTCAACGTCTGCGGGTTACAGTTCGTCTTCTCGCACCAGAAAGTTGTACCCGGTGGCCAGGCGGTTGTAGTCCTTGTAGGTCAGCCCTTCCAGATCCTTAACCCCCACCTCGGCCAGGGAGGCGAACAGGTTCAGCTCGCGCTGCTCATCGTCGTCACCGCCGGTCTGCGTGGAGGCGCGCACGTCACGCACGGTAGGCGAGCGCATGGTGATGGTCTGCACGTTCACGCCGTTGACCTCGCTCGGCTTGGTCAGGGTGACGGTGACGCGGTCGGCGCTCAGGTTCAGGTACTTCGGTACTGGCTTGCTCATGGGGTGATGCCCTTGGGAAATAGTCGAGAGGCGACCCAGGTGTCATGGGCCGCTAAGGAATCAGGAAATAGGCCTTACAGGCCGAGGTCGGAGCGCTGGCTGGCCAGCTGGTCGGTGCCGTTGATCACGCGCTTCATGCCGATCGGATCGATCTCGTAGATCAGCTCGCCGCCGACCTCGAGCTTGTAGTAGGTGACGGCGATGCCATGCTTGACCTCGGCCTTGTCGCCGGCCTTCCAGTCGCCCATGTCCAGCTCCTTGAGCAGGCCGCGCAGGGTGACGACGACCGCCTTGGTCGCGCCGCGCTGGCCCTTGAACGAGCCACGGAACGTGCCGTTGAAGGCGTTACCGTCGGCCAGGCCGAAGAACTTCAGCGACTCCTTGCGCACGCCGGTGGTGGTGAAGT
>NZ_JAAMQJ010000103.1 GCF_013523125.1 Pseudomonas entomophila | reverse complement strand
TAACGCTACCCTGCCCGCCATGGATACCTCCCCTGCCCGCTCAGTCCGTGAGCCACCAAACCATGTCGGCATACGACATGGTCATGATTTCTTGCGCGGAAAAATGCAGCTCGGACGCCAGGCGCCGGGCCGCATGCTTCAACGTCTGCGGGTTACAGTTCGTCCTCTCGCACCAGAAAGTTGTACCCGGTGGCCAGGCGGTTGTAGTCCTTGTAGGTCAGCCCTTCCAGATCCTTCACCCCCACCTCGGACAGGGAGGCGAACAGGTTCAGCTCGCGCTGCTCATCGTCGTCACCGCCGGTCTGCGTGGAGGCGCGCACGTCACGCACGGTGGGCGAGCGCATGGTGATGGTCTGCACGTTCACACCGTTGACCGCGCTCGGCTTGGTCAGGGTGACGGTGACGCTCTCGGCGCTCAGGTTCAGGTACTTCGGTACTGGCTTGCTCATGGGGTGGTGTCCTTGGGAAGTAATCGAGAGGCGGCCCAGGGTGTTGGGCCGCCAGATAGTCGGGGGGATAGGAAAGCTGAGGGATAGCGGGTTTACAGGCCGAGGTCGGAGCGCTGGCTGGCCAGCTGGTCGGTGCCGTTGATCACGCGCTTCATGCCGATCGGATCGATCTCGTAGATCAGCTCGCCGCCGACCTCGAGCTTGTAGTAGGCGACGGCGATGCCATGCTTGACCTCGGCCTTGTCGCCGGCCTTCCAGTCGCCCATGTCCAGTTCCTTGAGCAGGCCGCGCAAGGTAACGACGACCGCCTTGGTCGCGCCGCGCTGGCCCTTGAACGAGCCACGGAACGTGCCGTTGAAGGCGTTACCGTCGGCCAGGCCGAAGAACTTCAGCGACTCCTTGCGCACGCCGGTGGTGGTGAAGT
>NZ_JAAMQJ010000102.1 GCF_013523125.1 Pseudomonas entomophila | reverse complement strand
GCCCTGCTCATTGGCCAGGGCCACCAGGTTGTTGCGGGCCTGCTGGCACTGCTGCACCTGATCGTTGAGCGATGCAGCATCGGCCCGAGCCTTCTCGATCTGGCCGTGCTGCCACCAGATGACGCCGCCGGCGGCGAGGGCCAGCACCAGCCATAGCGGGATAGCCTTGAGTGCCGCCAGCAGCCAGCTCATGCCAGCGCCCGCCGCACGCCTTCGTCGATCACCGCCGCCGAGTACGGGTTGCCGCCGTTCTCATGGACGATGATGCCGACCACCATCCCACGCAGCGTGGTCGGGTTCTTGATGTCGATCGGCGCCGTGGGGTGCACGCCGATGCGGGTGGCCACCGCGCGCGCATAGGCCTGGGTGTCGTTCTCGTTGCTCGGCGCCCAGCGGTTGATGGTCTCGAGCACGGTGTCGATACCCTTGCCGCCGACGCCGGGCATGCCGTCCTTGCCCCGGTAGTTGATCAGCAGCTTGCCCAGGGCGCGGATGCCGTTCTCGGGGGAGTCGAAGCGGGCGAAGCGCGGGTTGGGCACGCCCTCCTCCAGGCCCAGCTGGCCGACCCAGGCGTTGCGTGGGTTGAAGTCGATGTTGCCCGGATTTCGGTTCCGGACGCCGCGTGGTGTGGTCATGGGTTTTCTCCAGGCATGAAAAAGCCCGCGCGGGGCGGGCTTGGTGGGTGCAGCGGGACGTCAGGCGGCGGTGTTGGCCTCGTCGACCGGCGCCGGCTCGGCTGGCTCCTTGGCCGTGATCGAGACCTTGGCGGTGTACTCCTTCAGCACCTGGGCGGTGTAAACCTGGGCGCCCGGGGACTGGGTCAGGATCTCGCGGGCGCGCGCATCGGCCTCCTCCTGAGTGGCGTAGCGGACCGAGTTGGTGACGTCGTAGCCGTTGCTGACGTTGATGGCGATATAAGGCATTGGGTTTTCTCCAGACA
>NZ_JAAMQJ010000101.1 GCF_013523125.1 Pseudomonas entomophila | reverse complement strand
ACGACGTAGCCTGCCGCGACCACCATAGATATGTCGCTCACCCGTCTTGTCGCCGCTGTCATTGTTGAAGGGTGCTACACCGACAAGTGCAGCGATATGCTTCCCACTCACTGATCCAAGTTCAGGCAAGAAGCAGAGGAGGCTTGAAATGGTGACAGGTCCCATCCCCTTGATAGCACGCAGGCGCTGTACGGATTTTGAATCGATCTCGCTGCTCTTGGCCTCGATCAGCACATCGATTTTCTTGACCTGGTCATCGAGTGTCTTGATCTGTAGCAGATAGGCTGTGCGAACCACTTCTGAGGTGATCTGTTTGACACGCCGACGGATGTCATCGCGCTGCTGCACGAAGAACTGACGCTGTGTCACCAGCTCGTTGAGCGTGTCGCGTACCTCGTCCACGACAGCTGCCTGCTCGTTTTCGAGCTTGGAAGAAAACAGAGCCAGCATCCTTGCATCGATCTTGTCGGTCTTGGCATTCTTGCCCATGGCCTTGGCAAAATTGCGGACTCTGACAGGATTGATCCGTACCACTTTCAGGCCAAGCTTGGTTAGCACTTGCAGAGCAAGTTTTTCGTAACCGCCAGTGGCCTCCAGCAATACGCGCTCTACGGCATAAGGCTTGAGCCTTTCAGCCAGCGCCGTTAGTGCTTCGGGTGTGTTAGCAATGCGAAAGACATCTTTTTGTGGATGAAGAGCTACATCCAGGTGCTTTTTGGAAACATCGATACCGACATGGGCAATCATGGGCAAACCCTCTAGACTTGAGGATGAGAGGCACCTTGGCCTAGCCCACGCTTGTTCGTTCGAGATGCTGCTCGTTCAACTGTTCGGGCTTAGAGTCAAGGTGGAAGAATGGATGGCAGCTTTGCTCCCACTCGTGCTCGGGGCACCTCGGACAGACAGCTTGCCATCCATTCCTCTCACCTTTGATTCTAGCGATCCTCAAAGACACAAGCGGGCTTGC
>NZ_JAAMQJ010000100.1 GCF_013523125.1 Pseudomonas entomophila | reverse complement strand
GGCGGTCTCAGTGACCAAGTGCAACACCCGAGGTAAGGTGCTGCATGACTACTCACTACACCCACTTGACCATCGAAGAGCGCGTAACGCTAATGATCATGCGTATGCAAGGCGCCTCGCTGCGAGCCATCGCCCAAGTTCTTGGACGCCAACCCAGCACGCTGAGTCGAGAGGTGCGGCGCCAGTCGCAGCCTGGGCACTATGACGCCAGCACTGCCGGTGCTCGAGCCCGTGCCCTCAGACACGTCCCGAGGCGCAGCAAGATTCTTGCCCCTGGTTCTGAACTGTTCCAGGTCGTACACAGCATGTTGGCCAAGGGCTGGTCTCCTCAGCAAATTGCCGCCAGACTCAAGGACTACTGGCCTGATAATCCTGAGCGGCATGTGAGTCACGAAACGATCTACCTGACAATCTATGCATACCCACGCGGCGAGCTTAAGCGTCAACTCATTGGTTACCTGCGCCAGGGCGGCAGCAAGCGGCGTACTCGCAGCACTGCGCCAGCTCGGCGCGAGCGCTATCCAGCTGAACAGAATATTCGCTATCGGCCTGAAGAGGTCGAAGGTCGACAAGTGCCAGGTCATTGGGAAAGCGACCTGATCATGGGCGCGAACAATCGCTCGGCAGTAGCGACGATGGTCGAGCGCACGAGCCGTTTCGTGATCCTGGCCAAGTTGGATGCGCCCACCGCAGACGCCGCGCTAGAGGGGATGACGCGAGAACTTTCGCGGATGGCACCGGCGCTGCTGAAAACCATGACCCATGACCAAGGCAGCGAGATGGCCAAGCATCAAGAGCTGACAGCTCGTACGGGAATGAAGATCTACTTCGCTGACCCGCACAGCCCTTGGCAAAGAGGCAGCAACGAGAACACGAACGGCCTGCTCCGGCAGTACTTACCCAAGGGCACCGATTTGTCGCTGGTTAGCCAGGAGCGGCTGGACGAGATTGCCGACTTGCTCAACACCCGACCTCGTCAGACAT